>CAYQSI010000102.1:0-10426 GCA_964420185.1 uncultured Occallatibacter sp. | reverse complement strand
ATTCCGCGCGACTGGTGCTCGCTGCTGGACCCGTTGGGCAACGCGGTGCATACCGTGCTGGCCGGGCCTATTGCCGCACAGACCGTCCTCATCACCGGCTGCGGAGCCATCGGCCTGTTTTCGATTGCCGTGGCCAAAGCCTGCGGAGCCGCCAAGGTCTTTGCTCTTGAGGTGAATGCGCACCGCAGGGCAGTGGCCGCCACCATGGGCGCCGACTTGGTTCTGGACTCGTCTGCCGAGAACGCCGAAAACATCAAGGAACAGATTCTGACGGCTACGGGCGGCACCGGCGTGGATGTTCTGCTGGAGATGTCGGGTCATCCGGCGGCTATAAGGCTAGGCTTTGCGCTCCTGAGGACCGGCGGCCGCGCCTCGCTGCTGGGGATTCCGTCACGGCCCCTTGAGCTGGACTTTGCCACCAACATCATCTTTAAGGGCGCCACGGTACAGGGCATCAACGGACGCAAGATGTTCGAGAACTGGTTCCAGATGGAAGCCCTGCTGGCCAGCGGCAAGCTCAATCTGGAGCCGGTGATTACCCACCGCCTGAAGCTCTCCGAGTTCTCCAAGGGGATGGAGTTTCTGCAATCTGGCGAGGCCATCAAGGTGGTCTTCAAGCTGGAGTAGGCCCGGGCGGGCTGCCGGAGTTGCGGCAAACGGTCAATAAAAAAAGAACCTGCGGCTCAATTGAGGCCGCAGGTTCTTTTTTGTCTATTTTTTGCTCACCGGTGTAACAAGGCGAGCGGTTCTGCCGATGGGCTCAAGCCCAAGCTCTAATTCACAACAAGCACAAACGTGGTGGAGTGCGTGATGGCGGTGACGCCGTTGTTGGACTGCGCGTTGACGGTCACGGTATAGGTTCCAGCCGGGGTAGCGGGGTTGGGGACCGGGCCATGATTCAGGTAGTAGTAGCGCGGATTGCAGGCGGTTGTGCTCAGCAGGGTGACCAGGCCGACCATGGCTATGAGCGAAAGCCGGCTGAGCCAGCGGCGGCGGCGCGCTCCCCAGCCCAGACCGCCCAAGCCCAGTGCGCCCGGCAGCAGAAACGCCCAGGCGATGGGATTGGAGCCCTTGCTCTGCCGGTTTGCCGGGGAGGCCGAAGCGCTGGAAGCCGCGTAGGTCCCAATCACCATCGAACTGGTGGGCGGACACGCAGAGGCGGCCGAACCGCTGGGACAGCTTTCGGGGGTGGTAGCCAGAATCTCCAGATTTTCCGGGGTAGCGATGCAGGAAGCCCCATCCGGAAGGCCCGAGCAGGAAAGCGTGACGAACATCGGGGCCGTCAACGTGGAGGTAAACTCCACCGAGGGGGCGACGGTAATGGTGGCTGTTCCCGACTGACCGGCCGTAAGGGTAAGGGTATTCGCGGAAGTCGAGGCCGGCGTCAGATTGGAGACGGCGACCGTAAATTCGCACTCCGTGGTGACGCTCACGAGGACTGGCGCTGAGGTCGAACCCTGGTCGGAAGCGTTGCCGGCGAAGTTCGCGGTGAGGCTATGACTGCCAGCCCCCAGGGCAACCGATGAGGTGACCGTGCCCGCGGAAGTCAGAGCCACACTCGCCAGTTGAACGGCATTGCCATTAAATTCGTCAGTGATGGCCACAGTGCCGCTGGTGACCGGGGTTCCACTGGCAGCCACCGCGACCGTAATGGGCTGCGTGCATCCGCTCAATGCGCCGGCGGTCAGCGTCGTTGTCGTGGCAACGCCTGTGGCGGCCAACGCCAGCGCGGGCGATGCCAGCGCGATCACCAATCCTGCAACCAACTCAAGCCGCGGACCGCGGCAGAAAATGCCTCTCACGTGCACCTGCTCCAAAGATCAAAATCGTGTGCCGCCCGCCCGGCGCAGCCCAGAACCCTATTGTATCCGGCGGGGGCGGACCGGAGCCATTCCCGGCCTGTTGTTTGGACGTATTGGAGGGGAGAAGGACGTTGATTTGCCACATATTTGGCAATCCAACGTCCTTATCCCCTTGAAATCCGGAATGGAGGCTGGACCCCGACTTCCGCTTGCGGCTCTTTCAGGCGTTATCCTAGATTGTTTGAGGAGAACGCCATGACTCAGTCTTCTACTCGTCCACAACTTGCCCATCTGACCGCAACGCTCAACGATCTGCGCGCCAAGGGCACCTACTTCAAGCTGCGCATCCTCGACGATCAGCAAGCGCCGGTATGCCACTACGATGGCCGCAAGGTGATCAACCTGGCCAGCAACAACTATCTCGGCCTGGCCAACGACCCAAGGCTGATTGAGGCGTCCATAGCCGCAACTCGGACCTATGGAGCGGGCTCGGGCGCGGTGCGCACCATCGCCGGCACCATGCGCATTCACATGGACCTCGAAGAGAAGATCGCCCGCTTCAAGAACGTCGAGGCCTGCGTGGTCTTCCAGAGCGGCTTTACGGCCAACTCCGGCACGGTCGGCTCGATTCTGGGCAAGGAAGACTTCATCCTTTCCGACGAGCTGAACCACGCCAGCATCATCGACGGCGCGCGGCTGTCGCGGGCCAAGATCAAGGTCTTCCGCCACAAGGACGCGGACCACTGCGAGGAGCTGCTGAAGGAACTGGCCAACGAGCCGGGCAAGAAGCTGATCATTACCGACGGCGTCTTCTCCATGGACGGCGACATCGGCGCGGTGGACAAGCTGGCCGCGCTGGCTGAAAAATACGGCGCCATCATGATGGTGGACGACGCCCACGCCTCAGGCGTGCTGGGCCGCAACGGCCGCGGGTCGGTGGACCATTTCCATCTGCATGGAAAGGTCGATGTACAGGTGGGCACGCTCTCCAAGGCTATCGGCTGCATGGGCGGCTATGTTTGCGGCAGCCGCGACCTGATCGACTACCTCTATCACCGCGCGCGCCCGTTCCTCTTCTCCACCTCGTGCCCGCCAGGAGTGGCCGGCGCCTGCATCGCCGCCATCGACATCCTGGAGCAGGAACCGGAGCGGATCGAGCGGCTGTGGTCGAACGCCCGCTACTTCCAGGGCGAACTCAAGCGCCTGGGCTTTGACACCGGCGGCGTCACCACGCCCGCCAGCGAGACGCCCATCTCGCCCATCATCATCGGCGATGGCCGCTTGACGATGAATTTCTCCCGCGAGCTTTTCGACGAGGGCGTCATGGCTACCGGCATCGCTTTCCCAACTGTTCCCGAAGGCAAAGCCAGGATTCGCGCCATGCTCACCAGCGAACACACGAAGGCAGAGCTCGACCAGGCGTTGGAAACATTCGAACGTGTGGGCAAGCGGCTCGGGATTCTAAAATAAATCACCATGATTGCTCATCTGCGCGGAAAGCTCATCTACAAACAGCCCGGCCAAGCCATTGTCGAGGCGGGCGGTGTGGGCTATGACGTCACCATCTCGGTGCCTACTTTTACGGCATTGCCCTCAGTGGGCGCCGAGGCCGCGCTGCACATCCACACCCAGGTCAGCGAGGATCAGATTGCCCTCTTCGGCTTTCTCGACTCTCAGGAAAAGCGCCTCTTCGAGCGGCTGATTACCGTGGGCGGCGTCGGTCCAAAGCTGGCCATCAAGATGCTGAGCGGGCTTTCGGTCGAACGAACCGTGCAAGCCATTCGCGGCCAAGACCACGCGCAGTTGACGCGCATTCCCGGCGTGGGCAAGAAGCTGGCGGAGCGGCTGGTGGTCGAGTTGAAAGACAAGCTCGACGACTTTGCCGTTGTGCCGGTGCAGCCGTCCGTGCAGGGGCCAGCCGCTGAGGATGTCTTGTCGGCGCTGGTGAACCTGGGCTACCAGCGCGCTGCCGCAGAAAAGGCCATTCAGCAAGTAGTGGCCAAGGACAAGGCCGCCGGGGCTGATTTCGACGCTCTCTTCCGCGGCGCGTTGAAGGTCATCCGATAGAAAGGCTTCCATCATTCCTCGTACAACAAAATCCGTAGCCATCGTACCCGTCGCCCATCTTCGCCCCGAAGGCCTCGCCTTTCTACGCAATCTCGCCCGCCACAACGACCGCGAGTGGTTTACGCCGCGCAAGGCCACCTTCGAGGCTGAACTGAAGGAGCCGATGCTGGCCATCATCCACAAGGTTTCCGAGTCGATGGAGAGTTTTGCGCCGGCCTATATTCGCCCCGCGGAGAAGTGTCTCTTCCGCATCTATCGCGACACGCGCTTCAGCGCCGATAAGAAGCCTTACAAAACCCACGTCGCCGCCTGGTGGATGCTGGAAGGGCTGAAGAAGACCTCCGGGGCCGGTTTCTACTTCCACATCGACGCAAAGGAAGTGGTGGTCGCCGCTGGCGCCTGGATGCCGGAGAAGGATCAACTGGCCGCCATTCGCCATTGGCTGCTGGAGCACCATGCGGAGTTCAGCAAACTCCTGCAGCGTGCTGCGGTACGCAAGGCTTTTTCGGAATTTGAAGGAAATGCTCTGACGCGGCCGCCAAAGGGGTTTCCGAAGGAGCATCCGGCGATGGATTTGATCCGATGCCGCCAATGGGGCCTGAGCACTTCGCTGCCCGCCTCGGCGGCTCTGGAGTTGGACTTTGCCAAGGTGCTGGCGCGCCATTTTCGGCTGGCAGCGCCGGTGGTGGATGCGCTGAACACGCCCATCGCGGCAGCTTTGGGGTCCAGGAAAAAGGTGCTTTTTGGCCTGCGTTGAGGCAGTGCGCGCAGCCGCGTTTAGCGCGGATTTCTTCGACAATAGCCGCATGAAAACCGGCAAATCCGGGCCAAAATAGGCAATAAACGGAGAAAATGGCACAAATCCCCAAGAAAATTGTGGAAATCGCGGTTTTCCCCATTGACTTTGCCCCTTGGAAAGTCGCAAGGTAACGAACGACGGGGTTCTCCGAACCGCATGAATAAAGGGGTTTCGTGCAAACGTTGCCTCGGTCGCACTCCCTCCATGCGGTGCGCGTCTCGCGAAGGAAGCCCAGGCAACACCGGCGCGCCCAAGGGCACGCCCAAAAAGGAGAGCATCACATGGCTACTGGACTCACAAAGACTGCCCTGACTCGGCTTCTGGCTGAGAAGCTGCAACTGACCAACAAGCAAGTCGCGGCCTTCCTGGACCTGCTGGCGGAGACCGCCGTGAAGGAAACCAAGAAGAACGGCGTCTTCGTAATTCCCGGCATCGGCCGCCTGGTAAAGGCAGACCGCAAGGCCCGCATCGGCCGCAACCCGCAAACCGGCGCGGCAATCAAGATCAAGGCCAAGACAGTGGTCAAGTTCCGCGTGGCCAAGGCCGCCAAGGACGTGATCGCCCCCACCAAGAAGTAGTACCCTGGACTGCGGACAACAACGGGGAGGAGCCATTGGCTTCTCCCCGTCGTTTTTTGCGCCGAGGGGACAAACTCGCGCGCCCCGAAGCGCCTTTCATCCTTGGGAATCGGACTGCGTTCCAGCGTTCTTCATGGGCACGAGCGCCCGCACGATCAGCGAAATGCCAAAGCTGACCAGGACCGCCTTGATCATGAGCCAGTTGTCGTAGCTCCAGGAGAAGACGGCCAGGGCAATGAAGATGCCGATGGGGTTGATCTCAGTGAACACCGCGTGGATCCATTGCGGCTTGCGGCCGGCGTGCGCGGAGCCGGTGCATGACAGAATGGTGCGCAGCCGCGGGAAGAGACGTGGTATGGCACGCAGATACTCCCGGTAAGGCTCGCCAAGCTGGCTGGCCAGAAACGCCTCCTCGCCCAGGATCAGGCGCAGGAAGAAGACAGTCAGGAGCGTCATGGCAAAGAGCGCGCCGGTGGGAGGCATCAGGAAGGACATAGCCGCCATCATGCACCACCCTCCCAGGTAGAGCGGGTTGCGCACGTAGCGATATGGCCCGTCGGCCATCACTGCGCCGGCCTGCATCTGCTCATGGTGTACCGTGCCGTATCCCAGATAAGCCGTGCCCCAGATGCGCAGTGCCGCGCCTTTGGCGGCGATCAACGCGGCCACAATAATCACCATTGGCGCGGCAACGGCAAGGGAAACCAGGCCCGACCGGCTCAGCGTGAACGCCAGCCATCCCCATAAAGAAGTTCTCCGCCCAAGGCCCCAGTCTCCGATCCACGGCGCCCAGAACCCAAGCACGGTGATGGCCGTCATGATCGCCATCCGCAGACGAAACTCGATCTTCGTTGCCCCCATGCGCCACTCCCTGTGGCCGAAGTGTACCATCCTGCTTGATGGGCCGTGTGGATTCGCTGGCGATTCTGCCATGCACTGTGACGGGAGAAGGCAGGCCGGGATCCGTGTGGTAGGCTGGCGCATGGAGGCGGTTTGCCGCCTTTGTCAGGAGGGTTTTCCGATGTCCCCGCGTTCTCTTGTTCTGGTTGCCGTGGCCGCCATGGCCGCTCTTCAAATGCCCCTGGCCGCGCAAAGTCCCGCCGCTCAAACTGATCTTGCCGCTTCCGTCGAGCGGCAGTTGCCCGCCCTCACCGAGACCTACAAGCATCTGCACCGCAACCCGGAGCTCTCGCGCCATGAAGAGCAGACCGCGGCTTTTGTGGCGGGCGAGTTGCGCAAGCTGGGCTATACGGTGACCGAGCATGTGGGCAAATACGCAGACGGCGAGCAGGCCTTCGGCGTGGTGGCGGTGCTGGAGAATGGCGCCGGGCCGCGGCTGCTGATTCGCACCGACATGGACGCCTTGCCGGTGGAAGAAAAGACCGGCCTGGATTATGCCAGCACTGTGAAGACCATCAACGTGCAGGGTCAGCAGTTGAGCGTGATGCACGCTTGCGGCCACGACTTGCACATGACCGTGCTGCTGGGTGCGGCGCGCGAACTGGCTGCGCGAAAGAGCCAGTGGCACGGAACGCTGATGCTTGTCGGCCAGCCTGCCGAAGAGGTGGCGCAGGGCGCCGAGGCGCTTGTGGCCGACCACCTTTACGAGCGCTTTGGCCGGCCCGGCTTTGTGCTCGCCGAGCATGACTCGAACGACGTGGCCGCGGGTTCCATTGCCCTCAAGGACGGGCCTCTGATGGCCAGCAGCAACGGCATCGATGTGACTATCCGCGGCATTGGCGGACATGGCTCCGCGCCGCAGGCCGGCAAGGATCCGATCGTACTGGCCGCCGAGTTTGTGCTCGTGGCCCAGACCATCGTCAGCCGCCAGATCGATCCGCAGCAGCCCGCTGTGCTCACCGTGGGCACCATTCACGGCGGGACGAAGAACAATATCATTCCTGATGAGGTGAAGCTGGGTCTCACGCTGCGCACTTATTCGCCTGCGGTGCGCGACCAGATTGTGGCCGCTGTGCGCCGCACCGTAAATGGGCTGGCGGAGGCTTACGGCATTCCCGCCGACCGCATGCCGACGGTGACCCTGGCCGAAAGCACGCCCGTCACCTTCAACGATCCGGCCTTGGTCGAGCGCTTACGCGCGTCCGCCACGGCGGCTCTGGGCAAGGATCGCGTCGTTGAAGCCCACGCCATCATGGCCAGCGAGGATGTAGACCGGTTATCGCTCGATGGGCAGATTCCGACTGTGATGTACTGGTTGGGCGCGGCCGACGCCGGCAAGCTCGCAGAAAGCCGCAAATCCGGCGTGCCGCTGCCTGGCCTTCACTCCGCGCTGTTTGCGCCGGTCTACGCGCCGGCCATCAAAACCGGGGTGACGGCAATGACCGCGATGGCGCTGGACCTGCTGAAGTAGGCCGAGCGCCGTTGATCTACGCGATTTGCAGGGGCAGCCACTACACTAATTTCAGCTTATGGTCAGCCCGGATACGGATACCGACACCATCGTTGCCATCTCCACGCCTCCGGGCCGGGGCGGCATCGGGATCGTGCGCCTGAGCGGGCCACTGGCCGCGTCGATTGCCGAGCAATTGGTGCGCCTGCGTCAGCCGCTGGAGCACGGCCGAGCGCGGCTGGCGGATGTGCTCGATGCGCCCGAACCGAATGGGAGTGCCTCCCGCATCGATGAGGCGCTGGTCACTTTTTTTGGTGCTCCGCACTCTTATACTTCCGAAGATCTCGTTGAAATTGCGGCGCACGGCTCGCCGGTGGTGCTGGAGATGCTGCTCGGCCGCGCCCTGGGGCTGGGCGCGCGATTGGCCGAGCCGGGGGAGTTCACGCAGCGCGCCTTTCTGGCCGGCCGGTTGGACCTAACCCAGGCCGAGGCTGTCCGCGACCTGATCGAGGCGCAGACCCTCACCCAGGCGCGGCTTGCGGCCAGCCAGATGGGCGGCGCGCTCAGCCGGCGCGTGGAGCCGGTGAAGCAGGGGCTGGTGGAGTTGATTGCGCTGCTCGAAGCGGGCATCGACTTTGCCGAGGACGACGTGGACGTGACGCCGGCTGCTGAGATCGCCCGCCGCATCGATGAACTGACGCCGCCTCTCACGGCGCTCAAAGCCTCCTTTGCCCGTGGGCGCATCATTCATGACGGGCTAACCCTGGCTATCGTGGGGCGGCCAAACGTCGGCAAAAGCTCGATCTTCAATCGCCTCGTGGAACGCGACCGGGCCATCGTGACCGCGACTCCCGGCACCACTCGCGATACGGTCACCGAGCGGATTTCTCTCGAAGGCATTCCGCTGGAGCTGGTGGATACGGCCGGGCTACGCGAGGGCTTGGGCGAGGGTTTGCGCGATAGCTTGGAGGAGGCCGAGCAGTTGGGCATCCATCGCAGCCGCGAGGCGCTGGCCGACGCCGCGCTGGTGGTGGTGGTGCTGGACGCGACCGAGCCTCTCAACGACGTGGAGCGGCGGCTGCTGGCCGCTGTTGAGGGCCGCCCCGCGCTGGTGGCGCTGAACAAGAGCGACTTGGTCGGGAATCTTTCCGAAGCCGGCCATCCGCAACCCGATTGCGCCGGAGTGCCTGCGCTGGCCACTTCCGCGCTTACCGGCGAAGGGATTCCCGCGCTGCGCGAGCGCATCCTGGCGCTGGCCACCGGCGGAGCCGCTGCCGAGCCGGGAATGTTGACCAGCATGCGCCACCAGCAGGCCATCGTCGCGGCCCTGGAGGCCCTGGCCGACGCCGCCCAGGCAAACGCCGCCTCCATCCCCCACGAGATGATCCTGCTGGACCTCTACCGCGCCCTCTGGGCTCTCGACTCGCTCACCGGCCAAACCACCCCCGACGACATCCTGAATTTAATTTTTTCCACTTTCTGCATCGGAAAATAATTTGGCTTTCGGCGGGCTTCGTCTTAGTTCACATATAGCATTCAAAACGTTGAAAATAAACAACTACTTGTCCGAATGCGTTCGGAGAGATCCGGAGACAGTCGACGAATTTCGAGTCTCCAGCAAGTCTCCAGACCTGTTGTATAATGACTTTTCCATCTGGAGACTCAAAATGAGCTTAACCGACAGAGAAATAAGTGCGTTACGGCCATCGCTTAAAAGGTACTCCAAACGCGTGGAGAGGGGGCTGTATATTGATGTAACCCCTGGCGGCGCAATGAGTTGGATATTCAAGTACCGCTTCAATGGCAAGCAAGATAAGCTTGTGATTGGCCGCTACCCAGACCTCACGCTGAAGAAGGCGCGCGAGGCACGGAACAAGCATGCAGCCGAAGTGGCGGAGGGAAAATCCCCTGCGGAAGAGAAGCGGGGGCTTCGCGAAGCGAGCGTCGCGGATGCGGAGGTTCTGACCGTCAAGGCATTTGGGCAGCGTTATTACGACGAGCAGGTTGCAAAGAATTGGAAGGATCCGAGCGGCGAGCTCCGCTACCTTGAGAAGGATCTGTACCCTGCCTTGGGAGATCGGCCTCTGAAGGACATCACCGCACTCGATGTCCAGTCAATCGTGTATCCAAAGCGAGACGGTGGCCACCCGTCGGCAGCAATTTGTCTACGAAACACGATCAAGCGCATGTACGACTACGCAGTTGAACTGCAACTCGCAGCGATGAACCCGGCCGCGATGGTTGCCACTCGGTACATTGGCAAGGCTACTCGGCGTAGCCGACACCTGACTCCCAGGGAGTTACGCGAGTATCTTCAGGTCATCTATCGCAGCAACATCCGGCGCCAGTTCAAACTCGCTTTGCACATCCTCCTCTTGACTCTCGCCAGAAAGTCCATGATCCTTCTTGCGACTTGGGACGAGATTGACTTTTCAACCGGAGAATGGACCATTCCGAAGGGACACATGAAAGGAAAGAAAGGTGAGGAGCACGAACACACCGTATACATGTCGAGGCAGGTGGCGGCGATGTTCCGCGAGCTGAAGGCGCTCGCCGGTGGATCGAGGTTTGTCCTGCCTGGACGCGGCAAGCAGAACCAGCCATTCGCAAAGAACGCCCTAAACAAGGCGCTTGAAGGTCTGACGTTTGAAATGGAGCCTTTCACGATCCATGACCAGCGAAGGACGGCGTCGACCCTGCTCAACGAGAATGGATCGGAGAACGGCTGGTCCAAAGATGTAGTGGAGAAGGCTCTAAGCCATGAAACCGGTGGCATCGCTGGTGTCTACAACCGCGCCGAGTATGCGAAACAGCGCAAGAAAATGCTTCA
>CAYQSI010000101.1:0-10537 GCA_964420185.1 uncultured Occallatibacter sp. | reverse complement strand
ATTGCGCAAACCATCCTCAAGCCGGAGAGCTACAAGCAGATGTTCACTGAGGTGAAGCTCAAGGACGGTAAAGGGACGAAGTACGGCCTGGGCGTCGATGTGCTGGACCTCGACGGCCACCGGGAGATTGAACACTCCGGCGAGGTTTCCGGCTTTGTTTCAGACAATGAAGTGCTGGTGGATGACGGCGTGGCCGTGGCTGTGCTGACCAACCAGGACGCGGTGGGCGCGGCCTCGACGATAGCGCGTCTGGCCGCCCCGGTGGTGGCTGAATATCCGCTGACGGACGCCGAAAAACAGGCCGTCGCAATCTTCCACGATCTGCAACAGGGACGTATCGACCGCAGCCTACTGGCGCCCAACCTGAGCGACTACTTTACTGCCGAGGCCCTGGCCGACTTCCGTGCGAGCATGGCACCGCTGGGTGAGCCGCTCACCTTCCACCAGACCAGCACCGAGCAGCGCGGCGGCATGACCTTCCGCGCCTTCCAGATCGTTTACCCCGGCAAGCAACTGAGGCTGACCACCTACACCTATCCCGATGGCAAGCTGGAACAATACCTCATCGCGCCGGCGGAGTGAGCATCGCGTTTTGAGAGGGCACGGCTCAGGACGTGCCCTTTCAACGCAATCCCGCTTTGCCGCCTCGCACGGCCTGCAATACCCCTCCAAAAGCCTGCCGCCCGCAGGGTACACTTGTAGTTGACCTATGTTTGAAAACCTCACAGACAAACTCCAGCGCGCCTTCAAGACCCTCCGTGGCCAGGGCACGCTTACTGAAGAGAACATCGCCGACGCTCTCGGCGAGATTCGCGTGGCGCTGCTCGAAGCCGACGTCAACCTCAACGTGGTCCGCGACCTGATCGAGCAGATTCGCGTCAAGGCCGTGGGCACTGAAGTGCTGACCGCGCTTTCGCCCTCCGAGCAGGTCATCAAGATCGTTCGCGATGAGCTGATTGCGCTGCTGGGCAAGGATACGGCTCGCTTCAAATTCGCCTCGCAGCCGCCCTCGGTGATTTTGATGGCCGGGCTGCAAGGCTCGGGCAAAACCACCACCGCCGGCAAGCTGGCGGCCTGGCTCAAAAAGGGTGGACACCGGCCGATGCTGGTCTCGGTAGACGTCTACCGCCCAGCGGCGCGTGAGCAGCTCAAGGTGGTCGCCAAGTCGATTGACGCCAAGCTTTACGAAGGCGACCAGAAGGGCGAGCCCGCCGGGTCTGCTCTGGTGCAACGGCTGGCCCAGGAAGCCCGCCGCGAAGCCCGCAACATGGGCTGTGACACGCTGATCGTGGACACCGCCGGTCGCCTGCACATCGACGAACAGTTGATGGACGAGATGGAGCAACTGAAAAAGCTGCTCAACCCGTCGGAGATTCTGTTTATCGCCGACGCGATGACCGGCCAGGACGCCGTCAACTCCGCCCAGGAGTTTCATGCACGCCTCGGGTTGACTGGCGTTGTCCTGACGAAAATGGACGGCGACGCACGCGGCGGCGCGGCGCTGTCGATTCGCCACGTCACCGGCCAGCCGATCAAGTTCATCGGCGTGGGCGAAAAGGCGGACGCTTTCGAGCCCTTTCACCCGGATCGCATCGTGGGCCGCATTCTGGGCATGGGCGACATGATGTCGCTGATCGAGAAGGCCGAGTCCACCATGGACCGCAAAAAGAGCGAGGATTTCGCCAAGAAAGCTCTGCTCGGCGACGGCTTCTCGCTGGAAGACTTTCGCGATCAGTTGCGGCAGATCAAGAAGCTCGGCTCGATGGAGTCAATCCTCAAGATGCTGCCCTCGGTCGGCCCCTTTGCCGGGATGCAGCAGGCCGCAAAGAGCGTGGATGAAAAGCAGTTCGTCCGCCTGGAGGCCATCATCAACTCGATGACCGCCAAGGAGCGCCGCAACCACGAGATCATCAGCGGCACGCGGCGGAAGCGCATCGCCAGCGGCTCCGGGACGACCGTGCAGGACGTGAACCAACTCCTGCGCCAGTACGCGCAGATGGCCAAGATGTTCAAACAGATGGGCAAAGGCGGGTTGGCCCGGAACATGATGCGCGGCGGCATGGGCGCCATGGGCCTGGGCGGCAAACAACGCTTTGGGCGGTAGGAGAACAGCATGGAGAACTACAAGTGGCATACAGGCTTTACTCTCGTGGCTGCAGGATTCCTTGCTTCTCACTTGTTCTGGCCTAATCTTAAGATTGATAGCATCGCTTTAGTTCTCCTTGCGGCTTGTTTTATGCCTTGGCTGGGAAAAATATTCGAATCTCTGGAAATGCCTGGAGGTTGGAAATTCAAATATAAGGATTTTGAAAAGGCGGCGACACTGGCTGTGGCGTCAGGACTCGTGGAACCAACGACTCAGGATGTAACGGATCAAGCCCATTTTGCGCTGCTTGATACGGACCCACAACTTGCCGTAATTGGGTTAAGGATCGATATAGAAAAGCGTCTGAGGAAAATTGCAGATAAAAACCAATTGCCGGGGCTAAAACTGAGTTCTCTTTCACTCACACGCCAAATGGAAAAGCTTGGAATACTCACTGGTCCGGAGTGTGTAGCTCTTCTCGGCATTCTGGTTAGTCTCAACTCCGTTGTACATGGCGCAACAATCACGAGACCAAAGGCAGAGCAGGTGTTGGAAGTTGGAAAGCGTCTGATTGAATCACTCGATAAACGCTTGTAGCTGCGAGATATTATGACCACCCTTCAGGACCAACTCGACGAGATTACGGCCAATACGCGGGAGCTGGTGCAAGCGGAGCGGCTGGCGGTCAGCGAGCGGGCGTCTGAGGAGCTGTTCGCTACCCACATCGAGGAGCGAATCTTGCCGGTGGGCGCGCTGGCGCCGGAGTTTGCGCTGAACGACGGCAGGGGGCGGCTGGTTCGCTCGGCCGATATGCTGGCGCTGGGGCCTCTGGTCATCAAGTTCTTTCGCGGGCGCTGGTGCCCTTACTGCGTGACCGAGCTTGAAGCCTGGCGAGACCTCTACGGGCAACTGCGCGAGCGCGAGGCGCTGATGGTGGCCATCGGGCCGCAGACCGAACGGCAGAACGACTTCATGGCGGGCCAGCATGGGCTTCCATTTCCCGTGCTTTCCGATCCCGGCTGCGCGCTGGCGGAGAAATTCGGCGTGGCGTACACCGTGCCTGAGTATCTGCGCGAGTACTATCTTTCCATCCTGATTAACATGCCCTTTATCAATGGCGACGCGAGCTGGCGCCTACCCTTGCCAGCAACCTATGTGATCGCAAAAGACCGGAAGGTCCTCTTCGCCGAGGCCTACGCCGACTTCCGTGTTCGTCCCGAGCCGGAAGAGGCGCTGGCGGCGCTGTTGAACGAACACGCCCGATAAAGTAATCCCGAAAAACAACCGCGGATCGTTCGGCTTTTGTGGTTTCCCATCCCTTCGCCAGAAAAAAGGCGAAAGGATGGGGCAAGGTGCCTTTGTGGGTCGCACGGGATGAACTGGCTATGTTGGGTTGCGCGATCTACTCCGACCAGACGCCCAGCAGGTTGCCCGCGCCATCGGAGAAGTGGAAGCGGCGCCCGCCGGGAAACTCGAAGGTGGGCACAACGATGGCGCCGCCGGCGGCCACAATCGCGGCTTCGGTGGCCTTCAGGTCCGCGGAGTAGAGAATGACCAGCGGCGCAGACTTGGCTTGCGCCTCGTGCGGATCGCCTTTGGCAAAACCGCCATCGATGCCGGCGCCTTCAAAGCCGATATACTGCGGACCCCAATCCTGAAAGCTCCAGCCGAAGACGGCCGAGTAAAACTTCCTGGTCTGTTCAATGTCAGTGGTAGTGAACTCGATGTAGGTGATCTTGTGGTGCAGTGCGGGATTGCTCATGAACTTTCTCCTTGGCGTTGAGTGGCGTGGAGTTGACGGAACAGCGGCGCGAAGTCGCCGAGATACGCATCAACCCTAATGGAATCTCTGCACAGACCCCATTTTCGCAGAAAAAAGCTGTTCGCGGAGGAGGCTTTTCGGGTTACGTGCTTCCCTGGCAGCGGAGGAGGCCGGCGCGACGGCGGCGCGGGCCCCGACGGCCCTTAAATTTCCGACAGGGCGCGGCGGGCGGAGCGGACCTCGGCGGCCAGCACTTTGAGCATTTTGAGCGCCAGCAGCGGGCTAGCGTGCATGAGGCTGACGAGCTCGCCGCGGGGGATGAAGCTGAGCTGTGCGCCGTTGCGGGCGATGGCTGAGAGCGTACAGGGCTCGTTGCCGATGAGCGCCGGCAGACCCAGCAGAGCGCCGGCACGCGCCTGAATGGACATAATCTGCTCGCCGCTGGGCGATGTCATGGTGAGAGTAGTCTCGCCCTGATTGAGGATGTAGAGCCCGGCAGGGATTTCTCCCTGCTTGAAGAGAACGTGATCTTCGCTGCAGGAGATTGCAGTAGAACGGTCTTCGAGCGCCAGAATCAACTCCGAGTCGGCGAGGAATGCTGACGGGTCAAGCTTCACTTGCGGCCTCCATGGATGAAAGCGGGGAATGAACGGTCAAAAGTGTGTCTGATGGCCTGTGAAGCTATGATTTCATCCGGAGAAGGTGGTTTTATGTGATTAGCATCACGTATTGGCGGTTAACCCAGGAGGGCGGAGGCGATCTGCAGGGAATGGAAGGGTGGGAAGAGAGGCGGAAATTGGACGGAATCTCAGATCTCAGAAGCTAGGTCGGGGGCCGTCCCAGCGCAAGATTGACAAGTGTTAAGCTACAGGCTACAGAGGATTACCACTAGGAAGAGAGGAGAAAAACGCCATGTCCATGAAGAATCCTCCCCATCCAGGGGATTTTATCCGGACGGAGATAGTTGAGCCGGCCGGTTTATCTGTGACGGCTGCGGCTGCGGCGCTGGGCGTCTCCCGACCCGCGTTGTCCAGCTTGCTGAATGGCAAAGCCGGTCTCTCGGGAGATATGGCGCTGCGCATCGAGAAGGCATTCGGCGTGAAGATGGATACGCTGATGCGGATGCAGTCCGCTTACGAGATTGCCCAGACGCGGAAGCGGGAGAACGAGATTCGCGTGGGGCCGGTTCAGCGGGCGGCGTAATCTGAGCGGCGGTGCTGGGAAAGCCTGGATGGAAATTGGACGGAATCCCAACTCTCGGAAGCGAGATCGGGTACACCCGGCGTGCTCAAGACGAAGCATGGTTGTAGCGTGCCACGTCTTACCTGAGCCGTCGCCGGACGAGGTCCAGGGCTTGCTGGGTGGCGTATTCGCGGATGCGGTTGCGGTCGCCGCGGAAGGTGCGCTCGACGGACTCGGTTTTCTGGCCGTCGCTGAGGGCGATGTGGACCAGGCCTACCGGTTTGGCTTCGGTGCCGCCGGAGGGACCGGCGATGCCGGTGACGCCGAGTCCCAGAGTTGCGCCGGTGCGCTGGCGAATGCCTGTGGCCAGGGCTTCAGCCACTTCCTTTGAGACGGCGCCGTGCTGGGCGATGAGCTCGGGAGGTACGCCGGCGAAGGCGGTCTTCAATTCATTCGAGTAGACGATGGCCCCGCCCAGGAAGGTGCGGGAGCTGTCAGGGACGCTGGTGATGCGCTGGGCGATCATGCCGCCGGTGCAGCTTTCGGCCACGGCGAGCGTGGCAGAGCGAAGGCCGAGATAGTAGAGGACGATCTGCTCCAGAGAGTCGGACGAGTTGCCGCCCGAGGAGTAGAGCCAGTCTTCAAGAGCTTCTTCCAGGCGGCCGGCCAGTTCTTCGACGCGCTGTTGGGCAGTGGCGGCGTTGGTCTTGGAGCAGAGCAGGGTGAGCTGGATATCGCCGGCGTGGGCCAGGATGGTGGTTTCCACGTCGGCATAGGCGGTGTAGATGGGGGCCAGCAGCTTGTCGGCCTGGGACTCGGGGATCATGGCGGCGCGGAGGGTGCGCTTGGCGATGGCTCGGGGGGGCAGAATTTCGCGCAGGCGGGGGATGCACTCGGCTTCGAAGAGCGGGAGACACTCGTTGGGTGGGCCGGGAACGAGCATGAGCAGCTTGCGATATCCCTGCCAGGTGGTGTCGAGCCATTGGCCGGGGGCGCTGCCGTTGGAGTTGGGCAGAAGCGTGGCGCCTTCGAGAACATCGGCCTGCTTGAGGTTGTTCTGAGGCATGGGTATGCGCCACGTGGCGGCGCGGGCGGCCAGAGCGGCGAGCTGGTCGGCGCTGCGGCGCAGGGTAAGCGAGAGAGCTTCAGCCACCGCCTCGCGGGTGAGGTCGTCTTCCGTGGGGCCGAGGCCACCCATGATCGCCACAATATCCACGCGGCCAAGGGCGGCGGCGATGGCGTTGACCAGATCCTTGCGGCGGTCGCCGACGATGGTCTTGAAGGCTACGGTGACGCCCAACTCGTTGAGCTTTTCCGTGAGATAGAGGGAGTTCGTGTCCTGGCGGAAGGGCGTGAGCATCTCGGAGCCGACGGCGATGATTTCAGATTTCATAAATGCAGCTTTCAGCTCACAGCTTACAGCTTACAGTTTGGCATGGTGCAGGGTGGGGCTGGGTGCACAGCATTGGGGCCATTTCCGCAAGAAACATTTCCTCAGGGGGTTAAAGCCCCTTCCATTTTGTCTGTCCTGATGTAAGGGCTAAAGCGCGTACCCTTCTTTGTGGCGGTTTCATCATTTTGGGGCCGATCAACCACTCGCCCAGCAAACTTAGAACAGATTCAGTCCTTCGACTCCCAAGTCCACATCATAAACAGCTTCGTTGGTGGCGAGAATGGCGGTGCCGAGGGGGGAGAAGGCCAGGCCGACGAGGTTGACGCCGGAGAGCACGAGGGTTGCTTCGCCTTGCGGAGTGACGCGCACCAGTCCGCGGCGGCCATGGAGGCAGGCGGCCACGTAGACGTCGCCCTCCCTGGAGAGCGCCAAGCCCTGGGGACGGCCCAGGCCGCGGTACCAGACGCGGGCGTCGCCGTGGGTGTCAATGGCCCAGATGGCGTCGTTCGAGGAGAGCGTGGGTCCGGTAACGTAGAGCGTGCCGGCGGCGTCGACGGCCAGGTGATAAGCCGCGGGGCTGGGCTCGAGGGTGGCGTAGACGAAGATCTGGCGTTCGGGATTGATTTTGAAGATGGTGCCACTGCGGTCGCCGACAAAGAGGTTGCCCTCGGCGTCGAAGGCCGCGCCAGTGGCCACGCCCATGCCTTCGGCGTAGAGAACGGGTTCGCCGGCGGCGTCGATGCGGTAGACGTTGCCCTCGGCGCGCGAGGTGACGAAGAGGTCGCCGTCGGGATTGAAGGCCAGGCCGGTGGGGTTGAGGATGCCGGTGACGAAGGGAGTTCCGCGACCGTCGGGGCTGACGCGCACGATGGAAACCGGGGTCTGCTTGCCGCGCTGGCCGGAGATGGTGGCGTAGATCATGCCCGAACGGCTGACGGCCGGGCTGGTGACCGGATGCAAACCCTCGGAGAGTTGGCGAGCCACGCGCAGGGGGGCTGCGTTGCTGGGGCCGGCGGGATTTCGAACCTCGACCAGGCCGGTGGCGGCGTCGTCAGGAACGCGGAGGGCCATGCGGCTGGTGCGGCTCATCAGCACCTGGGCCATCACGCCGTCCACGAGGACGGTGGGCAGGCTGGAGTTGAACGGTCCCAGATTTGCGCCGGTCAACTCGATCTCGCCTCCAGGCAGAGCGGCGGCGGGCACAATGTCGTCGATGCGCGGCGCGGCGATGGGGTCAGAGGCGGATTGGGTGCTGGTGCGGGGCATGGGCTTATCCTGCCTAACTCAAGTTGACGCGGAGCTGACCGAAAGGCAACCGCAGGTCCTTCGACCTCTACCAACGGCCGGGCCTATCAGAACTCCAGAAAACCGGGGATACTGTGTGCGAAATCCCCCAAAGCATACCTCAGGGGCTAAAGCCCGCGTTAATTTTGCGGCACTTATGGCACGACTAAAGTCGTGCCCTGACACAAAGCGTCTTTTTGAAACACATTCCACGAGTTTTTCCGCAGTCTGTAAAGCCCCCGTTGAATCCATCGGCTTTGTGCCGGGACTGAAGTCCCAGCCTACCAATTTCAGTGAATCCACAAATGTAACAGCGATGCTACACCCAAAGCATACAACCCTGCGCCCACATCATCGAGGACAATGCCCCATCCTTCGGGGAGAGCTTCGAGCTGGCGGACGGGGAAGGGCTTGGTGATGTCGAAGAGGCGAAAGAGAATGAGGGCGATGAGGGCGTGGCGCCAATCGGCGCGGCAGCCGAGGAGGGCGATCCACTGGCCGGCGACCTCGTCGACGACCACAAAGCCGGGGTCGTGGATGCCGGATTCGCGGGCGACGATGGTGGAGGCGGGGATGCCGAAGATGAGCGCGAGGGCGATGCCAGCGACGAGGACGAGGAGCAGAGTCTGCGGGTCGGGATGGAAGCCCCAGGAGTAGGCGGCCCACAGCAGTACGGCGGCCACCGAACCCCAGGTTCCGGGTCCGGGCTTGCCGAAACCTGCGCCGAAGAAGGTGGCGACCATCCAGGCCCAGAAGGTCTTGCGGGTGGTGGGGGGTGGGGCGTTGGGCTCGGGGCTACTCGTCATCGTTTTCTCCATTGGCGTTCAGAGCGCCGAGGTCTTCGAGGACTTCGGGGTCGAGGATGGGCGAGCTGATCTTGTAGACGCCCATCGCCCATTTGCCGAGGTCGATCTTGCGGCAGCGGTCACTGCAGAAAGGGAAGTCCTCGTCTGTGTGGCGCACCAACATGCCGCAGGTGGGGCAGTGGAGCAGGTTTACGGATTTTTTCTTTGTGGCCATCGTTTGTATTGCTGCCCAGGGGCAGTCTTCAATGATTATGGTACAGGGCGGGGCGGGGGCTGCGGCAGGGCGATGCGTCGTTAGACAGGCAGTTTATGCGCGGCAGCGGGCGCGAACTCCTCGAAGAAGGCGGCACAGGCTACCTGAACCTGTTGCTTGAATGCGCGTTTTTCCTTTGTTCGGAGTTTATGGCCTTGCTTGATGGATGAGAGCGGTTTTCCTTGAATTGGAACAGGTGTGGAGTAGAAGCCAGCCGGATTTTTTGGTATCTCCAGCCCGGCGAAGAAATGGTCGTAAGCTTGCCTGAATACAGCGGCGGCGTCTTCGCTGTAACTGCTTTGCATGACGGCGGAAACAGCCGCGATTTCGCTGATCTGGAATGCGTTCGCAAAGCCCTGGAGAGCGGCGAGAAGCATCGCGTCCGGAGCAACGTCGTGCAGAGTTTTAGTTGCAACAGAGATGGGAGGGTAGGTTCCCTTGACGCCCTGGAGGCGGGAGATCAAGAGAATCTCCGCTGCCGGGGAACGAACTACCGATCCAGGAACAATGGTGAAGGCGAGAATAAAAACGATTTCGTCATCCACGCGCAGGTCGAGGGAGAGTTCGCCTTCTTGATCGTAGGGTCTGGACAAGCCCAGGGTGATGGTAAAGCGATGGGAGGCTTCACAGATTTCGAGGAGAACCACATCCTTTTGCAAAATCAGGCGTAGAAGGCCATCGGGCAGAGCCAGATGCAAGCGCTTGTAGTGGTGGATGAAGCAAGAGGCACGATCGGCTACCGTGAAGTCCTTGACCAGATAGTCCTTGGTGAGATATTTGAAGGTAAAGCTGGGGCTGCTGAAAACAAACTCGGTGTAGGCCGGAATCCTGAGGAGGAAGCGAAGAAGTTGGCGGTGCGTTCCGACGTGAGTAAGACCGCGCCACAATACCCCCACCAGCAAGGCCGGGAGGCTGACCTTTTTCTGCGTGGGGAAGATAGCCGATTTCTCCATGGGCACACTGCCAGCAACGATGACGTGATGTTCATTGTTGGTGGCGCAACCGGCTGCCATGGTCATCTTGTGGTCGGCCTCTTCGGTCCCATCTATCTCCGGGAGTGCCATTATGCTTGACGCGGCTCAGGGATCCAGTGCGGGATACGGCGCCGGAAGCAGAATATGAGAAATTTTATCATCGCGAAAGTTGAACGGGCTGATGAAGTTAGATAAAGTAATCAGGGAAACTAATCGCTCATTCGTAACCAAACCTGGTTACCAGAGAGTTTTTCCGGGGTATGGCTCGATTACAGGGCGATGCGGATTGTAGACGAATCAAGCGAAGGAATTTTACAGCGGGCCGGAGACGACGCGTGCCACAACGTCGTACTCGTGAGCTTCGGTGATTTGGGCTTTGTAGAAGCGGCCGGGTTCGAGGGATTCCAAGTTGCCGAAGTCGTTGATGTAGAGTTTGCCGTCGATTTCGGGGGCGTGGAACTGGGTGCGGCCCTCCCACAGGAGCGGCGTCTCTTCGCTTTCGCCTTCGGCGAGCAGAACTAACTCGCTGCCCACCCACTGTTGTTTGGCGCGCTTGCTGATGGACTGCTGGAGCTTCATCAGGCGGCGCTTGCGGGCTTCGATGGTGCGCTTGGGAATCTTGGCGTCGAGCGAGAACGCGCCGGAGCCTTCTTCGTCGGAATAGCTGAAGACGCCGAGCCAGTCGAATTTTGCTTCCTTTACGAAGTCTTCGAGAATGGTTATGTCTTCGGCAGTTTCTCCGGGGAAGCCGACGATGAAGGAGGTGCGCAGGACGACGCCGGGGATGGTGGCGCGAA
>CAYQSI010000100.1:0-10554 GCA_964420185.1 uncultured Occallatibacter sp. | reverse complement strand
AGGCGCTCAGCGAGGCCCAGCAGCGCTACGCCAACGGCGTCAGCGACAATCTGGCTGTCAGCCAGGCCCAGCAATCCGTGGCCCAGGCCAACGATCAATACGTGACCAGCCTCTACCGGCACAATGTGGCCAAGCTCAGCCTAGCCCGTGCCCTGGGAGCAGGCGAAAACTACAAGAATTATCTGGGAGGAAAGTAACCGTGGCGGATTCAATCCCAACACCGACTCCAACGGAGCCGGACGAAGACCTGGATATGGCGCAGCCGCAATCCCGCCGCAAAGGCATTATCATCGCCGTCATTGCGGTCGTCGTGCTGGTTGCCATGGGAATCTGGTGGCGCTCCACCTATAGCGAGAACACTGACGACGCGCAGGTGAACGGCCACCTGATCCAGGTGAGCGCGCGCATCAGCGGCCAGGTCGCCAAGGTCTACGTCGATGAGAACCAGATGGTCAAGGCTGGCGACGTGATTGCTGAACTGGACCCGGCAGATTATCAAGTCGCGGTGGAGAACGCCGAGGCGGCTCTGTCCAGCGCTCAAGCCAACGCCGCGGCGGCCGACGTGAATGTGCCTATCACCACAGTGAACACCGGCAGCAATCTGAGTTCGGCCGACGCGAATCTGAGCGGCTCTCGCGCCGCGGTCGCGCAGGCCCAACAGCAACTGGAAGCCGCGCAGGCTCGCGTCGCCCAGGCCAAGGCGAACAACATCAAAGCCCAGGCCGATCTGGAGCGCTATAAGCCGCTGGTAGAGAAAGACGTCATCAGCAAGCAGCAGTTTGACTCGGCTGTGGCCGCTGCCGATGCCGCCAAAGCCGCGCTCTCCGACGCCCGCCACTCCGAGCAGGCTGCCAGCGAAGGCGTGAAGGTTGCCCGCGAGCATGAGAGCCAAGCCTTGGCCGGATTGAAGTATGCCCAGACCGGACCCCAGCAGGTGGCCGCGCAGAGTGCCCGCGCCAAGCAGGCCCAGGCGCAGGTGGCCCAGGCGCAGGCCCAACTCGACCAAGCCAAACTCAACCTGAGCTACACCAAGATCGTAGCTCCCACGGCCGGCATCATCACCCGCAAGAGCATCGAGATCAACCAAAACCTGGCACCCGGCCAGAATGTGCTTACGCTGGTTTCTCTTGAGGGCTTGTGGGTTACAGCCAACTTCAAGGAGACCCAACTCCGTCACATGGCCGCGGGTCAAGCGGTCGATATCGACGTTGACTCCACCGGCAAGACCTATCACGGCAAGGTGACCCAGATAGGCGGCGCAACGGGGTCAGTGCTCTCGCTCTTCCCGCCGGAAAACGCCACCGGCAACTACGTCAAAGTCGTCCAGCGCATTCCGGTGCGCATCGACTTCACCAATCCGGCAGGAGAAGACCCCAACCACGAGCTCAGGCCGGGGTTGTCGGTCGAGCCGAAAGTGCATGTGAAGTGATGGAGTAGTTTTAGCTGCTAGCTTTTAGCGAAAGCCCCTGGCCTTGAAACTTAGGTTGGGGGCTTTCGCTTTTGGCGCGTGCCGCGCTTCTTTTTCGAGATGGAGCCCAAGACTGGAAGCCAGCAGTCGAAAGCGGTTCTTCCGTATAGACTGATTGCAGTCAAGCGATGAAAGACGCGATCCACGTTTCGAAGGAGAATTACCTCAAGGCCATCCTTGAAGCCGAGGCCGAGGGGCGCGAGGTGATTCCGGCGCTGGTGGCGCATTGGCTGGAGGTGTCAGCGCCGGCGGTGACCATGGCGCTGAAGCGGCTGAAGCGCGACGGCTACGTCGAGGTGGGTGCCGACGGCATTGTGCGGTTGACCGCGACCGGGCGCGAGACCGCCTATCGCACCGCCTTGCGCCACCACCTGATCGAGCGCATGTTGAGCGAAATCTTCGGCATGGAGTGGCACGAGATTCACGAGGAGGCTGAGCGGCTGGAACACGCCGTCTCTCCTGTTTTTGAAGCAAAACTCAAGGAAAAGCTGGGCGAGGGCGGAGCCTGTCCGCACGGCAACCAGGTGTTGCCGGAGAGTCCGGCCCAGCGCAAGCAGCGCGGCGAGACGCCGCTTTGGGAGGCGATAGAGGGCCGGCGCTATACGGTGGTCAGCCTTCAGGAGCGCGACCCCAAACTGCTGCTTTTTTTGCACGCCAACGGAATCGGCCCCGGCCAGGGCCTGCGTGTGGTCAGCAAGGACCGCGAACAAACCGCTTCGATTGAGCTACCTACAGGAATTATTATGGTTGAGCGCCCGGCAGCGGAGGCGGTTTGGCTCCGGCCGGAAATTTCGTAGGAATTCAAAATAAAAAGTTGTTAACTATGGTTAACTAGTTGTGGCATACTCAATTGTATGAGTACGACCGACTTCGCCCCATTGCCTGTTCTCCCCGGCCTCGCTCCGGGTCCCGAGCACCAGGTACCCTCGTTGCCGGAGGTCCATGCCACGGTGAGCGTCTCCCGCTCGCCGCAGTACTGGCGGCGGCTGCTTGGGTTTCTGGGCCCCGGATTTTTGATTTCTGTTGGCTACATGGACCCTGGCAACTGGGCCACCGACATCGCAGGCGGCTCGCGCTTCGGCTACACGCTTCTGTTCGTCATCATGGCATCGAACCTGATGGCCATTCTTCTGCAAAGCCTGTCACTCAAGCTGGGCATTGCCACTGAGCGCGACCTGGCGCAGATGTGCCACCAGAGCTACGGCCCCAAGGTGAGCTATGTCCTGTGGATCTTCGCCGAAATCGCCATCGCCGCCTGCGACATGGCGGAGGTTATCGGTTCAGCCATTGCGCTGGAACTGCTCTTCCACATTCCGCTCTTCTACGGCGTACTGATTACCGGGCTCGACGTGCTGCTGATTCTGGTGTTGCAGCGCTGGGGCTTCCGCTATATTGAGGCGCTGGTCATCGCGCTGATCGGCACCATCGTAGGTATGTTCGGCGTGCAGATGATCCTCTCCCGCCCGGAGTATGGGCTGGCGCTGCACAATCTATTCATCCCCACATCCTCCATCGTCACCAACCCCGATATGCTTTACATCGCCATCGGGATTCTCGGCGCGACGGTGATGCCGCACAATCTCTATCTGCATTCCTCCATTGTGCAGAGCCGCAAATATGACCGCACGCCCAAGGGCAAGCGCGAGGCCATCACCATGGCCAACATCGATTCCGCGCTGGCGCTCACCGTGGCCCTGTTTGTGAATGCGGCCATTCTGATGGTGGCCGCGGCGGTCTTCAATCGCAGCGGTCACTTTGAGGTTGCGGCCATTCAGGACGCCTACAAACTGCTCAGCCCTCTGTTAGGCGCGGCTGGAGCCAGCACGCTGTTTGCCATCGCCCTGCTGGCCAGCGGTCAGAACTCCTCGATCACCGGCACACTGGCCGGACAGGTGGTGATGGAGGGCTTCATCCACCTCAAGCTCTCTCCGTGGTTGCGCCGCCTCATCACGCGCTCGCTGGCCATTATTCCCACCATCATCGTGGTCGCGGTCACCGGCGAGCAGGGCACGGAAAATCTGCTGATTCTGAGCCAGGTGATTCTGTCGCTGCAGTTGAGCTTTGCCGTGATTCCGCTGGTGCTGTTTACCGGCAGCCGCAAGAAGATGGGCGAGTTTGTGAATGCCCCCTGGCTGCAAGCGCTGGCCTGGCTTGTCGCCGTGCTGATTGCCAGCCTGAACGGGTGGCTTCTCATCCTGATGTGCCGGTGAGCCAGAGGACAGATCTTCGATGGACACTGGCCAACATATCAGGACTAATCAACGAAGAAGGTCGCCTGCCCCGAACCCCGCGCAGCCCTCAGCTTTCTTATGGATCGAGGAAAACAGCCGATCAGACTGGGCGCAGCCGCCCGGCATCTCGTGTAATTCACAGGCCATGAACCAGCTTCGTTAATGAGGCTTCCCTCCGTACGCCTTATTCTTTGAATGCGATCACCCATTCTGGTCGCACACACAATTCCCAAAAGAGAAGGCAGCCCAGACCGTTTCCTGCCGGTGCGGAGCTGCAGAGGTGTCGTCATGTCGCGTTCCTTCCGCACGCTGGCCGTGCATGCTTTGACGGCGGCTGTTTTCAGCGTGAATGCTGTCGCTCAACAACATCTTTCGCCATGGCAACCGTCGCCGGGTCACCAGCAAATCCCGATCTGGCCCGGAGCCGCGCCCGATCCTGTCGTTTACGACGGTCCGGAGTACTCCGTGAAGGTTGAGGATGAACTCGTGGCAGGTAAGCCCTGGATCTCAGATGAGCGCATTTCTGTGCCAACGATGACCGTCTACCCTCCAAAGACTGAGAACACCGGAGCTGCCGTCGTTGTCTTTCCAGGAGGGGGGTATCAGATCCTCGCTATGGATTTGGAAGGTACCGAAATCTGCGACTGGCTTACAACAAGAGGCATCACTTGCGTGCTCTTGAAATATCGCGTTCCAGGTTCAGAGAAGCTGCCGAAGTCAGGCGCATATCCCAAGGCTCCGCAAGCTTTGGACGACGCACAGAGGACGATCAGCCTAACCCGGCTTCATGCTGCTGAGTGGCACGTCGATCCGCGGAAGATTGGCGTTATCGGCTTCTCTGCGGGCGGCCACCTTGTAGCGGCTACGAGCGTTCATTTCGAGAAGCGCGTTTACCCCCGCGTGGACGCAACTGATGACGTGAGTTGCCGGCCGGACTTCGCCATAGCGATCTACCCCGGTCATCTTGCCGTTGGCGAGAACAGTTTCGCTCTCCAGCAGGATGTGAAGAACCATCTTTCGAAGCAGATACCGCCAACCTTTCTTCTACAGAACGAAGACGACGAGGTAGACGGCGTTGAGCAAGCCCTCTCTTACTATGCCGGGTTAAAGCAGGCCGGAGTTCCAGTCGAAATGCACCTATACACACAGGGAGGCCATGCCTTTGGCTTGCGGCGCACCAATCTTCCCGTAACCTCATGGCCTGAGTTGGTGGATAAGTGGATGGTCACAATTGGTGTTCTGCACGAGAAGTAGCGCGCGACGTGATGAGCCCTGCTGAACGTCCTTGCCGCCAAAAGAAAACTTGGTTGTCGCCAATCCGGCTCGTCTCTTTTATCCAATCCCTGTGCCCTGTCGTACCATGTTTCCATGCATGTTCTATCAGCAGCCGAGATGCAGGTTTGCGACCGCCTGACCACTGAGCGGTTCGATGTACCTTCGCTGGAGTTGATGCGGGCGGCCTCGGCGGCGGTGGCGGCCTTTGCGCGGGAGCAGTTTCCGCTGGCGCGGCGGATCACAGTGCTGTGCGGCCGCGGCAACAACGGCGGGGACGGCATGATGGCGGCGCGCCGGTTGGCCTCGGCTGGTCTGGAGGTGACTTCGCTGCTGCTCGGCGCGCGCCAAGGGCTCACCGGCGATGCGGCCGCGGCCTGGCGTGAACTCACCAGCCCGCCGCATGGGCTCGTCCATATCATCGAGGCGCCCGAAGATCTGGCCCAGCACAAAACCGCGCTTGAGGCCGATTTGATTCTGGACGCCGTCGTGGGTACCGGCTTCAAGCCGCCGCTGAAAGGGCTCGCCGCCGCAGCGCAGGAGTGGGTGAAGGCCAGCAAGGCTCCCATTCTCGCAATCGACTTGCCTTCCGGCTGGCCGGCGGATGCAACCACAGCCACGCTAGCCGGGCCGGTCTTCCCCACGGATGCTGTCATCACCTTTACCGCGCCCAAGCCGGCGCACGTATTTGGGCAGTTGACCCGGCGTTGGTCGCAGCCCATCGTGGTTGCGCCGATTGGCTCTCCCGAAGAGGCGGTGCTCTCTGCCCTGGGCCCCGACTCGCTGAATCTGACGTGGGCAGGCTCGGCGCTTGCGCTTACCCAGGCGCACCGTCCGGCAGCAGCCAACAAGGGCAACTTCGGTCATGTGCTGGTCGTGGGCGGCTCGGTTGGCAAGTCCGGCGCGCCTGCCATGGCGGCTTTGGGTGCGTTGCGAGCCGGAGCAGGCCTGGTGACGGCTGCCGTTCCAGCGCCGGTGCTGCCGCTGGTGGCGGCCATTGCGCCGGAGTTGATGACCTGGCCGCTGGTTGCGAATGCAGCGGGTCAAATCTTGGCGGAGAACCTCGCTCCGGAGGTGCTGGCCGCGCTCACCGCCGGGAAGACCGTGCTGGCCATTGGTCCCGGTCTGGGCCAAAGTCCTGAGGCTATCCAACTCACTTTGGGCTTGCTGCTGGCCACCAAAATTCCAACGGTGATCGACGCTGATGCGCTCAACATGCTGGCGGCCAAGCCGGTGGAACTGGAGAAGCTGAGCGAAGTTGCCAAAGGGGGGCGCACAGTGGTGCTCACGCCGCATCCCGGCGAAATGGCGCGGCTGGTTGGCATTCCGGTGGCCGAGGTGCAGGCTAACCGGCTTGAGGTGGCGCGAGGCTTCGCCCAGCGCACCGGCGTCACGGTGGTTCTCAAGGGCGCGCGCACGCTCGTCGCCCACCCCGACGGCCGCGTGGCCGTCAACACCACCGGCAATCCCGGAATGGCCAAGGGCGGCAGCGGCGACCTGCTCACCGGGCTGATTGCGGGCCTGCTGGCGCAGCATCCATCAGACTCCGCACGGGCCATTGAGGCGGCGGTTTATCTGCACGGGCTGGCCGCCGACCTGGCCGTGCGTGCCGCTGATGAGCACACGCTGCTGGCCACAGACAGTCTTCCTCAGCTTCCGAGGGCTTTTCATTTTCACACAGGCGGTCCGACCGGGTATCTTTGGTTGCAGGGGCTGCCGGCGGAGTTTTTATCGGCCGCGGCCTTTCACGAGGATGCCCAATGATCAATGCCGCCCCTCCCGAATCCGCCCGGATGCATGAGTTCACTACCATGAGCGGCGCGGACACCATCGAAGTGGGCCGCAAGCTGGCCCGCCTGCTGGTGCCGCCGCAACTGCTGCTGCTGCGCGGCGACCTGGGCACCGGTAAAACCACGCTGGTGAAGGGCATTGCCCAGGCGCTGGATGCCGCCGAACCCGACGAGGTGACCAGTCCGACGTTCACGTTGCTGCACGAGTACGACGGCGAGCGCGATGGCAAGCGGGTGAAGCTCTTTCACCTGGACGTCTATCGCCTGGAAGGCGAGCGGCAACTGGAAACTCTGGGGCTGGATGAGTTGCTCACTCCGGACGCGCTGGTGCTGGTGGAGTGGGGCGAGAAGTTCAAGAGCATCCGCAAGAAAGCTACCGGCGAAATTGCGATTACTTCCGCTGGCGGCGATGCGCGCAGGATTACGGTAACGCTGAAGGAGTAACGGCGCATTCTGCTTGGAAGCGCAAGATTTTCGCTTAGTGAGGGCGTCCCGGCAGCACAAAATGCTCCGCGCAGCGCGGTTCGTAGGAATCGCCGGCCACTTTGACGGGGCTGTCATAGGGCGCTGGCTGTCCATCGATCAGCCTTTGCGAGTAAAAGGCCCTGTTCCCGCAAGCGCAGTACGCAATACATTCGGTAACACTGCCGCCGTATGCGTTCACAAACCACGTCAGATTGAGCATCTCTCCGAAGGGAATCGCCCGGAAGTCCAGATCCAGCCCGGCGACGAGAACATCATGGCCTGCATCCAGCAGGTACCTGCTGAAAGAGAAGAGCCCTTCCACAAATTGCCCTTCGTCGATGGCAACGCACTCGACTCGTTTCCCGATTACTTTTTCCTTGTCGGCGATACACTGAAGAACTTCCCACGGGTCGCTGGAGTTGAATTCCAGGGCATTCATCTTGCCATGGCCCATGGGATTCCGGCTCTCCACAACTCCCGGCCCGCCCTTGGTGTCGTCGCTGGGCTTGAGGACCAGTACATATTGGCTGGCGTACTGGCGCCGCATATCTGCGCGCCGCAAAAGTTCCGCGGTCTTGTTGCTTCTCATCGGCCCCAGCAGTAATTCCAACTTTCCTTGCATGATGACGCCCTCAAAAAGAAGTTAACGTATAACATACTCCATCGCATTGGCGATGATCACAAATCCCTTAGAAACCCATGATGTTATAGCCGCAATCGACGTACATAATCTCACCGGTGATGGCGCTGGAGAGGTCGCTGGCCAGAAAAAGGGCCGTGCCGCCCACTTCCAACTGGTCCACGTTGCGGTGCAGCGGGGCGCGGTCGGCGTGGGACTTGAGCATATCGCCCAGGGCTCCGACGCCGCGCGCGGCCAGGGTTTTGATGGGGCCGGCGGAGATGGCGTTGACGCGAATGTTTCTGGAGCCGAGGTTCGAGGCGAGGTAGCGGACCGCGGATTCCAGAGCGGCCTTGGCGACGGCCATGACGTTGTAGTTGGGAACGACCTTTTCGGCGGCGTAGAAGCTGAGGGTCATGATGCTGCCGCCATCGGTCATGAGCGGGGCAGCGCCGCGGCTGACGGCGATCAGCGAATAGGCGCTGACGTCGAGAGCGATGCGAAAGCCCTCGCGGGTGGTGTCGATGAACTCGCCGTGCAGCTCCGCCGCAGGGGCAAAGGCGATGGCGTGGACGAGGATATCGAGTTTGCCGTACTTCTCTTTGAGCGCGGCAAAAAGGGTCTCAATCTGCTCGTCGCTGGAGACGTCGCACTGGAAGCCGCTCGCGCCGGGCAGCTCGTTGATGAGGTCCTCTGCCTCGAGCTTCATGCGCTCGTTCTGATAGCAGATGGCCAGCGTGGCGCCGGCCTCATGCAGCTTTTGGGCGATACCCCAGGCGATGGAACGCTTGTTGGCCAGCCCGAAGACCACGGCCGTCTTACCCGCCAGATTGATCATGCTTGTTTCTTTCCTCCATGGTCCGTGTTTTGGGGACACCGGACATATCTTTCAGAATATCAGCCGCCAAGGTCCACAAGCTCGACCTTCCCTACGGACTGGTTCAGGAACCGGGAGCCGAGCCGCTCGAACTTCTCAACGGAATCGGTAGCGAAGCAGCGGATTTGCGCGTCCGGCGGGAGAGCTTCAGCGGGCTGTTGGCCGAAGAGGCGCACGGCAGCCTCGGCGGTGACCTCGGCGGAGTCGATAACGCGCATACCGGCGGGCACGGCGCGCTCGAAGAGCGGCCGCAGCAGCGGGTAGTGGGTGCAGCCCAGCACCAGCGTGTCGGGGTTCATGCCCTGGGCGGCGGCTTTGGCTTTCAGTTCCGCAAGATAAATGCGGATGACTTCGGCGGTGACCGGATGATTGGTCCATCCCTCCTCGACCAGGGGAACCAGCAGCGGGCAGGCCATTTCAAAGGCGCGCAGCCCCTGCGCGCGGCAGGCGGCCGCGTAGGCGTGGCTCTGCACGGTGGCGTCAGTGGCGATGACCAGCACGTCGCCGGTGCGGGAGGCGGCGCGGGCAGCCTCGGCGCCCGGCTCAATCACACCCAGCACGGGCACGGGCACCGCGTCCTGAATGGCGTCCAGAGCCAGTGCGCTGGCCGTGTTGCAGGCGATCACCAGGAACTCGGCGCCTTGCTCTTTGACCAGGAATTGCGCGCTCTGGGCGGCGTAGCGGGCGATGGTGCGCCGGGATTTGGAGCCGTAGGGCAACCGCGCCGTGTCGCCCAGAAAGGCGAAGCGCGCGCCCGGCATCCGGGCCACCAGCGCGCGCAACACGGTGAGGCCGCCGAATCCGGAATCGAATACGCCGATGGTGGAAGTCATGCTTTGCTCTTTACGGTCAAGGTGAGATTTAACTTCTGAAAATCTCTGTTGTAGGGAATGTTGAGGAAGACAGCATCGGGATGAACGGACGGTGGAGACACTTTCCGGCTTTCTCTCCCGGCTGAACCAAACTGATCTGGCGCGCTTCCTACTCAGTTGGCCGAGGCGCACGTGCTTTATTCATCATACTGCGAGTTCCAGTGGGGATAAACAGGCGGCGGAAAAAGGCGGGATTTCCGGCGCGAGGTCAGAAAAGCGTCCCTCGGGGGGGGCTTGCCTGAAAAGTGGGTCACTCGTCCGTCTTATCCAAAAAGTTCGGTTCTCGCCTAAATAGTCGAGCCCTTGCCATGTGAAGATGTGCTGGGAAGTTTATCAACTGGGAACTAACGAGTAGGCAGTGATACACCAAGTACGCGTTATTTGTTGTTGGGCAAAGTAGCGAATCGCCTCCAAAATCATTTCCTCTGCTGATGCACGCTGGCGTTCACTTCCCAACGTGTAGCTAATCCTTTTGGCTCATCTTGCATTGGAAAAGATTTCCCCTTGCGCAAATTTCCTCATTGAAGGATGATTTTACCGATCCTCCTGGGTCCAATTCTTCGTACGCGGCCGCAAGGTGACCAAATGTCCAGGACTCTTTCGATAGTTTTCATCTTCGTTATTTCAGGGCTTCTGGAAGCGCAACAGCCATCCGTTCCGCCTCAGCCCGCCCCCGTACACGTTTATGTTTCCGAAGGCCCCGTCACTGCTTTCAAGTTTACAAAGGTTGATTACAACCTTCTCGCTGAGGCCGACGCCCTCGACGCCGAGTTTGAAAAGAGAGGCTTGGTGCTTCACGATCCCGGAGTGCAGGCATATATCGACGCTACGGGCAACCGTGTCCTCGGTGACCGGCCCGTGCCCGAAAAGGTCACGTATCGCTTCCTTGTCCTTCGCGACGCTAAGGTCAACGCTTTCGCCCTGCCCAACGGCTCGGTCTATATCACCACAGGCCTTCTC
>CAYQSI010000099.1:0-10577 GCA_964420185.1 uncultured Occallatibacter sp. | reverse complement strand
TGCGGGATGCGCTTGCTAAGCTCGGTCTCCAAGAGCGTGGACATGCGTTGCCAGTCCCGCAGATCCTTCGGAGTGAATCCCTCGGCGTTCCAGATTGTCTCCAGATCGCGGTAAATCTCTGCCGGCGTGTGAGACCGGTTACAGTGGTATTCCCACGCTGACATTGAGTGGATGTAAAACAGCACCCGAACTTCGGTGGGAAGCTCGGCAAATAATACTCGTGTGTTAGATGTAGTTACCATGCCTCGATTATCCGTCGAACGTAATCCGCATCCAAAGGCCTCCCGAATCCCATTCGTACGGGTCTCGCCGAACCTGACTCCCATCGAGGGAATGTGCCGCGACCATTGATTCGCCTCATCGAGCTTGGTGTACCGGCGACCGTTGATCTCGTAGCAGTTGCAACGATATCAACAAGGACCAGCAAGCTGATGAAAAAGCTCATCGAAGAAGGGCGGATCACTGCAGAAGAGTCACCGAAAGATGCCTGTGTATTGCAAATGAAAGCGACTCGGGTGGCCCGGAAATGGTTATCGATTCCCTAAGCGGAGCTGAATAAACTGCTGGCGCTTCAGGCATATGCGTCGCAATTTCCCATTACCAGTGCGACAATGGGCGCGTGACGTTCCGCCGCAACAGGCTTGGCCGCACTTGTTCCACGCTGTCCGACATTCGCTTCGAATCCATGACTCAAATGCCTTTACATAGTCTCTGTAGGTATCGTCCTACAATGCTCAACACATATTCTCACAGTTTTTTCAGCATTTATTCATAGATGAACTCTGACCAAAATCCGATGAAAGTGGGAGAGACTTGAAACCGGCCGTGGTTATTCTCTGCAGGTTTCCGTCAGGCCTCTCAACTCGTAAGGTCCGAACCAGCTCATGAGCTGTCAAGAGCCGCTTTTGGCTCCGTGGAGAACACTCGCATGCAAGATCAGGATGTCATTCATGAATTCCTCGTCGAGAGTCATGAAAACCTCTCGCGGCTGGATCAGGAAATCGTTGTATTGGAGAAGCAGCCGGAGGACGCGGCGTTGCTGGCCAGCATCTTCCGCACCATTCACACGATCAAGGGTACATGCGGCTTCTTCGCGTTTTCGACGCTGGAGCGAATTACCCATGAGGCGGAAAGCCTTCTAAGTCAGTTGCGCGATGGTAAGCGAAAACTTACCCCGTCTCTAATATCGCTGATTCTGGAAACGGTCGACTCCACGCGCACAGTATTGGCGTCTATCGAAGCGAACGGAGAAGAAGGTCCGGAGCGTTTTGAGAATCTCGTTGAGCGGTTGCGCCAAGCGGCGCAGTCGCCGGGGAAGGTCGAGAGTCAAACCAACTCCGATTTGGTGCCCGCTCCTCTCACGAAAACTCAGGGCGAGAGCGGCTCCGGCGAGACCCCTGAAGGAAGGAAACCCGAAAAGAACGGCGCGAAGCCGTCTGCCGCGACCGACGCCAATATTCGCGTGGGTGTTGGGCTTCTGGACAAGCTCATGGATCTGGTGGGGGAGTTGGTGCTTACCCGAAACCAGATACTGCAATTCAACACCGAGCGGGAAGATGCCGCACTCAATGCTACATCGCAGCGCCTGAACCTGATTACCAGTGAGCTACAAGAGGGCGTCATGAAGACGCGTATGCAACCAATCGGCATGGTCTGGAACAGTCTGCCGCGAGTGGTGCGCGACATGGCGGTGTCGCTTGGGAAGCAGATTGAGCTGGAAATGGACGGCACCGGTACGGAACTGGACCGGACCATCATCGAGGCGATCAAAGACCCTTTGGTGCACCTGGTTCGCAATTCGTGCGACCACGGTATTGAACCGCCGGAAGTGCGGACGCAGGCTGGCAAGCGGGCACAAGGCAAATTGACTCTTCGCGCCTATCACGAAGGCGGACAGGTCAACATTGAAATCGGCGATGACGGGGCGGGGATTGACGTTGCGCGTGTCAAACAGAAGGCAGTGGAGAAGGGGCTTCTGCGGCCAGAACAGGTGGAGAAGCTGAGCGATCGCGAGGTGCTGAACCTGATCTTTCTGCCCGGATTCTCGACAGCTCAGACGGTGACCAATGTTTCAGGACGCGGGGTCGGCATGGATGTGGTGAAGTCCAACATTGAAAAGATCGGTGGCATCGTCGACGTTTTCAGCCGGCCCGGCGAGGGAACCACGGTCAAGCTCAAAATTCCTCTCACTCTGGCGATCATTCCTGGCCTAGTGATTACGAGCGGAGGGGAACGGTTCGTCATTCCTCAGGTCAGCCTGTTGGAGCTGGTTTGCTTGGAGGGAGATTCGTCAGAAAAACGCATCGAGCATGTGCATGGAACGCCAGTCTATCGCCGGCGCGGGAGCCTCTTGCCGGTCGCCTATCTCAATGAGGTGCTGGGGCTGAAATTGAGCGAGCAGGCTGATGTAGTCAGCATGGTGGTATTACAGGCGGAAGACCGACAGTTCGGCCTGGTGGTGGACGGGATCAACGACACACAGGAAATCGTGGTCAAGCCTTTGGGCAAGCAGTTGAAAGGACTCACGGTGTACGCCGGCGCTACGATCATGGGCGATGGCCGCGTGGCTCTCATCCTCGATGTGCTCGGTATCGGCGAGAGCGCCGGGGTGCTCACCGAATCCCGTGAGCAGAGCCGCGCGGAGGCGGAACAGAAATCGCAGGCGAGGATCGAACAGAAGCGTCTGCTGTTGTTCCGGGCTGGTTCCTTCGACCGACTGGCGGTGCCACTCTCTCTCGTTGCCCGGCTCGAAGAGTTTCCGCGAAGCTCCATAGAGCATGCGAGCGGATGCCCAGTGGTGCAATACCGGAACCGCATCCTTCCCCTGGTGCCTTTGCGGTCGTTACTGGAACCCGGCACCCCCAGCCATAACCAGGCGTCCGATCCGGTGCAGGTGATAGTGTTCAACAACAACAACCGCAGTGTGGGTGTGGTGGTCGACGAGATCCTCGATGTTTTCGAAGAGGCGGTGACGATTCGGCAGAAGTCGACCCGCAAAGGACTGCTCGGCTCGGGTGTGGTGGGGAAGCGGGTAACGGATTTCCTGGATCTCAACCATATCCTTCAGGCCTCTGCGGAGGCTTGGTTCGAGGGTGCCGACGGGCCTGCAAGCGGCAAAAACATCCTCGTCGCCGAAGCCTCGGCGTTTTCGCGAGGCCTGATCCGTAGCGGTCTGGACATGGAGGGTTACCGGGTTCGGGAAGCCGCGAATCAGAACGAGGCGATTCGCAGGATGGAGCAGGAACCGATAGACGTTGTTGTGGCGGCGCAGGACCTCCCGCCCAACGGCGGCGCGACGCTGCTCGAGGCCATGCGCGAGCGGCCGGAGTGGAAACAAATCCCCGTCCTGGCGCTGGCTGATTCGATCGACCCAGTCCAGTCAACCGCCGCGCAGGCGGCGGGTTTCCAGGACTGCCGAGCAAAGTTCGAGCGGGAAGCCATGCTAGAGTCGGTGGCGCGCTTGGCTTCGGCGACGGTTTCGACCGAAATGGAGCCAGTATGCGCGGGAGAGGAGAAATAACCCATGGCAAGCGATATCGCAATTCCTAAATTCGAGCTTAAGCAGACCAGCGGACAATTCTCAACGTTTTTTGTGGCCGACCTATTTTTCGGTGTCGATGTTCACAGCGTTCAGGAGGTGTTGCGCTTCCAGCAGATGAGCCACGTGCCCAAAGCCCCGGAGGTCATTGAGGGGCTCATCAACCTGCGCGGGCAGATCGTCACAGCAATCGATATGCGGCGGCGGCTGAAGTTGCCGCCACGCGCCGCGGACCAAGAGCCGACCAACATGGTGGTCCGCACCGACGAGGGCGCCGTGAGTTTGCTGGTCGACGAGATCGGGGACGTGCTGGATGTGGACGACGCTACCTACGAGCGGCCGCCGGAGAACCTCGATTCCGCCGCGCGGGATCTTATTCGCGGCGTCTACAAGCTGAAAGATCGGCTGCTGCTCGTTCTCGATACGGAGCGGACAGTGAATCTCACCTGCGAAGCGTTGCGTAGCGCACGCTAAGCGGTCGTTACGCCAGGATGCAGAGAGGTAATGACATTGGCATTCACGTTCTTCTTTCGAGATCAACACGTGCTGGAGCGGGCCGTAGAGCACAGCCTTCCCGCCATGGCGGGCCGCAGCCACCCCCGCATCTGGGACGCCGGTGTGGCGATGGGGCAGGAGCCTTATACGCTGGCTATGCTGTTCGCCGAGAGGATGGGACACTTCGCCTTCAACAATCTTCGCATTGATGCCACCGACGTGGAGAGCACGGGCCAGTTTGCCCAGGTGATCGAGGCCGGCCTTTATCCACGCGAGGAGCTGTCAAGGTTGCCCGAGGGCATTCTCGACAGGCACTTCGAACCGGATGACAAACCCGGTTATTTTCGCGTGATCGAGAACGTCCGCCAACGGATCGCTTTTCAGCGGCACGATCTTCTCTCCTTCAAGGAGATCGGATTTGGCTACTCGCTGATCATATGCAAGAACGTGCTGCTGCACTTCCAGCCGCTGGAGCGGATCAAAGTGCTGAAAATGTTTCACCGGGCACTGGCGCCCGGCGGATTTTTCGCCACCGAGCAGACACAGGAGATGCCCCCGGAACTCGCGGCCATGTTTGAGCGGGTGATTTCCGACGGGCAGTTGTTTCGCAAAGTGGAAGGTGGCGAAAGGATCGTGACGTTGAGAAACGGCGGCGGCTCATCGGCCGTCCGCAGACAAGAGCGGGGCAACAATCAAGCGCCGGTGGCGGCGTAACAACCAAACAGGAATGCAAAGGAGCAACGACAATGGCAAGACAAAACAGTAACGGCCACGGGGTTCGTCCCGGCCGAAGCACGTCCACAGGCGCCGCCGTTTTGGATCGCGAAGAACCGGTTGCGCAGCAAACGCAAACCAGGAATCAACTGCACGAAGAAATACTACGGATTGCTTCTGCTATGAAGCAAGGCCGTCTCGCCGAGCGGGCGCAAACTGGCCAGTTTGAGGGTGACGACAGAGCCGTCCTGCAAAGTATGAATGAGATGCTGGACGCGGTGATCGGTCCGTTGAATGTATCGGCGGAGTACGTGGACCGCATCTCCAAGGGCGACATCCCGCCGAAGATCACCGACAGCTACAACGGCGACTTCAACGAGATCAAGAACAACCTAAATACCTGCATCGATAATATCGAAGGTCTGGTGAGCGAGACCGGTATGCTGACGAAAGCTGCGCTCGAGGGCAGGCTAGCCGTCCGCGCCGACGCTTCGAAGCACGATGGCGACTATCGCAAGGTCGTCGAAGGCATCAACAACACGCTGGATGCGGTCATAGGGCCGTTAAACCTATCCGCCGAGTACGTGGACCGCATCTCCAAGGGCGACATCCCGCCGAAGATCACCGACAGCTACAACGGCGACTTCAACGAGATCAAGAACAACCTAAATGCCTGCATCGATAGTATCGAAGGTCTGGTGAGCGAGACCGGCATGCTGACGAAAGCTGCGCTCGAGGGCAGGCTAGCCGTCCGCGCCGACGCCTCGAAGCACGATGGCGACTATCGCAAGGTCGTCGAAGGTATCAACAACACGTTGGATGCGGTCATAGGGCCGTTAAACCTATCCGCCGAGTACGTAGACCGCATTTCGAAGGGCGACATCCCGCCGAAAATCACCGATAGCGCCAATGGCGACTTCAATGAGATTAAGAACAACCTGAATGCCTGCATCGACAACATCGAAGATCTAGTAGCGGAAGCCGACATGCTCGCCAAAGCAGCCGCTGACGGCCAGGTGGGAATACGCGCCGACGCCACCAGGCACCAGGGCGACTACCGCAAGGTCATCGAAGGAATGAACCGGACACTGGAGTCAGTGGTTGTTCCACTCAAGGCTACGGCCGAGAGCGCAACCCAGCTGGCGTCTTCTTCTGAAGAACTCACGGCAGTCAGCCAGCAGATGGCTGGCAACGCAGAGGAAACCGCGACGCAGGCCAACGTGGTGTCTGCTGCCAGCGAGCAGGTCTCGAAGAATGTTGCCTCGGTCGCTTCAGCCTCCGAGGAAATGCAGGCCTCAATCCGCGAGATCGCCAAAAACGCGAACGAATCGGCGCGCGTGGCCAAGAATGCGGTCAGCGTGGCGCATACCACCAACGACACGGTCAAAAAGCTTGGTGTGTCGAGCCAGGAGATTGGCAACGTGATCAAGGTGATTACCTCGATCGCACAGCAAACTAACCTGTTGGCGCTCAATGCTACAATCGAGGCCGCTCGCGCCGGCGAAGCGGGCAAAGGCTTCGCAGTGGTGGCGAACGAGGTGAAGGAGCTGGCCAAGCAGACCGCCAAGGCTACTGAAGAAATCAGTCAGAAGATCGAGGCGATCCAGGGCGACACCAAGGGCGCCGTCAAGGCGATCGAGGAGATTGGTGCGATCATCAACCAAATCAACGATATCTCCAACAGCATCGCGTCGGCGGTGGAAGAACAGACGGCGACGACCAACGAGATCGGCCGCAGCGTGACCGAAGCCGCCCAGGGTGTAGGCGACATCGCCAAGAATATTGGCGGTGTGGCCCTAGCGGCGAGGAACACCACGCAAGGCGCCAGTGATACGCAAAAGGCGTCGCAAGAATTGAGCCGCATGGCAGCTCAACTCCAGAAAGCCGTCTCGAAGTTCACATTCTGAACGAAAAGGCGGTTAGAAATGCGGCGTGGCAGACGAGTTACATGCGCCACGCCGCCTCCAACAACAGACATTGTGAGTAGAACGATGGCGAAAGCATTGGTAGTGGACGATTCGAGAACCACTCGGATGATTCTGGCCAAGTTCCTGCGAGAACTTGGGATGGATGTTCGCGAGGCGGCCAACGGAAAAGAAGCCCTGGAAGTCATTAAAGCAGAGAGGGCGACACTGACGCTGATTCTCGCGGACTGGAATATGCCCGAGATGAATGGACTGGCCATGCTTAAGCGGTTGCGCCAAGACCCGGAATTTTCCTCGTTGGTGATCGTGATGGTTACCGCCCAGACGAAGATAGACAGAATCGCCGAGGCTCTGGAGGCGGGCGCCAATGAGTACATCATGAAACCGTTCACGAAGGAAATCCTTCTGAGCAAGCTAGAACTTGCGGGAATCCACTCAAGAGGAGCATAAGATGGCCGCGCGAAACAAGCTATTGCTTCATATGGGAGAGCGGATTCGTGTCTTGGTGGTGGACGACTCGGTGGTTATCCGCAGCCTGGTGACTCATGCTCTCGAGCAGGAACCGGAGCTTGAGGTAGTGGGAGTGGCGGCGAACGGGGCGATAGCGCTGCAGCGGATAACGCAACTCAATCCCGACGTACTCACGTTGGATATTGAGATGCCGGAGATGGACGGAATGCAAACATTGCGGCGCCTCCGGCGTGAGCATCCGCAGATTCGGGTCATCATGTTCAGTACACTCACCGAGCGCGGTGCGGCAGTGACCCTGGAAGCATTGGCTCTCGGAGCCGATGACTATGTAACCAAGACTTCCAATGGAGGATCGCTTGATCGCTCCATGGCGCGGCTGCGGGAAGAGCTGGTTCCGAAGATCAAGCAATTTTTCTGCTTACCGGGGCAAAGCCGCACTGCTGCCCGGCCAGAATCGGCACAGCTTGTAGCGGCGCCAATCTGGCGGGGTACTTCAGTTTTGCAGAGTACGAAGGCGCGGCCCAAAGTTGTGGTGATCGGAGTTTCTACCGGGGGGCCGGCCGCGCTAGGCAAAATCCTGCCACAGTTCACATCCGGGTTTCCATTGCCGGTCCTCATTGTGCAGCATATGCCGCCTCTGTTCACGCGTTTGCTAGCCGAACGTCTTCACTCCTCCTGTCGGCTGCCCGTAAAAGAGGCGAGCCAGAGCGACCGGGTAGAACCCGGCAGCATCTTGATAGCTCCCGGAGACTTTCACATGAAAGTTGCCGCCCGCAACGACGGTGTGCATGTTTATTTGGATCAATCGCCGCCGCAGAACTCCTGTCGCCCCGCCGTCGATGCGCTTTTTTTATCGATCGGAGAGGTCTATGGCGGCGCGGTTATCGCCGTCGTTTTGACCGGCATGGGACAGGATGGGTTGCGTGGGGCGGAGATACTCAAGGCACGTGGCGCAAGCATCCTCGCGCAGGATGAAGCTTCGAGCGTCGTCTGGGGAATGCCCGGCGCGGTGGTGAATGCCGGCCTTGCCGACAGGGTTCTGCCGCTCGACCAGGTTGTGTCAGAAGTGTTGTACAGGGCGGATCGAACTTAAGGGAAATGCATGGCAAGCCAAACCTCACCTTCGACAATCCAACTGGATAACTACCGGTTTCTCCAGCAGCATGTCTATTCTCAGGTGGGCATTGTGCTCGAAGAGGACAAACACTACTTGTTCGAGAGCCGCCTCGAACCAATCATCAGGAAGTTAGGTCTCGACTCAATCGACGACTTGTGTGCACTCCTCCAGACCACGCGCCAGACAGAGATTGGCCGCCAGGTGGTGGAGGCCATGACGACCAACGAAACCTACTTTTTCCGGGATCCCGCTCAGTACGATGCCATTCGATCGGTTCTGCTCCCCCGGCTCAATGAAGAGCGACGAGACAGCAGAATGCTCCGCTTCTGGTCGGCCGCGGCTTCTACCGGGCAGGAGGCTTACAGCTTGGCCATGCTTCTCATCGAGGCGAGGTTGAGCGACTGGAACATTCAGATCTTAGGTACTGACTTTTCCTCGCAAGTTGTGGAACGCGCACGGGCGGGCACCTACCAACAGATTGAGGTGAACAGGGGCTTGCCGGCGTCCCTGCTGGTGAAGCATTTCCAGCAGTGCGGCGTGTACTGGCAGTTGTGCGATACGGTGCGCCGGATGGTGAATTTCGAAACGATTGACCTACGCGACAGCATGCACTCCCTTGGGCCGTTCGACTTGGTGTTCTGCCGCAATGTGATGATCTACTTTGACGCCGATACAAAAATGAAGATATTAAAAGAAATTCACCACACGTTGTTTCGAGGAGGCTGGCTGTTGCTCGGCGGCGCAGAAAGCGCATTCGGCGTCGAGGAGTGGTTTGAAAGGATGACAGTTGGAAATGCAACTGTCTATGTGGCCCGCTAAGAGAACACTTATGCCGGCCGAATTGAGGATTGATACGCAGCCAGGCCAACCATCACCTTTGGCGAGATTGTTTATCAGTTGTTGGACCAAGCGCTGGTGCGTCCGTATTTGCAGAACGCTGGGCAAACGGTGGCAAAGTTCGCTTTTTCACGAGCACACGAACATCGTTAAGGAGGAAACACTATGATTCGCATGATTACCAGGAATGCCTGAAGCGGATTCCCCAGCCTGTCGCACACTCATTTCTTGGCGCTGGCTGGATTGGCTTTCGGATTGGTCCCAGCGGCATACGTTCACGCTCAGGCTCTAGGGGACCTCTGCACAAGTTCCAAATCCACAGCCAGCTTGGATAAAGTTGAATGAGGGTGGGGAACGCGATGCGTCAGATGACTTTGGCAAGCCAGGCAAGTTTTGAGAAGTATGCGCGGAAGAGCCGTCGTGAAGAGTTTTTGAGCGTGATGTCAGTGGTAGTTCCTTGGTGTGATCTGGAGGCGCTGATCGAGCCGTACTACCCGAAGGCGGGCAACGGCCGTCAGCCGGTTGGCTTGTCGATCATGCTGCGCGTCTACTTTCTGCAGCAGTGGTTTAATCTCTCCGATCCTGGCGCCGAGGATGTGCTCTACGAGTCTCCCGTGCTGCGCCGTTTTGCGGGCGTTGATCTGGGCCGCGCCGCAGCCCCCGACGAGACGACGATTCTTCGCTTCCGCCGCCTGCTGGAGCAGCACGAACTGTGCGGCCAGATTCTGGACACGGTGAACCATTATCTGGCCAGCAGAGGCCTGCGCATCGCAACCGGCACGATTGTCGATGCCACGATTATCGCTGCGCCATCCTCCACGAAGAACAGCAAGAAAGAGCGCGATCCGGAGATGCATCAGACGCGCAAGGGGAACCAGTGGTTTTTCGGCGCCAAAGCGCACATCGGTGTGGATTCCAAGTCGGGCGTCGTGCACTCAGTGTGCACCTCGGCAGCCTCGGTCTCGGATGTGCACATGTTGCCCGATCTGTTGCACGGTGATGAGAAGAAGGTCTGGGGCGACGCTGGCTACCAGGGGCAAACAGAGGCGATCCATGCTGTTGCTCCAGAAGCGCAGGACATGACTTCGCGGCGTGCCAAACACAAGGGCGGTATCGATGAAGTGGAGCGGCGCAAGAACCGCACCAAGGCCAGAGTGCGTTCGAAGGTAGAGTGGCCCTTCCGCATCCTGAAGCGCATCTTCGGATTTACCAAGGTGCGTTATCGCGGCTTGAAAAAGAATCACGAGTGGCTGCTGACGGCCTTCGCCCTGGTCAACCTCTACCAACACCGCAAGCGGCTGGTCCCGCTGGGGGCGTAGTGTCTCTGGAGGCCGGAAAACGGCCTCCAGAGACAAAAACAACCCCGCAAAGCCCGCGCTTCAATGCGACTTTTTTCGCAATTCTGGCCGTAACTGCGTCAGAACCTCATTGCATCGCAATCACCCTGCAAAATCGCAGGCTGTGCAGAGGCTCCCTAGGT
>CAYQSI010000098.1:0-10660 GCA_964420185.1 uncultured Occallatibacter sp. | reverse complement strand
GTGACGGACTCAGAATTTTATGGCATCGCAAAATGCCGAGTTGTGCAGAGGTTCCTTAGGAATACGTTTACGCGGGCAAGGTCAAACAGACACGGCTAACCTGTCTAACGGAACTTTCAGGAGGTAAAAGTACATTGGGAAAGGCCCAGACCATAACTTTGCACCCTCTCCAGTACTCGAATGAGTATACTCAATCTAATGCCACAGGGAGAATTCAAGTTTCAGTATCCGCCGGAAATAGTGCAAGCCGGCTCATAGGTTTTACCCCATGCGATCTTTTCACTTGACCATAGCTAAGAATGCATTCGCGAACGTGATGCGCGGCGGAGCGTCGGCCGTCGTTGCCATTGCTTTGCCACACTTCTTGACCCGCGCGCTTGGCCCCGATCGCTTTGCTGGTTGGGCGCTGATGCTCCAATTGGTTGCATATGCCAACTACCTTGATTTCGGTCTACAGACGGCCGTTGCTCGTTACCTTGCAGGAGCATTGGAGAAGCGCGACCAAGAGCAGTGCCAGCGACTGTTGAGCAATGCAATCGCCATTCTCAGCCTGGCTGGGGCAATCGCCATCTGCTGTCTTGGGATCGTTGCATCTCAGTTGCCCCATCTCTTTCACACTCTCCCACCCGGACTAGCGGGTGAGATTGGTCTTGGAATCGTCATTCTCGGGTTGTTTACCGCTATTGGACTGCCCCTCTCGGCGTACACGGGCGTGTTGATAGGGATGCAGCGCAACGAATTCCCTGCTCTTGCCATTGCCACTAGTCGGCTACTCGGTGCGGTCGCAGTCGTTCTGTTGGTGCAACACACTCGTTCTCTGGCGTGGCTGGCGCTTTGCATTGGCGCGTTCAATCTAATCGGAGGATTGGCGCAGTACGCGATCGCGAAGAAACTATTACCCGTGCTCCACTTCAGCTTTGCCTCCCTAGACTGGGCAATGACGGCAGAGTTGATTCGCTACTGCTCCACGCTCAGCGTGTGGTCTCTTGGAATGCTCCTGGTGAGCGGCCTGGATGTCACCATCGTCGGCTTGTTCAACTTTCAAGCCGTCGGCGCCTACTCGATTGCCGCTACACTTATCATGTTTTTCACCGGCTTGATCGGTGCCGCATTTTCCGCAATGCTGGCGCCCGTTGCTGTGTTGCAGGCCCGCCAGGAGTTCTCCCGCATTAGCCGCCTGATTCTCACCACAACCCGCCTGAACTCTTACTTCAGTATCGGAATCGTTGTTCTGGCTTTCCTCTTCGGCGATACGCTCGTTCGGGCTTGGGTCGGGCCAGCCTATTTAACGGTGACACTGCCGATACTTAAGATTCTGCTCGTCGCGCAGGCTGTGCGCCTGACAGGCAACGCCTTTGGGATGGTGCTTGTCGGAATGGGACTACAGCGCTACGGACTTGTACCGGTGCTGGTGGAGGGCGTGTCGAACCTTTTGTTGAGCGTGCTCGGGATGATCCTGATCGGCCCCGCAGGTGTGGCTTGGGCAACTCTGGTTGCGGCATTGATCGCGCTTATCATCACTATTATTTTCGTCATGCCGCGAGTACACGAGATCAGCGTCTCCGGCTATAAATTTGTCCGGCAGGGAATACTAATACCCATACTACCTTTTCTACCCTTATGCTTCTGGATGCTCTACCGCAGGTGGTATGAAGGGGCCGCTCAGCCAATTGGCCAGGGTGCAACCTTGTCTCTGACGGTCGTCATCTTGTTGACCATTGTCTTAGTGAGCCAAGGTGTGTCGGGTGCGCGGCGGATGAAATCCTGAGCTGATTCTCTCAATTCATTCGCATCTGAATCCGCGGAGAGCCTCCCGCTTACTTGATCGATGTTAACTCACTCGCACCCACTGCCTCTCTTTGGGAGAATACCGTTTGATGAGTACTGCTGGCACCCCCGCAATCATCGAGTAATCGGGAAAGGACTTTGTCACCACCGAGTTTATTCCGACGATGCAGTGGTCACCCAGAATCACGCCTGGCATAATTGCGGACCGGAGACCCAGAAAGCAATTACTCCCAATTCTAACGTCCCCTGTATGAACGAGTTCCTGCTGCATAATTAGTCCTCGTTCCGGATCAAGTCCATGGTTGGAATCATTGATAAATACATCTTCGCTTAAAACGGACCCATCGCCGATTACAATTCGCCCCACACAAGCCATGTAAAGATACGGGCCAATATATACATCTTCGCCAATTTCGATCTTCGGAGAGTAGTCAACATCTGCGTACTTCAGAATTGGTGCTATCAAGGCGCCTCTGCCGATGGTTGTTCGGTTTCCGATGCTGATACACTGAGGGTTCGAGATGCGGTGTGGCCGCCGGATTGCAACCTTGCTTCCGCATTGCATTCCGCGAGGCGGCGCATCCATTATCTTGCTTAACAAGTACTTAGCGACTTTGAGAATCACAACCTTCTCTTTCGCGTTACCAGACTAACTTCTATGAGGCGTTCGAAGATAACAGGACCGGTAGCTATCGTGGCCAGGACTGTACTTCGCGAATAATAGGCAACAACGTCTCAAGCGGATCAGACGTCGTCACCGAGGTGACAGAAGCGGTTTGGTCTGTTGGTAATCGTGGCAAGCGACTTGCCGTCACATGCATTGGGGCTAAAGATACGTCCATGTCGGCACACAACACTTCCCCTGCGGCCTTTGCGATTGCGTACTCTGTCATTCCTTTCGGCCGTGCTGCGACGAAAACCGAGGACGGGTAAAAGATGGATAACCTAGGCTGGCGAGCGCGCAGCGCCTGCGAAAGCTGCCAGAATCCATCGACATATAGCGCCATGAAATCCTTCAATCGGTCTGCGACAAAGACTTCCGATTGCGGTTTGTAGATTGTAGGCGTTGCATAATAATATGCATGCGTGACACCTTCTGCCAAAGGTTCGAGTTGCTCAGCGGCCGGTTTTCGCGCATCGTAAGCGAAGGTTTCGCACACTCCGCCGACCGCGCGGATTTCCTTGGCGACTCTCTCAGCATCGTCTCTTCCAGATTTCCATGTGAGAAGAATGCGTCCTCCCCCAGCGGCAATGATCTTGGCCGTCAATTCTCCGAGCCCTCGTGATCCACCAATGATCAACGCTACACTTCCGACGAACTCTCCTGGTGCAACAACTCCAGTGAGGGACTCCATGGTTGGCTGTTCCACAGGGGGCTTGCGGGCAAAACTCCTCAGGGTTCCAGTTATCCCACCTCCTACTATTTCTTGATCAACTGAGCGGAAAAGTGAATCCGTTCGAATTACGCGAAAGGCGAGGGAATCCTCCGGATCGGTATCAGCGCAGATGTTGATCGATAGTCCTCCATAGATCGAATGGAGTCCGGGGCAGACCATCCCGACAAGGCATGAACTAGCCACTAAGGCAGCTATGCGTCGTAAACCAAGCCACATTGTGACTGCCGGAAAAAGTACCAACGCATTATCTGGCGTCATTTGAAACGAGAGCCGACCAAACCGACCGGACATCTCTTCAAAGTTCAAATCCAGGGGTGTCATCGAGGGAAACGTACGATTCAGCGATGATGTGGACCAGCCGGAACCACCTTCAATAGCGCAGCCAAATTCGAGGGATACTTTCGACCGGGGAGCACCACCGACAGAAATATTCAATGCTACGCTGCCTTGTCCTTGCTGAGTAAGTACAACCTCGGCCGTCTCATCTAAATATACGAATTTATTGAACTGGGCTCTGAGGGCGCGCAATGGTGGCAAGTGGGGTTGAGCAGTCGCCAGGGAGTCTAGAGCCCATAGCAGCAGATTGATTCCATGCACAACAGGCGCTCCCGCAGGTGTTCGGCGCGCCCTGAGCGGATCAACGTGCATCGGATTACAATCGCCAGAGACACTCGCGAATTGCTCCTGATCAACGTGAGTAAATACTCGCGATGCAAGACTCGTCAATTAGTTCCTCCCGGTTCAAGCCGAATGTCAGACCACATGCACATCCAAAAGCATAAAAATCACTGTTTGATCTGAGTTAGCAACTATTGCCATAAATCACTTGGCCTTGGATGGCGATATATTCAACCAAGTCCCGGCATCGAAATCATACTTCATGAGCACTGAAGCTGGGTTGCCCTCAATCACTGAGAATTCGGGCACATTACTCTTCACCACGGAGCTTGATCCAACTACAACATGTCTTCCTAATTTCACATTTGCCATAATAATCGCATTAACGCCTAAGAAGGAGCCTTCACCTATTTCTATCTTTGTCTTCGAACCAGTAAGGCGGTTGCCGATTCTGACGTCGCTCTCAACGTCAAAAAAAGGATGGTTTCCTCCCAGCAACGAACAGTGTGCGGTAATGTTGACATTATCGTGGATGTGGATCTTGCCTACCAAGACGATGTGAACGTTCTGCTCAATAATGACATTGTCGCCAATGCATAACTCTGGAGGATTCTCGGGGTCAAGGAGAACTGCTTCCAGACGGACGCCTTGGCGAATCGTAACATTCTTGCCAATGTGCATGAATTGCGGATTACTCAGCATCATCGGCTTGTAGAGCACAGACCCGCTACCAAAACTGCCGAAGACGCGGCGATAGTACAGTGCACCCTTCAAACGATAGAATGCCATCTGCAAAACATTCAGCTTGTTCGGCAATGGCAACTCCAGAAACTTGCGGATTTTTCTATAGACCGACTGCCTGTCGGTGGCCATGGGATTATCAACTCCTCACGATTCTCAATTGAACAGCAAGCCGCGCTGCTTCATTTCAGCCGAAGATTACTCATAGCGATTCATGGGGAGCTCATTTCCCATCGCCCCGCTCGCGAATTTGCGTACGGCTACCTGGGAGCTCCATTTTGGCTCCTCCCCAAAGAGTGCGCGAGTCTTTTCAGATCTGGTTCTCCACGCTTAGCGCTCTCCTCTGCAATAGATTACGCGAGCTTTTTCTTAATGAGAGACGTGATGTCTCCCACGCTCTCCATCGATTCAAGCTCCCCAGACGTGAATTTGACGCCAAACGACTCTTGAATCGCGAGAACCAGATTGATGTGATTGAAAGAATCCCAACCCTCTACATCGGATGCGGAGGTGTTGGGGCCAACAAGAATGCTCTTGTCGTCGAATACATCGTGAAAGACGCTTGTTAGCTTCTCATAGATGATGCTATCTTGCATGGGATAATTCCTCAGAAATCATAATGAATGTCTTGCGAACGTTGTAGTCTTTGAGTTCAAGTACCAACTTCAGATTGCCTTCGGCATCGGTTTCTGCGAGCTTAAAGCCAAATCGTGGATACATATCGCGCACCATGGAGTTCTTTGATGTGGGCCTATACTCACCAACGATTCTCCTCGCTCCGATGTCTTGAGCGCCCTTTGCGACCAGATTCATGCATGCGTCCTCAACCTGTCGTCCCAGAACCCGGCAACTCATCAGCCATGTTTCCAATTCAAAATCCTTTTCAATATTCAATTTCCCGAATACAACAGCAATTATTCCATTGTCGCCAAAGCGGTCCTTCAGCCGAACGCTCCACGTCAAGGCGTAGGGATTGGCCATAATCGCCTTCACCTCCGCCTCTGAATATCTCCTCGCTGTCAGGTTAAACTGATTCGTCTTATTGATCAACTGTACGATTCGCTTTAAATTTGTCTCGTCAAACGGACGCCAAGACAGTTCCATACGCAATTCGATGAGGTAACTCGATATATCGGTAACCGAATCTTTGAGTATTTCTCGCTCACGGTTAGCCCGGTACTGCGTCACTCGATCCCTGTCCTCTTGGGTGATTCCTATTGCCTCGAAGTAGCCGGCATCGCTCAGTATCTGTGCGTAGAGTGCCGGATCCTCAGGCATCTCAGGAACAGCAACTTCCGGCATATGCTCCCTAACCAGGTTGCGCTCGAAAGGGTTATCATCGACGAAGACCATGGCATCCGTTCCAAGATTGAGGGTTTTGGCGATTGTTCTTAGATTCGAGACTTTATCGTTCCAATTTGCGACAAAGCAGGCAATGTCCGCGCGCTTTAATAGCATCTCGGGATGCTCATCAAATGGTTGAAATGCATTTACTTCATCGTTTTTTGAGCACACCGTCAGAACCACACCTCGGTCTCTAAGACGCAGCAAGTAGCGCTGGAAAGCGAGGTAGGCTTCTCCTACAGCGCTTCCATATCCAAGCTTGATCCCCTGGAGACCATCGTCTCCAATTTCCCCCCCCCAGAGAGTATTATCCAGATCAAGCACCAGACATTTGCTGGAGCGTCCATACTGAGCCCCGACAATACGCATGACATATTCACCGTATTTGTGTGACACGACTGGATGCACTTCTTGCTTAGATTTGTGCCAAAGTGCGGCATCATGCCATATTCCCATACCATCCAACGCCGCGTATTTATCTACCGCTAGCAGATCAACTCCTTCGGCATCGGCCGCCGATCTGAGGGCATAATTAAGCGATGAAAGGCAAGCTTGAGGTGAATCAAGCAGACGATGCTCGTTGCTTCCAATCAGATCAGGAAAAACAGGGAGGGCCGTTTGCTGAACCACCGTGCAGTTGAAGGCTCCCTTTGCGAGCTTCCAGATAGTTCTTAGGTGCGCCAGCGTTGCGTCTGTCTTGCCATTGCTGAGCGAATGCAAGAACTCCGCATCAAACGCAAAGCAAACCACGTTTGGCGAGAAATCATACAATGCGGATTGGGTGTTGGTCAGCTCCTGGAAGTACTGACCATAATCTCCTTCGAAAACCTCTACCCAAAAACCCCGTCGAAGTCCTGCAATCCTGATTCCCGAAATTAAATGCCGCAGAGTCGACGAACCGAGAAGGGCGAGTTTGACTCGCTTAAGGTCCGGGGGGGTAGGAAATCCTTGCTTCGCCAGTCGTTGAGCAGCCCGGTCCAGCTTTCCAGTTTGTACAAAGTCAATTCTGCAGGTGGCAAGCCGTAGCAATCCCCGCCACTGCTCTTTGGGGCTATCAACTGATAACGCATCTAGACGCACGTTCCATTCGGGCTCATTTCGCAGCCATGTCATTTCTACCATCGCACAATCATCCCTGAGTTCCCCAATCCCTCAATCTATCAAGTATGCCTATCAAGTTCATATTATTCATTTTACGTTATTGCCGCTGGCTTGCTTTTCCAAGTGCGGAGTGCGTTTGCGCCTTGCTTCTACAGGAGCCACTCACCGGCTCTGAAGACTTTCATCCCATGCTGTCGATCAACAAATGAATCAGCCCATTTGGGAGGATACAGCAGGGTATCGAACACATAAATATTCGTTCTGCCCGAGTTATCGAGCCGATCCAGCACTACCGCCAGGGATTATGCCTATGTCCAATGAAACCTACAGTCTGAATTCGCCGAGAATGCAGTCTTGGACAAGAGCGGCGCTGGCTCAATCATATGCGAGTGAAAGAGCTGGCGACAAACGGGATTGAGTCTGACTGGACCGGCTGATTGCGGTAAAGCGCCAGATCCGCGAACACGCCCTTCCGTGCTGCTCGAAGAATGCTCAGCGACTTTCGTGGGTTCTTCCAAATCTGGCGTGCAATATAAAAAAAGATGTAGAGCCTGGGGAAGCTGCTAAATTCGCGTATCAACACGATTTTATTAACCAGCTCTTTCTCAAGCCGCAGCGGAGTGTGATGTGCCAGGTTTCGGCTAGAACGCTTGCAATCATGGACCAAGGTTAGCTGAGGGCAGTAGAGAATTCTGCCTTTGTTCCGCGAAATGGAGAGAGTGTAATATACGTCGTCGCTATAGATAAAGAATTGGGCGGACACAACCCCCACGCGCTTGATGGCCTCACGCGCCAGAAGCAACCCAACAAAGCTAGCCCAATCAACGATTGTTTCCTGGAAGGATTCGTCTATATGCCAATCCTTGGTGAGCTGAAAGAACGGGTGGTAGGCAAGGACGTTTTTCCCTGGCCGATTCATCTCGCAAAGAGATCCACTTGGGTAGACAACCTTGCAAGCATATGCCACACACTCTAAGGCGCAATGGTCGGCTAAAAAGCCGACCAGACGATCCCGACTGAACGTCGGGTATGCATCGTCGTCCATCAGAAGCACAAAGTCCATTGAAGTCTGTTCGAAGAAGTAGCGCATTACACGATGGAATCCACCGCTTCCTCCCTCATTTCGTTCGGACAAGATGGTGGTGATATCCGGCAGGCTCTCCAAAAAATCACGTGTTCCGTCTGTTGACCCATTATCCACAACAACCAATTGATCAAAGCCCATAGCGCGGCATTCGCCCAATGTACAAATCAGCTTGTCAATGCGATTGAAAGTGACAATTCCGACCAGGATGTTAGTTGTAGTTGTCATGTGTCATTCCGCTCTGTGTTCTTTCGTGTCCTGCGCCATGTATAGGTATACAAGCCTCACTCCGCTTTGATTGCAGATTTGCAGACCATAAGCGCCCTTGCAACCACCTGGTCCATGTTGTAGTACCGATACTCTGCCAAGCGGCCCACGAAAATTACATTCTTTTCCCTGGCAGCTTCCTTGACATATTTCCGATAGATTTCGTCACTTTCTGGCCTAGGGATCGGATAGTACGGTTCGCCTTCCGCCATCGGGCATTCGCGGACAATAGAAGTGCCGGAATGCGTTTGGCCAGTCAGATACTTAAATTCTGTTATTCTCGTGAATGGTTCTCCACCCGGATAATTGACCGTACCGACAGGTTGGAACTTCTCCATTTCGGGAAAATGCTGGTGGTCAAAGCGAAGCGACCGATATGGCAAAGCACCATAGCGATAATCGAAGTACTCGTCAATAGGCCCCGTATAGAACAGCCTCTTCCACTCAACCCGATTGCTCAAATCACGAAAGTTGACACCTAGTTCGACCTTGATGCCCGGGTGGTCCAGCAATCGAGCAAACATTTTAGTGAAACCGTCTGCAGGCATTTGCTGAAATGAATCAGTGAAATAGCGGTCATCGCAGCTTGTCCGAACAGGAATCCTGGCTGCTACACTCGCACTCAACTCGGAGAGGTCGAGGCCCCACTGCTTGCGGGTGTAACCGCGGAAGAATTTGTCACACAGATCGCGCCCAACTGATGAGAGAACAGCATCTTCGCTCGTCCGGATGAAGCTGAGTGGCTCCCGCACACGATCAAGAAAAGCCGCGACGCCGTCTTCATCCAGCGAGAGGCCATACAGTCGGTTAATCGTCGTCTGGTTGATGGGGATGGGGTACAGTTCTCCATCGAGGGAGGCCAGTACTTTATGTTCATATGGCCGCCAGTTAGTAAACCGGGAGAGGTAGTCTGATACAATAGTAGCGTTAGTGTGAAAGATGTGAGGTCCTGAGCGATGGATTAGTACCCCTTGTGCATCCAATTCGTCATAAGCATTTCCGCCGATGTGGTCCGATTTATCGATTAGGAGCACGTCGTGTCCGGCGGCCGCACAGCGCTCTGCGGCCACGCAGCCAGCGAAGCCCGCACCTACAATAAGAGTATCGATTATCACTAGATTTCCTATTCGATTGGTTTTAGGGAGCCTCTGCACAAGTTCACAAGCTGCGTTCTGATTGGATAAAGTTGAAGGTATCGGGAGATCACGATGCCGCAGCTTACCTTTGCCAGCCAGCCGAGTTTTGAGAAGTATGCCCGCAAGAGCCGCCGGGAGCAGTTTCTGGCGACGATGGATGTGGTGGTTCCGTGGCGGGAGTTGGAAGCTCTGATCGAGCCGTACTACCCGAGGGCGGGCAACGGCCGTCAGCCGGTAGGGTTGTCGATCATGCTGCGCGTCTACTTTCTGCAGCAGTGGTTTAATCTCTCCGATCCTGGCGCCGAAGATGCGCTCTACGAGTCTGCAGTGCTGCGTCGTTTTGCAGGCGTTGATCTGGGCCGCGCCGCCGCCCCTGACGAGACCACGATTCTTCGCTTCCGTCGCCTGCTGGAGCAACACGAACTGTGCGGCCAGATTCTGGACACGGTGAACCATGATCTGGTCAGCAGAGGCCTGCGCATCGCGACTGGCACGATCGTGGATGCGACGATCATTGCGGCTCCGTCCTCGACCAAGAACCGCAAGAAAGAGCGCGATCCGGAGATGCATCAGACGCGCAAGGGCAACCAGTGGCATTTCGGCGCCAAGGCGCATATCGGCGTGGATTCGAAGACAGGAGTGGTGCACTCCGTCTGCACCTCGGCGGCCTCGGTCTCCGACGTACATATGTTGCCAGACCTATTGCACGGCAACGAGAAGAAGGTTTGGGGTGATGCCGGTTATCAGGGCCAGACGGAGGCCATTCATGCCGTTGCGCCCGCAGCGCAGGACATGACTTCGCGGCGCGTAAAGACCAAGGCTGGCGTGGATGAAGTGCAGAAACGTAAGAACCACACCAAGGCCAGGGTGCGCTCGAAGGTGGAGTGGCCCTTCCGCATTCTGAAACGTGTCTTCGGATTTACCAAGATGCGCTACCGCGGGCTGAAGAAGAATCATCAGTGGTTGCTGGTAGCATTTGCGCTGGTCAATCTCTACCAACACCGCAAGCGCTTGGCCCCGCTGGGGGCGTAGTGTCTGTGGAGGCCGAAAATCGGCCTCCAGGGGCACAAGCCATCTCCACAAAACGCGCGTCTGGCCGCGATCTTCCTTGAATTTCCGGCAGTGACGGACTCAGAATTTTATGGCATCGCAAAATGCCGAGTTGTGCAGAGGTTCCCTAGGGG
>CAYQSI010000097.1:0-10710 GCA_964420185.1 uncultured Occallatibacter sp. | reverse complement strand
ACAGAAAGTTCATTCCGCGTCAGCGTTCCGGTTTTGTCCGAGCACAAGACATCGATCGATGCCCCCTCATCCACCGCAGAAAGCCGTGTCGGCAGCACTCCAACCTTTGCCAGGGCACGAGCACCGAGAGCGGCGGCAAGGGTGAATGTGGCAGGCAAGGCGACAGGGATGGCGGCAAGAACCGAGGTGAGCAACAGGGGAACGATCTCACTCCAGGGCATCGCATGGAAATAGGCATACGTGCCCATGGCAAGGATCACGATGCTATTCAAGATAGCCAGGTTGCGCACGATCTTGAGTACAGCTTTTTGCTGAGTGCTTGCAGCGTGTGCGGTGCGCACAAGCTCCGCGGTGCGGCCGAACTTTGTGCGCATTCCAGTAGCCGTTACCACGGCCGTGGCTTCACCGCGCCGGACGAGTGCTCCTGCGTAGGTATCCGCGCCTGCGCCGGCTTCAAGCGGCAGTGATTCGCCAGTGAGCATTGACTGATCGAGTTCCACCGATCCGCCGGTCAGATGCACGTCTGCGGCGACTACACCGCCGAGCGACAGTTTCACCAGGTCGCCGCATACCAATTCCGCAGCCGGTACAGTCTTCCAGGCGCCATCCCGCTCGACAGAGGCGTTGAGGGCGAGGCGGGACTTCAGAGCCGATAAGGTGGCCTGGGCGCGGCTCTCCTGAAAGTAGGCAAGTGCTGCGTTAAAGACCAGCAGCGCCGCAATGACCGCAGCTTCGTAATCCTTGTGCAGCGCAATCTCAAGAACAATCGAGGCTTCGAGCAGCCAGGGAACTGGAGCCCAGAAGTTTGTCAACACATCGCGCAGTGGATGAGCCGACGTATCCGGCATCGCATTGGGACCGTCTTTTTCAAGACGGCTCTGCGCCTCGCCGCTCGTGAGTCCCCGGGAGGGGCTCGCCTCAACCGGCTTTGTGTCATCGTTGCGCGATGCGAGAGCGGCAGTGTCAGGAGCACTCATCGTTGGCAACCTGTCCGATTGCTTCCTCTACCACCATTCCATGGAGCGTGTCGATGGGTTTTTCACGCTGGTATCTGGCTTGGCGGAGCGAAGGAGCAAGAGCGGGCACTGAACGAGCTTCACTACCTTCTCGGCAATCGAGCCAAAGATGAGCGGATGCCATCCTGAGATACCGTGCGTGGAGATCACGACCAGATCGATATGCTCGTGCTCAATCACCTCCAGGATGCTTCCCACCACGTCATTTCCGATTTCGACGATCGACTTGGTCTTGATTCCCCTGCCAGTGAGGATCGCATGACACTTCGCCAAATGCCGCTCGGCATGCTTCCGTGCCTCCAGCAGAAACGACTCTTCCGGAACAAAATCGGGAAAAGTTGTGGCGGGAAAGAACGGAATGACATTAACGAGATAGAGCTCGGCATGGAAGTGCTGAGCAAGGTCCGCTGCCATCTCCAAAGCCGTCTGCGACGACGGGCTAAAGTCGATAGGCAACAGAATCTTTTTAGGGATGGAAGGAAAAGCATGAACTTCGGGCATGACGGTATCCTCGGTGAATCAACGATCAACACGAGTTACATTCTCGTCAGCCATGCGAGGAAGGACTGTGCTCTTTTAGACACCCTGTCGAAGCATGAAGTATCTGCTGCCTTCACTGTGTACCCAAATGCTCAGTTTTCGACTCTCCAGGATGAAACACTGACCCCGCATACACTATGCGGTTCCGCCGAGAAACCTTCATCCACCTCATTCAACCAAGCAACGTGGAGAAAACAATGAGCATTACCAATGCTGTAGTCGCCATCTATGACACGCACGAACAGGCAGAACACGCCATCAAGGAACTGCAAGAGGCCGGCGTGGATATGAAGAGCCTCTCGATTGCCGCAAAAGACACGCATACCGATGAGCATGTAGTTGGGTACTACAACGCGGGCGACCGCATGAAGTACTGGGGCAAGGTCGGTGCATTCTGGGGTGGATTCTGGGGAATGCTGTTTGGCGCTGCGGCATTCGCCATACCGGGCATAGGGCCAATACTGGTGGCTGGGCCGCTCGTGGCCTGGATCATAGGCGCTCTCGAGGGAGCAGTTGTCGTTGGCGGCGTCAGTGCCGTAGGGGCTGGTCTGGTTAGCATAGGCATCCCGAAGGATAGCGTGCTCAAGTATGAAGTTGCCTTGAAGACCGACAAGTTCCTGCTGGTTGTTCATGGCACGCCTGAGGCCGTGAACAAGGCAAAGAACATTATTGCGGGAACGGAACAAAGTTATTATGCCGTTCATGGCGAGACTGTTCTCGCCTGATCGGCATTGTCATTCCAGATGAAGAGCGGTGCGAGAGGAAATTCAGATGAGGCAGAGTAATTCGTTTCCAGCGTTGATTTTTGTCGTTATCTTGGCCATTGGCGCCGCGGTGGCGTTTGGACTACATCAGGCGGCTGCCGACGGCGCGGCGATCGCTGTCCTGGGATGCTTTTTCGCTCTTGCGTACATTGTCGCTGCCGCCGTCAAGGTTGCCGATCAATGGAACAAGGCGGTGGTCTTGCGGCTGGGCAAGTTCCGCTCCCTTGAAGGGCCGGGATTGTTTTTCATCGTCCCGATCATCGAGTCCATCCCCTATTGGATCGATACGCGTGTTCTGACCAGTTCTTTCAAGGCGGAAAAGACTCTAACCAAAGACACGGTGCCCGTGGATGTGGATGCTGTTCTGTTTTGGAAGATTATCGACCCCAAGAAGGCCGCTCTTGATGTTGCAGACTACCAAAGCGCAATTAACTGGGCCGCACAAACCGCCCTGCGCGATGTGATCGGCAAGACCATGCTCTCCGACATGCTTGAAGGCAGAGACAAGATCAGCGCGGAACTGCAAAGAATTATTGATGTGCGCACGGAGCCATGGGGGATCAACGTGATCTCTGTCGAAGTCAAGGATGTGCTGATTCCTTCTGCTCTGGAAGATGCTATGTCGATGCAGGCCCAGGCAGAGAGAGAACGCCAGGCTCGCGTCATTCTAGGCGACTCTGAGCGCCAGGTCGCGGAGAAGTTTGGCGAGGCAGCTAAGACCTATATCAACAACCCGGTTGCTTTGCATTTGAGAGCCATGAACATGCTGTATGAGGGGCTCAAGGAGAATTCCACGATCGTGATCGTACCAAGTACGGCAATTGAGTCCATGCAATTGGGCGGGTTGGCCGGATTAACAGCGTTGACCATGGGGCTCGGCCAGGAGCGGGCGAACAAGGAGCGTGGCGGGGAAGCGAATAGCTCCACTGAGCCGGCACAGGAAAACAGCAAACTTCCCCTTACTCCTTGTCATACCGAGCAATTGGGCAACTTGCCTCTCGATAGCTTGTAGAAGCGAACGTATGTGCACTCAGGTCGATGAGTCCCGATCACTACGCAAGATGAAGCCTAACGATGCACCGCGAAAAAACTCGGCAGTTATGGAGAAAAGATGACTGGAAACAAGCACAACCTCGAAGGAAATAGTGGTGATACCGGTGAGCCGGATCCTGGTCCTTACTGGAGGCGCATGCATCGTGACTGGCGCTTCTGGGTTGGCGCAGTATTCATGGCTGCAGCGCTCGCGATCTACGTCTTGAGCGGAGATCTGGCGTGGATTCCATACAGCCAACCGCGCCATCCAGTGGCAGCGGCTACTACGGATTAGCGCATTTCTTGTATTCCAAAAAACAGCAAACAACCGCGGAGAACGCAGCTGACCTCGTTGTGCCTCTTCGCAGAGAAAACTACGCCCGTACTGCGCGAAAGGCTCTGATCTTCTTAAATATGCAGGGAGTCTGTGCGCGCGAGTGCGGATTGTAAACGTTGTGAAGTGGGCGAATCGTGAAAAAGCTAATTATCTTTGATCTTGACGGAACGCTTGCCGCGAGCAAGTCTTCACTGGATGCGGAAATGTCGTCACTCCTGCATGATCTGCTCGGCGTTGTTAATGTGGCTATCATCTCTGGGGGATCTTGGCCGCAGTTTGAAAAGCAAGTCCTCTCCAATCTTCCACAAGACGAACGCCTCGCAAGGCTATCTATTCTTCCTACTTGTGGAACAGAGTTCTTTCGCAACACTGGGGCGTGGAAGAAGCTATATTCGGAAGATTTAACTTTGGATGAAAAGGCGAAGATTACCAGATCTCTGAAGACGGCGATCGAAACTGCGGACTTCGGCGTCGAGAAGATATGGGGAGAGGCAATTGAAGATCGAGGAAGCCAGGTAACATATTCCGCACTGGGCCAGCTGGCCCCTCTGGAAGAAAAGGCAAAATGGGATCCAGATTTTGCCAAGCGGAAGAAGATCAAAGCAATATTGGATACGCTAATTCCTCAATTTGCCGTACGGCTTGGTGGCGCAACGTCCATTGATGTCACCAAGCCAGGCATTGATAAAGCTTACGGTATTCGAAAGTTGCGAGATTTGCTGGGCATTTCCTTGAGAGATATGCTTTTTGTGGGGGATGCCTTGTTTGTCGGGGGAAATGACTACCCAGTTGAACAGGCTGGCGTCGCCTCGATTCAGGTTTGCGGCCCTGATGATACCCGGATGGTCATTGCAGCAGTCATAGCCTGTCTTGGCGACAATCAGCAAGCGTGAGCACTGAAAGTGGACCAGTGAATATATCGCACAGAAGTCGCATATCGTTATGAACTACGATCCAAAGAAAGCATATTCATCGAATTTGCTTGTGAGCCATTGAGATCAGTATCACTATTTCATGATGGCGTAAATCTATAAGTGGTGAAAGCTCGGCAGTAATGTAGCGCAATTGCGAATAGGCTGAGTTGCCAGCAATAACAGACTGTTCTCTGGTCATTCAACAAATTGTGGAGGAATAACAAATGCACTCTCGTGTAACAGTATTAGTGTGCCGGGTCCTTGCCTTGGCATTTGCAGCGTCAATTCCCATGGCCTTGGCCGCGCAGGACGCGGCGAACCAGGCAGTGAAGGCTAATGTGGACAATTCTGTGTCAAAGTGGGATATCTTTCTTGGATATAGCTACCTGGCACCGAATGGAAGGATCGCAAGTACGCGTAGTGGCGCCCCCGTGAGTACCTATGGCGAGATCAACTGGGGCGGAATCCTGAGCGTCTCCCGCTACTTCAATAAGAATGTCGGTGTGCAGTTCGAGGGAGATGCGCACACGCAGTCGGAGGATTGGCCGGCTGGCGATAACAATGCCTCTTACAATTCGAACGATGATTTCGCGGGCGGATCGGCTGGCTTGATCTATCGTATCCCTACGGCGCATTTCACGCCGTTCTTGCATGTCCTGGGCGGTGCAGAGCGTGTGGGCAGCATTTATGCCGCGGACAGCTGGCACCCGATGGTAACGGCAGGCGGAGGCTTGGACTACAACACGCCACTGTTTAACCATCATCTTGCGATTCGCATCTTCCAGGCAGATTATCAGTTCATTTACGTCGACCCAGATGATATCAACGCATTCCGCTTGAGCACCGGCGCAGTGTGGCACTTCGGCTCTTTTACGCAGCCTCCTCCAGTGACCCTGGCGTGCTCGGTTAGTCCTGTCACGGTCTTTGCTGGCGATCCGGTTACTGTGGCTGCGACAGCCGGCGATTTGAACCCGAAATACAATGCAGTCTATTCCTGGACGGGAACTGGCGTGACGGGCAGCGGCACTACGGCTACTGTGGCCACGGCTTCGCTCGCGGCGGGAACATATACAGTGACGAGTGAAGTGAAAGAAGGAAGACCTGGTAGGGAAGGCTTAAGACCCGGCCAGACAGCTCATTGCTCTGCCACCTTTACGGTAAAGGACTTTGAACCACCAACCGTCAGTTGCTCAGCGAGTCCTGCCACGATCAAGCCGGGCGATACCAGTACGGTGTCGGCTATTGCTATGAGCCCGCAGAACAGTCCGTTGACTTTTAGCTACGCCTCTGCGGCTGGCACCATCAGCGGCACTGGCACTACGGCGGTCTTCTCATCGACGGGCGCTCCGACAGGCGATGTCGCCATTACCTGCAATGTGTCGGACGACAAGGGACAAACAGCGACCTCCAACACCGCTGTGAGCATTGTGGCGCCGATCGCTGCTGCGGCTCCCCACACTGAGGCTCTTTGCTCTGTTTCCTTCGAGAGGGATGCGAAGCATCCAACGCGCGTGGACAACGAAGCCAAGGCCTGCCTGGATAGTGTAGCTCTGAGCCTGCAGAAGCAGTCCGCCGCCAAGGTCGTATTGGTGGGCGAATCGACTGCCAACGAGAAAGTCATGCGGCGGACAAAGCATGGCAAGGAAGTACGGGAAGAGAATCTTGCTGCTGAGCGCGCTGTTAACGTCAAGGAATACCTGGTGATTGACAAGGGCATTGATGCTTCACGCATCATTGTGGCCACCGGCAACAGCGACGGACAGAGTGTTGAAACCTACCAGGTCCCCGCTGAAGCGAACTTCGGAGTGGATGTACAGGGAACCACTTCAGTTGATGAGACGCAGGTAAAGGCTCAGGTACGTAAGCCCCTGCCCGAAAGGCACGCACACAAATAGTCCGCAAAGATAGCAAAGCAGATGGATGCAGCAGACGGTACGGTGCAATGAACATGGCACCGTACCGTCTGCATTTTGTTTCCGATGTGGATAAATTATGATCATTGGCGCTCACTGGAGAGCGATCATCCAGGCTGCAATCGGATCGGGGGATGAGCAACTGTTGTCCGCTTCGTCCTGAACCATGTATCTGATTTCACCTTGGCCGACGGCAATTCTTACCGAAGCCTATAATAAGGATGAACTAGGAAGGATATATATGCTATTCAAGAGACCTTTGCTCTTTAGCCTCGCAGCCTTTCTGACGCTCTGTTCACCTTCCACAGCCAGGGCGACAGATACAAGGTCCTCAGGTGAGTCTGTGCCCTACAGGCTGCGCCTCTATCACCTTCATACCGGTGAACACCTCGATGTTGTCTATCGCATTGGCAATCAGTATCTTCCGGATCGTATCGCGGAGTTGGACCATTTTCTTCGTGACCACCGCACCGGTGATGTGAAGGACTATGACCTAAAGGAATTCGACCTGCTGCATGACTTATTGACTAGGCTGGGACGCCCTAACAGCGAAATCGACATCGTCTGCGGGTATCGCACTCCGTGGAGCAATAACTATCTGCGCGGGCGCGGGCGCGGAGTTGCGTTGCACAGTCAGCACATGGAGGCCAAAGCCATCGATATTCGAATTCCGGGCGTATCCACTGCCGCTGTTCGCGATGCAGCCTTGTCTCTGCGGCGGGGCGGCGTTGGCTATTACGCACAATCCGATTTCGTGCATGTGGATGTCGGCCCCGTGCGTCGCTGGTAGCGCATATCGCAGGTTAGTGAGAGTATTGCCCTTTGGCTAGCGCGTTGTTGAGAGAATGATCATAGCCGTAGATATCATCGACAAAATAGATCTCGTCATTCTCCTCAACGACCGCCGTCAAATACACAATCACGACAGGTACAGGCTTGGACAGGTTTACCTGTTGATTGTCAGGACCAGATTGCATGGCCGCCTTTATGTTCTCCAGTGTCCACTTGGGCTGGTCCTGTAGCAGCCACGCCGCAAGTTCTGCAGGCTTTTCCACGCGAATGCACCCGTGGCTGAAGTCGCGCCGCGACCTCTTGAACAACTGCGGCGCCGGAGTGCTGTGCAGGTACACGTCGTATTCATTGGGGAACATAAACTTCACCAGCCCCAGCGAGTTTGACGGCCCCGGCTTCTGGCGCACCATGAGCCTGCCTGATTGCAATTGCGCGAGAGTGGCGGTGTTGACGGCTCCGCGGCTTGCTATGTGGCCATTCTGATCCGTAACCTCGAAGCCCTTGCGCGCCAGGTAGCGTGGGTCTTTGTGAAGTTTGGGAATGATGTCCACGCGTGTAATATCAAGCGGAACGTTCCAATACGGACGAAAAATGATGTATTTTATTTCCTTGGCAAATACTGGAGTCTGATGCTGGAAGGCTTGTCCCACAACGACATTCATGCGCATCGCGATGTTGTGATCGTCCGAAAATACGCGCAACCTGAATCCCGGGATATTCACCATAACAGGCGGGCGCGGATAATCTGATGGCAGCCACCTCCACCTCTCAAGAGAATCTTCCAGTTGCATCACGCGAGTGCTTAACGGGGTATTCAATTGGCGCAGGGTTTCTTTGTCCAATCTGCCGTCTGACTTTAGGCCGTGGCGAACCTGAAAGTGCTTGACCGCCTTCACCAATAGCGCTTCGTAGACGGCTGAAGTCGGGATCACGACCACACTTTGTGACAAGTCTCCAAGCATGTGCAGGCGTCTACCCAACTGCTCAACATTGGCATAGGCATCGCCAATGGCCACGGTTCGTTGCAGGTCGGGCAATGGCTCACCGCGGTCTTGGGTCGCGAGGTCCTGATAGGTATGTAGTGCGGCCAGAGTGCGCTTGTACCCAAGGTATTGGGGCTCAACCTCGCTCAAGAGATCGGTCAAATTGCTGGCCGTCAAAACCTTTTGCGCCAAGAACCGGGATAAGTCGTAATGTTGTTTGTCGAGAGTGATTTCAAATGCGCGAGGACTCGGATTCATCCGTCCGATACGGAGGTTGGAGAGATACCTGATCGTGCAGACTGTAAGAGCCGCATCAAAATGCGCGACCGTATCGGCTTTTTCAGGTGCGGCTTTCAAAGCGTTCAATCGAACTGGCCATAGTGATGCATCGTAGTCTTCCGGGTTCAACCCCTTTTGCTGGCTGCTTTCGAGCACCGAAATAATGGCCAATGCCTGGGATGTTGCTCGTCCTTCATGCACCCAGACTGGTGCATAGTGTGTAGCCTCATACACCTTCTGAATATCCTGTCGGTAATCGCTGAAGTCTGACCAATGAAGCTCAGGGAGAACACTGGAAATGATGATCGTATGGATTTGTCCGGCGACTTCTCTTGCATCTGGATGAGGTACCGATTGCGAGCGGCATCCAAATGCAAATAGACAAGAGAACATTAGCAGTGCGAATCGAAAGTTTGTATGCGTGGCTAGGGTGCTCCAGACGCGTGTGGCGTTGGATCTGCGCGGATGCGCTTCGGCGTGGATGATGACCATTGCCAATAAATTAGCCGCTGATTGGGCTGATGAACACAATATAGCCTTTGAGGAGATCAATATGCGTGTCCATTGGTAGTACAGCCAGCCGAACCAATCCGCCGATGTTCGCTCATGATTGTAGACGCTTGCGCGACGACGGCCGCGTTCTGTGCAACAGTCTTGTACCACCAGCAGTTGAATGCGTTTGTAGTTGCGCTTGACGCCTGAGCAAGCTGCTTATCCTGCATGCTGCTGCTTGCAGCGAATTGTCTTTCTCTGGGAGTAATGTCTTGGTATGCCATAACGGTGTCCTCGTCTGATTTGCGTTGTAGCTGCTCCGGCGCCAACTCCGCAGTTGCTTGGTATGATCTTCCCAGCACGCATGTAGAAGAATCTGTGCAATTGGACTCAAGTCCGGCTTTGATTGCAGAAACTTACACGATTGCCCCAAACAGCCATCCGATCCCCGCGGTTACTGCCATAGCCAAGCCGCCCCAGAACGTCACGCGTATTGATCCCATCATCACTCCTGCTCCACCCGCTCGTGCGGACAGTGCGCCCAGAAGTGCGAGCAGCACAAGCGACGCCGCGGAGACAAGTGGAATCAATTCTGCCTGCGGCGCTACTGTCGTGACCATGAGGGGCATCAATGCTCCGACTGCGAAACTGGCGGCTGAAGCCAGCGCAGCCTGAATGGGCCGCGCGCGGGACGTATCGGAGATACCGAGTTCGTCGAGTGCGTGTGCACCCAATTCATCATGAACCATCAACTGCTGAGCCACCTGTTTCGCGAGCGCTGGATCAAGTCCTCGAGCCTCGTAGATTGCCGCCAGTTCCGTGTGTTCTCCCTTGTTGTCATTTTTGAGTTCCGTGCGCTCAAGCGCCAGTTCAGCCTCTTCGGTGTCTGCCTGGGAATGGACAGAAACATACTCGCCGGCGGCCATCGACATGGCTCCAGCCACCAGGCCGGCGGTTCCCGCCACCAAGATGCTGCTATGAGTTCCGTGTGCCGCGGCAACACCCAGCACCAGACTTGATGTGGACAGAATCCCGTCATTCGCACCCAAGACTGCCGCGCGAAGCCAACCAAAACGTTCCGTGTGATGCCGTTCGCTGTTTCCGAAATGCATTCTCATACATCCTCGATTCAGAATGCTCTGGCGGCAGGTTATATCCATTTCATCCGCAGCAGCCAGACTTTGACGGCTTGCATAAGCCCGGTGTAGGCAAGGATGGTTGCCATCAGGATCGGCCAGTACATTCCCGGCAAGTGCGTCAGGCCCAGTGAGGAGGCCAGGGGCGAATACGGTAGCCACGCTCCGAATACCAGAATGGCCAGTGTTGTAAACGTCAGTGGCCAACTTGCACGGCTTTGAAGGAAGGGAATTTTATTCGTGCGAATGACGTGGATAACGAGTATCTGCGTCATGAGCGACTCGACAAACCAGCCGGTCTGAAACACTGAAGCGCGGGATGGGTCCCAGCACTTGAAGACGTAGAGCATCACGAAGAAGGTCGAGTAGTCGAAGATCGAGCTGATCGGACCTACGCAGAGGATGAATCGCCGTATTTCGCCGATGTTCCAAGGGCGAGGCCGTTCTACTTGCTCTTCGTCCACTGCATCGTTTGGAATTGGCACCTGCGAGATGTCGTAGAGCATGTTGTT
>CAYQSI010000096.1:0-10743 GCA_964420185.1 uncultured Occallatibacter sp. | reverse complement strand
CCTGTGTCCTTTACTCGCCTGTGGGAGTGGAAAGAAAGACGGCCAGCTCCGTGCGGGGAACCTTTGTCTGTATGCCTGTGGAGAAGTTCTTCACTGTCAGGATACCGGATTTCAGCTCATCTTCGCCCAGGATGACGATGTGGCGGGCGGTCTTGTCGGCGGCTTCAAAGGATTTTTTGAGCCGGAAGCTGCCTTCGCCGAGCTCAATCCATAGTCCCTGGTGGCGCAATTCGCGAGCCAGGCCAAGCGCGGCGGCGTTCAGGCTGTCGCCCAGCGGAGCAATGTAAGCGTCGGCCGCCTGCGGCACCTGCGGTGCGGCCGCCTCCAGGGCTTGCAGCGTCAGAACCAGCCGGTCCTCGCCCATGGCAAAGCCGATACCCGGCGCGCGGGGTCCGCCGATCATCTCGCTCAGGCCGTCGTAACGGCCTCCGCCGAGCAGCGCGTTCTGAGCGCCCAATCCGCCGTGCGTGAACTCGAAGGTGGTGCGGGTGTAGTAGTCCAAGCCGCGGACGAGGCGGTGGTTACGCGTATACGGCACGTGAGCCGCGTCCAGAGCCGCAGTGACGGCTGCGAAGTGGGCCACCGAAGCCTCGTCCAGCGAGTCGGCAATCACCGGCAGCGTGTCGATGATGGGCTGATCGGCGGGCACCTTGCAGTCCAGCACGCGCAGCGGATTGGTGACGGCGCGGCGCTGGCAATCCACGCACATTTGCGAAACGACGGGAACCAGTGCGGCGCGCAGCGCGTCGTTGTAGCGGGCGCGGTCGGCGGCCGAGCCAACGGAGTTCAGTTCCAGCGTCCAGCCGGTGATGCCCAGCTCGTCGAGCAGCGTGGCCAACATCTCGAGAACCTCAGCATCGCGCAGCGGGCTTTCACTGCCTGCCGACGGCGGTCCGATGACCTCAGCACCGATCTGCGAGAACTGGCGATAGCGGCCCTTCTGCGGCCGCTCGCGGCGAAACTGCGGGCCGATGTAGTAGAGCTTCTGCAACTGGCCGGTCTCGCCGAGCTTGTGCTCGATGTAGGCACGGACCACGCCGGCGGTGTTTTCCGGGCGCAGCGTAAGCGACTGGGGCTTCTCCGACTGGGCGCGGGCGCGGTCTTCCCAGGTGTACATCTCCTTGGAGACAATGTCGGTTTCCTCGCCCACGCCGCGGGCAAAGAGCGATGTGTCCTCGAAGACAGGGGTGCGAATCTCGCCGAAGTTGTAGCGGGCAAATACGTCTCGGGCGGTGGCTTCGATGCGGTTCCAAAGCGCCGTCTCCGGCGGCAACAGGTCGCGGGTACCGCGAACGGCTTTCAGTGTAGTCATATCCTCTTTAGTCTAAATGTTCTTTGGTGGAAGAATGGAATCAGGCCTTCGGTGCTCATCAACCCGCCGCTGGAGGAACTAACTGCCAGCGACGGGTTTGACCTCATCAAGAAAGCAACAAAAAAACTCCGAAGCAGCTCCTACGCGTTAATTGCCATTCCCTCCACCGCTCCGTAGGCATCCAGCAAGGACTCGGCCAGTGTGGGATGCGCGTGGATGGTAAACATCAGCTCCTCCACCGTGCCTTCCAGCTCCAGCACCGCAACCGCTTCGGCGATCAGCTCGGTAGCCTGCGGGCCGAGGATATGCACGCCCAGAATCTCGCCGTACTTTGCATCGGCGACCACCTTCACAAAGCCGTCGTGATTGCCGAGGATGGTGGCCTTAGAGTTGCCCGCAAAGGGGAATTTGCCCACCTTCACCTCGTAGCCGTTTTCTTTGGCCTGCGCCTCGGTCAGGCCCACCGACCCGATCTGCGGCTCGGTGTACGTGCAGCCGGGAATGCGGTCACGCCGCACTGGCCGATACGGTTTGCCAGCAATTTTGGCTGCGGCGACCATGCCGCTCATCGCGCCCACATGGGCCAGTTGCGGCAGCCCGGCCACGATGTCTCCGATGGCAAAGACGCCCGGTTCAGCCGTTTCCTGCGCGTCGTTGACTTTGATCAGCCCGCGTTCAAGTTCGATCTTCGTCTTCTCCATGCCAATATTGCCTGTTCGCCCGGCCCGGCCCACGGCTACCAGCACCTTCTCGGCCTCCTTCACCTGGGTCTTGCCGTTGACGTCGGTAAAGGTCACCTTCACGCCGGTCTCGGTTTTTTCCACCTTTTCGACCCTGGCGCTGGTATTCACGTCGATGCCGCGCTTCTTGAAGAGGCGCGTCAACTCTTTGGAAATTTCTTCGTCCTCGACCGGAACCACGCGCGGCAGAAACTCGACGATGGTCACTTCGGCTCCGAAGGTGCGGAAGAGAGAGCCGAACTCCATGCCTACCGCGCCCGCGCCAATGACGATCAACGACTTGGGCACCTGCTCCATGGCCAGAATTTCGATGTTGGTGAGGATGCGGCTATCTGCCTCCAGCCCCGGCAGCATCTTGGCCTCGGAACCGGTGGCCAGAATCACGTTCTTCGCTTGCACGTAAGAGATGGCCTCGCCGTTGGCGACTTCGACCGTGTGTACGCCGTCCAGCGCAGGGCCGGTCAGCCGCCCAAATCCCAAGATCCGCGCAATCTTGTGCTTCTTCATCAGGAAATCCAAGCCCTTGGCGTGCTTGGTGATGATGGCGTCTTTGCGCTGGAGTACCGCGGCCCAGTCGAGCGCTGGCGAGCCGACGCCCTGAATGCCAAAGTCAGCGGCGTGCTTCAGGTGGTCCCATATCTCAGCGTTGAACAGGAGGGCCTTGGTGGGGATGCAGCCCACGTGCAGGCAGGTGCCGCCCAGCTTGTCGGTCTTTTCGATCAGCGCGACTTTCAGCCCGTACTCTGCCGCGCGAATGGCCGCCGTGTAGCCGGCTGGTCCGCCGCCCACAATCGCTACATCGTAGATTGTCTCTGCCAAGGAAAACTCCATTCCGGGACGCACCGATTCTTGGAGCGCCACATTCCACCGTCCAGTTTAATGGATGCGCGACGGATACACTTCGAATCTGCACCGGCGCGGGCCACAACGGGGGCACATCTCAGAGATTGTTCTCAACCAGTTCGGCTGCCCCGCGCAACGCCTCCGGATCATCGCCAAAGCCCGCGATCCAGTGAACCGCCGGCTCGCGCCTGAACCAGGTCAACTGCCGCTTGGCGTAGTTGCGATGCCCCTGCTGGGCGGCGGAGATTGCAGCCTCTACGCTCATAGTCCCTGCCAGTACGGCCAGTGCTTGCCGATAGCCGAGGGAGTCGAGCGCCTTGACCGGCCCGTAGCGGTCCAGCAGGCCGCGGGTTTCTTCAATCAGTCCTGCCGCGAACATGGCTGCGGCGCGGCGGTTGAGCCGGTCATAAAGTCCTTCGCGGGGCGGGAGCGCCTGACGCGGCGGGTTGAGGCCGATGCGCATCAGACGGAAGCCGGTGAGCGGGTTGCGCGCCTTCGCCTTGTTGGCCAGCACTTCAGAGAGCGGCTTGCGCGCCGCCAGGCAAACCTCGATGGCGCGAATCAGCTTGGGCGTGTCGTTGGCGTGAATGCGCTCGGCCGAAGCTGGATCGAGCCGGCCGAGCAGCCGGTACAGCCAGGCGCTTCCGCGCTTTTGACTGCTCTGGCGCAGCCGCTGGCGCAAACCATCCTGCCGCTCCGGGCCGGCAAAGAGCCCCTCGGTCAGCGCACGCAAATACAGTCCGGTTCCACCGGTCACGATGGGCAGACGGCCCCGCCCGGCGATCTCGCGAAGCGCCGCTCGCGCTTGCCTGCTGTACTCGCCCGCGGTAAAGGGCTGGTCCGGGTCGGCCACGTCGATCAGGTGATGGGGCAGCCGTGCCCGTTCCTCTGCGGTTGGTTTGGCCGTGCCCAGGTCCATGCCGCGATAGACAGCCACCGAGTCGCAACTGACGATCTCACCACCGAAGCGCTCGCCCAGGGCCAAAGAAAGCGCCGTCTTGCCGCTGCCGGTAGGCCCAAGCAACAGCACGGCCAGCCGGTCAGTTTGTGAGAAATCAGTGCTCATGGCCGCCACCAACCCGGCGGAAAGATCCACTTGGGATTGGTGCGCAGGAGCCACACGAGCAGGATCGCCGCAACCACCAGCACCAGCCCGAATACCTGGTTGCGCCGGTAGACTCGCAATTGCTCCGCCCGCCGCGCCTTCTCGGCAACTTCCTGGTCATACGGCTTGATGCGTGTCTGCACCATGCGCTCGTCACCCCTGTTGGCTCGTGCGCCGAGTTATCCCGACGCACCACGCCCCAGTATAGGGGAGCCGCTGCTTTGCTGCTTCCCGCTTTACGGTTTGACTTCCAATCCCCGGTTTGCTCGAGTAACCTTTCAGAAGGTTCGGAAGACAAGAGAAAGCAGGACGCAACCATGAAAATATTGATTTTGGGTTCGGGAGGCCGGGAGCATGCGCTGGCTTGGGCGGTGAAGCGCAGCCAACGGGTGACGGAAGTAGTGTGCGCGCCGGGCAACGGCGGCATCGCCCAGATTGCGCGCTGCGTTCCGGTGGATTTGAAGGACGTGGCCGCGATGGTTTGCCTGGTCGAGGACGAACAACCGGAGTTGACCATCGTAGGGCCGGAGCTGCCGCTTTCGCTGGGCATTGTGGATGCCCTTCAGGAGCGCGGCTTCCGCGTCTTCGGGCCCACGCGGGCCGCGGCCATGCTGGAGAGCAGCAAGGGCTTCGCCAAGCGCTTCTTGCAGCGGCACAAGATTCCCACCGCCAACTACGCGGTCTGCACGAACTCGGCTGAGCTCGAAAAGGCCATTGACCGCTTTCATCCGCCCATTGTGGTCAAAGCCGACGGGCTGCACGCCGGCAAAGGCGTCATCATCTGCCCGTCGCGCCACACAGCCCTCGAAGCCGCTCAGGACCTGTTGAGCGGAAAGCTGCTGGGCGAAACGGAACAGCACATCCTCATTGAGGAGTTTCTTGAAGGCGACGAGATCAGTTTCCTCTGCCTCGCCGATGGCAAGCACGTGGTTCCGCTCGTCCCCGCCCAGGACCACAAGTGCATCGGCGAGGGCGACACCGGCCCCAATACCGGCGGCATGGGCGTCTACGCCACGGATACGATGCTTGATCCCGGCATGACGGAGTGGATTCTGCACCACATCGCCGAGCCCACCATCCGCGGCATGGCCGAGGAGGAGACGCCCTTTACCGGTGTGCTCTACTGCGGACTGATGATGACCGCCCGCGGCCCCCAGGTGCTGGAGTTCAACGTCCGCTTCGGCGACCCCGAAACGCAAGCCATACTGCTGCGCCTGGAGAGCGACCTGGTCGATGCTCTGGAAGCATGCGTTGACGGCCGGCTGGCGGAAACTGAGCTGCGCTGGACTCCCGGCGCCTCGGCCTGTATCGTGGCCAGCTCATCCGGCTATCCGGGCAGCTACAAGACCGGCTTTCCCATCACCGGCCTCGACCGCGCCGCCCAGGTTCCGGGGGTCCAGGTCTTCCATTCCGGCTCTTCGCTTGCTGACGGGCAAATCCTCACTGCGGGAGGCCGCGTTCTGGGTGTGACCGCCGCCGCGCCCTCGCTTGAGGATGCCTTGGCCCGGGCTTACCAGGCCATGGAGTTAATTCATTTTGATGGAATGTACTATCGCCGCGACATTGGTCACCGCGCCCTGAAGAAGAAGATGTAGCCGCTGCGAGCTTTAGCCTGGCGCCAGTTGAGACTCTGGTGCCGGCTGGGCAACGGATTCATGCGCTTGTTGGGCGGGTGTCTTTTGCTGCTTGAAGCAGGAGCGGCATAGTACCGGCCGGCCCTGGGTGGGCTTGAAGGGGACCGTGGTTGCCTCGCCGCACTGCGAGCAGTTGGTCCGTGTCTCCGGACGCACCCTGGAGCCTCCCGTAGCGCGCTTCGCCTTGCACTGCTTGCAGTGCTTGGGATCGTTCTTGAACTCTTTGTCGTGGAAAAATATCTGCTCACCGACGGTGAACACAAATTCGGCGCCGCAATCGACGCACTTCAGAACTCTGTCGGTAAATTCCATGGCCGGCCTCCCCAAAGAAGGGAAATTCGTTGAAATCGGCCATGATCCCGAACACCTTGCCGGTCCCGTTTCCCTGTCTTCGTGCTGCGATCAACAACGAGGGCCCGGGCCGCAACAAGTTCAGCGGCAAATAGAACATCTTCCCGGCAAGCCAGGAAGATCCGAATAACACCTCCACGCAACCTGCGTGTGGAGCATTGAAGCCAAAAATAAAAAATCGCGACCCACCGTCCCGGCCTTGCCTTGGGTCTCTGGTTTCCTGCCCGCATCTCGATGCGGGGGCGCCGGGGCGGCGCATGTCACGATTTGTTTTGAAACTAGTCCTGCTCTTTGCGAGCCTTCTTGCGATTCCGCTTGCGTGCCAAAGCCGCCTTTACGCGCTTCTTCTCACCGGGCTTCAGATAGTAGGAGTGACGCTTGACTTCCTTGATGATGTCCTCCTGCTGTACCTTCCGCTTGAACCGGCGCAGCGCATTCTCGAGCGGCTCGCCTTCTTGTACGCGAACCTCTGCCAAAGGGATCCCACCTCCAAACCCGCCAACTGGCTTCTTTTAGGATACTGGAAACATTGGGCTGCGAGTGAAGCATAGGCACTTTATCCGTCAAAATTCTCTTCAGATCGTGCAGAATTTCGCCAAAATCGCCTCTTTAGGCTCCCCGTAGTCCCAATTTGGAACGACTTTTCGTCCCGAGAGGGCTGATCCGGCGCTCCCTGACGAGCCGGTACTCGCCTCTCCAGCCGCGCGCCATGCCGTAAACTTGACCCGGAGGCCTTCAATACCATGATCCGCAGCTACCAGGGGCGGCTGCCCCAGATCCCCGCCAGTTGCTACGTTGACCCTTCCGCGCAACTGAATGGCGACGTGACCCTCGGCGAGCACTCCTCAGTGTGGATGAACGCCGTCCTGCGCGGCGACGTTAACTCGATCCGCGTCGGCGCCAACTCCAACGTCCAGGACTGCGCTGTCCTTCATGGCCAGCGCAACGTCTACCCGGTGATCGTGGGCGATTGGGTCACCATCGGCCACAACGCCACAGTCCACGGCTGCGTGGTCGAGGACGAGGTTCTCATCGGCATCGGGGCAGCGGTTCTGAATGGCTGCCGCATCGGCGCGGGCTCCATTGTCGCGGCTGGCGCCGTGGTTCCCGAGGGAACCGAAGTCCCGCCCCGCACGCTCTGGGCTGGCGTCCCCGCCAAACTCCGCCGCGCACTGGGCGACAAAGACCGCGCCCTCATCCTCCAATACGCCCAGAACTACCTGGACTACACGGAAATCTACCTCAAAGAACCGCGCGGTTGAGCAAGCCCGACCTTGTTTGTTATGGATGAAGTTCGATCTGGACTGTCTTTGTGCCTTTGGGAGCAATAGGCGGCGTGATCTCCGTCTGAATGCTCTTGGCGGGGATTTCGACCGCCGTCGGCAGAAACATATAAGCGTCACAACCACCGCCGTAGGATGAGCAAACCAGGCGAACTTCGCGCAGCAGGCGCGCCTTTGAACCGTTGGGCAGAATGACGCCAAACTTGTGCCCATCCAGCATGGAGGCCATGGATGCAAACCCCTTGTCGCCTTGTAATAGGCTGACCTTCACTGGCTTGCCAGCCTCGTAGTCCAAGATGAACAGCGCCGGTCCATTGAGCTTGCTGGTTCGCGTAAAGCCGTGGACCTCGATTTCCCTGTCCAACTCGGCGCGTAAGCTGCCGTTGTACTCGCCGTGATTTAATGAGGTTGCTGTCAACGGTTTGCCGGTCAACTTCAGATAGCGATCATGGATACGGTCCTGCAAGTTATAGCCGGGGTACAACGTTTTATCCATAAAATCGCTCATCCCACCGTTGGTCACGCTGGCCAACTCGTACAAATGAGCAGCGGCGGCCTTGTCGCCTTTGGCCTCCAGCACTCGAGCCAACTGGTAACCCGCCATCTGGTCCTGGCTCAGATGCCATACGGCGCTAAGATAGGTTTCCGCAGTAGGCAAATCCTTGGTTTCCAGCGCGGCCCAGCCCTGCGTCGACCACGCAAAAGCCAGCACCTGCATCCAGTAGAGAGAGTTCGCATCCTCGGGCGACAATTGAAGTGACCTTGCCTCGATGGCATCGACCGCCTTGCGAGAAAGTTCGATCGCTTTGGCAAGATCCGCCGCATTTTGGGGCGGGTTCGCCGCAAGAATCGCCGATGCCTCGCGCAAGGGTTGTGTCGCGGCCAGATTCTCGTCCATGCGAGCCTTATCCGCCGTGCGCATAGCCATAACTTGCCTCTGCATCTCCTGCATCATGGCCTGCTCCGGCGGCGAGATCAGAACTTGGTTATTCACGTCTTCAAACATTCCTCGACGAAAAGCAAGATACTTCTCCCACTGGTCGAGGGGAATTGTTGTTTTCTTCAAGAGGAGAACCCGGTCCGCCACCAGGGTTCCATCCTTGAAGCTATATTTTGCGTGGTATTCAAGCCAGTCCTCCTTGAGGTCCACGTCTCTTGGCGGAATCATGGACCAGCCTGTCGGCAATTGCAGGGTCGAATGATAGACGGTCTCGCCGGTAGAACCGAGTTCCGGATCGTCTGCGGGCTTCTTTTCCTTCACACCGGGAGCCAATTCTCCGCCCAACGGCGGCAGAGGAGGTGAAATCCAGTGTGAGGTCTCCTGGTCGTTCCACTGGCCATACTTTTCTCGCGTGTAGTCAAAGGAGAATTGAAAGGGCTGGTTGATTTGCTCAACTTCGGAGGCCTGGGGATTTGAGACCTCTCCACCAAAACTCTCTGAATTCGCAATCGTCTGCACGAGGTCTTTCCACTGGGACTGTGGAACTTGCCGGAAGACGGCGCGAATTATTGTTCCGACGTCCCCGTTCACAGTCTGTGCGATATGCCCGGTGAAAAGTCCCTTGTCGGATAGCTTGCCTTCAACCTGCGTGCGGATTGATCGGGGAACAGGAAGGTCAGCGGGCGTGCGCTCCAGATAAGCTGGCTTGCTGACAGGAATGGCAAGGGCTTGCTTGTCGCGCAAGGCAGGCATCAACACACCGGCAGGCGCAACTTCTGCGGTAGAGTCCATCCACAGCAGCTTACCGCTTAACGGAACCAGCGTGATGACATGGTCAAACTGTGCGAGCGAGGGTGTGGCAGGGTCGAGTCCGCGGCTGCTGGAAATCAAGACAGGCCAGGCTTCAATGCCTGCGGCCTTGAGCAGCGCGGCTAGCAGCGTGTGCTTGTCCTTGCAGTCGCCATATTCGTTGGAGAGCACATCTTCAGCGGGATGCGGCTGGTAGCGGCCAATGCCGAAATCAAGGCCCACATAGTGAATGTGCAGGGCAACATCGTCATAGATCGCGCGAAGCTTGTCCTCATTGGAGGTGAGTCCCTTGGTGAGCGCGTCTGCCTTGGCCTGAATGGCCGGGGTCACGGCGAGAGAATCGCGCTGCAAAGGCTGGTACCAAGCGCCGACCTGCTCCCAACTGGCGAAGGTGGTTACCTGCACGGAAGGCTTCCAGTGCTTGACGGACTTGGGCGGCGCATCGGGATCGGGCCGCGCCAAATTGGAACTGGACCAGTGGTAGAACTTGCGGCCATTGGCGCTGGTCACGACCGGTTGAAGGTCGGCACTGGCAACGGTAACCGCCTTGTCGGCCGGCATGTCGAGATCGAGCTGTTCATCGAGAGCAATAAGGTCTTTCTGGAATGAGTACTCGAACCAGAAGTGGCCGGGAACTTCGGGCTTGAGGATGCGCAGCGTGAACTGGTATTCGAGCGTATCGCCGACTCCCAGCCCTTTGACAGCCACATTCTTCTGGTGGATGTCGGAGTACATAGGCGCCACGCGGGTCACATCGGCGGGCATGTCCTGAATATTGTAATCAGGCGTGACGATCTTGCTGCCATCCGGTTTGATGACGCGGACATAGCCGATCTCCACCTGTTGGTTTGAAGCCGTGTAAGTGAAGGTGAGCACAGCCATCTGCTTCACGCCGGAGTCAGCCAGAATGCGCGCCCGGGCAGTGGTCTCTCGCGTGCCGGTGCCTTCAGCATCCATGCGAATCCGGGTGGAGAGCTTGTCCCAGACCAAGGCCTCTTTTGAAATGTCAGGGAGTTTTGTTACGGCTGGAGCGGGCGGAGTTTGAGCAGGCTTATCGTCCGCCGCTGCGGGAAGCGGAACGAAAAGAAAAGCCGCAAAAACAAGCGCCAATACACCACGGCGTCGAAGCAAAACATATGAAGGGCGAATCGGTGGAATATTCGTACAGCGCATAGGACTTGGTCACCCGCTTACTGGAATTACACCCAACTCCAAAAGCGACCTGAAGCCATCTGATGGCTTCCAGACCGGCCCGGTATCTGTTTCAGAAAGAAGAGAGATACCGGACCGTGCAAGTTTATAGTTCCGTCGACCGGCTGTCCACCAGCGCCTTGGCTTTGGCGATGAACTCGGCCAGCGGCATGGAGCCTTGATCGCCTTTGGCGCGGGTGCGGACGCTGACCGCACCGGCAACCTCTTCCTTGTCGCCGAAGACGAGGATGTACGGCGTCTTCAGGTTGGCAAAGTCGCGAATCTTGCCGTTCATTTTTTCGTTGCGGTCGTCCACTTCGACGCGCAGGCCAGCGGCCTTCAGTTCAGCCTCGACCTTCTTCGCGTAGGCGTGATGCCGCTCGCTGATGGGCACCAGACCCATCTGCACCGGCGCCAACCACAGCGGAAAAGCTCCTGCGTAATGCTCGATGAGCACGCCGAAGAATCGCTCGACCGAACCGAAGATGGCTCGGTGAACCATCACTGGCTGATGGCGCTCCCCGTCCTCGCCCA
>CAYQSI010000095.1:0-10786 GCA_964420185.1 uncultured Occallatibacter sp. | reverse complement strand
AGCCGGAAAGCGCCTACTTCGAGTGCCTCCACGAGCTCAAGCTGATCGTCGATCTGATCTATCGCGGCGGCCTGGCCTATATGCGCTACTCCATCTCCGACACCGCCGAGTGGGGCGACTACGTGAGCGGCCCGCGCGTCATCAACGACGAAAGCCGCAAGGCCATGAAGCAGATCCTCACCGAAATTCAGGACGGCAGCTTTGCGAAAAGATTCCTTGCCGACCAGAACTCCGGCCGCAAGGAGTTCTTGGCCTTCCGCGAAGCCGAAGCCAAGCACCCGGTTGAAGTTGTCGGCAAGCAACTCCGCGCCAGCATGCCCTTCCTCGATCCGGTGACCGTCGAAGAAGTCGCCAAGACCGTGTAACTCACTCAATCCGGGCACCCCGCTCTTGCCGCAAGAACAAAGATGCGGCGAGCGTGGGGCGTCCGGATTTACGCACTCGGATTTACGCCAAGAGGGCAAAAAAGCGCCTCCGAAGGATGAACTCTCTTCGGAGGCGCGTGCATCACACAAGATAGACGGGAACCAGTAGTCGGCACTGGAGGTCGGTAGTGCGCGACTACTGGCGATCCCTGCACAAACGAAGCTAGCTGCGGCTTCCCCTTTCCACGGCTACTTCGTGTCGCCCGGCTCAAAGAGAGCGTTATAACATGCCCTCCGAACCATGTTGACAACTGGAGTGTCTCCCATGCGGAACAGTCGTTCCGTGACGGTCGTCACAGTCCTGCGCAATGACTTCAAAAAATCAAAATGCTGAGCAAATTGACCGGATTCTCAACAAATTTTGCTGCCCAGCATGGACACCTTGCGCTGGAGGAGCGCACTCTTCTTGCTCGAATCGTTTTTTTCTCCACAGCCGCGAAAGAGTGATTGACAAAGTATGTACCTGCTTTGAGAATCGGAGTTTCAGTTTCCTCTTGGGCAGGTCTTCTCGTGGCAGCTCTACTGCGCACGAATCGGAGCCTCCCGCAGGACGTAGAGGAAACTCGGAGAGCGCCGAGGGAGCGCTGCACGGAGATGGTGGACCTGGCTATCGTGTTGGTGATTTTGCTGGCTGTCTTCGGAGGGTTGAGCGAAGGCTTCTTCCGTTCTGCCTGTTCGCTGGGCGGCCTGCTGCTGGGCTTGGCGCTGGCGGCCTGGAACTACGGCATCATCGCGGCGCTGTTTTTACCCATGGTGCGCCTCGAACCGGTGGCCAATGCAATCGGCTTTTTGTTGATTGCGCTTATTGTGATGGGGCTGGCCGGAGTTGCCGGTAAAATTATGTCCAAGACCTTCCACTACATGGGGTTGGGTTGCCTGGACAGGGTGGCAGGGGCGATCTTCGGTTTTTTCCAAGGCGCACTGCTGGTGACACTGGTTATTCTGGTGACCGTGGCCTTTTTCCCGAAAGCCCACTGGCTGACAGAAGCCTATTTGCCCCGGCTATTTTTCGGGGCCTGTCATTTGAGCACGCACATGAGCCCGACAGATTTGGCCGAGCGCATCCGGGTGGGGCTGAAGACGCTGGAAGAAGAATCGCCGCTGTGGCTGCACCCTGGCAGCACCGCATAGTGATTTAAGGCAGGACACCGCCCAGGGAAATATGGCAAGCTAGTAGAGCAAGCAGAGGTGGACGTGAGACGAGAACTGGACAGCCTGGTGACTCAAATGCATTCCAGCGGCATCCGCTACGAGGACGCCGTGCGCGAGTTCAAGAGGCAATACCTGCGCGAAGTGCTGGTGGCGCACCGGGGAAACCAGTGCAAGGCCGCCGATGAGCTGGGCATGCATCGCAACACGCTGAGCCGCGCCATGGCAGAGCTGAAACTGAGCCTGGCCGAAGTGCGCGCCGGCCTCAAGCGTCCGCCACGCAGTGAACGTCCTGTCTATAGCGCCGTACGCCAGATCTTCCGGCAAGGCTGACAGCGCTTCTCAAGGACATGCAAACCATCCCCCAGGCCGACGAAGCTCGCGTACACAAACCGTACCACTCGTTCAGGCGATGGGTGAATCTCTGTGCCTCCGCACTGTTGCTGGTGGTGTTTCCCGGCGTTCTTCAGGCCCGAGCGGCAGCTCCTCTTGCCCAGAGTCAGGTTGCGCCGGCAATCCCCGCGCAGAGCCAAAGCCCGGTGTCCCCGACAAATCCAACCCAGGACGCCAAGCAGGCCAGACCGGCACGCAACTCCGACCAGCGGCGCGCAGCCAAGCTCTACCTCGCCTCCAGCAAGCTTTTCGAGAAGGAAGCGTTTGAAGAGGCCATGCGGGGCTATGAGCAGGCGGCCAGGCTTGACCCCGGCAATGCTGACTACGCGCTGGCGGCGAGCGTGGCGCGCAGTCACGCGGTGACGGCGCTGATTCAGGCCGCGGCCAAGGCTCGAGTGCGCGGTGATGCGGCGGCCGCCCGCGCGGCCCTGGCTCATGCCATGGAACTGGATCCGAGAAACGCCCAGGTGAACCAACACTTGAACGAGATGGGAGACGATGCCCTGCTCGGGCAGTCAAGGCCCATCTACGAACAGGGCGCACAGACGGTCGGCGAAGAGGTGGAACTAGCGCCCTCTGCGGGAGTCCACAGCTTCCACCTGCGCACCGCTCAGCGCCAGATCATTCAACAGGTCTTCAAGGGCTACGGAATTGATGCCATCGTGGACGACAGCGTCGGCAGCCTTCAGGCCCGGCTGGACCTGGATAACGTCGATTTCGCGGAGGCGGCGCGAGTCGTGGGAATGGTGACGTCCTCGTTCTACGTTCCGCTGGATGCGCACCGCACGCTGGTTGCCCGCGACACCCGGGATAACCGCCAGCAGTTTACGCGCCAGGAACTCGAGACGGTCTATTTGTCGGGGTTGAGCGCGACGGAGTTGACCGACGTAGTCAACCTGGCCAAGAATGTTTTCAATGTGCAGCAGGCGGCGGCCGAGCCCACCTCCGGGACGATCTCCATCCGCGCCCCCCACAACACACTGAACGCCTTCAACGCCACCATGAGCCAATTGCTCGACGGTAGGAGCCAGGTGCTGCTGGAGGTGCGCATGATCCAGCTTGCGCACACCAGCGCGCGTGATACCGGGGTCCAGGCGCCGCAGACGATGGGAGTCTTCAACGTTGCGGCGGAAGCGCAAACCGTCTTTAATGCCAATCAGAGCCTGATACAGCAGATCGTCTCCTCCGGGCTGGCCGCTCCCGGTGACTACATGACGATTCTTGGCATTCTTCTGGCTTCCGGCCAGGTGTCGAATCCCCTGCTCTCGAATGGATTCGCCACGTTTGGTGGCAGTCTCACCGGCTGCACGAACGGCTTGACTTCCTGCAAAGGCGCTCTGACTACCTTCGGCCTCTCTCCGGGCACAGCCACGGCCAACCTGAACCTGAACTCCTCGGACTCGCGGGAACTGGACCAGATGCAGTTGCGCCTGGGCGACGGCGAGGCCGCGACCCTGCGCACCGGCACGCGCTATCCCATCCAGACCTCTTCGTTTTCGAGCCTCGGCGCCAGCACCGCCACCATCGCCGGACTGACCGGCGCGGGAAGCTCCAGCAGCCTCTCTTCGCTGCTGGCTTCCTACGGCGGCAGCGTGCCGAATATTCCGCAGGTGGAATACCAGGAGCTGGGCCTGACGCTGAAGGCGACCCCCAAGGTGATGCGCAACAATGAAGTCGCGCTCACCATCGACATGAAGATCGATGCTCTCGCCGGAAGCTCCATCAATGGCAATCCGGTGCTGAACAATCGCGCCTATTCCGGGGTGGTGACGCTCAAGCAAGGCGAGTCAGTGGAAGTGGTGAGCGAGCTGGACAAGTCAGAGAGCCGCGCCGTCAGCGGTACGCCCGGAATCAGCGAGATTCCGGGACTGAATGATCTGACCGGCAATGATACCCAGAAGAATTACGCGACGCTCCTGATTGTGATGACGCCCCACGTGATTCGCGGCACACAGGCAGCCGGCCACTCGCCGATGATGCGCGTGGAGCGCGGGCCGGCGCGGTAGCGAGTCGGCAAGTCAGCAACTCTGATTGTGCATACAGATCGCAGAGTTCCGCCAAACGCGGCAAGGGCAGACAGGCTGAAACTCCCTGTCTGCCCTTGCTGGATGGTCTGTTCGCAGGCAATTCAACTGACTTGTCAATCCAATGACTCGCCCTTATTACTGGGCCACGACGCCGTCCAACCGCGCCTGGTACAAGATGACTTGCTTGATGGTGTCGTAGGGAGCGCTTGCTGGAACCTGGCGCCCGTTGACCAGCAGCAAGGGCGTCTGGTTGATGTTCAGATCCTGGCCCAACTTAACTGAAACCTTCACTTGCTCGGCGACGTCGGTGGTTTTCGCACAGGCTGCGATCTTGTCAGGATCCAGGCCGGCCTTGGTCACGGCGCTGTTCAGGGTCAGCGTGGCGCCATCAGGGGTCATCAATCCATCCTGCCCCTCAAAGACCGCCGCGGCAAAGGTGAAGAACGCCGTACTACCACCCTGCTTGGTCACGCAAACGCCGTAGGCAGCCGCCTCGACCGCCGCGGGATGCTGAGGCAACGGATAGTTCTCAAAGACGATGCGAGCCTTGGGAAAATCCACCGCCAGCTTGTCCATGTTGGCCTGTGCGTCCTTGCAATGGGGGCACTGGAAATCGGCAAACTCGATGATCTCCAGATCCTTCGAAGCTGCGCCACGGTAAGGGCCATCGGCGCGCTTCTGCGCCTGGGCGCGGTACTCGGCATACGGATGCTCGCCAAAGGGAATAATGTCCTCGCTGACAATGATGTGCTTGCCACCGGGGAGAGCGTAGAACTGTAGCGCGGCAGGCTTCTGCTTTCCGGTCTTGTCGCCGAGGAAGACAATCACTTTGCTGATGCCCTCCGCGGGGGTCTTCAGGATGGCCTGAACTTGCCAGATGCGGGTCTCATCGTAGCCCCAACTGGCCTGAAGGAAGGCGTTGACGGTCTCCTTGGTAGGCGCCGCAGCGGTGAAATTCGCGGGATCGGGTTTGGGAAAGACGGGCGCGGCGGCGGGAGCCGGCTCGGACAGGGCTGACGCAGGCGCGGCGGGCACATCCTGCTGAGCAGCGGCCTGGAAGACGGGCAGGGACAAAGCAACCAGAGCAAGAACGCTGGCAAAACGAGCGGACAGACGGATCAAGCTGTTTCTCCTTAAACTGTGGAAAAGCTAAACTGCGGGATGGCTCCCGACTTCTAGCTTATACCGGAACTTTGACCTTATACCTGAACTTTGACGGCAATGGGGAATCTGCGGCCCATGCCGAACGACTTGGCGGTCACCTTCAGGACCGGGGCGGCCTGCTGGCGTTTGTACTCGGAGCGCTCGACCAGGCGCACCACTTGTTGGACGAGCTCCAGGCGAAATCCGTGTGCCTGGGCGATCTCTTCGGGCGTCTCATAGCGCTCGACGTAGCCTTCGAGAATCGGGTCCAGAACCTCATAGGGCGGTAGCGAGTCAGTGTCCTTCTGGTCGGGACGCAGTTCGGCCGAAGGCGGTTTTTCGAGAATGGCCCAGGGAATCACCTCGCCGGAGCGGTTGATCCAGCGGCAGACTTGGTAGACACGGGTCTTCACCAGATCGCCGATCACCGCCAGGGCGCCCACCATGTCGCCATAAAGCGTGCAGTAACCCACGGCCATCTCCGACTTGTTGCCGGTGGTGAGCACCAGTGCAGAAAATTTATTGGAGAGGGCCATCAACAGGTCGCCCCGAATCCGCGACTGGATGTTTTCCTCGGTGGTGTCCGGCTTCGTTCCCGCAAAGAGCGGCTCCAGGGCGTGGGTGAACTCCTCAAAGAGGCTGCTGATGCCAATCACTTCAAAACGAATGCCGAGGTTGGCCGCCAGCCGGCGGCTGTCGTCGATGGAGCCGGCCGAAGAGTACGGGCTGGGCATACCGATGCAGACGACATTTTCCGCGCCCAAAGCATCGGTGGCGATGGCCGCCACCAGCGCCGAGTCAATGCCCCCGCTGAGGCCCACCAGGGCCTTGCGGAAGCCGCACTTGCGCATATAATCGCGCGTGCCGAGGACCAGGGCGTTGTAAGCAGCGGCGGTGTCATCGTCTTCCGGCTCGGGCACAGCCGGCGCATCGAATGGATCAACCACCACCAGGTCCTCTTCAAACGAGGCGGCCTGGGCAATCAGTTCGCCACGCGCATTGAGGGCCAGCGAAGAGCCATCAAAAATCAGGCTGTCATTGCCGCCCACCTGGTTCGACAGCAGCACAGGCACGCCATCCCGCTTGGCAATAGCAGCCAGCATCTCACGGCGAATGGCGCGTTTCCCGTGCCAGAAGGGCGACGAGGAGAGATTGATATGCACGCCAGGCTGTTGGCGCATCAACTCTCCCAGGGGATCGACGGTGTACAGGCGGCGACGCCAGAAGTTCTTGTCGTTCCAGGCGTCCTCGCAGATGGTGATGGCCAGCCGGACGCCGTCCAGTTCGACGACCTGTTGAGGCCGCGACGGGGCAAAATACCGCTGCTCGTCGAAGACATCGTAGAACGGCAGGAGCCGCTTGTGCTGCTCCAGCAGCAGGCGACCGCCATCCAGAAGAACAGCGGCGTTCACGGCGGGCTTGCCATTCCAGCAACCAAGATCAGTGGCTGGCGACCCCGGCTCACCGCTCGCAACCCCGGCCGACAGAGCCACGCCCGCCAGCACGGCGGTCGATAGATCGCGGGTGGCCTCGGCCAGCTCATCGACAGCCGCGCGGCAGCGAGCCAGGAAGCTGGGCTTTTCTAGGAAGTCCGCCGGAGGGTAACCGCAGAGAACCAGTTCAGAGAACACGGTGAGCCGTGCACCCTGGGCGGCTGCGCGGCGGCTGACCGCGATAACCTTTTCAAGATTTCCGGTGAAATCTCCGACAGTCGGATTGATCTGGGCCAGTGCGATCTTCACACTTCCAGTTTAATCTCCCAACAACGGGTGAGCTACATTCCCGTACCGGCAACGACCGCCCCAATGGTGCGCAGGATGATCTTGATATCCAGCCAGACGCTCCAGTTTTCAATGTAGGTCACATTCAGTGATATATAGCTCTCGGATGAGGGGTCCTGGCGCCCCTGCACCTGCCACAGGCCGGTGATGCCTGGAGTCACGGCGAGCACCCGCAGATAGGCGAGTTTGGAATCCCGCACATCTCTGGCGGGAAGCGGACGCGGCCCGACAATGCTCATATCGCCGCACAGTACATTGAAGAACTGTGGAAACTCATCCAGCGAGTGCTTGCGCAGGAAGCGGCCCAGCCTTGTGATGCGGGGATCGTCGGCGATCTTGAACAGCACGCCGTCGCGTTCGTTCAACTCTTCCAGTCCGGCGCGCCTCTTCTCCGCGTCGCTGACCATGGTGCGGAACTTGATGCAGCGAAAGACCCGGCCCTTCTTGCCCACGCGATCCGACATATAGAAAACCGGGCCGTGGGAATCCAGCTTGATGGCGATGGCGATGGCCAGCAGCGCCGGCGACAAAAGGATCAACACCATGCTGGACAACACGATGTCGAGCGTTCGCTTGAGCGCCATTCCAACCTCGTGTACCCGGCCGCGGTACAACGGAATGGTTGGGAAGTGGCCGATGTATTCGATCGTGCTGTCAAAGGCCAGGCCATCGTACATATCGGGAACCACGCGCAGATCCACGCCGCAGGTACGAGCCTGTGCAAGGGCCTTCTGGATCATGCCGCGCTCACAGGGCGTGGTGAAGAATATCTCATCCACAAACTGCGTGCGGACGTGCTGAAAGAGCGTATCGAGCGTACCAATCACATCGCCGGAGGCCGCCGGGAAATGGGAATCGGAACCTCCGGATTCAATGAAGCCCTTGAATCTGTATCCCAGGTGGCGAATGCTCTCCAGGTAATAACGAAGAGCAATTGCCTCCGGCCCGGTGCCCACGATGAATACGTTGCGCGTGCCGATCCCGCGCTCGAAGTCGCGGTAGAGCAGGAGGCGATAAACCAGGCGGCGCAGGCTGAGGCCGACGGTGACCAGCCCCACCGTGCCCAGAACGATGATGCGGGAAATATCCTCGGCATGCAGCAGGTAGAGTGTGCCGGTGAGCAGCAAGCCCGATGTCAGGCAGGCCTGCACGCTGAGGCGCTGTTCATGGAGAATATTGTTAAGCCGGGTGGGCGAATACAGATTCAACCGCCGGCTGGTGATCATCAGCGTGACGGCGAAGAAGCACAACAGGGTCAGCAGGATTCCTATGGAACGGCCGTGGATGAGTGTGCCGTTCCAGAGCCCCCTCGCGCCAGCCAAAGGGCTCGTATGCATTCTATAAATAGTAGCAAGCATTGCAGATACGACGATGGTGACCGCATCCAGGAACATCCAGAGCTGCGCCTTGCCCCGCGCCCCGTGCGCAGTGCCCTCAGCCGGCCCTCCGGCCAATTCTTGCGAAGAAAATACTGAAGCGGATATTCTCTGCCAAAAATCCGATGTTGCCATTTGCGTTTCGCTATCCTCAAACGATCAAAACGCTAAATACCCAGGGATTTCATAACCACTTCAAAACACCCAACCAGCCAGAAACCAGGTGCGCAGATGAGCCCTTCCCAATCCCGATCAGAATTCCTCTGGTCAGGATTGCCAATCAACTTACCAGGGTTCTCGCCGCCAAAGGCAAGCCAAGCCAGGTCGATCTTACCCAGCCAGGACATTCAATTTGCGTCGTCAACCACCATCGCCAGCCAACCGGGCACAGCTTATAGTCCTTGACCATGCGGAACTGTTTCGCCGCAATCGCGCCAACTCAATCAAAGTCAATGAAACAAAAGCAATTGTACCGCACTTCTCCGGTTGCGGTACGCCCGCTGTCGTGAGCTCTCGCCTCAGACGCCCGTCGGCTGGCCCTCACCAAAGCCAACTGAACCGGCATCACCCGAAGCGGCAATTCCCGGCAAGTAAAATTCTTGGGGCCGTGATTACGACGTAAGAATCACCTTATGCCGTAGGCAATACGTAGGCATCCAGGGAGAGAAATTGCTGAATATTTGGATCCGGAGACGCAATAAACTCCTTGAGCGGACCGAAAAATTGCGCGTGGCCTTGATGAAGGAAGAGGACCGAGTCGGCGAGCCGCTCAGCAAAACGCATATCGTGGGTGACTACAATGCTGGTGAATCCAAGTTGACGCTTGAGCCTCTGAATGAGGTCGCCCAGGTGGCGAGCGATGATGGGATCGACCATAGTGGTCGGCTCGTCGTATAGCACCACCTCGGGCTGGGCGGCCAGGGCCCGGGCGATGGCCACGGCGCGTTTGCGCCCTGTAGAAAGGCTGGCCGGCAAGGCATCCACCACATCCTCCGCGCCCACCAGGCCAATTAGCCGGTCCACCAGCTCCTGCACCTGCTCCTCGTTCAGATCGCCACGTTCGCGCAGCGGAAAGGCCGCGTTTTCGCGCACGCTCAAGGAATCGAAGAGGGCGCCATTCTGGAAGACCATGGTAATGCGTTTGCGGATGGCCCTCATACCCTCTTCGCTCAAGGCGGTGATCTCCTGACCTTCGACGCGGATGGAACCCTCATCCGGCTTGAGGAAACCCATCAGCATGCGCAGGGCTACCGACTTGCCCACGCCGCTGCGGCCGAGAATGCAAAGGGTTTGGCCGCGATTCACGAAAAAACTCACGTCCTCCAGAACGGGCCGGCCATCGAATGCGATGCTGACATGACTGAAGTCAATGATGGGTTCCGGCGGCTCGGAGGGGACCGTAGCGGGCTGTTCCAACTCTCCGGCACCTGCTTGTGCCAGCGCCCCGCAAAGCTCTTCATTGGAAGGGGAATCGAACATGGTCGTAGATCCAGCTTACGCGACCGGAGCCAAGGCGGCTGCTTCTTCCTGCTCATAAATCCCTGAGGAGTAATTATCTGCAAGGTTTTGAAAATAAATATAGGGGGGAGGGGGGGTATCCAATGGTCTGTGTGCCAGTGGTCAGCAAAGCCCCCCTTTGACGACTGTTTCCATTGTGCGCCGGGAGAACGGAATTATCTGCATGGAGTCGCAGGAAGAGATTGTGGTCTCGATCGGATGCATAGGTCTTGGCGCTGAGTTCAGCTTGCCACCCGCAACTCTTCGCGCAATACGCGGCGCAGAGTCTCTTCCAGCTTTGGCGCTTTGCCTTCCACGTACTGACGCAGGGCTTGGTTGATGAGTGTCTGATAGCCCGTTGCTCCACCGGTGGCGCCGGACTCTTTCAGGAAGTGATCCACCAAATCTTCATCCAGCCGAATCGTGATGCGCGTCTTGCCGCGCGGCTCCGGCTCCGGAGCCGCAATCCGGCCTCGCTTGCCTTGACTGAAATCGTAACTCTGCTTCATCTGTACTCCTCGTATTGCTTGCGCTCATGCGCCTCTGCCAGGCATGCGGAGATGATGCGAATCTTTCTGCCGCGATAGCAGTAAACCACCACCACAACCCTCCCCTTCACGCCCGTTCCAATCGAGACATACCGCAACTCATGCGGGTCCGATTCATCGTCCGTGTTCGTAATTGCAAAATCGTCCTCGAAGACCGGCTCCGCCTCAGCAAAGCGAACCCCATGCTTGCTGAAATTTGACTCATCCTGCGGGGATCCCATTCGCAACACATGCCGCCCTTACCGTATGCACATATTGTGCACTATAAACTTTTTGCAGAGAAGAGTTCTCAGGAAACTGGCGAGTCCCCAGGCCTCGAAATGAGACCCGGGGCTCCCATTTTATGTTTTTACTTTCCGGCTTCTTCCATAAAGCGGATGACCGACTCGATCCCCAGCTCGAAGTTCTTCAGGCAGAACTTCTCGTTGGGCGCGTGGATGTTGTCGT
>CAYQSI010000094.1:0-11021 GCA_964420185.1 uncultured Occallatibacter sp. | reverse complement strand
TGGCTCGATCTTCTGGACATAGTGGACGCAAGCAAGGACGACGAAGTGGTCGTCAATACGGCCGCACGAAACAATGAAGGGGTCAATCGCTACGGTTCAATGTTCGATGAAAAGCTGAATGAATTTGGCTGGCCCTTCATCTCGCTGTTCCTCATCAATCAGCAGCGAGACAGTTGTGAAATGCTGACCGAGTACATGAAAGTGGTGACGCACGGACGAATTCATGTGGTTCGTAATCAGTTCTTCGGAGTCGCTCCATCTCTGTTCGAGCTGTACGACAATTCGCCTTTGCGGAAGTCGATAGAGGCGAAGCAAGGATTGTCGCTGTACCTTCCTCAACTTGCTACGCGCGTTACGAACCTTGTCCAGAGCAGCCGCCTGACTCTCGAAAAGGCGTGGCAGACTGCAACGTTGGGAAGCCGCGCGGAAATCGAGCGGTGGCGCCGGGAATGCGCTCTGAACATCTTCGATAAGGTCTGTGGCGATGATTCCACCGAGTGACGATCTGTACAGCGTCTTTCTGGCGGATCTGTCCGAGACTGAACGGGAGCGGGTAAGGTCATACGCCGACAAGTTCGGAATAGAGCCGACAGATGCCGTGTGGGCTTTGATGATTGTACTCGGCCGCTACAGCGACCTGTACGAGGCAGTTCCGGAAAAGATCAACGTAACCGTGCAGGGCATCCTGGAGAAAATCCGGTCGGCTGCCGCGGCAGAAGCGGAGTCGTCCAGGGTTCGCTTGCAGGCGTCTTTGACGGACGCCGTGGTCGGTGCGGCCGAGTCCGTGGCGGCAAGGAATGGCCGCCGCGAACTGCTGACGTGGAGTGCGATTGCCTCCGCGGCCGGAGTGTTCATGCTGACCGGCGTTTTTGTCTTTGGCTATTGGTTGGGTTTTGATCATGGCCGTGCCCGTGGTTTCAATGCCGGTGTCGAAGGACATCTGGTGGCGTCATGGGCGCTCTCCGCGGATGGTTTGCGGGCATACGAGCTTTGGAAAGCCGGCGATCTTGAGCATCTGACTGCCTGCGATCAACCTGGCTGGAAGCTGGAATCCGGGGTGTGCTACCCGAGGGCTGACGAAGGGAAGCTGTATGGTTGGCGCGTTCGGTGAGACCGGGCGTAAATCGAGTGCAACTCAACAAGTAGGAAAGGTGAATGGCTCATCATGGAATCGTCTCCGCGTTCTCAACCATATGCCGACAAGAAGCCTCCAATTCGCGCTGAAGAGAAGTTGCTGCTGAGCCGACGGGATGCCGCGCAGGTGCTCTCCATTAGCCAGCGTGCGCTGGATTATCTGGTAGCCACTCAGCGCCTCCCGACCAGGAGAATTGGCAAGCGCGTTCTGATTCCGGTGGCTGACCTGCGGAAGTACGCCCGTGCCGACCATCCAGAACCGCTCGCGGGCAGATCTCTGTCCGGCGAATAGGGAGCAAATATCCTAGAGCTCTTGGGATCAAACCGCCCCAGCCAATGACCTCTGCCGTGACAGAAGTGCTTTTGATCGTAACCCATTGAAACTATGGGCACTGATGGCAAACAAAAGCACTCTAAGTCCTTATAAAAATCGGTAGGCAAACTCTCAGCACCCTCTCCAGCACCCTCGCCGACCTCTGCTTTTTGGTTACAGACCTCTGCCCTCCACAGGCAGACGTCGGAAAAGGTTGATCTGTGCCCTTGTACGGCAGAGGCCTGACGCGCTTTGACTGCTGCCGTTGTTCAGCAGAGGTCAGCAGGGGTGCGGAAAGAACAAGCATTCTCACGGCAGAGGTCTGCGGAGCTGCGGGGCAACGACAGCTCCGAATTCCCCGAAACCCCTTTTTCGTCGGCGTTGGATTCACCGAAAGTCGTAAGCTTGGCCCGTAAGAAGTAGTGCAGATATTTCTGGTTTAGACGCGCGTAGAACCTCTCTGGAAGCAACATACCGTTTCGGTTCAGCGTACGGAATAGCGACCCCGTAGTCTTTGTCCGTTCCGGTCGGCTTCATCTCAAAGCAAGCTAGCCCAGCTCCGATCGTAATTAGCTTGCTTGCTAACGGGGTCACCACAAGCCGACAGCCACCAAGAACTAACATGCTATCTCGATAACGCCGCATTGCACCTAGCATCTGCCGATATGCTTCGAATGGATGTGATTCATGGGCGTAGAGAATGTTAGACATAGGTGTCTGCCGTGCAACGAATATCGGTTCCCGATATTCGAGTAATAGACGATCCGCACGACGGGGATCATGAGACGGGTGCGGCAGTACGGGGCATATCTCCGCTTCATCTGGAATAAGGGATGTGACTTGTCGTAGTTGATTGGTCCGCCCTTCTCCTAGCATCGGGAACCACACCAGTGGCCACTGACTCACACTCTCGACGTGCAGCACGCTGGAGAATCCTGGGATGAAAATCAAATCACTACTTGGATCCTCCGCTCGTATATGTCCGTCCAGTGCTGCATCCTCAGCTACTAGAACCTGAAAATTGATTCCGTTAGCCCACAACGCATCTTTGTGTTGCTTCTCGGGTATTAGCTTCTCAAGGATTGCCGTAATTAGCGCCAAATAAACAACTCGAGGAAGTGAACTTGCGTCAAGAACAATATCTGTATGAGCGCCTATTTCTCTAAGAACGGCTTCAGTGCCGATACGCAGCGCATTACTAGGGCTTAGGTCCTCCTCATCATCCAATTGAGTTCCGATAGTTATGACTTTATTCGTCACTGAATTTGAAAGGCCTTCAAACACCCTCGCGATATCAGTAGCGTTCTTCTCGGTTTCTTCAGTCAACTCTTCACTGAGCTGATATCCAGAGAAACCAACTAGGATAAGATCAGCCTCGTCAAGTTTTCTTTCCGATCCCTGTATATTCTCGGCGAATGATGACATGACCGCTTGGGCTCGTATGTCAAAACCGCGCCCGGTTATGTAGAGAAGTTTCACAGGTCGACGTTCGTACAATCCGTCCCAAAGATCGTGGACCGCAGGACCTCGCTGATAAACGTAGTGCTGCCAAAGAATCATCTCACCCAATCTCCAATTGCTGCCGCTTAGTGCGTCCGCCGCCTCGCTCCATCCACTCGATCAGGTCTTCCATATCAACGTCTTGCCACCCGCCCATTTGGAGCGGGAGTCCATAATGAACACACAATGTCCTATTCAAGTAAAAGATGGTACCAGCTTCCCGACTCGTGCTAGCGCCACTTGGCCGAGCGACTAAAAGATTCTCTGCGACACACTCAAAGAGAACACGCTTCAATAGGGCTCTTATAGCTACCAGAGCTTCATCACGCTCATTAAACTTGTCCAATTCGGTAAATGATAAGCGAACACCGGTGACACCCGGCGCGTAAGGGGCATTGGGCAGGAACGTCCGAGCACGGCAGTAGTTTCCGATTGAATCGAGAAGACGCTGCGCTCGAGTTCCTTCCGTGTGATTCCTAGGAATGAATTGCCGCTTGCGTTTAGCGACCTCACGGAGTAACTTCTCTTGCTCCTGAGGAGATAGCTGAAGCTCTGCCTTCCGTAATACTTGCTTTGCCTGAATACCGTCGTACAGCGCAGCGGCAAGGCCAAGAAGTTCTTCTACATTACTGGTTGCAAGAGTACACAATCGGTCGATGCCATAGTAATATGGAACATTCAACTCATCGTGCATGAATATTTCCGCGGCGGCTTGGACTTGAGAATTATCGCGTTCAGCTAGCTCTTCTGTAGAAAGAGGGTTCAGCTCAAGAGTTAACTGCTTTCTCGACTCATCTCTCACAAGGAGTACCCGAGTCGCATAAAGTTCGCGCAGAGCCTCTAAAGTATTAGCAGCCAATAGACTTTCGGCATGTGCAAGCCACTCGCTGTAACGAGAATTCTCCTTCATCCGTTCAACTTCGGCTCGGAATTTGGCAACTCCTAGAGGCACTTCACTTCTAGTGTCATCAATGCGGAGCTCATCTCTCAGATACTGAGAAAAAGTTCCAGAAGGAATAACTTTCTGCACATCCAGTCGGCGATCTAAAATGTTTTGTGCAAAAGCACAGAATTGATATGGTCCTTTGCCACTGCTCCAGATCTCTTCCAAGGAATAAGAATGCAGATCGCGCCCAGAGCGAACTCCCTGCGAAAGCAGTTGATCTCCCAAGGCGATTCTTCGTTCCGCCAACCAGATTGGTATTGTAAGCCGCATTTCACTAAATTCTTCAAGAAGCAACGCACGTTGCTTTCGGCGAAGCTTGTGAAGATCATCAATCATTAGCAATCGCTTTGGTGCGATAGTCTTTCCGTTTAGTGAGAAGCGAACCGACTGAAGCCAGAGAACACTTTCAAAGCGTACTGCGGAAGGCATCGCTTCGTCATGTCGACCAACGATGGAGTCTAGCTCAGCGTAAACACTTCTTTCGCGCTGCTCAGCCCACTGCACAAGTTCTGAGACAGAGGCCGATGTGGGAATCGTTTTTAGGTCATTTCCAAATTCGCTATAGGACAACTCAAGGTCGCCAAGCTGCGCATAGGTGTTTAGCCCTAACAAGGACACGAGATTTCTCAAAGACCGTAGGACAACTCGGCAGTCCAGCAGAGCTCTGAATAATCCTGCCTCGACATTAGTTGCTCCTGGTGGGAGATCGGCATAACCAGATGCGCATGACAAAAAAACACCAAGCAACTGCGGACCATCATCATCATTAATAATGCCTCTTCCCGCAAGTGCCTGATATGCCTCGCTACGTTCTGGGAGACGACGAGAATTCCAAAATGCGCGCAACGCAGGCGGCGTGAACGCACGCAGTAAAGTGGTCTTTCCCCCTCCCGGAGAACTTGAAAATACGTGCACGGCACTCTCGAACGCAGCGTCTGGCAAGCGCTCCATTATTTTCGGGGAGAAAAGGCGCACAAATTCATGATCCGACGTAGCCTGTTCGGACATTCTTTCTAAAAACGGATTGGATAGGTAACCCATCAAAACTCCCTATGGCGGCTAATTCTGGGAAACAATCCGGAAAAACTAAACGTTTCAGGACCCCAAAGAATATAAACAGAGTTGTTTGGAGTGTTATGAGATAGCACGACGGGCAAGCCACACTGCGCGAAGCCAAGACGCGCATCATCTCCACCGCCAACCCTCATATGCTTGTCCCACGCTTTGTCATCGTAATATCGTGGGTTGCTTATCAAAGTACTAAGCTCGGAAGTCCAGTCGTGAGGTAATGCGACCTCATTCTCTAGAGGATAGAGAACTCGCACCTGCAGTTGCTTGTAACCATTTTCCGATGTGAAACGGTCAGACCAATACTCAATGTGATCGATTGCCTGGCGGGTAGCAACGTACAACAATAGGTACACCTCATAGTGGGATGTGTCCACTAGGTCTCCCTTATTCAGCCGTTCATATATCTTCTTGATCTTTCCTTTGTATCGCTTGACCTCGCTGTCATATCTGATGTACGTATTTCCGCTTCCAGAAAAGTCGTCGAGCAACCAGATGATGTTGAATCGAGGGTTGGAAGTTGAGAGGGACGCCACCGCCAAAGCATCCCGCAATTGATCCACCATATCCTCGGCTTTGTCGTCTCCTAGTTCATAGGCTTGCCAAATTTGCTCATTACTGATCTCACCGTAACTGGACCGGCGCAGTTCGTTGGTGCGGGCTCCGTCGCTCAGACCGAGATACAAGGATTTGAGCCGTAGTTCGTTGTAACGTTTGTCTTTCGTAATGGATCCAATCAGGTGAGGCGATACACCTTGTTCTTCCGCTACCATCAGAATCCTCGCCTGTTCGATCATATCTGGATAGGCGGTCCCAACTATGTGAGAGAGTTCCTTGTCAGAGAAAAAAATAAGTCGATCCGTTATCAGGTTCAAAGCTGTTGTGCGATCATGCGGGTCAAACTGATTTAGCCACAGCGCCAGACTCTCGATGAAGCGTTTTCCGGGCCCGAACTGCTGATATTGATCGTACTTATAGCTTGAAAGAATCTGCAGATCAGGGACAAAGTGCAAGACAGTTTCTTCGTCCTGCCACTCCATGACTTTCGCGAGCAGTGCCTGCGCATTTTGGTCTTTCATCAGTCCGCCATTCTATACGCTCAAATCACGTATCCGAAACGAGCCGTTTTCAAGGAGTTCGAAATGATCAAGGTACCAGAGCATAGCGTCAACATCGCGTTTGTGGTCCGGGGCAAGCTTCCAGCCTCGGTCCAATCTGCGAGACGGTTGGTCAACGCTCAAAGAGAATCGATGTTCAAGGAGTGCTGCATCGTTTCCAGGCCATGCACCTTCGTCACCAAAGGTTAGGATCTCGTATGGGTCTACTTTGAACTTCTCGATTAGATACGCGACGAGTCGAGACTTGTTTATACCGGGAGCAAGGATGTCGACTGAGTGCTTACTTTTCACGGCCCCTGAAAAATCAAGACCCGCTTGTCGCAGAGAATCAGCAATTACCGTCCATACCTCATCTGATCGGGCTCCTGCATGAAAGCGAACACTCACTTGATAAGGTTGAGTGGGACGAATCGTAGCAATCGGAACACCTATGAGCTTCAATCGTCCGACTATTCGCATGACGTGGCTCAGGAATTCGCTGACATCTGTGCTAGCCGTGGGCGGAATTGACGCGTCCGCAATCCAGCCGCCGTTGTAAAGTCCTAGGTGAAGTTTGCTGGCAGCTTCAGGAATTAGGGCACAGAGGTGCTCTTGAATCGAGCCGCCGCGACCTGAAGCGATTCCCACTAGAATATTGGCATCTACCAGTCGGCGGAGATGTTTGAGCACCGCTGCGGTAGGAGGTTCGTCTGTTGATTGGGAACTACACAGCGTGCCGTCGTAGTCAAATACAACAGCCCGGAATGTCTGGTTATACAAAGACGTTTCAAATTTGCGTAGCGATCGCCGCACATACCCGACTCGCCCTACCGAGGGCCACTGGGCACCCAAGACTGCGTATTTTGCGTGCTCGCCGCGGTCATAATCGCGTTTGGGTGGAGGAATATATTTCGGCAAGTCAAGATAGTGCAATTGTCGACCAAATTCCGCCACTTCGGGACGCCCAGGGTCGCGTCCGATGCGGCCGCTAATAGCGGAAATAAGCTTCATCGCAGTTACCAACCCTGCCACGAGGTCAGCTGGTTTGGAACCCGCAAATGGCATAACATGGGTAGGAATCTCCGAGGGTAAAAGAGCTGCCATCTCGGTCCAAAGACCCGCAAGTGAGGGTTCGATTAGGGCGAGAATTGCGCAATCGTTTGGACGCTCCGCGAGCCAAAGGTGTCTCCCATGAGCAAAGGAGCGGATATCGGCAAGCTGGCAGTGAAGCAGAGCAGCCTCAGACAGTTTCGATTCCAGATCGGCGGCAACTGGCCGGAGTTGTGGAGAAAACACGACTAGCAGGCCCTGACGAGAACTTGCGGTAGTGACGAAGTCGGAAGCTCCATTCAACCATGAGCCAATTGACTGCCCCTGAAGCTGTAGCGATTCAAGACGCGATGGAAACTGATTAGAGTCGTTGTCGAGTTCGCCATAAGCCTTTGCAATCAAGACACAATCGAGCAGCAAGCTGTTTGTTGCAAGATAGCCGTCCTTATCATCCAGTTCATAGACATGTGTCGCTATATCGCCGACTTCGACAGCGCATTTCATCAAAGGGCTTTCCGCCCTGTTGGTAACCACGTGGAGGAACCTAGCGCTATGTGCGCGGGCTCTCTTCAGCGCTTCAATAATGTCAGGATTCTTGCCTTCCGCTGAGATAAGAAAAGCAGGGCTCGCTGATGCAAGTGTGGGATTGCATATCATTTCCAATGGCGTGGATGGACGAGAAACACGTCCGGTGTATGCCTCGTGTAAGTTGCATAATAACGATGCAACGGTAAACGAACCGCCCGAACCAACGGCAATAATACTGGATTCACTTGCTGCCCGGATCGCTGATGCGAGTTTCGTTACGTCGGACGACAAAGCTGTCTCATACGTGTGAGACAGCTTTTCCAACTCGCAATCGTAGTACGTCGCCATATGGGTCATAACCATTCGGGAATTTGTCCTATATCTGATTGACTACTTCGGCTTTTTGATCGGAACAGTTGGCCGACGTGAAGCCTTAAGCATTTTGGGGGCCTTGACCTCTTTTGCAAGCTCATCTCGCAATTCCATTAACAGCACCCCAAGCATGTTCTTTCCTTTACCGTTGACTTCCCCCCATGTGCGATTCACTGGATTGTCGACAGTTCCACACTCTACAAGGCGAGCAGAGCCAGAGGATAAAAGAAGCGCGCGAAGATCCTCATGTTGCGTAAATTTGGCCCTGAGCACAGAGCGCATCCTGTCAAACTTAATTTGCGACCAATTTGGAACAATGTCCCAGGTATACAGGCCATGAGCCGCCATCGCCACAAGACTCGGGCTCGGAGCGTTGAGGAGCCACTTTTTAACGGCCTCTTTGCTAGCCTTTCCTGCTTGATAAGCATGCTCCGCAGATGGAAACACCTGTTCCTCAAAGACCAAAGAACGCTTGAACAGATTGCTGAAGGCCCCGTAAGGTTTTTCATTTGCGCGATAAAACCTTATTTCGAGGAGCTCTTCTTGTGTTGTGTCCGGCTTCTTGCCATGTTGTTCGTGCTTACGAGCTGCTTTGCTCATTGAGACCTTTCCCGGACTTGAGCATAGGGAGTTCTATCTCAGCAGCCCTGCAATGGTTGAGAATCAATACCTCGATGAAACCGGTGACGCTGCGATGCTCCCGTTCGGCGGCGATCTCTGCAGCAGCTTTGATTCTCGGATCAAGCCGAATTGTCAGGACTGCCGTCTTTGTTTTTCGCTTCTTAGCGGGTACACCTGGAGCATACATGTACTGCATTATACCTGATAAATGCAGTACATAGAAATGGCGCGGATGCTCGCAGGTTTATTCCCTTTCTCCAACAACTCTAACGGCACTCCTCCCTATTGAGCATACTTCCCGTTCAGCACCCCCTTGAGCACCCCCAATTGCATTAACGCTTGGAAATCTGGTCAAGACCTCTGCCGTGCAAAGGCAGAGGTCTGACGCGGGTTGACCGTTGCCCTTGACACGCTGTGGCCCAGTTCTACCCCCCGACACGAACCAAGCTAGTTTCGACAGCATCCGTTGTCGTATTATCTTTTAGGGTGAATGATTCAATCGAGGCGAGAAAAATTGAAGCAGTGGTCGAGCGACAACCCGAAGGCTTCCCTCATGAAGCGCAAACGATCTGCCATCGTACACGCCGCGCGGAAGTTGTTTCTTGAGGGCGGATACGCAAAGACTTCGATGGACAGCATCGCCGAAGCCGCAGGCGTTGGAATCAAGACCGTCTATCGTCATTTTGAGAATAAAGACGATTTGTTCAGTGCTGTCATGCGAGCGGCCTGTAATCCCAGCACCTTCGATGAGTTGAGCGGTGAAGAGCAGGAGAAAACGGTCGAACTTGAGGAGCCGTGGTTCTCAAAGCCTCCGCGCACGGCTCTGGTCCTGGCGGGTATTGAATATCTGCAACATGCGCTGTCGGAAGAACAATTGGCTTTGTACCGGGTGGTGACCCAGGAGGCCCACCTGTTTCCGGAGTTGGGAAAGCATTACCGAGAACAGGTGACAGAGCACAGGAATGACGTTTTTGCCCGCTACCTGGACTGCTGGGCTCCTATCGAAAAATGGAAGATAAAGGACAAGCATGGCGCAGCAAACACATTTATCGGATTGCTTCATGCGGGCATCTTTGAAAATGCACTGCATGGCTTGTGCCAAGCTGATGAATCTGATATTGCGACTCACGCACGACTTGCCGCTGCTCAAATGCTGAGTCTTCTAAACTCCCGCGCTATGTAAGCATCTCCGCCGCTGTGCTTCCTCACAGTTCCGATATGCCGGGGAAGGGTATCGCCAGGAAAGCATTGCGCCTGACCCGGTCCTCGTTCCTGACGGTGGCCCGCCCGATATCACCCCGTAATCGGTTTTAGTCTCAATTACATAGAATCTGGCACGCAATAGAATTGCGCCCTCGCCCACGCAAACGTCACCTCGCGGTATCGCTGACGAAAAATCACGAATTGTCCCTTGACAATTCGTACGACAACGTATATTGTCGTTTACATGATAACGGCTGTTGTCGTATTGGTCGAGTGGGCAACCACACGCCGGAGTCTTTGTAGCGAAAGGTGCAGATGCCTAATCCTCTCTCAAAACCTCTCGTCCTGCCCTGCGGAGCAACGCTGAGCAATCGCCTTGCGAAAGCCGCCATGAGCGAAGGCATAGCTGACGCGGGTAATCACTCAACGCCTCGGCTTGAAACCCTTTATCGGCGATGGGCCCACTCGGGCGCGGGCCTGATCTTGTCGGGAAACGTGCAGGTGGACCGTTGGCATTTGGAACGGCCAGGAAACGTCGTCATCGATGACGAAAGCGGACTGGAAGCTCTCAAATCACTTGCAAGATCCGGGACAGCCGAAGGCGTTCATTTCTGGTTGCAATTGAGCCACACCGGCCGACAGGTTTCAGACGCCATCAATCCATCTCCTCTCTCCTCGTCCAACGTAGAAGTCGCAGTGCCGCGTGGCGCAGGGCTTACGTTTGCACCGCCTCGGGAGATGACGGAGGCGGATATCGACAGAGTCATCCAGCAGTTCGCCTTTGCGGCGAGGCAAACCCGGAAAGCGGGTTTCACGGGAGTGGAATTGCATGCCGCGCATGGCTACCTGCTCTCACAATTCTTGAGCCCCTTGTCGAACCGGCGCACCGACAAGTGGGGCGGTTCGCTGGAAAACCGTGCGCGACTCCTGCTTGCGGTGATTGCGGCGGTTCGCGAATCTGTGGGGAGCGATTTCCCGATCGGGATCAAGCTCAACTCTTCCGATTTTCAGAAAGGCGGATTCACTCACTCCGAGTGCATTGCGCTGGTGAAGATGCTCAATCACACCACACTTGATCTCTTGGAACTCTCCGGCGGCTCTCTTGAGCAACCGAAGATCGTTGGCCTTACCGTCAAGGAAGAAGGCGAGGACAAGCGCTCTGAAAGCACGATCAAACGAGAAGCGTACT
>CAYQSI010000093.1:0-11054 GCA_964420185.1 uncultured Occallatibacter sp. | reverse complement strand
TATCGTGGATGAGTGGGAGACCACGAACCCCGACCAGATTGTTTTGATCAGAGGCCGGGTGCCCCACCTTTCGTCTTTTTCAAGCGAAGGGTGGGATCGCACACTGGCCAGGGCCGTGCGCTGTGGCATTTTAACTCCCGCTTCGTTGACAGCAGATATGTTCAGGAAGCCAACTGCCTGAAGGTGCTAGAACATATCGATGACTGCAAGCACTTATCCAGTACGAAGGCTCAGATGCGTCCAGTTCTTAACGTGCTGAAGCACTTCGGGTATACACCGAACTTCTTGCCTGGCAGTTGGCGGTTTCATTCCGCACGGCTCGTTGAGGCTGGGCGTTCCTTTCTGCTGAAAAAATGCTGAACTGATCCCGGATTTCAGTGCTTTTTATTCAATTATGCTGAAAATTAAAGATTGAAAGAACATATAAACTATTGATTCTACATAACAACATAGGAATGTCTTTCATAGGGGTGACTATGGACGGCGAGAACGGCTGAAGCGGTTGCGAGAGCCGCTGCCGTGCGGGTCAAGAATGTCACTGTTGCCAGCGCGCTCGAGCGATGGATGGGCCCACACAAGGAGATTGAAGAGGGCACACGCAAGGTGCATAAGGCATTTACGCGGAAGACAGGGGCAGAGGCGGATCGCATTCTTTCAGATCAGGGTTATCCGCCCTGATCCGGAAATCTCGAAGTGATTGGTGGCGGATGCGCAACCTAACTCTTCTTGGAGGTAACGGCGGAGAACGGGGTTACCACATGGGTTACCCGCTTGCTGCCGCAGTGTGGGCACGCTACGCCACCCTTTTCGAAGTCCGCGATGTGGAGAGTCTGGGTGAACTCCTTATTGCAATCCTGACAGAGAAAAACGTATAGAGACATGGTCATTCTCCTGCCACATCATAGCGCTTTCGCTGGTCTGCGGAAATCCTTATTTGGGGGCTCCTCAATTCGGTAAAAAACAGACTCGCCACCGTCTTGCGCCTACAATGAAGAGGCTGTCTGCGGTGAGCCCATGCGGTGTCTTAAACGTGCGGGTGGAGTCATTTCCGGGCTATTTCTCCTTGGCTGCCTCGTTTCTGCCGCCGGGCAGACAGCGGCGGCCAACGGCCCGGTTCTCCTCACGGTTGTGGACGAGAATGGCGTGGCTGTATCAGATGCCCAGGTGGTCCTTCAGGAGTCAGGACGCACTGAGATTCGCCTGGCGACCAATTACGCCGGACAGATCACCTATTTTCTCCAGGGGACCGAACCTTACCGCCTCCGCATCGAAAAGCCCGGTTTTTATGAGACGGTGTCGAATCAGGCTGATCCGCTGGCCCGAGACCTCCGGGTTGTGCTGAACCACGAACAGATGGTACTGGAGCAGGTCAGCGTAACGGCCTCGGTCCCCGGCATCGATACGGAACAGACCTCCGATCAGCGCACGATGAATCTGCCGGAGATCATCAATCTGCCCTACACGACCTCCCGCGACATCCGCAATCTGCTGCCGTTCTATCCCGGAGTGGTTCAGGATGCGACCGGCCAAGTGCACGTAGCCGGCTCGGAGACGTGGGCGACTCTGGATATGCTGGATGGATTCGACATTCGCTCTCCTGTCAGCGGGGTTCTTGCCATGCGGGTAAGCGCCGACGCGGTTCGCTCAATCGACGAAGAGCCGACTCGCTACCCGGTGGAGTTTGGCAGAAGTACCGGCGGTGTCATGGCGTTCTTCACCGGAATGGGCGACAACAGATTCCGCATCAATGCCACGGACTTTCTTCCCTCTTTCCACGACATCAATGGAATTCGCTTTGACAAATTTGTTCCCCGGATCACCTTTTCCGGACCGCTGGAGCGCAACCGCGCCTGGTTCTTCGACGGAGTGGAAACAGAGTTCGACAACATCTATATTCAGGGGCTTCCTTCCGGGGCCGACACCGATCACCTGGTCCGAGGAAGCAACCTGATCAAATTCCAGGTGAATGCGAGGCCTGCCAACATTGTGTCGGGCGGCCTGCTGGTGAACGATTATCATTCCCCCTACGACGGCATCTCGACGCTGGTTCCCGAGCAGAGCACCACAAAGCGCGACACCATCGCATGGCTGCCGTATCTGCGCGATCAGCAGAGCTTTCACAATGGGGCATTGCTGGACCTCGGGCTGGGCGTCGTGCGTTTCCGCGACGGCTACGAACCGCATGGAGACAGTCCTTTCCAAATCACGCCCGAGCTTTCTCTAGGCAGCTACTTTGAGAATCTGGTCAGCCATTCGCAGCGCATCGAGGGGAATGCGGCGCTGTATCTGCCGCCGCGGCACTGGGCTGGGCTGCACAATTGGAAGGCCGGCGTCGATCTGAACCACATCGGTTTCGACGAAACCATCGCACGCGCTCCAGTCAGCTATTTGCGCGAAGATGGCACACTGCTGCGGCGCAGCGATTTCCCCGCAAACACGCCTTTTAGCGGACATAATTTCGAAGCTGGCGGATACCTGCAGGACCGTTGGACGCCGCACAGCGGCCTGCTCATCGAGCCAGGCTTGCGTTTCGACTGGGACGAGATCCTTCGCAGACCACTCGTTTCACCGCGTCTGGCCGCCATCTACCTGCCCTCAGGAGCTGAAGGCAGAACAAAATTGTCCGTGGGCATCGGGCTCTATTACGAGCACACGCAACTGGAGTACCTGACGCGAGCACTGGCCGGGATCCGCTACGATACATACTTTGCGGCCGACGGAGTTACCCCGGAGGGCCCGTCGCAGGAGACGACTTTTTCAGCCAACGACGGATCACTGCATGAGGCGCGGGCGCTGAACTGGAGCGTCGGCGTGGAAGAGAGGCTCCCTGGTTCCCTTTATGTTCAGGCGAACCTTCTCCGGAAGCGCGTCTCCGATGAATTTGCTTACGTCAATCAGAGCGGGCCGGCCGCGGTCTCCGGAAATTATGCGCTGACGAACTGCAGGCAGGATCATGACAATTTAGCCGAGATCGAAGCGCGGCGGACGTTTGCCGGCGGCTACACCGTCTTTGCCGCTTATACGCACTCCTCCGCTCACACCAATGCCGCAATCGATTATCTGCCCACTCTCTCGATGCTCGGCCCGCAGCAAAGCGGCCCTCTGGCTTGGGACACGCCGAATCGCGTGCTCTCCTGGGGATGGCTGCCTTTCCCTGCGCCGGGGTTCAGAAAGCGCTGGGACTTTGTTTACAGCCTCGACTGGCATTCAGGCTTTCCGTTTACATCCGTCAACGCCGGCTACCAGGTGGTGGGCGAAGCGGGATCGCAGCGTTTTCCCAGTTTCCTGTCTTTAAGTCCTGGGCTGGAGTGGCGCTTTCACTTTCGCGGGTCGTATTTCGGACTTCGTGGCGTCATCGAAAATGTGACCAGCAGCAGGAACCCTCTTGTTGTGAACAACAGCATCGATTCGCCTCAGTATGGGACTTTCAGCGAGTTTGAGGGCCGAGCCTTCACAGCGCGCATCCGGCTGATCGGGGCCAAAAAATAGCCGAAGGACGCAGCGAACGCCCGAGGGATGAGGGGAAGGCCGAAGATCTTCGACTCCTTGGGCCTCAATGCGGAGGCGGGCGCGGAGTTGACCTTTCCGATAGAGTGATGCAAGGTTATCGGCGAGAAGTTTTTCGGGAGAAATTGCATATGAGAAGGATTTGTTGCGTCTTTGCCGGAGTTCTGGCGGTTGCGGCGCTGGCCGCCGCTGGCCAGACTCCGCAGACGGCTGGGCAAGCTGGACAAACCGTAGAAGCGGCCCGGCACTGGGCCATCGTGGTGCATGGGGGCGCGGGAGTCATCGAACGGAGCGCGCTGGGACCCAAGGGCGACGTGGATTATCGCGCCGGACTGACCCAGGCCGAGGCGGCCGGAGCCAAGGTACTCGACCGGGGTGGCTCGGCGCTGGATGCCGTCGAGGCCGCGATCCATGTTCTCGAAGACGACCCGCTCTTCAATGCGGGCCACGGCGCGGTCTTTACCGCCGAGGGCAAGAATGAACTGGATTCGGCCATCATGGACGGCTCGAATCTGATGGCCGGTGCGGTGGCCGGGGTCACGCGCACGCGGCATCCCATCAGCCTGGCGCGGGCGGTGATGGAGAAGTCGCCGTATGTGATGCTGATCGGCCCGGGCGCTGACGCTTTTGGCGCTCAGGTTGGCCTGGAGCAGGTGGACCCCAGCTTCTTCTTCACTGAAGCGCGCTGGCAATCGCTGGTCAAGCATCTGAAGAAGGAGGGCCGCCCCGTGCCGCCGCGTCCGGCTGGAGCGCCGCTGCCGCCTCCGGGGCCGACCGCGCCAGTGGCCCAGATCGACGAGTCGGCTGATTCGCACGTGCATGGCACGGTGGGTGTGGTGGCGCTGGACCGGGCAGGCAACATCGCAGCGGGGACCTCGACGGGGGGATTGCAGGGCAAGATGCCGGGCCGTGTGGGCGACTCGCCCATCATCGGCGCGGGCACCTACGCATCCAATCAGTCGTGCGCTGTTTCGGCGACCGGCTCGGGTGAGTACTTCATCCGGCTGGGCGTGGCGCGGGAGATCTGCAACCTGGTGGCGTTCAAGGGCATGGGATTGCAGCAGGCCGCCGACCAGGTGATTCACAAGGAACTGGAGGCTCTGCACGGGGATGGCGGCGTCATCGCCATCACTCCCGACGGGCAAACCGCCTTCAGCTTCAATACCCCCGGCATGTTTCGCGCCCGGCAGGTAGAGGGCGGCGCGCTGGAAGTCAAAATCTACGCCGACGAACAGTAAACCATAAACGTGTGCCCCAAATCTCGGCTTGGAGAGTTGGGGCACACGCGAATGTTTACGTTTCTTGTTTTATAAGCAGCTCTTAGCGGATAATCTCGAACTTCTCCCACGGGCAATTGCAGACCGGGCAGCGCTCTTGCTCCTCTTCGGTCTCCGAGGTGTAGCCGCAGACCGGGCAGACGTAGAAGTCGCGGGCCTCGCCAATCCAGGAATCCTTGGTTCCGGCAACGAGCAGGGCAATGGCCTCGGCGTAGAGCCGCGCGTGGGTCTTCTCAGCCTCCAAGGCTCCATGGAAGGTGCGGATGGCGGCTGTGTTCTTGCGCTCCGTGGCCTCTTCCAGGAAGCCGGGATACATGGTGTCAACCTCGTACTTCTCACCGTTCAGGGCGGTCTTCAGGTTTTCGAGGGTGGTCTTGACCTCTGCCGGATGAATCACGCACGCTGCATTTCCGCCCAACTGCTTGATGACGCGGGCGTGGTTGGCGGCGTGAATCTGCTCAGCGCGCGCGGCGGCGCGAAAAAGGCTGGCGGCGCCATTGAATCCGTCGGTGTCGGCCTTGACGGCAAAGGCTGTGTACTTGGCGTGCGCGTTCGACTCGCCCTCAAAAGCGGCTAAAAGATTCTGAACGGTAATGGTGTTTTCCGCGGCAATTCCGTGCATGAGAAATCCTCCCAAACTCAGTTCAAGAGCCTACGAGCGGCGAAAGAGGCCGCGCTGTGACGCCGGTTACAGGCCTGTGCAAGGGTTCACAGTTCGCGTGTTTCCGTGAGGGAGGTTTGTGTAGATATTTGATTTTTAAGCAAGTTAGAAACGGGGTCACGGTTTCACAGGCAAAAGCGCGAAAAAGAATGCAACCCGGGGTGGCGTTGGAAAAATAAATATGGGATAGGGCCGACTCTTCACAGTCTCACAGTTTCACGGTAAATAGGGGGGGGGGGAGGGGGGTAGGGGGGGTACGGACCGGGGACATACCTGACATTTTGAACCGGGGAGATACCTGACACTGCACAAGTCCATGGTTGTTTGTTTACAACGACGAGATGGGCTGGAGAGCGAGCAGTGTGATGGATGAGAAGCTGCGCTTTGTCTTTGAGTATGAGCGCGCTGTTCGCTGATCACGGATGGCACTCTTACGGCTTCATGTTTCTTCTGTATTCCAGTGTGCGCCAGCGGAGCATTATTTTCCGCAAACGAGAATTTGGAGAGCGCGTGGTCTTCCGCATCTTGCTCCGCGCCGTATGGCTTTCACTTCACGCAAGAGCCTCGCCAAGTGACATTCCCAGCTTGGAGTCAGGAGACGAACAGGATGGTCAACGCTGGCGACTTCAGGGGAGTAATCCGTGTCGGTGAGTGACCATTATGCACTCATCGAGAATCAATACGTCTCTTGAAGAATCGTTCCCCTTGACATCCGACAGGAATCGGAGCGAAGCTATTGTCGAATATCAAGGGGAAGAAATGCCGACGCCAACGGACCTGCTGCAAGGGACGCTTGACCTGCTGATACTGAAGACGCTCGCACTGGAGCCCATACATGGCTGGGGAATAGCCCAGCGTATCCAGCAGGTTTCGAAGGATGTACTCCAGATAGGCCAGGGTTCGCTCTACCCAGCGTTGTATCGCCTGGAATACAAAGGATGGATCAAATCGGACTGGGGAAACTCGGAGAACAATCGACGGGCGAAGTTCTATCGGTTAACGGCTGCTGGCAGAAAACAGCTCGAAACGGAACTCGCGACCTGGGATCGGCTATCGGCGGCGATTGCGTTGGTTCTGGGCCGAACTGCGGAGGCGCAGTCATGATGACGGAGTTGCTGACTCGTCTTCGGTTCCTCGTCTTTCGCAAGAAGCCCGGCGAATTAGACGAGGAGTTCATGTTTCATCTCGAGCAGTCCATTGAGGCGAAGCTGGCGGCCGGACTGACTGCTTCGGAGGCACGCCGACAGGCAATGATCGAGTTTGGAGGCTTGGAGAGCGCGAGAGAGCAATGTGTCCAACAACGTCCCGGGTGGTGGATCGACACTCTAAAACGAGATGTATGCCACGGTCTGCGCATCTTGCGCAGATCGCCCGGCCTGATGGCGGTGGCTGTGGTGACGCTAACGCTGGGGATTGGGGCAAACGCTGCGATCTTCAGCCTGGTGGATGGAATCTGGCTAAGGCCCCTCCCCATTGCGGATCCCTCTCACCTGGTGGCAATCAAAAGTGTTAAGAACCACGCCGCCGCGGGTTCAGATGGGGCAGACTCTGCGTCTTCATACGGGGAATACTCGGACGTTCGGGATCGAGTGCCCGCATTTGCAGACGTTGCTGCTGCGGACCGCAGGGGACTGGTATTACAGACAGCCGATGGCCTCCAGATGCTGCTCGCGGAGGTAGTTAGCGACAACTACTTCACGTTTATGGGTGTACGACCAGAAATCGGGCGTCTGCCGGATGAGAGCGAGCTTCGCCGTGCGCAGGCGCCAATCGTCGTGCTCAGCCACGGAACGTGGAAGCGCGTTTTCGGTGGGAATCCCGGTGTGATTGGACAGACAGTAAAAGTCAGAGGAGGGCTCGCAACGGTACTTGCTGTTTTGCCAGCGGGGTTCAGGGGAACCGAGCGCTTGATCGACCCTCAGGTCTATATCCCGCAGTCGACCTGGGTGATGTGGGCTCCTGACGAGCGGAACACGCCGCGAACGATACGTGAATTCGAACTCTACGCACGGTTGCGGCCAGGAGCCACCCTGAACCAGGCAAAAGAACAACTTCAGACCCTAAGTGCAGATATGTCGGTAAAGTACCCGCAGGCGAACAGTGGGCGCGGCCTTACTGCGGATTGGCAGACGAAGGCAGATGGCGGAGGGATGCAAGTGCTCAGCATTCTAGTGCTCGCGATTGCCGGGGCCGTTCTGCTGATCGCGTGCACGAACATTGCCAATCTGCTGCTCGCGCTCAACGACTCGCGCCGGCGAGAGATTGCCATGCGAGCGGCGCTGGGCGCCACCCGTGGGATGTTGCTACGGCAGCTAGTAACTGAGTACGCTGTGCTCGCAGCGTTCGGTGTTGCGGGCGCATTGCTTCTGGCGCAGAGGCTGATCTCGCTCGTCCCGGCGCTTTTGCCCGACATTGGGTATCCGCTAGGCTTCGACTTCCGGATCGACCATCGCGTGCTGGCGTTCACGGCTGCGGCGGGCGTTGTATCCGTGTTGGTTTGCGGCCTGATACCGGCACTTGCAACAACGCGAACCTCTCCACTCGATGCCATGCGGGCTCAGTTGCCGCAAGGCGGCAAGTTGAGGATGCCGACACGAAAAGTCTTCGTGGTGGCGCAACTGGCAATCTCTATGTCGCTCCTGATTACAACAGGGCTCTTGATAAAGGCATTGATTCATATCGAAAGCATGAATTTGGGATTCAGCAGCAGGCAGAACGCCATACTGCTGGGAATGGGCGTGAGTGGCCAGGGTCCACAAAGGCAGGCGGAGTTTGACACCATCGTTACACGCATGAAGGCACTGCCAGGTGTAAAGGACGCCAGCGTGGCGCGCGTCGTGCCATTTCCCGACAGTGGAGGGGGCGCGACAAAGATTGTCTTGGCTCCAGGCGAGCTTCCATCGGAAACGGCCGGCACTCCAGTCTGGTTCAATTCGATTGATAATGGCTACTTCCGCGTCATGAGCGTACCTCTTACCCGTGGTCGCGGATTCGAAACGCAAGATACTGCGAACAGTGGAAGAGTTGTTATCGTCAATCAAGTTCTGGCGAAGAAACTCTTTGGCGGTGTGGTTGTCGTGGGGCGACACCTACGGCTCGGACGGCAGGAACCGGTGGATGCGGAAATCGTTGGCGTAACCGGTGACGGGAAGTACGCCGATCTGAATGAGGCACCACAGCCCTATTTGTACTTGCCGCTCACGCAGGAGGGCCGGTCTGAGGTGACCCTGATCGTGACAACGGCCGGAGATGCGAGCGCATTGTTGCCGCTAGTCAGGAAGACCTTGCAGCAGACGAGCCCAAACACTCTGATCATGAATACCCAAACCCTGACCGACCATATGCGGTTTGTTACCTACATCAACCGCATGGCAGTCTGGTTGACTGCATCGCTCGGTGGGCTTGCATTGCTGCTGACCACCCTCGGTCTCTATGGAATCACGGCATACGCCGTCTCGCGGCGGACCCATGAAATTGGCATTCGAATGGCGCTCGGGGCATTGCGCGAGACGGTCTTTTGGTCTGTTCTTAAGGATGGACTGAAGCTGACACTAGCTGGCATGGTGCTGGGAACAGGATTGGCTTTGGTTCTGGGACGCGGGATGAGCAGCTTGCTTTACGGCGTCCAGCCGCTAGATCCGACTACGCTCCTGGGAGTGATCGTGGTCGTCTTGGCGACATCGATCGCGGCATTGATCGTCCCGGCAAGGCGCGCGCTACGCGTCGATCCGGTGGTGGCGTTGCGCGAAGAATAGTCGCACACTTAGTGGCGTTTCCTGAGAATTGGAATCCAGAACCTCTCAGTGGTTACCAACAATCCAAAGATCTCATCGAACTCAGTTTCGGAAGAGATTCGCGGATTGGTCCTCGTAAACGCCGTTGCTGCCAGGAAGGATTCTGGGTTGTTACCAAATTGTCTTGGCGTGGGGTATCGCTTAAGACGCTTTTGAGGGAAGGCACAAACCCTCCAAGTTCGGGCGGTTTACGGGTTCACAGAAAGAGACTCTGAACCACCGCTCAGCAAACAGAAAGGCCATCCCGCGAGCGGGATGGCCTTTGCATACCAAACAGGTGATTGTCAGCCTACTTCATCTCGTTCCGCGCTTCGGCTTTCTGGACCAGGATCTTGTGGGCGTGGTCTTCCAGGGCTTGGGCCTCGGGCAGGAAGGTGAGCGCCTTCTGAATCTCGGGGTCCCAGTCGGCTTGCGCCCGCAGGCCTTGCGACTCGCCAAACTGAATGATGAAGATCTTTTCCTTGATGCTGATCTTCACCCAATCCATCACGCCATTCAGGTCGGCCTCGGTCCAGGGAATCTCCTGGCTGGTGAGGTATTTTTTGAACTCCGCCAGCACTGCGCCGTCCACCTGGAAGTTCTTGTCCACAGTGCGGTTGGCCAGATAAACCGGGGCGAAGTGGAAGAAGGCATCCTTCATCAGCAGCGAGTCCTGGAAGTGGTTGCTCTTGGGGCTTTCGATCTTCTCGTCCGGGGTGATGCCGCCGCCGCCGTAAACGGTGCGGCCAGCGTCGGTGAGCTTGACCTCGCGGTTGGCGTTGTCGGCCGGTTGCGCGCCGCCGTGGGTGTAGTAGTCGTAGAGCGAGACGCCGGAGTAGTTGCGCTGAATGAGCCGGCCGGAGGGCGTGTAGTAGTGGTATGTGGTCAGCGCCAGACCCATGGAGTGGTCGCCGAGGTCGTAGACAGTCTGCACCAGGCCCTTGCCGAAGGTTGTTTCGCCCACGATGAGGGCGCGGTCATGGTCCTGGAGGGCGCCGGCGACGATCTCCGCAGCCGATGCCGAGCCGCGGTTGACCAGCACGACGATAGGGAAGGTGTGGCCGCCGTTGCCGTGCGTGGCCGTGTAGACCTGGTCAGGAAAGGCGCGTCCGCGCTGGCTGACGATGCCCTGTCCCTTGCTCAGCAGGTGGTCGCAGACTTCGACTGCCTGGCTCAGCAGGCCGCCGGGGTTGCCGCGCAGATCGAAGACCAGCCCCTTCAGATTGCTGAAGCCATCAATGGCATCGATGACTTCCTGGGCCGTGGTCTCCTGGAATCCCGCCAGGTGGATGTAGCCCACGCCGGGCCGAATTTCGTAAGCCAAGTCAACGGATGGGTGAGGGATCTCGTCGCGGATCAGGTCAAAGACCAGCGGTTTGGGCTGGCCCTCGCGGATCATGGTTGCCTGGACGTGGGTGCCTTTGGGACCCTTGAGGGCCTTGGCCACCATGTCGGAAGTGGTCAGGCCGTCGGGGTTCTTGCCGTCCACGCTGACCGGCTTGCCATCCACCGCAGAGATAATGTCGCCGGGGTGGATGCCGGCCTTGAACGCGGGTGCGCCCTCGGCGGGAAAGATGACATAGACTTTGCCGTTCTGCGGCTGGATGGTCATGCCCACGCCGTAGTAGCGGCCATGCTGCTCCTCGCGCATCCGGGCGTAGGCCTTGGGGTCGTAGAAGTTGGAGTGCGGGTCGAGCACGCGCAGCATGCCGGGAATCGCCCCGTCGTAGATGGCGGTTTCAGCCTTGTCGCCGTTGATCGGCTCGGCGTAGTTCTGCTCCACCAGCGCGTAGACGTTGGTAAAGGACTTGAGGCTGTCGCGGAGCTGGCTTTCGT
>CAYQSI010000092.1:0-11424 GCA_964420185.1 uncultured Occallatibacter sp. | reverse complement strand
CCTTTCGCTATTACACCAGCTCGCTATGGGATACGTTTTGCGTGGGCAAGGTCAACCTGCACCCTCAGGCGATTGAACTCCTCAGGACGGCGCTCAAATCTCTCTCTCGGCGTGGTTACCAAGTCATTTTTTCAACACACTCGCCTCTTCTGGTACGTAAAGATGAGGTCTTGCATGCAGCATTGGTATACAAGAACAATCACGGCCAAACAACTGTGAGGCCTAAAATTGCAACTGCGGCCACAACGATGGCAAATCATCCCCATCAGGCGTCAGTGATATTCCAACTTCAGAACTCTTCCTATATCCTTTTTTCTGAAAAGATTCTCCTCGCGGAGGGAAAGACAGAGAAGATGATCCTTCCCGAAATATACGAGACACTTCGAGGTTGGTCGCTAGCACATGATAAGGTCTGCATGGTGGAGGCAGGTGGAAGTTCTTCTCTTTGGCCAATGCGTGAGATCCTTCTCAGCGTAGGATTTACACCGAAACTCGTAACCGACTTGGACTTCGCATTTAAGGTAGCTCCCAGTCTTGGACTAATCTCTCCGCAAGATCCGGACCTGAATTCATGCAAGGCATGGTTTGCATCAAATTCTGGTACGCTTGGCTTCGTACTCGGAACGGACGGACTGCCTGCCAAGAAAGACGATTTAGGAAACACAGGTAGGATCAAACCAGAGGAAGCCTTTGGGCTTATGGCGAGCACTATGACTCAAGAAGTTGAACAAATTGCCAGGCTGCTCAAGCAAAATCATAATATTTGGATATGGAACAGGGGTGCCATTGAAGCTCACCTTGGAATAGCAAAGGACGATATGGCACGAATGAACTTTATTACATCCATGCAGACCAGTGGAACAATAACCCACGCCGCTCACGCAAATGAAATCCAAGAATTTATCGATTGGCTTTGAGAATGCATCAGCTCCTCCGGCCATCAGAATTTCAATAACGGAGTAAAAGGGACTCTGGTCGCAGCGGCAGAAGCCGCTCTTCCCGGAGGGAGATCCGTTCATGTGGAAAGATATTCAACTGTTGGGAACAGGCCAAAGCACTCATCGACGGGACTTTACACGGCGATAGCCGGATCGGTACTGGTAAACGCCGAAGTCACCACAGATTCTCGTTTTATGCTTAATCTCCGAGTATCAAATCGAAGTCTCGCTCAACCCCGCCGGATACGCGTAAAGACGATCAAAATGGGTCAAAAGCGAGGCAAAAAGGGGGCAAAAACCCCTAATTTGAGCCGTTTTTCGCACTTTCTGTAGATCTCCAGCCGGACTTCTCGCGGTTATTTGTATCCCTGCAAGCGGACTCTTTTGAGGTCTTTCTCCCGTCCGCGAATTTTGGAGACTTGCAGGCCGACATTTTCCCTTTTTATGCCGGGATATAGGGGTACACAACTTCACAGCGCGCTGCACTGACCCCTGTTCCCTGCTCCCTGAACCGTACAATAGAAATGGAAGCCGCACCCCACCCAACCCATGGCCGACGAAGAACAAAATAAGCCCAAAAAGCCCGACGATGAACTGACGGGAAAGGTCTACGACTCCCGCCTCCTCCGCCGCCTTGCCCACTATCTGCGCCCCTACTGGTGGCAGGCTGCCGTCTCCACCATCGCCATCTCGCTCAAGTCCCTCGCCGACGTCACCGGCCCCTTCCTGGTCATGGTGGGCATTGACCGCTACTTCCCCTCCGAGCCCGGTTCCTCCTCCTCCGTCAACCTCCTCGCCCACGGCATCGGCGCCACCAAATGGCTCACCCGCCACCTCCCGGCCGATCCCTACCAGGGCATCACCCGCCTGGCCGTCATCTTCCTCGTCGCGCAGACCGCCTCCTATCTCTTTGAGTTCATTCAGATCTACCTCATGCAGTGGACCGGCCAGAAGCTCATGTTCGACCTGCGCCGCGAAATCTTCCGCCACATGCAGCGCATGCACATCGGCTTCTTTGACACTCATTCCGTCGGCCGCCTCGTCACCCGCATCACCTCCGACGTGGACGCCATCAATGAGATGTTCACCGCCGGCGTGCTGGCCATCATTGATGACTTCCTCAACCTCACCATCATGGCCATCCTCATGCTCACCATCAACTGGTGGCTGGCCCTGCTGGCTTTCTCCGTCCTGCCGCTCATCCTCGTCGTCACGCGCCTCTTCCGCGACCACGTTCGCGCCAGCTTCCGCCGTGTCCGCACCGCCATCGGCCGCATCAACAGCTTCACTCAGGAACATATATCCGGAATGAGCGTGGTGCAGTTGTTCAACCGCGAGCAGCGCGCCTTTGACGATTTCGAGGTTGTCAACCGCCAGCACATGATCGCGTTCAAAGACACAATCTTCGCCTACGCGCTCTTCTACCCCGCCGTCGACCTGCTCTCCATCGTCGCCATCGCCCTGGTCATCTGGCGCGGCGGCGCCGGCGTACTCTCCGGCGCGGTCACCGTCGGCGTGCTGAATATGTTCATCCAGTACTCGTTGCGTTTCTGGCGGCCCATCCAGGACATGAGCGACAAGTACAACATCCTGCAATCCGCCATGGCCGCCAGCGAGCGCATCTTCCGGTTGCTCGACACCGAGCCGGAGATTGTCAGCCCGCCCAACGCCCTCCAGGGCGACGGAAGCAACAGAATCGAATTCCGCCACGTCTGGTTCACCTACCAGAAACTCACTCAAGCCCAGCGGGCCGCCGTTGCTGCCGCTGCGGAAAATCCCGCCGGACTGGCCGCCATACAGGGCATCGAATGGATTCTCAAGGATGTTTCCTTCACCGTTGAGCCAGGCCAAACAGTGGCCATCGTGGGCCACACCGGTGCCGGAAAAACCACCCTCACCAGCCTGATGATGCGCTTCTACGATGTGACCGCCGGCCAGATCCTTCTCGACGGCATCGATCTGCGCCAGCACGACCTGACCTCACTCCGCCAGCACTTCGCCGTCGTTCTCCAGGACCCGTTCCTCTTCACCGGCACGCTGGCCGAGAACATCCGCTTCGGCAACGAAGCCATCACCGACGCGGGACTCCGCCAGGCCGCACGCGATGTCAACGTGCTGGACTTCATTGAGAGCCTGCCCCACCAATTCGACGAGCCTGTTCAGGAGCGCGGCAACTCCCTCTCCACCGGCCAGAAGCAGCTCATCAACTTTGCCCGCGCCCTGGCCTACAATCCCCGCATCCTCATCCTCGACGAAGCCACCTCCAGCGTCGATACCGACACCGAACTGCGCATCCGTGGTGCACTGGAGCGCATGGTCGAGGGCCGCACCAGCGTGCTGATCGCCCACCGGCTGAGCACCGTGCAGCGCGCGGAGACCATTCTGGTCATGCACAAGGCCCAGTTGCGCGAAATGGGCAACCATCAGGAACTGCTCGCCCTGCACGGCCTCTACTACAAGCTCTACCAGCTTCAGTACAAGGACCAGGAAATCAAGGAACAGGGATCAGCGAACAGGGATCAGTTGGGGGTTGCTGGCCAGTCAATTTTGCCTGTGACCGCGCCTTGAGATAGGTACCTTTCAGGCCGCGGGCCTTTGCGATCTGTCGTGCTGCAAGCCGACGCGCCTGTTGTCCTGCAAGCATAGATAAAGAAGGCAATCTCTCCCGCTCCAAGGCTACAAACTGAAGAATCGCGCGCCATTTCGCAAAACAGAGGGCTTGCAGGACGCGAGAAGAGCAGCGAAACTCCGGTTGGATGCCGACATAAATCGTTAAAACAGCCCAAAATAACCCCGATTTAAGCGTTTTTGCATATCATTTTGCCCCTTTTTCCTACATTTGAAGTAGAGCCTGCTCACGAAACGTGGGCGGGCTTACTTGATCAAGGAGGATGGAACGATGCGGGAGAGAGAGCGGGGTTTGGCGCGTAAGAAATTGGACAAGGAACTCAAATATTACCGGTGGGCGGCCAAGCAGAAAAATCCCACGCACGGTTTGCTGAGGGCGGTTCGTCAGGCGCTGGGGGTTCCAGCGGCGGAGATGATGAAGGAATTGAACACGAGCTCCTCGGTGCTCTTCCGGCTGGAGAAGAGCGAGCGGCGGGGAACGATCTCACTCAAGAGATTGGACCGAGCGGCGCGGGCCATGGGCTGCAAGCTGGTGTACGGGATCGTGCCGCAACAGGGCAAGACGCTGGAGGATCTGGTGGAACGGCGATTGTGGGAGAAGGTGCTGGGAGTAGGGGTTAGGGATTAGGGGTTAGGAACAGGGTTAGCGAGCCAGTTGCCTCGCGGGGCGAGGAGCGGATTGGTCAATGCAACGGCGTTTTCGAGGGCCGATCCGTCCAACATGGGTTAACCAATGTTGGGTGAGCGCATTGGGCTGTTATCGTAAACTCAGAATTCCGCTTAAGCTTACCGGCAGAGCCTTGGCTGCTTTTCTGGAGTAATATGCTTTGAATGAATCCTTTGAGCTTTTCCAGATCTCAAAATCGATACTTGACCTCCGGTCGGTAATGAGACGAGTAATAGAAAGGTGAATATGGACAGCTTGACTAGACCGACTACAGCAACGATTAAGAGACTCTTTGCAGTATCAGGTAATCGATGTGCATTTCCGAAATGCGTGTCAACCCTCATCGATGGCAAAAAAGTTGTCGGGAAGATCTGCCACATCAAGGCGCAGAATGAGGGAGGCCCGCGCTTTGATCCCAATCAGACACAAGAAGAACGCCACGGGTATGACAATCTGATCCTGATGTGTGGTCGTCATCATGACGTAATTGACGACGACGAAGAGGCATATACCGTTGAATATCTGCGTCGGCTCAAAGCCAAGCATGAGCAGAGCGCGAGGAGTTTGCCTGAGGATGAAGCGGAGCAAGGCGCGAAGTTGCTATTCCTCAATCAATCTGTGTCATCAATTAACCAATCTGGCGGCGTCATTGCTCACACGATAAACATCCACAATTACCCTCCGTCACAACAACCGGAAGTTAGTCAACCGCCGAGTGGCTTCATTGCCGCCGTTGCCAAAGATGGTAATGCTAGGTTTCGTGTTGCGGACGAACCGATAGGCTATTTTTGGAATACTCTTCCTTTCGCACAGAGCCCCGATTATGAAATCTTCCTTGCAAAAGGCCCAGCAATATGGCTTCGCCTCATCCCGCAAGACGCCGTTTCACATGAGTGGACCAATGATGAGCTTTTGAATTGCGGTCGGCGGCCAGGGGCGTTCTTGCTGCCGTTGTCGTGGGGCAATATGCGATATCTGCGGGCCGAGGACGGCGTGGGCGCGTTTGCATCAGACGAGTCCATGAGCATACCGCATTCTTTGAACCTGCTGCCGGAAACCGACTCAATCGCTTTTGCCTTTAATACCGGCGAATTGTGGAGCATCGACACATCCGTGCTGGGCGTGGCAGCAGTCAAGAGGCATTTGTATTTTCTCGATATTGCCAGAACGTTAGTTCCTAAGTTGCGCGAATATGGGCAATACATTTGCAGTCTTGGTATCCAACCACCGTTCAAATGGATAGCGGGAATTGAGGGGATAAAAGGATGGAGGCTCCAGGTTCCACCTCCGCCGAACCATATCAGCACTTCCGCCGGCGACACATGCTTCAAAGACGTGGTAGAGGCGAATGGAACCTATGATCCGGCGCAACCTCCCGCGAAGGCATTGCTACCGTTTTTCAAACGGCTATTCCAAAGGTGCGAGAAGACGATCCCACCCCACATTGAGGCGCTTATTCTCGCCAATGGAAATCTCTGATCCAGCCGCTGTCACCAGAATGGATTCTGGAATATTGCCAAATCGCCGATGTACTCGCCGACGGCAATTAGTCCTGACTAGTCGCCATGTCGGAATTTGCGGACAGGGGTCTTTGCTGTGAGGTTTCCCACCCTTGCGCCAGAAAAAAGGCGCAAGGATGGGGCACCCAGAGTTTGTGATTGAGGTGGGAAAAGACAAGAAAAGGGCGGGGCACCCGGCCGAAGACCCGCTCATCGCGATAGGACTGCGATGAACGGGGCACAGCTTCTCAAGGCTCATAGCGATTCTTCGGGGTTGATGAGCGGGCCACCTGCCTGGAGGATCTGGTGGAACGGCGATTGTGGGAGAAGGTGCTGGGAGTAGGGGTTAGGGATTAGGGGTTAGGAACAGGGTTAGCGAGCCAGTTGCCTCGCGGGGCGAGGAGCGGATTGGTCAATGCAACGGCTTTTTCAGGATTCATCTATGGTTGCAAGGAATTCCTGCGATCCCAGGTCTCTAAATCGAGACCTGGGCACCCGCCGCCTTTGTCGTTGGTCCCTGAGGAATCTCCGGCGGGCAGACCTTTGAGCGCAGGTCATTCTTGCTCCACTCTTCGATCAGGTGATCGACCCACGCCTGTGTATAGGTATAGTCTTTGTGGGCATTGTCATACAGACAGTACTGCTCCTCAGTTACCTCGGGATGACTTGCACCGTGTTGGGGCCTTACGCTGAAAAGCCTCCAGCATCGGGTGTGTGTCGACAAGTTAAAGAGCGGCACCGTTCTTCTTTGGCGAACGACAGAGGGGTTGCCTATGGCCTTTTGAACTGCGGCGACAACGGCCTTTGCCATCAGCCCGTCTGCATTCTGGATATTCCTAGTCTTGACCTTGACAATTGAAACTAAGTCCTCCAGCTTGGCACGCTCTTCTGGATTCAATTTGTCAAATTGAATAAACTGTATGGGAAGCGCATCGACGGAAGCGTGATTAGCGACTTGAATGAGAAACGCCTTGAAGGCAAACTGACCACTCTGTATAACGTCCGCGCCCAGCATGCTGCGATAGTTGGTAATAAACCTCTTGACATCATCTATCCCCTTATTCTCATTGACTGCATGGGCAAACGAGCTGCCGCTCGGGAACATTTGGAGCGAGAAGGTTAGACTCTCGCGCAGTTGGTTCTTCGAACCAAAATGTTCCCCAAGCATTGAATCGAAGTTCAAGAGAAGAGCCTGACATTCGCCGAAGATCATTGTGTCCAGTTCTGGCAAATAAACGTGTTCGACCCTGTTTCTTAGGGGTATGAACATCTCAATGTTCTTTCGGACTGGATTCTGCGTATCCTTTGGCCAATACCGTTTCACGCACTCGGCCAAATCCCAATGCTTAACATCGACAAGGCCGTCTTCCGCAGGCTCAATCTTATAATGGGGCTTTACGCGTCTGCGGAGGAAGATCGCGTGAAACAACGCCGTCCAAGCTATCACCATGAGGGTGATGTAGGCTGACGACTTAAACTTGACGGCCGGCTTGTTGTAAACCTCAACGGCGAGCAAGGCAGAGTCCTTTGCCTTGTCCAGGTAAGGCTTGACTGCTCTCCCGATCCTGTGCTTTTCCATGCTCTTATCTCCTGGCATATCAACCCCGAGCAAGATAAGTTTCAATCAGACCATCGTATGCCCCTGGGTGCAGAAAAAGAGCAAAAAGACAATTGCTGGCGTTCGATAAAACTGTCCAAATGCGGCATAGTCATACACATGTCTGAATTCCTTGAGAGTCTTCCTATCCCGCCGGGTGGCCCAAGTGCCGGGAGAAGTGAGAACAACCACTGAAGATGGGTACCTCAGACAGCCTCGCCCTTGGGCACATGTGAGAGCATAGACCTCTACTGCGAAAACTCAAAAGCTTCATCCCTCACTGATTACTACCGAGATATCGCCATGTCGGAATTTGCGGACAGGGGCCTTTGCTGTGAGGTTTCCCACCCTTGCGCCAGAAAAAAGGCGCAAGGATGGGGCACCCAGAGTTTGTGATTGAGGTGGGAAAAGACAAGAAAAGGGCGGGGCACCCGGCCGAAGACCCGCTCATCGCGATAGGACTGCGATGAACGGGGCACAGCTTCTCAAGGCTCATAGCGATTCTTCGGGGTTGATGAGCGGGCCACCTGCCCAATCGGGCACAAAGCTATAATTGTCAGATGTTGGACAAACATCTCCTCGTGGCAGGTGGCCCAGGCATCGATTCTGTCTCCTTCGATCATTAGCAAAGATAGAAGGCTGTGCCCCATTCATCGCGGCTTTATCGCGATGAGTGGGCCGCGAAGCCTTGCTATCCACTCCGATTCGATTTCAACCGCTCCTCGAACACCGGTTGCGTAGTGATTGAAGCTGCTCCATTGGTAGTCGCCGGGAGATGCAACCAATCCACGCTTCACCGGATTGCGATGAATGTAACGTATCACTTCAGAGCGGGCATCCTCACCACGGACGTTACGGTCAAAGTAGCGTTCCTGCCAGAACTTCTCATGCTGCCCTCTCAGTTTGCGCGAAGTGATCTGCTTTACGGCCTTGAGAAACTGGGCCACGAGAATCGATGGTGGCTCGTTCATGAGTAAATGGACGTGCTCGGGCATCAGGACGTAGGCGTAGACCCTCGCCTGATGTCGTGCACGAGTCAGTTCCAGTATGGCCTCAACAGTGTTTTTGGGGTCTGGCGCATCGAGAAGGGGGAGACGGTGAAAGCAACTGAAAGTAATGAAGTGGAGAGCTTCTGCTTTCTGGAACCGTTTCAGACCGTACGGCATGGCTCCATCATAGTCAGGCCACGATCTGACCTCAAGCCACCCGCCCGCCCGCTCATCGCGATAAAACTGCGATGAACGGGGCACAGCTTCTCATGCACAGCTTCTCATGGCTCATAGAGATTCTTCGGGGTTGATGAGCGGGCCACCTGCCACCCAGAGTTTGTGGTTGAGGTGGGAAAAGACAAGAAAAGGGCGGGCCACCTGCCGCAGATCGCATTCCGGTGAGATGTGATGTGTATCACTGATTGCAGCCATCGCCGGTTCAATACTCTAAGACCGTACTCAGGAGGTCTGTCCGTGAATATTTTCTGCGCGCGCATGTTCGGCCTCACTCTGTTCGTTTTTCTCGCTTTGGCTATTGCCGTCCATCCTGCCATTGCTCAGCAGGATCAAGCCAAGCATGTGTACCACCGGCTGATTCCAGCCGGGGATACCTGTTCCACCTGCCACAAGGTGGTGTATGACCAATGGAAAGCCAGCCCGCATGCCGCCAACGGTGTCGAATGCACCGTGTGCCATGGCGAGACAACAGCAAAGGACTTCGCGGGCACGCCGGCGTTAAGCACATGCGAAACCTGTCACGCCGATCAGGTGCCACAACTGAAGTCTGATCCATTCATGAAAGGCAAGACGTGTGTGAGCTGTCATCAAGCACACACCTTTGTGGAGCACAAGAAAGCGGCCCCGGCAGGCAAGTAACAACAATTTCCGGGCGTGGCATTCTCGAACTGCTGGCCGGTGGCCGGCGGCCCAGGCATTGATTTTGTCTCCTTCGATCATTAGCCGAGGTTGAAGGCTGTGGCCCATAGGGATTCTTCGGGGTTGATGTGCGGGCCACCTGCCTACCTGTAAAGCCGGGCGCCCCGTGTCTCGATTGTTAGAGATGAGATAACTGGAGTTTCAATTTCCAATAAGTAAGTGAGAAATTTGTAGAGTCCCGAATCTGAACGTCCAGATTTGGGACACCCTCGTCGTTTCCATATCGCGACAAATGCACTGCGAAGGCGGGGAAGTGCTACAATTTTTGGAACTTTTGAAATCACAATTCGAGCCCTAACTGGCGAGAAACGAAAGAGGGAACGATGAAGCAGGTATCTCTGTGTGTGGTTGCTGTCCTGTTATCACTGTCCATGCAAGCCGTGGGACAAAACGCACATTTATTGGATGTTTCTTCGGTAAACGAGAGTATTATTCACCAGGTATATTGCAATGTACCGGCCGATCATAAGACGGTGAATTGTGCTATCTCAGTCAATTCGACTCTGTTTGGACCTTCTATTACACACGTACAAGCATACCTGCTTAGAAACATGCACTTCATTCCCCTGAATGTTACTTCCTCTTTCCTGGGGTATGAATCGGAATCTGTGCCCGTTTATAAAGGGGACACTCTGGACATGGAATGGAATGGCGGCCGTTTTGCTTATCAAATTGGCAGGAACTGGACCGGAGAGCAATGGGCGGGCTATGTTCAGCGACTTACGGCTTTATGCGACTGGGAAGTCTCTCCTCAAGGAAGGAGTGCCTTCCAGCAACAATTCCAGCGTGACATGGGCATCTCGTCCGGGGGCGGCGGTTTCGCTCGTCCATGTTCTGTTGTGCGGGACCAGATCAATCGGGTTGAGCATGACATCGACTTGAACAATCGCGCTATGGGCGCCACGAGCGGCTCCGCCTGGAACGCCGGAGTCCAGGGAACCCTCAGCCAGAATCGTCAGAGGCTGTCCGATTTGCAGAGCGAACTGGCAAACTGTACTCAATGATTTGTGGGGCGTTTAGAGCAGTCCTCCAATAGATGTAGCCCTTTTGAGACCGTGCAAGGTGGCTTTTTCTTGAGGAAAAATCCACTCGGCCGCAGTGGCTTCGGTGTACAGCAATTGGAGAACTGCTATAGACGGCAAAGGGCCACTCCGCTGATACGGAGTGGCCCTTTGGATTTGGCGCGTTGACGGCTGACCGCCGAAGTTACTTTTTGGCAACTTCGGGCTTGGTGCTGAGAGTGCCGTCCTTGTAGCCCTTGGCCATGTCGGCAATCGAGATGGCTTTGTAGTCGCCGGCGTGCCCGGCCTGGCCGAACTGAACCATGCGCTGGGCAACGACCTTCTGCATGGCCGCGCGGGCCGGCTTCAGGTAGTCGCGAGGATCGAACTTCTCCGGCTGCTCCACAAAAACCTTGCGGATGGCGCCGGTGATGGCCAAGCGGCTGTCGGTATCGACGTTGACCTTGCGGACGCCGTTGCGGATGCCCATTTGAATCTCTTCAACCGGCACGCCCCAGGTCTGCTTCAGCTTGCCGCCGTACTGGTTGACGATGTCTTGCAGGTCCTGAGGAACCGAGGAACTGCCGTGCATGACCAGATGGGTCTTGGGCAGGCGCTTGTGAATGGCGACGACCAGCTCCATCTTGAGGACCGAACCATCCGGCTTCTTGGTGAACTTGTAGGCGCCGTGGCTGGTGCCGATGGCGACGGCCAGCGAATCAACGCCGGTGCGCTCAGCAAATTCGACCGCCTGGTCGGGGTCGGTGAGGTGCTCCAGGCCTGAGCCGCCGGCTCCGTGGCCGTCTTCAACACCACCCAGGACGCCGATTTCGCCTTCGACCGCGATGCCGCGGGGATGCGCGTAATCAACCACCTTGCGGGTGACGGCGACGTTCTCTTCAAAGGTTGCCGGGGTCTTGCCGTCGGCATTGAGCGAGCCGTCCATCATGACGCTGGTGAATCCCAGCTCGATGGCGCTCACACAGGTCTCGTAGCTGTTGCCGTGATCCAGGTGCATGGCCAGCGGAATCTCAGGATAGAGTTCGGCGGCGGCCAGCATCAGGTGATAGAGATACTTGTCCTGCGCATAGGCGCGCGCGCCACGGCTGGCCTGAATGATGACCGGCGAATTGGTTTCCTTCGCGGCCTCCATGATGGCCTGAATCTGT
>CAYQSI010000091.1:0-11506 GCA_964420185.1 uncultured Occallatibacter sp. | reverse complement strand
GGAATCACCGTCCATGCAGCGGCGGACGATTTGGGACCAGTCGATCTCCAGTGAAGCTGCCTCCCCGCGCGCTGAACCGGCAATAGCCACAAGGCTTTTGCCGATTTGAACGGGACTCTGCGCAAGCCCTTGGCCGTCTGGAATCGGGTGCGTCCTTGGAGCGGCGGCTTCCTCCCGCCGGACTTCCAGGTCTTCGTCGCTGGAGTGGTTGGCCGGGGTCCCCAGTGACAGGTCTTCGTCACTGGGGTGGTTGGCCATCTTCCCCAGCCCCATCCCGCTCCAGCTTAATGTATTCACGCACTGCATATCCCGCTAGTACGTAGGATTTTCCAGATTAGTTCCGTTGGCCGAAAAAGGACCGCGCAGCATGGGCAGGAATAGGGCGTTTAGAACGCTTTTTATTGATCCACGACGGAAATGACCTTCCTGCAAGCGATTCGGCTCAATGCCTTTCCACCCAGCCCCCGACAATGCGAGCCGCCTCTTCGAGAAACGCGCGGTCGAGTCCCGTGAAAGCGGCCGGGGTGTGGCTATCGATGTCAATTTCGCCAACAATCCTCCCCTGCGCATGGATGGGGACAACAATCTCGGATTTTGTCCTGATCGAGCAGGAAAGATAGCGCGGGTCCGCGTTCACATCGTCCACGACAACCGTCTGCCCTGAAGCAACCGCGGCGCCGCAAATCCCTTCGCTGACGGGGATGCGCACGTGCGGGGTCGGCTCGCCGACGAAGGAACCCAGAACCAGCGTCTCCGGATCGTCCGGGTCGAGCATATAAAACCCGGTCCAATTGCAATACGGGAGTTGGCCGGCAATGGCCTTGGCGACGCCTGTCTCCAGCTCATCCAGAGACGGCGCAATCGCGGCCACCTCCTTCATGCGGGCAAGCAGGGAATTCATTTCGGCAGTGAGGTTGAGGGCGGGCATCTTCATCTCCATTCCAGATGTAGCACAGCGATCTCCGGTCTCAAAATCGAGCCCCAGGCGACAGGCCGCGGCGAAGCAGCAAAAAAGGCCGCCCCGGTTGGGAAGCGGCCTTTCTTGTTCTTGAATCGATTGTCAGCTTAGAACGGGTTCAGCTTGGAGATGCCCTTTTTCTTCTTCTTCTTGCTCGACGATTCGTCGCCCAGATCAGCCTTGGGCTTCTTCTTCTTGGCGTCCGCAGAGGACTGAGCCGGCGTCGTGCCAGACTTGATGTCGTTCACCTGATCGGGAGCCTCAGCCGGCTTTTCAGCGGCAGGCTGGGCGATGTTGGCGGGGCCCACCGGCTTGATGACGGCGTTAGGGTCGGCTGCGGGCGCGCTCACCACCTGGACACCCACGCCGGTTCCCCCCTCCGGTTTCTCAAGCTGCAAGGGCGCCTGGGAGGGCTGATCGCTGCGCGGCGGCTCATTGACGCCGGTGGGCGGGATCACTCCGGCCGGGGCAGTAGGCTTCCCGGCGTTGACGGCGGCGGTGAACAGCGCAATGTTCTGCTTGGTCACATCGGGTGCGAGTGTGCGCTTGGGGTCCTCCAGGCTGGGCTCGCCCACATGCACGGCCTCAACCACCGAGGGTCCATGCTTGATGATGTCGAAGGTCTTGTCGGTGAAGCGCAGGGGCTGGCGGCTACGCTCTTCGGCGTCGTTCTCGGCAACCGCTTCCGCGGTAGGCTCGGGAACCGGACGGTTCATGGCCACCAGACGGTCGCGGGCATCTTCCACATGGGGAGCCATGGGATAGCGGGTGATCACCTTCGTATAGGCCGCGGCGGCCCGGTCCTGGTAGACCGCGCGCAGCCGCTCCCTGATCGCGCCGGGAAGATTAGGCGCAATCTGGATGGAATGGGCTTCGCCAGAAAAGGCATCCCCGATGCCCAGCAACGCTTGGTCGCTCTTGGAGTAAAGCGGGTAGGTATCCACCACGGTCTGCAAGCGGGCAATCGAGGCCGAGAAGTTCTCCCGGCTCCCGTAGTAAAGGCCAACCTGCGTCTCGCGCTCGGCCAGAACCTCCTGCACGTCGCGCAGCTTCTGCTTGGCGCGGGGCACCAGTGACGAGTCGGGGAACATATTGATCATCGCCCGATACTCCCGCTCGGCGTTCTGGGCGTTCGTATAGTCGCGATCCGGCTTCTCCATCTGCTGGTAGTAGATGTCGCCAACCTTCATCTGCGCCTCAGCGGCTTCGGGAGCCTGGGGGAAGAAGGTGATGAAGTCCTTGTACTCGGCCTCGGCTTGGGTCAAGGCCGCGGTGCCGCCCTCCTTGAACCAACTGTCGCCCACCGCCAGCTTGGCGCGCATCCGGTACTCGGAGTCTGGATAGGTGTTGAGCATGGTCTGCAGGTCAAGCCGCGCCACGTCGAAGCGGTTCTTCTTCATGGCGATCATGGCCTTGTCGAAGAGCTCCTTGTCGGGCTGCTTGGAACTCAATTTGGCCAGCGGGTTGGCGCTCAAGTCCTCGTTCTTCTTGTGCTTGGGCTTCTTGCCCTTGGCTTGGACCGAAACTGTACCCAACACCAGAACCGCCAGTACTGCCGCGGCAATCTTCCTCGTCAACCGGTTCATACCACCTCATGGAGGCCGCGGCCCGTCGACAGGCCGCAAGCCAATTCCCCAAAAATCTCGAACTTTACCCGACTATTCGCCAAACTGCCTGGGTGCCCCATCCTTCCGCGTTCTTTGCGGAAGAATAGAAAACCTTCACTGCATTGAAGTGCCAAATCCTCTATTCACCCGCAGCCTCGCGGGCCGAAGCCAGCAGCGCGCGCGCGTCCTCTTCCGGTTGCCCAGCTCCAAAAACAGCGTTTCCGGCCACCAGCAACTCCGCTCCCGCTTGGACGATGCGCGACACCGTATCGTGAGCCACGCCACCGTCCACTTCGATTCTAAATGCCAGCCCCAGTTCCTGGCGCAAACTGGCCAGCCGCCGAATCTTATCCAGCGAGAATTCAATGAATTTCTGTCCGCCGAAGCCCGGATTCACGCTCATCACCAGCACATGGTGGACCATAGGCAGAATATCCACGAGCAGATCGACGCGGGTGGCCGGATTCACCACCACCCCCGGCTTCATGCCCTGCTGGGCAATCAGCTCCAGCGAACGGTGCAGGTGCCGGCAGGCCTCGTAGTGGACGCTCACCCAGTCGGCCCCGGCCTCGGCAAAGGCGGGAATAAACTCGTCCGGGTTCTCGATCATCAGGTGGCAGTCCAGCGGCAGCGCGGTCACTTTGCGCAGGCTCTTCACCACCAGCGGCCCAATCGTAATATTGGGCACAAAGTGGCCGTCCATCACGTCCACATGGATCACCGTGCCGCCGCCCCGCTCGGCTGCGGCAACCTGGTCCGCCAGATGGGCGAAATCCGCCGAAAGAATCGATGGCAACAGCTCAATCATGGGTTCTCCGGATGCATTTCCTTGCAGGGTCAGTGTATCAGCCAGGGTAGCGAATCAGCGGCGATGCGCGGGACACGAAAGTTCGCGCGTCGGCGGCTCCAGAATCTTCAGCAATTTGCGTCCCCTGGCGCGCATGGCCGGAGTTCCGGAACGTGTGTGGATCCGGAGCAGGTCCAGCACCTCCGGAAACATTGACTGATCACGACGCGCCAGGTCGGCAAGGCCCTGCATCGCACTTGTTTTGACGATAGAGCTTCGGTCCTCGAGACAGGTTTCGAGCAGCACGGCTGCCCGCCGTGCCTCCGGCCCCTTGAGCGCCAAGCGGGGCACGATCTGCACAAGATTCCAGCGCAGTCTGCTCTCGATGGCTTCGCCCAGCAAACCGAGCAGCGAAGCACTCCATGGGTCCAGAATGGAAGGCCGGTCGCGGGATACGTGCTCCAGGGCGTCGGCGGCGCGGTTGGCCACACCGGTATCTTCGTCCCACAGGCATTCGACCAGGGAAGGGGCCTGGCATGGATTCGCAAGGACGAGAGCGGCCACTTCCCTGGCCCGGCCGATGGCAAGCGGGCTGCCTGCGGCAAGCATGGAACGGATGGTCTTTCGCGTAGCCATTTGCGACTTTCCTGCTCTATTGTTCTATTCCCTGTCCCCGGTTGCCAACATCTTGCCTGCCACCCGCCCCACGCCACGCAAGATGGCTTTCACCGGCCACTGGCCGTCGGGGCCGGGGAAGAAAATTTCCCCGGTGCGGCGCGCTTCAGGGCGGTAGTACCAGCGCTTGAGCAAAGCCAGATGCCCCTGGCGGAGGGTGGGCAAAAGCGGACCGGCAGGCTCAGAAAGCAAGGCCAGGGCCGTTTCCATACGGGATTCGAGAATGCCACGGGCGGCCTTGGTTGGCAGCACAGCCCTTGCTTCGCCCGCCGCCTCGGGCAGAGCAATCCCGGCGCTCGATGCTTGAGGCGCAGCGGATTGCGCTGCCGCCGCCTCGCTTTTATTGATCCCTGTTCCCTGATCCCTGTTCCCTGTCTCTTCCGGAATCGGCTCAATCGCCATCGGATGCGCAAACAGCGAAGTCGAGCCGGACTGCTCGTTCTGGATTCTCATGCCCAAAGTCGAGAATCCAACCGGGCCGCTTAACCGGCCGTTTTCAAAGAGAAAAACTGCCACCTCGCCGGGGTTCGCCGAGGCTTGCAGCACCACCGCTCGAAGCTGGCTGAGCGGGCGAACCAGCTCGGGAGCCAGCGCCCTCACGCTCTCCACGCGGGCGACCTGAGTGTGGAGCGCCGCGGCAGCCTCGAATTCAAGCCTTGCCGAAGCCTCATCCCGCCGGGTTCGGATCGTGACCAGCCGACTCTCACCGCGCGTGGCCAAAAATTGCTCCACCGCCGCGGCCTCCTCAGCGTAGCGCTCGTCCGTACAGCCCCGGTAGCAAGGCGCGAGGCACATCTTCATCTCCGAGTAAACGCACCCGGGGTGAGCAGGGTTGGGGTCCAGTTCCTCCGTGCAGCGGCGCAACAGAAACAGCTTGAGCGCCTCGTCCGCATAGCGCTCCGCCGCCGCGCGCGATTGAAACGGCCCGTAAGCCCAGCCGGCCTCGCGCTGGCTGGGGCGATTTGTGATCGCAATGCGCGGGTACGCGTTGCTGCCCAGGAAGCGAATGAAACTTGGCGCCCCCAGGTGCATTCTTTCCAGAACCTTCGGTCCGTATACCTTTTCCAGGAGTGAAAACTGCACCAGCAGCGATTCAAACTCCGAGCCGGTCAGCCGCCAGCGAATCTGCCGCACGCGCCCGGCCAACTGCAACCGCCGAGGATGCCTGGCCGAGGGCTGCAAGAGCCGCTCCAGCCGTCCGCGCAGATTGGGCGTGCGGCCAATGTAAGGCTCGGCGTGAGCCTCCGCGCCGTAGAGCGCGAAGACTGCGGAACTTGCGGGCAACTGATTCAGCGCCGCCCTGGCGTCTGCCGGATCGAAGGCGATCTGCTGCATCGCAATCTCGCAAGTCTGCTTCAAACTCCCCATTCCGCCTTGCTCCCCCCTTCCATCCAACTCAAACTCTGCTAACTCCGCAAGTTTTGCCAACTCCGCGAACACGCGCGAAGCGCGGCTAACTCACTAACTTGCTAGCTCCCCGCAATCGTCATACCGTCGATGCGCACCGTGGGCGAGGCCACCGCGCCTCTGAACTCCAGATCGTTGCCGATGGCCGTCACATTGCGCAGCATCTCGGCCAGATTGCCGGCAATGGTCACCTCTTCGACGGCGTGGGTCAGTTGGCCGTTCTCAATCCACAAGCCGGTAGCGCCGCGGGAATAATCTCCCGTAACCACATTGACGCCGAAGCCCATCAGGCCGGTGACGTAGAGCCCCGCCGTTACGCCAGCCAGAATCTCCTCCGGCGTCTGTGTGCCGGGTTCAAGATAAAGGTTGCCGCAGCCGATCCCCGGCGTCCCGGCCAGTCCGCGCGAGGCGTTATGCGTGGACTTCATGCCCAGCTTGCGCGCCGTGTAGGTGTTCAGCAGGTAGTTGCTCAGCACGCCATTCTCAATCACCACCGTGCGCAGCGAGGGCAGCCCTTCGCCGTCAAAAGGAGACGTTCCGAAGCCGCCCATCCCCGAAGGCAGCAGCATGGTGTTGTCGTCGATGATCGTCAGGCCCGGCGCGGCGATCTGCTCACCCAGGCGGCCAGCCAGGAAAGACGCGCTCCGCCAGATCGAGTCGCCCGAGGCGGCCTCAAAGACCGAGCCAATCAGCGACTGCGCCACCTCCGGCGCAAAGACAATGGGAACCCGCTGCGTAGCCACGCGCCGCGCGCCCAGCCGGCGCAGGGTCCGCCGCGCCGCCTCTTTGCCAATAGCCTCAGGCGATTCCAGATCCTTGAGCCGTCGCGCGCTTGACCACCAACCGTCGCGCTGCATCGTGCCGTTCGTATCCTGAGCCAAGGGAGCAGCGGAGACTCCGGCATAGCTGGCGCGGTAACTGCCCACAAAGCCCCGTGAGTTGGCCAGCACCTTGCGCCCGGTGGCCGCGTCAAAGCTGCCGCCGTCGGAGTTGGTGATGCGCGGATCGGCAGCGAGCGCCGCCGCTTCAGCCCGCCGCGCCCACTCGATGCGCTCCGGCCCTGGGAGTGAGTACACATCCTCGTCGTAGAGGTGCAGATCGCCGGCGAGCGAGCCGAATTCTGCGCGCTCCGGCAGCCCCGTGAAGGGGTCTTCCTCGGTAACTTTGGCCAGCGCCAGCGCGCCCTCCACCAGTTGCCGGATTCCCTCCGCGGTCAGGTCGCTGGTCGAGGTCGAAGCCGACCGCGTACCCAGAAACACCCGCAGCCCCAACCCCCGCGAGCCGGATTCCTTCAACGTCTCCACCTGGCCCATGCGCACATTCACGCTGAATTCGTCGCCCTCGCGTGCGACAACCTCGGCGTCGCTGGCGCCGGCTTTCACGGCCAGCGCCACCACATCGGCGGCCAGGGATTCAAGGTCGAGATTCGTCAGATCGGGTTGAGCAGAAGCTTCAGGCATGGGTCAACACTACTTGGCTTCAAGCTCCAAGTGCAACCCCGCGCAGGATCAAGCCGCGGCTTCACTCGCCTTCGAACTCAATGCTCCTTGAGCAGAAAATCGACAGAACCCATGCGGCCTGCGGCTGGCGCATGTGCTCAACCGGATACCTAAGACACCCGAAGCCCCCGCGGCCCAAGCCCCTCCAACTGTTTCTCCCGTGGTTGCTCCGCAGCAGCCTCCGCGATAAGTGCCTTTCTGAAATCTCGCCCTGGACGTAGACGCAGAAACACCCCGCACCGCAGCCACACCATAGCTTCGGCTTCCTGGTGCTCACCAGGATCGCCAGCAAATCGGAACATCTTTCGCCCAATTCAATTCACAACTTGCGCCACGGGTCTCTAATGCGAATCAAAGATCAGGCAGCGGTTGTTGTTCGAATCCACCACAAACAACTGTGTCCCGTAAAAATACACCCCTGTTGGCGTCCAAATGCTCTGCGCTGAAGGAGTGCCGCTACTCGAACCGTCCTGGCTGTCGTCGTTGGCAGCATTAAGAGTGAACGCTCCCTGGCCCAGAACCAGATTCGCGGGTGCGAAATTCGTGGTAGGCATCGTGGTCCAGATAAGTACGCGCGAATTCCCGGCGTCTGCGACGGCCAGCCATGTCCCATCCGAATCGAGCATGTACGGATAACTCAACGTCCGCGCGGAGGGGTTGTTGTCGGTGACGCCATCCTGGTTGTCATCGTTGCCTGCATCATGAGTGAAGTTCCCCTGACCCAGCACAAGGTCGGCAGGCGTAAAGCTTGCAGTGGGGATACTGTCCCATATCAGCACTCGGTTATTGTAGCTATCGGCTACAATCAGTCGCGTTCCATCGCTCCACAGGCCCGACGGCTGATTGAGCGTTCGTGCGGTGGGCGGGCCGCCACCTTTGTTATTTTGGGTATCGTCGTTCGGCATGCAATGGCTGAAATCTCCCTGGCCCAGCACCACGTTCGCAGACGCTCCGTTCGTTGTCGGAATGCTGTTCCAGATGAGCACTCGGTTGTTCTGATCGTCGCTGACAATCAGCTTGCCGTTTACTACCTCAATGCTCTCCGCATTCAACAGGTTAGCCGCAGAACACGCATTACCACTGGTCCCGAACCCCGCCTGCCCGACAACGACGTCCGCGGCAACACCATTACTGGTGGGGATGGAGTTCCAGATAAGAACCCGGTTGTTGCCGCGGTCCAGCACGAAGAGCTTTCCGCCTGAAACCTTGACCGTCTGCGGCTGATACATCTGGGTTTGAGTATTGCCCGATCCATTACTCGTAACGGATGGTTGCCCTAGAGCAAAATCGGCGCTCGTATCATTTGCCGTAGGTACCGTATTAAAACCGAGTATGCGGCTATTGGATCTGTCAGGCAGGTACAGCACGCCGTTATAAACTACCGGATTGCCGGTCGGGTATCCGAGGGCGTATGCCTGGGTACCGAAATTAATCCCTTGATTGTACGTATTTGATGTGAAATTCGGCTGTCCGATAACAACGCTTGCTGCCTGGAAGGTGGACAGATTCATATTCAAGGAGGCGGCGTTAACCGTGATATGGACTGTCGTTTGGGTCGATCCGCTGGAATTGCCAGCGGTAATTGTGTACGTGGTCTGGGATGAAACGGCGCCAGGAGTGCCGGAAATGACCCCGGTCGCGCTATTCAAGGAAAGCCCTGACGGCAACGCCGGAACCACCGCCCAGGTAGTAACTGTCCCAGTCACGGTCGGAGTATCAGACGAAATTGCCTGTCCCACAGTGCCCACGATGCTTGCCTGGGGATAACTCAGGTTACTCGGCGGACTTAACGCGGCGTTTACCGTGATCTGGACTGTCGCCTGCACGGACCCTGCGGAATTGCTCGCGGTGATGGTGTATGTGGCTTGGCCTGAAACGGCTGTGGGGGTGCCGGAAATGACCCCGGTCGTGCCATTCAAGGACAGTCCGGACGGCAACGCGGGAGCCACCGCCCAGGTAGTAACTGTCCCGGTCACTGTCGGGGTGTCGGACGAAATGGCTTGGTTTACAGTGTCCACAATGCTTGTTTGGGGATAACTCAGGTTACTCGGCGGACTCACCGCGGCGTTTATCGTGATCTGGACTGTCGCCAGTGAAGACCCGCCGGAATTGCTTGCAAGGATGTAGTATGTGGCCTTGGCTGAAACAGCAGTGGGAGTGCCGGAGATAACCCCGGTCGTGCCATTCAAGGACAGCCCGGTCGGCAACGCGGGAGCCACCGCCCAAGTGGTAACTGTTCCAGTCACTGTCGGAGTGTCAGGGGAAATGGCTTGTCCCACAGTGCCCACGATGTTTGTCTGTGGATAACTCAGATTACTGGGCGCATTCACCTTGCTCCCACAACTGGTTACCAACCCCAGAACCAAAACGATGAGGAACCAGGGGAAAACTCGCTTCAAGGGAAATATCATGCAGACCTCCTGATCCACGCAATGGGGATGTGCCGGTCTGAGCCGGAATTCGCACTTTGGCCTTCCCGGCGACCAAAGAGTATACCCCCAATTGCTCGGCGCGCAATCATTTTTATGAAGGCCAAGACGTGTCCGGCGGGACCTTTGCCGGGGCCGGAAAGCCATGATTTTTCCCGTTTTCTGGTGATTTCATCGACACCACTCCCTCAGCTCCCCTCCGTCGCCCGGATTGGCTCGCGGGCGGCCCCGCTTATCCGGCTGTCAGCGGCAAAGCCTCGATCCGGCGAGCGAGCCGGACTCCTTCAGAGTCTCCACCTGGCCCAGGCGCACATTCACGGCCAGCGCCACCACATCGGCGGCCAGGGATTCAAGGTCGAGATTCGTCAGATCGGGTTGAGCGGCCACTTCAGGCGTGGGTCAACAGCACTTGGCTTCAAGCTCCCCGCGCAACCGGGGCAATCTTGAGAGTTTTCGTAGCCTACTCCAGAGGCTCGATAGCTCGCCGGGTAACGGGCGAGGACAAGACGAGCATTGTGGTGGTGGTGACATACGGCATGAACTTTTTAATGGTATTTTCCAAGGCCTCGGACGTGGGCACGCAGACTTTCAGCAGAAAAGTGTCCTCTCCGGCGATGTGGTGGCATTCGTAGACCTCCGGCATCTCGCGGGCTACGGCGATGAAGCGGGAAATCGAGTTGCCGATGACACGGACGCGAATAAATGCACAGACTGTCAGTCCAACCTTCTGGCGATCGATTTCGACGCGGTATCCGGTAATGAGCCCAGCCTCTTCCATGCGGTGGACCCGCTCGATGACGGCCGGCGTCGAGAGACCAACCCGTCGGCCCAGTTCAGCAAAGTGGATACGCGCGTCGTCCTGGAGTTCGGTCAGGATGCGCCATCCGATGGGGTCGAGGAGTTTGGTAATTTCTAAGGTGTCTGCCATTCGTTACCTAATATAATTCGGAGGACACATAAAAGCATCATATAAATCGTATTCCTAATCGTTGTGCGCCTCGAGTAGATTTCACTAGAGCGTGGTGTAGCCTCACGGCTTGTCCATCTGGGATGCCGCTTGATCCACATGGACGCGATTTTGCCGGTCCTACCGGCGCACAGGAGCGTCAATTATCATGACACAGTCTTCTCAGTATGATTTGCGTTTGTCTAGCCGCATGGCGCGGTTGGGCACCGAAACTGCTTTTGAAGTCCTCGCCAAGGCAAAGGCGCTCGAGGCCCAGGGCAGGAACATCATTCACGTGGAAATCGGAGAGCCCGATTTCGACACACCGTCCAATGTGGTGGAAGCGGCCGTAGACGCGCTGCACCACGGTTGGACTCACTACGGCCCCTCGGCCGGCTTGCCTCAACTGCGCAAAACCATTGCCGACTATATAAGCAGCACGCGCGCGATCGAGGTTTCCCCGGATGAAGTCGTGGTCGTTCCTGGCGGAAAGCCCATCATCTTCTATACGATGCTCTCGCTGATCGATGAAGGGGACGAGGTCATCTACCCCAATCCGGGTTTCCCCATCTACGAGTCGATGATCAACTACGTGGGAGGCAAGGCCGTTCCCATCCAACTGCGCGAAGAGCGCGATTTCACGCTGGATGTCAACGAACTGGCCGGGCTCATCACCCCCCGCACCAAGCTCATCATCCTCAACTCTCCGCAGAATCCCACCGGCGGCGTCATGCCCCGCGAGGACATCGAGCAGGTTGCCAAAATCATCGGCGACCGCAACATCATGGTGCTCTCGGACGAAATCTACAGCCGTCTGCTCTTTGAAGGCGAGCCTTTCTCCATCGCCTCGATCCCCGGCATGAAGGAGCGCACGATTATTCTCGACGGCTTCTCGAAAACTTACGCAATGACCGGCTGGCGCATGGGATACGGCGTTATGCGCGCCGATCTTGCCACGCACATGACTCGCCTGATGACCAATTCCAATTCCTGCACCGCCAGCTTTACTCAGATGGCGGGAATCGCGGCGATCACCGGAGATCAAAGCCCGGTGGGGCATATGTGCGCTGAATTCAAGCACCGCAGCGAAGTGTTCGTCGCCGGGCTGAACAAGATCAAAGGCTTTTCTTGCCGCCAGCCCAAGGGCGCGTTCTACACCTTCCCCAACATCACCAAAACGGGATGGAAGTCCAAGCCT
>CAYQSI010000090.1:0-11525 GCA_964420185.1 uncultured Occallatibacter sp. | reverse complement strand
GTGAAACGCATGAACCTGAACGTACCCGTCGAACTCCACAACAGCTTCAAGTCGGTTACTGCTGCCCAGGGGCAGAACATGACCGACGTGCTGCTGGAGTTCATCCAGACTTACGTCACGAAGTACTCATCTCCGAAGCCGAAAGGGCGGCGCAAGTGAAGCGCGCGGCCTTGAAATCGTGCAAGAGTATGTGGACAAGATCAGCGGCACGAAGGCGCGCCGGCCAGGGCTGGATCAGATGATGGCCGACGCCCGCCGCGGCCGCTTCGACGTCGTGCTCCTCTGAGCTTCGGACCGGATCGCCCGGTCGATCAAGCATTTCCTCGATGTCCTGGACGAATTGAGCCGGCTGAAAATCGAGTATGTCTCGTTCAGGGAAAACATCGACACGGCCGGGCCACTGGGCCGGGCCGTAGTGGTCATCATCGGCGCTATTGCTGAACTGGAGCGCAATCTGATCATTGAACGAGTCTAAAGCGGCATGAGGCGGGCCCGCCTTGAAGGCCGGCCCATCGGCCGCAATCCGTTGCAAGTCGACCATGCCGCCATCCAGCGAGACCGCCAGCATGGCCAGAGCCTGCGCCAGATCGCCAAAGGCCATCGCATCTCAACAGCCACCGTACAACGCGTGCTGCGCGAGCACGCCCCTGCCGCCCAGGATCAAGCTGCGTGACAAAAGGGGTCTGAAAACCAGCCCGTCAAACCCCACAAAATAAACGGCCGGATCTTCCCGATCCGGCCGTGTCATAAGGTATACGTTTAGTGACACCTTCCAGATCACAGTGCTTATTACTACACTCGAAACACAGCTCAATCATGTTTCTGGCGCAAGCAGCGTTTGCGGTTACCGAGCCCTCGTTGCCAGGCAAGCACGGCTGAGACATAGGACATCAATTGGGGCATTGAAGTATCATTCATAGCATCGTTGGAACGCCTTGTTCTAAGGCACTCTCCTTGGACGCCAAGAAGATATCCACACAGGTCCCTAGCCAGTACTACCGGTACTCCTTGCAATGCACCCATTGTGTAAGCCAAACGCCGGAGTTCTCTTTGAAAGCACTCGGCTAAAGGGACGCGATCCCACCATCTATGCTTGGCCTAATCCAGGTTTGGCCTGAAATTCGCAATCGCCTTTCTCGCAAGCCACAAGCCCAAGGCAACCAGAATCAAGTCAGATGCGAGATTGACGGCGCCAAACTTTCCGCTTATGAGTTGCGACAATACGGTTGCGAGGAATCCCAATGCCAGAAGGGCCTCCAGAATTGCTACTAAGTAACGCATGGTTAACTTCCTTTCTTGAGTGTTAAGAGCGGGAACTATGTGAAGCGCTGCAGCGATGGCTCGTCCACTTCAAATTCTTGGCCATCGTAATACGCCTCATGTCTTTCAATTTGGTTCCTTACCATTTCTGGCAGATCCTTGATTGGTAGGCTTCGACACTGCCTTACCGCTTTTCTTCCATCTCAAGTCGCATCTCCCACTTAGTGATCTCATCCTTAGCAGCGCGGGCGTCTGGAGCTTCAGGCGCAGCGGTCAGGTAGAGGTGCATTTGGCGAATGGCCTGGTCATATTGCTTCAGTTCTCCGTATATCAACGCCGTGTTTTTGTAGAGCATGGGCATGTAGGGCGCTATGCGCAGAGCCTCGTTGAATTCCGCTAATGCGCGATCAAAATTTCCATCTTTCAGCATCAGCTCTCCGCGAACCACGTGACGGTGAGCGTCCTCCGGCATCTCGGGAGGGGTCGGCATTTTGGCGGAGGCGGCAAACATCGCGGCGCGCAGCGTGGAGGCCTCCTGCTCGTTGGCGGCAAAGTCGAGCGCCTGGGCGTATTCCGGCAAGCTCTCGGCGTACTTTCCTTGAGCGTCCAACTGCTTGGCCATTGCCAGATGAGCATTCACCATGGGCATGACCGGCGCCAGGAACGCGGCCTTTTCTTTCACTGCGGGCAGGCAGTTGGGGTCGATGTGATCGGCAGCAGCGAGATAAATCTCTTGCGCCTTGGCCATATCGCCCTTCCGGGCATAGAGAACGGCGCGATGAATCTGCCGAAGGGCCTCCATCATCGGTGTATTGACACTGGTTGCGATAGGCCTCAGTATCTCCAGCGCCTTCAATGCTTCATTCGGGCGGTTGCTGTCTTCCAGAACGAGGCCATAAGAAAATTCAGCCCAGAAGTCGTTGGGATTGAGGCCGATCGCTTTCCGGGCCATGGCGAAGGCCTGCACCCGATCTCCGTTCGCGTTGAGCGCGAGGGCGAGCAGGGCAAAATCATGCGCGTCGTCCTGCGTCAACGGCACAGCCTGGCGGACCATCTTCATTTTAACTATTTTCCCGCTGTACATATAAGTAACCTCCGCAACCGAGCCCACCGGCCCCGTGAGAAGTGGTTTGACTGCGTAAAAACTGTCACGCAAATGGACCACATCGTGGCCATCAATGCTAACGATATTCCTCACTAATTCAGTGCACTGTTTATTTATCTCCGGAATAAATTCAGGATTGACGCACACACTCCCCAAGTCGTGCAGAGCAACAAGTTGCCGAGCGCTCTCCAAAGCTTGCGGATATTGCCCCGCATAGTACTGACTAAGAACCAGATAGTAGCCTAAAGTTAAATCAGGATCATTCCACACATACCCCCATGCAGCGACGGCCTTTGGATCACTGAAGTGGGTCACGGAAAGAAATGCCGGTAACAACACTTCGCTGGCGCGCGAGTATTGCCCGCTCGTGAGCAGCAGTCTTCCCTTTTCATCGCTCAATAGAGGGCTCCCAGGGTAGCGGCTGAGTCCGGCATCCACCTGTGAAAGAGCAGTAGCAAAATCACCTTTTTGTGTGTAAGCGAACGCCAACGCATAATAGGCAATCGGACGGACGTCATGAACTCCAGTCCTTTCCGTGTATGGCATTGCCAATGCGTGACTGGCTGCGGCAATGGCTTCATCCGGGTGATTCGCATCGTTCTCAGCGTTCGCTAGCTTTATGTAGGACGAGAAGAAATTTGGATTTTGGGCGATCTCGGCCTGCGCGGCGCTGACCTCGGCGGAAGGGGGCGCCTGGGCGAATCCGCCCTGCGGTAGAAAGAAGACCATCGCTCCCAGAAGAACCAGGCTGCGCATACAAAACTTTGTCATCACGTCTCACACTTTCAAAAGACGAATTTGGTTGGATACGAAGAGCAATCGTCCTTACCGCTTTCCACCCATCTCATATTGAAGCTCCCACTTGGTGATCTGATCTTGCGCGGTTCGGGCGTCTGGGGCTTCGGGGGCAGCTGTCAGGTAGAGGTGCATTTGGAGGATGGCCTGGTCGTATTGCTTCAGTGCTGCGTAGATCAGTGCCGTGTTTTTGTAGAGCATGGGCATGTAGGGCGCTATGCGCAGCGCTTCGTTGAACTCCACTAACGCGTGATCGATCTGGCCATCCTTCAACATCAGTTCTCCGCTCACTATGTGACGGTGAGCGTCATCCGGCATCTCGGGAGGTGTCGGCATTTTGCCGGAGGCCGCAAACATCGCGGCGCGCAGCGTGGAAGCCTCCTGCTCGTTAGCGGCAAAGCTGAGCGCCTGGGCATATTCCGGCAAGCTCTCGGCATACTTTCCCTGGGCGTCCAACTGCTTAGCATTTGTCAGGTGGGCATTCACCATGGGCTGAACCAGCGCCAGGAACGCATCTTTTTCTTTCACCATGGGCAGGCAGTTGGGGTCGATATGGCTGGCAGCGGCGAGATAAATCTCTTGAGCCTTGTCCATATCACCCTTCCGGGCATAGAGAACGGCGCGATGGATCTGCAGAAGGGCCTGCCGGCGGGCCTCCATAATCGGATTTGAAGAGGAAGTTGTGGGAGTATCCAACGCTTTCAAGGCTTCGTCCAGGCGTTTGCTGTCTTCCAGGACGACACCATAGGAAAGTTCAGCCAAGAAACTGCCAGAATCAAGACCGATCGCTTTCTGGGCCACTTCGATGGCCCGCTCACGATCTCCGTTCGCGTTGAGCGCGAGAGCGAGCAGGCCAAAATCCTCCGCGGCGTCCTTCGCTAATGGCACAGCCAGGCGGACGATCTGAAGCCTATGATCTTTACTCCAACCATAAATCTCGGCAACCGAGCCGACTGGCCCCTTGAGCAAGTGTTGGACTGCGTAACTATTGTCAGGCAAATCGGAGACATCGTGGCCATCAATGCTACTAAGGCGCTGGTTGGACATTTCATAGCATTGTTCTTTTGTTCCCGGAATAAGTTCAGGATTGACGCACACCTTCCCCTGATCGTGTAGCGCAACCAGTTGCTCGGCGCTCTCCAAAGCCTGCGGGTACTGGCCCGCATAGTACTGGCTAACAACCAGGGTGCGGCCTAGTTTGGAGTCCGAATCGTCCCACGCATATCCCCATGCAGTGAAGGCCTTCATATCGATGGTGTGCGTCACGGAAGCAAAGGCAGGCAACAACATTTCGCTGGCGCGAGAGTATTGCCCGCTCGCGATCAGCACTTGTCCCTTTGCATAGTTCAAGACAGGGCTCCCTGGGTACCGGCTGAGACCGGCATCCGCCTGTGAAAGAGCGCTCGCAATATCGCCTTTGTTGGCGTAAGCGATCGTCAGCGCAAAATATGCAAGCGGACGGAAATCTTCGACTCCAGTCTGTTGGGTGTATTGGATTGCCAATGCATGACTGGCTGCGACGATGGCTTCATCCGACTTATTCTCATTGATCTCAGCCATCGCTTGACGGATGTAGGACGAGACGAGAGTCGGATAATTGGCGATCTCGGCCGGCGCGGCGGTGACCGCGTCGGAAGTGGACGGATTCGGGGACGGGGGCGCCTGGGCGAGGCCCTGCACACGGTTCGCTTCCGCATTTGCATAACGCGAACGAGGCGAGGCCGGGGGAGCTTGGGCGAAGCCGCCCTGTGATAGAAAGAGGACCATTCCTCCCAGTAGAATCAAGCCGCGCATACAAAACTTTGTCATCACTTCTCCACTTTCAAAGACGAATCTGGTTGGATAGGAAGAGCCGGCGTTGGCTCATTGCAGCGCCGGAGCTAGTGAGGCGCTTCCGTCTCGCCGCTGCTATTCTGCTGCTTAATTTGCTGGAGTTCCTGGTGGATTGCGTCTTTGCGCTGGGAGAGTTCTTGCTCCTGATCGGACAAAGCCTTCAGCTTCTGATTGGCGTCGTCGAGCTGAGCCTGAGCTTCATCCTGGCGGCGCATGATTTCAGCCATCAGGCCCGCATCATCGGGCTTCGCGCTTGCCTTATCCGCGTCCGCCTGTTGACGAGCCGCTTCGGCTTGCTGGACCTTCTCCTGCACGGCGGATTTGTCAGTCTGTACCTTCTGAACCTTGATTTCAATGCCCTGAAGCTCTTTGATATCTAACTGCACCGTCTGGATGTTCTTCTCCGTCTGAAGCATCTGCGCGCTGAGGACAGGCTCGGGAACCGCGGGCATTGGCGCGAAAGTGCATGCCACCTCTACGGCTTCGCCAGCAGTGACCCTGTCCGCCTGCTCATTGAAGAACCTAGCCTGTTCAGGATTGGAGTCCTGAACGGCTTGAGCCTTCTTCGAGAAGTCTGCTGCGCAGGCAAGCCGTTGCACGGATTTCAAGCCGGAGGTGTCATAGCGCCCGGCGCTCAGCGAAGTGGAACCAACCATCCCGCTTGCCGGCGTATCCCATCTAAAGCCCCCAAGCTTTCCTTTAGGCGATTCGTCGGAAGTGGAATTCTCCCCGCTGTGCATCTCCTTGAGCAAGGCGTCCCCCAGATGCAGCCGTTGTTCTTGCTCCAGCTGGTAATTTTTTGCGGCCTTGTTCTGCTGCGCATGCCACTCGGCGAGTGCTATAGCCTGCTCCTGTTTCTGTTTAGCCTGTTCATCGGCAATTTGTTGCTCAATCTGAGAGGTGTCTGGCTGAGCCGTGTCAGGTTTTTTGGTGGAGAGAATGGAATTGACGAGTGAATCGAGGAGGCTGCCAAACACCTGGACCGTAGCCGATTGTCCCGGAGTGAGGCTCGGTGCGTGCGAACTGCTCGATGAAGTGCTGGAGCCTTGTGAAGCACTCGAGTTTTGCGAGCACTTGGGATGACAAGTGTCGCACGTGCAAGTGCAGTGTATCTCAGGGTTGGTCACGGCAAGAGACTGCACGGTTCCGCGACAATCAATCACAAAGCTCTGCGCGCGCGATGCAACTGTGCCCAAAGTTAGGGCTAAACCAAGAATGGCAAATGCAAGATGACTTATTCTTCCCACCATTTGTTCATCCCCTGCAAATTAGCTTTCGTTGGTTCCGCAGGGGTTCCGTCAGGCAAAAGATAAGATTGCTGACCCGCTCCCACAAGAACTGTTTTTTGGCCCTTGATGTCGCTAAAAGCGACCGTCCCTTCAATGACGACAACTGATGATGGTTTGCCAGGAATCTCGCGCACCACGAACTGTGTACCCCGGTCGGCTATTACAGCTTCTGGAGTGCGGACCTCGAACATCCGCTTCATCCATCGCACCCGGCAGCGAATTTCGCCTTTAAAAAGAACCGCCGCGCCCGCCTCGGAAAGGACAAGGGACGAGCCAGAGTCCAGGCTCAGAAGCCCTCCCTCGTTGAGTAGAACGTCAGCATGGCCGTCATTGCCGGTGCGCAGGGTGTCGCCCGGTCCCAGAATCGGCGGCGTATCGCCAGTGACAGGGCGCGCGGCTCCGCCGCCGGCGGATTGAATCTCCACGGTTCCTTCAATGCGAGGCATGAATCCGGCAACCTTCGCCGAGGAGTTTTGTTCCTGGCGCAGCCTCTCCACCCATGCGATGGATTTCAAGGCGCGCTGCTCGCGAAGGCTATTTTTGCGCAGGCCCTCTTCGGCGGTGTTCACCGCCCGCTGGGCAGCGGCAATTGCTGTCGGGTTGCTGACACTCCGTGCCTTATCCAAAAGCCCGAGGCAGGCGTCCAGTGTCTTCTGGTTGACGGCTTGCGCCTTCCGCGCGTTGTCCGCCTCAGTCTGCAGCCAGCCGTTCACCATGGTTAAATACGGCGGCAAGGGGGGAAGTTGAGCGGACATGCTATCAGTTTCGCCCGATTGTGCCAGAGCTATAGTGGAGACAATCAGCGCCAGGAGAAACGCCGCTACTCGCAAGCCTCTATACTGCCGCTTGTACCGATAACTCGATAAACACTGGGAGAAAATGCTGTCCATTGCCAACCTCGTTAATCGCTCATTTCTGAATTCATTTGCAATTTGTGTTCTCCACGAATGCCCTGATGATTGTTCTGCAGCCACGGCTAAGATTTGCGTAGAGCTCCGTATTCCCCAGAAAGGGGCGAAGGCTTTATAAGAAAAGCGCGGGGGATTTACTTCGGCGTTCGGGTTGTACCTCAGTCCTGAGACAATATCGCGACTGCCAAAGTGAGGCCTTGGCGCACCTGTCCAAGTTGCAGGCTGGAACTGTTCTTCGATATGAAAGACCTGAGCGCACATGCTAGATCCACTTTCGCGTTCAAATGAACAATAGGACCCAGAAATTCAGATAGCGTGATTGTTGGCGTATTATATTCCCACTCATGGCGGTGCGCGGTGACTGAGAACACAAAAATTTAACCAGGAAGGCGGCTAGCTGGCGTACAGAGGCTGCAAAGTTGAGGGGTGATCTGCCATTTACCTTGTATAGACCATAGCCGCTTCTCGATCAGCGCAAGTAGAAATGAGAGCGAGAAGGCAGCTTAAGATCGATCAATACATAATCGCGAAAGTACCTACCAAACATCGATCGGTAATTGCAAGTCGCCAATGGTTTACCGTTTGTCGGGCCGACAACATCAACTGACAGTAACAACCAGAGCCGCTGATTAAAGTGTGGCAGGGTATCAAGTGTTCGAGAAGGTATACCTTATGACACGGCCGGATCGGGAAGATCCGGCCGTATGTTTTGTTGGGTTTGGCGGGCTGGTTTTCAGACCCCTTTTGTCACGCAGCTTGATCCTGGGCGACAGGGGCGTGCTCGCGCGGAGATCCTCCTCTGTTTCTACTTCGTCGTATGCATGTTCGCTGGCGGCAAGCAGTGCCGGGAGTTCGATCAACGGCGGTGTTCGATGATCCGCAACTTCACGCAGGAACGGTCCGCCCTCTTGCGCGGCAAACCTCAGCGCGCCCTGCCGCGTTTCGTCATCGACCAAGAGCAAGTAGTCGGCCTCCCAAAGCGTGCGGGGCGGCTCACCGGCGTTTCTGGCGCGCCGGGCCTCGGAACGCATCATCAAGGCTCGTCCCTAGCGATCGGGAGCCGAATCGCCAATCGCGCCGATCAGGCTCTTTCCCGCCGTGGTGTGGTGTGGCGCGGCGTCCATCTGTAGCGCCGGTTCCAGGGGAAACCGCTCAGGGTTCCGTAGCCACTCTTCGTCATAGCGGAAGGTGGCGCTCTCGACTCTTTTACGATTCTGCAGCCACAAACGACCGACCAGATGCGGCGTCTTGTCGAGGTCAACGTAGACAAAGATTTGCTGATCCATTTACGGCCTCGCTTGTTCGCCTTCTGGTTGGGCCTTCATCACGCGCCGGGGACGAAGATCGATCCGCTTGGGCAGACGCTCTTCTTCCAGCGCAAGGCCAATCTCGTCGGTCTTCGCGCCGGCAAGATCGCGGAGCCTATCAAGCATCCCAAGCGCGAACAACACGGCAGCGTAGGTTCCAATCCCTACGCCCGGATCGCCCTTTTCCACCTTCACAAGAGTGGTTCGGGAGATAAAAGCTCGCTGAGCCATGACCGCTGATGGGATGCGGCGACGAAGCCGCGCATCCCGGATGTCGCTTCCGAGCGTATGCAAGGCGCTTTTGACGGGAATCGGCAATGTTTGTGTTGGCATAAGGCACGCTCTCTATGTTCATTATTGTGGACTTTATTATTGATTATGTCCATAACTATGGACATAGTGTAACGCGCCAGCGTCCGAAACCGGTTCACATTGTACGCTGCGAGTGAAAACAACGTCACTGCACGGACCGAAGGGGCAAATTACACTGTCGGCATTCCTGCGGTGGAATTACAAGTCAGCCAAGCCAGCCGGGCATGGCTGGAGCGCCCTGGGGACAACCCAGCAATCTCAACTAATAGAGGTTGTAGAACGAAACAGCAACAACATCAGCATCAAACGGCAATCTTGCCGAGGCTGATCCCCGCCGGAGTAGTAGCGGACTCGGTTGGGAAATCGTTGAAGACTGTCTATTAAATGGCACAAAGGCGTCAGCTGCCTAGTATCAGATTCGGCTCCAGTGTGATGTTCGATCCAGAAGAGGTTAAACAATGGATCGACGAGCACAAGATACCCTTACCTTGGTATGAATGATTGCTTGAGACTGCACAAATAGGTGTACATTTGACCTGTCTGAGAGTCGAAATGGCAGTCCCAGCCTACAAACACTTAATCGGAACTGGCGTGCTCTATTTCCTGGCAGGCATGGCAGGATTGGCAGTGCCTTTCACCGCCGGCAATGTCTCCCCGGTCTGGCCGGCCTCCGGGGTTGCTCTGGCTTGTCTGCTACTTTTTGGGTTGCGTTGCTGGCCCGCCATTTATCTCGCGGCCTTCCTGGTCAATTATTTCTGGCATCTTCCTCTCCTGCCGGCTTTGGGGCTTGCTGGAGGAAATACAGCCGCGGCGCTGGCGGGCGCGTTCCTGCTCCGCAGCATCCCGGGGTTTCAAACCTCGCTGACCCGCCTTCGGGACATGCTCGGCCTGATGGTGCTGGCGGCAGTCCTCAGTTCGTCGATCAGCGCATCCATTGGAACCGCCGTTCTTCTTTTCACCGGCGTAAAGCCATGGGCAGAGGAGACTCCTTTATGGTCGCTGTACTATCTGGGCGACGCAATGGGCATTCTGCTGGCTGCGCCCTTGCTGCTTTCGCTTCACGAGTTGGTCAAATTGCGCTCCGTCGCCCGGATACTGGAACTGGTTGGCCTGTTCCTCCTTGCGGCCTTTACCAGCGTGCTGCTCTTTGATGAACACCTCAATTTTGCAGATCGCCATACCGTGCTGGCACTGCTGGTTTTTCCGTTCGTCTTGTGGGCCGCCATTCGGTTTGGAGTTGCCGGAACCGCCTTGGTCAATGCCGTTATTGCCGCGATCGCATTGCTCGCGACCGCGCACGGCCTCGGACCCTTTTCAAAGGAGTTGCCTTTCATCAACGCTCTCCTGCTTCAGCTCTTCTTTGCTACGGTGGTTGTCTCCGGACTCCTCTTATCGGCGGTGATTGCCGAAATGAAAGCGACCGAGGCAGAGCGGGAATATCTCATCAGGGAGCAGGCGACACAAGAAGCGGAACGGGAAGGCGAAAAGCGCTATCGCCGGATTGTGGAGTTGGCCAACGAAGGCATTTGGACCTTGAATGCCCAGGGATGCACGACTTTCGTCAACCGTCAGTTTGCCCACATGCTGGGGTATGAGCCGAAAGAGATGGTGGGAAGAAGTGTTTCTGATTTCTGCCCTGAAGCTCCCCATGCTTCGCTTCTTGAAGTTGGCGGGAGCGAGCTTCGTTTGTGCAAGAAAAACGGCGAAGAGCTGTGGGCAAAGATATCGGCGACCCCAATTCCGGATGAAGAGTCCGAGGCCGATGGCATGTTGGTCATGCTTACCGACATCACGGAGAGCAAAAGGGCGGAGGAACTGATCCGCAAGAGCGGTACGGAGTTGCAAGCGGTGCTCGACAACTCACCGGCGATGATCTATATGAAAGACCAGGCTGGCCGCTATCTCTTTGTCAATCGCTGTTGGACTGAGTTGTTCAATATCTCCAGCGAACGCGCTAAAGGGAAGACGGATTTCGAGCTCTTTTCCGAAGATGCGGCGCGCCAGTTTACGGCCAATGACCGGGCGGTAGTGGAAAACGGCCAAACACGGGAGTTCGAGGAACAGTCGCTGCTCGCTGATGGTCTGCACAGCTATCAGAGCGTCAAGGTAGCGATCAGAAATGGCAACGGCCAGTTTCAGGCACTTTGCGGAATCAGTACAGACATCACAGAACGCAAGGCGAGGGAAGAGGCCCTACGCCAAACGCACCGGGCTTTGCGCGTGTTGTCACAATGCAACTCGGCTGTGGTTCATGCCACCGAGGAGCAAGCCCTGTTGCAGGATGTTTGCCGTATCGCGGTCGGGCAGGCAGGGTACCTGTTTGCCTGGGTGGGGCATGCCGAAAACGACGAAGCGCGTACCGTGCGTCCAGTTGCATTCGCCGGTGACGCGGAGGGCTTCTTGGAGCGCATCCATGTGAGCTGGGCCGACAATGAGTACGGGAGGGGAAGCATCGGTCCTGCCATTCGCACGGGAAAACCGGTAGTTGTGCGCCACCTCAGCCAGCAGCCGACATTTGCTCTCTGGCACAACGACCTGGCGCCCCACAATTTTGAGTCCATCATGTCGGTTCCGCTGCATCAGGGAGACTCAGTTTATGGAGCTTTGGCAATCTACGCGCGGGAACCCGATGCTTTCGACGCATCGGAAGTCGGACTGATCGCTGAACTCGGGGAGAATCTGGCTCATGGCATTGCGGCTTTGCGTGCGCGAA
>CAYQSI010000089.1:0-11565 GCA_964420185.1 uncultured Occallatibacter sp. | reverse complement strand
ACGACACGCTGGCCCAGCGGCTGCGCGAGATGGCCTTCCTCAACAAGGGCCTCGAGATCACGCTCACCGACGAGCGCACGGCCGACCCCAAGACGGGCGATGCCCGCCGCGCCGAGTTCAAATATGCGGGTGGCATTGCCGAGTTCGTCAAGCACTTGAACCGCGGCAAGACCGTGCTGCACGACAAGCCGATCGTGATGGAAGCCTCGCGCGATAGTGTCGAGATCGAGATCGCCCTTCAGTACAACGACAGCTACTCGGAAACGGTTTTCAGCTTTGCCAACAACATCAACACGGTGGACGGCGGCACACATCTTTCCGGCTTCCGCACCTCGCTCACCCGCACCATCAACGCCGTCGGCCAGTCGCTCGGCCTCTTCAAGGACCAGAAAGAAAACCTGAGCGGCGACGACGTGCGCGAGGGCCTGGTGGCCGTGGTCAGCGTCAAGCTGTCGCAGCCGCAGTTCGAGGGGCAAACCAAGGGCAAGCTCAACTCCGACATCGCCGGCACGGTGCAGGCGTTTGTCAACGAGCGTCTGGGTGCGTTCCTGGAGCAGAATCCGCCCATCGCCAAGCGCATCATCAACAAGGCTATCGAGGCTTCGCGCGCCCGCGAGGCCGCCCGCAAGGCTCGCGATCTGACCCGCCGCAAGGGCGCGTTGGACGGCGCCGGCCTGCCCGGCAAGCTGGCCGACTGCTCGGAGCGCAACCCTGACCGCTGCGAAGTATATCTGGTCGAGGGCGAGAGCGCCGGCGGCACCGCCAAGCAGGGCCGCGATCGCCGTTTCCAGGCCATTCTCCCCTTGAGAGGAAAAATTCTTAACGTCGAGAAGGCACGCTACGACAAGATGCTGGGCCACGAGGAAATCCGCGCCATGATTACCGCCTTCGGCTGCGGCATCGGCAAGGACGACTTCGACGCTTCCAAGCTCCGCTACGGCAAGATCATCCTGATGACCGATGCCGACGTGGACGGCTCGCACATTCGCACCCTGCTGCTGACCTTCTTCTTCCGCCACATGACCGAGTTGATCAAGCGCAACAACATTTACATTGCGCAGCCGCCGCTTTTCAAGATCAAGAAGGGCCGCTTCGAGCAGTACATCAAGGACGAACGCGAGTTCGTCAAGGTCATGGTCAACCGCGCGTCGGAAGGCATGATCGTGCGCCACGGTGAGGAGGCCCGCCGCATCGAAGGCGCCGACCTGATCCGCTTCATGGGCGTACTGAATGAGTATCTCGGCTTTGTCGAACGGGTTGACAAGCACATCCGCAATGAGAAGATCACCGAGATGCTGGCGCGGGCTGAACTCGTCCACCGCTCCGATATCGCCTCAAAATCCGAAAGCGAAGTCCCGTCCAAGCTGGCACTTCTCCACGCTCAGTTGAGCGAGCTGGCCGATGAGTTCGGCTTCAAGGCGCTGAGCGAACCGGTCGAGGACGAGGAGCACCACACCTGGTCCATCAGCTTTACCGATGCGCAGGGCGCAGAGCGTCACATCGACTGGGTCCTGGCTTCGAGCCCCGAGTTCCGCCAGATGATGGCCAAGTATATGCTCATCAAGGAATTTCTCGAGCCGCCGTTCCTTATCGAGTACGCCACCAAGGCTGCCGTTGTCGAGGCCGCCCCCGCGCCTGCGGGTGAGGACGAAGCAGAGGGTGCGGAAGCGGAAGCCGAAGACGCAGAAGCCCAGGCAGAGGCAAAACAAGCCCGCCGCGTTGCCCGAGCCCTGCGCGAGCCGGTCGAAAAGCAGACCGCCCGCGAACTCTTTGCCTACATCGTTGAGCAGGGCAAGAAGGACTATCAGGTCCAGCGTTACAAGGGCCTGGGCGAGATGACTTCCACGCAGCTCTGGGATACCACCATGGACCCCGAGCAGCGTACGCTACTTTCGGTCAAGCTGGAAGACTTCGTGGAAACAGAGGAGATCTTCGCAACTTTGATGGGCGAGGACGTCGAAAAACGCCGCAAGTTCATCGAGGATAACGCGCTGGATGTGAAGAACCTGGACATTTAAGGATCTCTCCACTCACTCGGTTTCAGGAAAGCGTACGGGCTTTAGCCCGTACGTTGAAGGCACAAGTAGATTTGGGCTTTACTGGTTGCGGAGAAACCTCAATGAGATCCAGCCTCGTTCGCGGAATGGGAACGATCGCCCTTCTGGCAATGCTCTTTATCGCGCACACACCCATTCACGCACAATTCAGCGGAGGCGCGCCGTCGCCCAGCAGCGCCTTTTCAATTCCCACGGCACAACTGCTTCAGCCTGAGGAGTTGAACCGCCTGCTGCATACCCGGGGCGCAAACAAGCCACTGGTGCTGCAAGTAGGTTCGCATATGCTCTTTGCCCAAGCTCATATCGCGGGATCTGAGTATGTTGGGCCTGGCTCGCAGGCCGAGGGCCTCAAGCAATTGCAAGACAGGGTTGCGCCTCTTCCCCGCAATACCTTCATCGTGCTCTATTGCGGCTGTTGCCCGTGGGGCCGCTGTCCTAACGTCGGATCCGCGTTCCGGCTGCTGCGGGACCTAGGATTCACTCATGTCATGACCCTCTATCTCGCCGACAACCTCGGGACCGATTGGGTGGACAAGGGGTATCCGGTTGAGCGCGGCCGTTAAAGACGATTGGCGCGGCTTGCCGCCAGCCGGGCCGGGCGCAGTGGTCGGAACGATGGCCGCGAATTGCCGCCTTCTACTGGCCGGTTTGCTACTGGGGGCCTGCTTTGCCGCCCTCGGAGCGCAAACCGCCTTGGGCGCGGAATCCCTCCTCAACAGGAAAGCGCCGGAGTTCACGCGCACGGACTTGAACAACCGGGCCCTCGATCTGGCCAGCTTCAGGGGTAAAGTGGTGCTGCTCGATTTCTGGGCCACATGGTGCGCTTCCTGCCTGGTCGAGATGCCACGGTTCGTCCAGTGGCAGCAGGAATACGGCCCGCAAGGATTTCAGGTCATTGGAATCTCGATGGACGACGATCCTGCGCTGGCGCGCCGGCTTTCCGCGAAACTCCGTTTGAATTATCCCGTAGCGATGGGCGATGACAAGCTCGGTGAACTCTATGGCGGCGTTCTTGGTTTGCCCTTGACCTACCTCATCGACCGAGATGGGAATGTTAGAGCGCAGTTTCAAGGCGAGGCCAATCTGAAAACGATCGAAACACAGTTGAAGGCGCTGTTGATTCAGCCTTGATCTGAGCGGCCCAGCGCCTGCCCTGGCGAAGTCTAAAGGAAGGCTCGATTTTCGAGCCTGTGGGTTCCGCGCTCGCGCAAGAAGACGCCGCCCCAACTCCGCCGCAAGTTTATTGACAACAACGCGCTGGATGTGAAAAACCTGGGCATTTAAGCCCCGGTTCGGGTGATGCGCCTCTGCTGCCATCTCCCGGACCTGCACCCCCCGCACAAAAAAAGACCCTACACCTGCCATAGCGCTTCCTGTATTCTTGCCGTGAAGTGCAGCTATGATCTTCGATGAGATCGACCTCCATCGGGCCTTCGACGAAGACGAGTTCTACCCCTTCTTCCAGCCTATGGTAGAACTGCGGACCGGCCAACTGGCTGGCTTTGAACTGCTTGCGCGATGGAAACATCCGCGGCTGGGCATCATTCTTCCGGACGATTTCATCCCTGCTGTCGAGAAGAGCGGCTTGATCAATGGGTTGACCCGCCAGATATTGGAAAAGGCCTTCGCCGCGGGCCCCATGTTGCCCTGCCCTCTGATGTTGGCCGTCAACCTTTCTCCACATCAATTGCTCGATGCCACACTACCGGCCAAGATTGCGGCTACCGCGGCGCACGGTGGCTTTTCGCTCGATCGGTTGACCATCGAGATTACCGAGAGTGCGCTGCTGGCTGATCTCCCGCGCGCCCAATCCGTTGCTCATGAACTAAAGGCTTTGCATTGCAGGCTGGCGCTCGATGATTTCGGCACAGGGTATTCGAGCCTGAAACATTTGCAGGCATTGCCCTTCGATGAGTTGAAGGTCGACAGGCATTTTGTCAGCTCCATGACGCAGTCGCGGGAGAGCAGAAAAATCGTCGCCGCTGTCGTCGGCCTGGGGCGCAGTCTCGGACTCATCACTGTTGCTGAGGGAGTCGAGACCCCGGAACAGGCCGATATGCTCCTCTGGCTCGGATGCGACTTCGGCCAGGGTTTTCTCTATAGCAGGCCGGTTCCGGCTGAAGATCTTCCGGCCATCGTTTCCCTCAAGCCACAACCCTACGCCTCTTGCCCTTCGGAACTTCTGGATGAAGGCCCAATCACGAGCCTGGAGGCACTGCCGGGACAGAGATTTGCGCAACTCCAGGCCATCTACGATGGCGCACCGGTGGGCTTGGCTTTGCTTGATCGCAATCTGCGCTATGTGAGCCTCAACCGGCGTCTCGCTCAAATGAATGGCGCCCCTCTCGCCGCGCATCTCGGCAGGCCGATCACGGAGCTTGTCCCCGATTTATACCCCCAGTTTGAGAGCTTTCTTCGCCGCGCTCTTGCGGGAGAATCGATTCCCAGTTTTGAAGTTAGAAGGCCGAACTTCGAGACGGGAACCGGTTACCGTACCCTCATGATCTCGTATCAACCGGTCCGCGATGAAGCTGGTGAGGTGATGGGCGTATCCATCGCCGTGGTTGACATCTCAGACCGGAAACGCGCTGAGCAGGCCCTCAGCGAAAGTGAGGAACACTACCGGCACATGGTGGAGTTGAATCCGCAGACGCCGTGGATCATGGATACGGAAGGAAAAGCGGTCGAGGTGAGCCCGCGGTGGGAGAAGCTGACGGGCTTCAATAAAGAGCAGACGCTGGGTCTCGGATGGCTAGATGCGCTCCATCCAGACGACCTCGGGCCGGTCAAGCAAGCCATCGAAAAGGCGCTCGCAAGCGGAGAGGCTACGAATATCCGGTATCGAGTCCGGCGTCAGGATGGCGAATGGAGATGGATGTGGTCCCGCGGTTATCCGCGCTTTGATCCCTCCGGAAAAGTCATTTGCTGGTATGGCGGCATCGAAGACATTCAGGAGCAAAAACAGACAGAGGAGGCCTTGCAAATCAGCCAGGCAGCCTTGCTGGCTACAGCCGATGTCGTTCCGGCTGGAATCGTCATTGCCAATGCGCCGGAGGGCGCCATCGTCCTGGCCAACCCTGAAGCGAAGAGAGTCTTCCGCAATGCAATCCTGCCCGGTCAGGTCATCGCCGACTATGGCCAATGGGCTGCGGCCAATACCGATGGACAGCCGCTGAAGCCGGAGGAGTATCCTCTTGCCCGCGCCATTCTTCGCAGTGAGACCACGGACGCCCAGGAGGTTCTCTGCAACCGGGAGGATGGAACGCAGGCCAGAGTTACTTTATCGGCCAGGCCCATCAATGGACAGGATGGCCGCAGAATTGGCGCTGTCATGATCGTCCAGGACCATGCCCCCCAATCGCGGGAGAGACAGAGCGACCTCAGTCTGCCTGAGATCTGGAACACCCCTTGATGCGTGCCGGCGACAGAGCCGTCGCCTCTATGACTTCTTGTCCCCCAACCGCGCCACGCTGAACTGCGCGCCAGCAAAGAGGATCAGTCCAGAGATATAGGCCCAGAACAACAGTCCCACCGAGACATAGAACTGCCCATAGAGCGCCTTCAGGTCCATATGCGGCAGCACAGCCTCAAAGATATATTTTGAGACTAGCCAGATGATTCCGGTATAGAAAGCGGTGCGAAAGACCGGCCCTGGCGAGACCTTGCGGTTAGGCAGCAGCCAGTAAATCGAAAAGAAGAAGAGGATCGAGGCCACTCCGGTGGTAAGGGCCAGCAATAGAGAGCAGATTCCCTGGAAGATGAAGTTATCTGTCTGCTGGAAGAAGAGAGTAGCCAGCACGTCGCGCGCAACCGCATTCAGCATGATGCTGCTCATGCCCAGCACGACCATCAAGATTGCCAACCCGAAGGCGATCACTTGATTCTGGAGGTAGTTGCGGCTCTTGGTCACGCCCCAGGCTTTGTTGAGGGCCACCTCCAGGGGAAGGAAGATGCCCGTGCAGGCCACCAAAATCATGATCAGCGAAAAGACCTGCACCCCATGCCGTGCGGACGCAATCGCCACGGCATCCAGATTCCTGGCCACAAATTCCTGGTTCGAGGGCATGAAGTAATGCACCATCTCATTGACCATGCTGACCATCGCCTGCGAGTGGAAGACCGAGAACGCCAGCGTGTAGAGCAGCACAATGAAGGGAATGAACGACAGGATGGCGTTGGCCGCCACGCTGAAGGCAAAGGTGTGCACCTCGCTGTCCAGCAGGTAGTTCACCAGCGACGTGCCGTCCTTGCGCCAGCGGTACCACTTGGACCGCTTGGCCGGCTCCGGCACATCGACGGCTCTTACAGCCACAACTGCCGTGTCACTCTGACTCCCGGTATTTGAGACATCCGTCACGCGTTACTCCTTCTCACATGCCAAAGCGCCGTCACGGCTTCTCTCACTCGCGCTGCGCCACTCCCGAATAGCCGTAGCTTCAAGGATAGCCGTTGGAGCCTAAACGCCGCGCAGCTTTTCCAGCGCCCAACGCGCCGCCGTACTCAGCCCCTCATCCGCAGCCCCAGCCCATTTTTTGAGCCAGGGCGCGAACCGGTCCAGCCCGCTGTTGCCCATGGCAATGGCCACATTGCGCCTGAGCCCATCGAACCGCGCCCTGCGCACTGGCGAGCCGTTGAACTCACGCTCGAACTCCGCCTCGTCCATCGCCGCCAGCCAGTCGAGCGCCGGGTTCACCAGCTCTGGGCGCGGCGCCAACTCCGGGTCCGCCGTCACCGGAGCCTTCCGGTTCCAGGGGCAAACGTCCTGGCAGATGTCGCAGCCGAAGACCTGCCGCCCCATGCCCTCCATCCGATCCGGCGCAATGGGGCCCCGGTACTCGATGGTCAGGTAAGCGATGCACCGCGCCGCATCCATCTGGTAGGGCGCAATCAGAGCGCCGGTCGGGCAGGCTTCCAGGCAGCGCCGGCAGCTTCCGCAGCGGTCTGGCTGCAGCGCCGTGGGCGCTGTTTCTTCACAAAGATCCAGAGAAGTGAAGAGCACCGCCAGAAACCCATACGAGCCGAGCTTTGGATGAATCAGGCAGGTATTCTTCCCTGTCCAGCCCAACCCGGCCGCCTCAGCCAGCGCCCGCTCGACCACCGGCCCGGTGTCCACAAAGGCGCGCGCCTCGAAAGCGCCGAACTGCTCGTGCAGCCGCGCCTCCACGGCCTTCATGCGTTTCAGCAGCACCTTGTGATAGTCGCTTGGCCGTCGCGCGCCTTGCGCATCCACTTTGCTCGACCAGGCGTAGCGCGCAATCCAGCCCGCTCCCTCGGCAGCCGGCTCGGTCGAGCGGGGCTGCTGACTGTTGTAATTGGCCCAGCAGACCACCACCGAGCGCGCCCAAGGAAACGGAATCCCGACGCGCGACCGTAGCAGGCGCCCATCCTCGTCCGTCCGTTCCAGGTAGCGCATGGTCCCAGCCCGGCCCGCCCGCGCCCACTCCTCGAAGCGCGCCGCGTCCCGCTCCTCGTTGGCATGAGGAAGCGCGACCAGCCCGGCCTCGGCAAAGCCAGCCTCCAGCGCCAGCCCGCGCACAAGCTCCCAAGACAGGCAGCGCATCGGAGTCTCGCCTCCGGCTTCGTATTGCTCGCGCGACTCTCCCAATTGCGCCTCCATCACCCCCTCGGCCCAATTGGAACGACAGGGCATGAACAGAGTATCTCAGTCTTTGCTTAACCAACTATTCTGCTAGAATCCTCCTGCATCCAACTTGGGTCAGTCGGGCGTGGCGTAATGTCCCAGGCTTTTGCATACCTTGGGTGTGCGCTGTTTCCGTAAAGGAAAGTTCGATGAGAAGGCAGCGTTTACTATCTAGCTCTTTGTTTGTATGCCTGCTAGGGTTCACCAGCGTCTCACTGTCTGCTGGAGCACAAACGAGTACCGCAAATGAGTGGACATGGATGGGCGGAAGCAGCGTGTTGAGCTGCACTTCTTATACCTTCAATGGCATTCCATATGGCCCATATTGTGGACAGTCCGGAGTGTATGGCACGTTGGGTACGCCAGCCGTCGGAAATATTCCCAGAGGCCGCTCCGACGCATCGTACTGGGCCGAAAGCGGCGGCCATTTCTGGCTCTTTGGGGGCAGTGGCTACGATGCCAATTGGAATTGGGGCTATCTCAACGACCTTTGGGAGTTTAACCCGGACACGAACGAATGGGCGTGGGTGAGTGGAAGCAGTACGGTAGGCAGCAATGTAGGCCAACCCGGAGTGTACGGCACGTTAGGAACTCCAGCTGCGGAGAATACTCCGGGAGGCCGCACTCAAGCAGCAAGTTGGATCGACAATAGCGGGAATTTATGGCTCTTTGGCGGCGTTGGCTACGATGTCGGTGGTAGTTATTGCGATCTCAACGACCTTTGGGAGTTCAATCCTTCCACGAACGAGTGGACATGGATGAACGGAAGCAATGCTATCAAACAGCCCGGAGTGTACGGCAAGTTGGGAACGCCTGCTGCCGGGAACACTCCCGGAGGCCGCTGTGCCGCTGCGAGTTGGACTGATCGCAGCGGCAATTTTTGGCTCTTTGGTGGTGAAAGCACCGATGCTAATGACAATGTTGGCCTTTACAACGATCTCTGGGAGTTCAATCCTTCCACCAACGAATGGACGTGGATGGGTGGAAGCGGCTCAGTTGGCAACAACTATGCTGGTGGAGTTCTAGCCCGGCCCGGAGTGTACGGGAATTTGGGTACACCCGCCGCTGGAAACATCCCCGGAGGTCGTCAGAGCGCTTCGAACTGGACTGATAGCAGCGGAAATCTCTGGCTCTTCGGGGGCTGGGGTGCCGATGCCACAGGAATTAACGGTGGCCCTCTCAACGACCTCTGGGAGTTTAGTCCTTTAACGAACGAATGGGCGTGGATGGGCGGAAGCGGCACGATGAACTGCGGTACGTATGGATGTGGCCAGCCTGGAGTTTACGGCACGTTGGGAACGCCAGCTACTGGTAATGTTCCAGGAGGCCGCTATTACGCTACTAGCTGGACTGACGACATGGGCCATCTCTGGCTCTTTGGGGGGCTAGGCAAAGATTCCGTCGGACCGCAGGGCTATCTCAACGACCTCTGGGAGTTTAGTCCTTTAACGAACGAATGGACTTGGATGGGCGGAAGCAGCACGATTGGCAGCGGTCTTGGTCAGCCTGGAGTGTATGGCACGTTGGGTGTTCCTGCTGCTGGAAACGTCCCTGGGGGCCGGGAAAGTGCGAACATTTGGACAGACAGCAGCGGCAACTTCTGGCTCTTTGGAGGCGATGGCTTTGATGCCAAAGGTAATGATGGCAGTCTCAACGACTTATGGAAATATCAGCCATACGCCGCTGCCGCTTCTCCCACCTTCAGCGTAGCTTCCGGCACCTACACCTCCACGCAGTCGGTCACAATCACCGACTCGACGGCAGGAGCGACAATCTACTACACCACCGACGGAACCACGCCGGCCACAAGTTCGACAGTGTACAGCGGTCCGATCATCGTCTCGTCAACAGAAACGCTGAAGGCGATTGCGACCGCCAGCGGCTATGTAGCCAGTGCTGCGTCCACCGCGGCTTATACCATCCCGCCCGACTTTACCCTCGCCATCAATCCGGCATCCATCTCCGTCCAGGGTGGACAGAGTGGCACGGCAACCATCACGGTACAGGATAATGGTGGGTTCAACTCCAATGTTTCGTTCGCTTGCTCGGGGCTGCCTGCGGGGGCCGCGTGCAGCTTTACCACGCAGACTCAGCCCACGCCGGAAGGTGTCTCGTTCTCCACGCTGACCGTGACTACCTCCGCGGCCGCCGCAACTCTTCGCCGCAACGAGCGCCCGTTGTTCCCAGGCTCGGTGCTGGCGGTTGCGCTGTGCTGCCTCGGATGGAAAAAGCGGCGCCGCTTGCAGATACTGTTGCTGCTGGCAGTGAGTGTAGCTGGCTGGAGTCTGCTAACCGGCTGCGGTGGGTCTTCCCCGAATGGGTCCGCTCATCTGCCAACCCTGTCGACGGTCACCGTAACCGCAACGTCGGGTACGCTGTCGCATACGGCCACCTTCTCGCTTACTGTGAACTGAGGCATGGCCTGATTGTGCCCTGCCAGGACGCCCCGGTTGCGGGCGGCCACTTCACGGCGCGCTAGGGCACGGAACCGGCGGCACTCCTCTTTGCGTATTAAATTTCAGCGTGTTCAATTACGGACGGCGACGAGCGCAAATGGACACCCAAGCCAACAGCACGAAATCCGGCGTTGCTTCTATCCCCTGCGATTTCAGCATATTCCTTCCCTTGCGGCTTTGGCCGCCCGCGTGCTGACACAAAGAAAGTGTGGGGCAAGCGCCCAAAACGCGCTACCCCGGCCGCAAAACGGCTTTCCAAGGAGGCTTTTTATGACCGGCAGCATCTCAAACCCGATGGGCATGACAATTGTCTCGGCGAGCGAACAGACCGATCTGACCGAGTTGATTCTGGGCCGCGAGGAGGGCTTGCTCGCCTGGCTCAACCCGCTGGTGCGCCGGGAAAGCGTGACGCTCGATCTGGGCTCGGTCAAGCGCATCGACGCGGCCGGCATCGCCGCCCTTCTCTCGCTCTACTCGAGCGCCCGAAAAGCCCGCCACCGTTTCACCGTGTCGAATCTCTCGCCGCGCGTGGCGGAGGTCCTGTCGTTGGTGGGGCTGGAGCGGATTCTCCTCTTTCATCATGGCGTCCGGAAACCGTATTCCGGCCAGCGCTTTGAGCGCACCGCCGCAGGACATCGCCCGGCCGCGCTGCACTCCCCCTCCCGGCGCCGGTTTCAGCTACAAATTGGCTGAAATTTTCGTGTCGGAATGGGCTGCGGCTCCAAGGCTCAGTGGGCCGGATGTGACCTTCAACACAGGCAACTGTATATCTGAAGCGATATTCGTACTAAGGACTAACCAACGCCGCAAGGCGCTGCCCTGTGTCTGGATGACTCGCAAGCGCTCAGCCCCCAAAACCGCACTTTTCAAGTGCTGAGCCTCCGTCCCGCCACCCTCTCCTGGGCATCGCAGCCGCGAAATCCTAAATATGGAGGTTTCATCCCATGACGCAGGGCGCTGTGGACAAGTCGTCTGCTGGAAAAGCAGACTCAACCGCAACCAAGCATGTGTATTTCTTCGGCGGCGGCAAGGCCGAGGGAAATGGAAAAATGAAGGATGTGCTGGGTGGCAAGGGCGCCGGCCTGGCCGAGATGACCAATGCCGGATTGCCGGTTCCCCCGGGGTTCACCATCCAGACCGAGGCTTGTCGCGAATACATGCGCGGCGCGCTCAGCCCTGAGGTCAACAAAGAGATGTACGCCGCCCTCGAGCGGCTGGAAAAGCTGCAAGGCCAAAAGCTGGGCAAGGGCGAAAATCCCCTGCTGGTCAGCGTTCGCTCGGGCGCCAAGTTCTCCATGCCCGGCATGATGGACACCATCCTCAACCTGGGCCTCAACGATGAGGCTGTTGAAGCGGTGGCCAAGCGCAGCAACAATCCCCGTTTTGCTTATGACTCCTATCGCCGCCTGAT
>CAYQSI010000088.1:0-11626 GCA_964420185.1 uncultured Occallatibacter sp. | reverse complement strand
TGATGCGCAGCGGGCGGCCGGTTTTGCGGCTCTCTTCGAGGCGCTCGCGCAGGTCAGCGACGCGGATGATCTCCGCCGCGCCCTTCTGAAGCAGGTCCATCTGTTCGTCTACAGGCAAAAATGTGGTCATGTCGTCTTTCAGTATAAATTCGGGGGTGGGCTGGGGCTGAACAGATAGACGCTGTACGTTATGCCCTGCTGGGTGGATTCGCCAACCTTGCTGTAACCCGGATTCAGGCTCTTCAGGTAGACCAGATCGCCGGAGGCAAGCATCACGGTGGGAATCTCGCCCCGTTGCAGCATGCCTTCGATGCCGCCATTCAGCTCGCGCGGGCGCGCGGCTTCCTGGAAGTTGGGATCGATGGTGATGGCTGGCGCCCCGTTGTCCGTGGAGATCCAGGGAAGCTGGAAAGCCCCATCGGTGGTGAAGATGGGCTTTTTCATGGCTGCCAAACGATCGCGCAGGGTTACGGCGTTGGCGTATTCAGTTGCCGTGGCGATGGGGACCATGTCCCGCTTGCCCGAGTGATGAAATCCGATGGCTACACCGGCGATTTGCAATGCCGGTTGTATGCAGCCGAAGAGCAGGAGCGAGGTTACCAGCCTTCCGGGCACGGCGAAGACGGCCAATTGCAGCAGAGTGGAGCCGGCGACGAAGGCCTCGAAAAGGTAGTTGGAGGTTCCGCCGACCTTTCCCATGCCAGCCAAGCCGACGATCAGGGCGATGGCAAAGACGGTCGTGAGCAGGCTAAGGAATCTCTGCACTCCTTCTTGCTGAAGAGAGATTTCCCCAGGGGCTAAAGCCCACGTTGATTTTGCGGCATTTACGGCACGACTAAAGTCGTGCCCTGACACAAAACGCCTTTGCGAAATACATTCCACGGGTTTTTCCGCAGCCGGTAAAGCCGCTCGTTCATCTTGTTGCATTTGCGGCACGACTGAAGTCGTGCCTTGACACAATCCAGTCTTGAGCAGGGACTCCCTGGCTCCTGCGTCTGTTTTTCTCGCGCAGTCTGAGGCACGCGCGAGCACAAAAGGAGCGGCGACCCAGTAGAGGTTCAGGAGGACGGCGGTGAGTCCGGTTCCGAGCGCGTGCAGAATCCAGGGAAGGCCGAAGGAGAAGCCTTTGACCATCCGCGGCGCGATCAGGATGCTGAAGCGGTATTCGGGCGTCCCCAGGAGCAGAGTGGCGGCAACCAGCGCGGCAAAGACCGCGGCCAACATGGCGAGATCGCGCCACTGCTTCTTCAAGAGCAGCCAGAGGCAGAGGCTGGCGAAGGCGAGAACCACAGACTGTTTGAATGCCCAAGCGAGATAGAGCAAGACGCCGGCATAGGCGAAGGCGAACCTCGGCTGGCGAACGATGATCCAAAGGGCAATCATCACCAGCGCGGCGGCGGCCATGTCTGGACGGATGGAAATGGCCCAATACTTGACGAGCGAAGTGCAAAGCCAGAGGCCCACAGAGAGCGAGAGCGAGAGGGCGCTGGCTGCACCGCGCAGCTTGAGGAGAGAGCGCACGAGGCGCCACTGCGCTAGGCCACCCGCAAGCGCAAAGAGCAGCGTGAGCTGACGTCCCCAGGTTAGGATGCCGGCATCCCACGCGCCGATCAGCCGGAGGACGGCTGCATAGGAATCGTAGAAGAGGTAGTTATAGAGCGAAAGCGAAAAGGGAAAGGTGAACGGCCACGCATACACGGGCCTGTGGTGCATACATCTCCAGATCGAATCGATCATGGGCGATTCGACCGCGGTGGCGCAGAAGAGCGCGCCATAGCGCCAGACGCTGAGGATGCGAATGAGATAGACCGCGAGGTTCAAAGCGAAGAAGGCCAACACCGCGGCGATCCGGCAGCGCGATAAGTTCGAAGCGGAATCGCGGGTGAATGCCTTCATGTTGCGACTTGCTCCTCTTGCGTTTCCCATCCTTGAGGATTAAAAGCGAAATGCAGGTCCTTCGACTCCCTTCGCTTCGCTACGGTCGCTCAAGATGACAGTAAAAACATCCCTCAGGGGCTAAAGCCCGCGCAGACTTGTTGCATTTACGGCACGACTAAAGTCGTGCCCTGACACAATGCGGATTTTCGAAACACATTCCACGAGTTTTTCCGCAGCCTGTAAAGTCGTGCCCTGACACAATGCGGATTTTTGAAACACATTCCACGAGTTTTTCCGCAGCCTGTGAAGTTGTGCCTTGACACAATGCGGATTTTCGAAACACATTCCACGAGTTTTTCCGCAGCCTGTAAAGTCGTGCCCTGACACAATGCGGATTTTTGAAACACGTGCTAGTTTCTGCTGCGCATTTTGGAAAGCAGACGCAGAATTTCAAGATAGAGCCAGACCAGCGTGACGATGATCCCGAAGGCGCCATACCACTCCATGTACTTGGGAGCGCCATATTGCACGCCTCTTTCGATGAAGTCGAAATCGAGCACCAGATTCAGGGCCGCGACGGCCACGACGATCAGGCTGAAGCCGATTCCGATGAATCCGGAGCCGTTGATGGAAGTGAACTGGAAACCGAAGAAGCCCAGCAGCATTTGCAGCAGATAGAAAACCATGATGCCGCCGGTGGCCGCGACGACTCCCAGGCGAAACTTCTGCGTTACCTGGATCATTCCGGAGCGATAGGCGAGCAGCAGCACGAAGAGCGTGCCAAAGGTGAGGCCGACGGCCTGGATGGCGATGCCCGGATAGCGTACTTCCATGAGCGCCGACAAGCCGCCGAGGACCAGGCCCTCAAGCAGCGCGTAGATGGGCGCCGTGATCGGAGACCACTCCTTCTTGAAGATGGTGACCATGGCGCAGATCAAGCCGCCGAAGACGCCGAGGAGCATCCAGGGAGCCACATCCGTCATATCATGCGACTGAAGGAAGAGGCGCCACGTCCAGGCCGCGGTTGCGAGGACACAGAGCAGCAGGATGCCGGTCTTGTTCACCGTGCCGGTCAGCGTCATCCGCGTGGTTTCGTCGATCACGCCTCCATACTGCGCGCTGGAAAGGTTGCGAAACGTGTTCTCGCTCAGTGCGGGATTGGATGTCTTCATCAGTGCCATTCAGTTCTCTCCCTATTGCAACTCCGGACAGACATTCCGCCAGGAGAAGTTACAGAACAGTTGAATTCCTGCTTCAAGTTTAGACCAGGGCGATGGCTCCATCTCAAGGATGCCTGACAAGACTGGAGCGCTCGGTTTCGTATTGAAAATGATTCACGCGGCCGAATCTCAGTGTATCGAGGCCTCGCCAGCTTCCGCGCCCGCGGCCGGCTTGTTCTTGCTCAGCATGAAGGCCAGCACGACCAGCCCCACCGACATCCATGACAGCTCCATGTAGACATCCTGGTAGCCCTGCATCTGGGCCTGCTGGTTGAGCTGGTTGTAGATGGAGGCCAGCGCCAGGCCCTGGCCGTTGGGCCCACCGAAGTGGCCGGCGAAGAAGCCGCTCATCGTCTGGGTGTGCTGCTGGAAAGCAAGGTTGGCCGAGGTCATGGCGCTCTGCAGATGCTGCTGGTGCCACATGGCGCGGCTGGTGACCTGCGCGTTGGTGACGGCGATCAGGATGCTGCCGCCGATGTTGCGCACGAAGTTGATGAGGCCGGCGACCTGGTTGCTCTGCTCCCTGGGCATACCCACGTAGGCCGCCGTGGTGATGGAGATGAAGCAGAAGGGGATGGGCATCATCTGAATGACACGCAGCCAGGACGCGGCAGAGAAGGTCATGTTCAGCGTGGTTACGTCGGCCGCGTAGCGGAAGGTGAGCACAAACAGCGTGAAGCCCGCCACCGCGAGATAGCGCGCGGCGACCTTTCCGGTAGCGTAGCCGGCCATGGGCATGACAAAGAGCAGCACGATGCCGCCCGCGGTCAGCGCCATGCCGGAGGTGGTCGCCGTCCAACCCAGCAACTGCTGCATGAACTGAGGCTGCAAGACGGTGTTGGCGTTGAGTACGCCGCCGACGAGCGCCATGAGAAAGCAGCAAATGGCGAAGTTTTTGTAGCGGAAGAGCGTCAAATTGATGAGCGGGTTCTTATGCCGCCACTCCCACCAGATTAGAGCGACGATGCCGCCGACAAAGAGGAAGGCGAAGACGCGGATAAGGCCGGAGGAGAACCAGTCGTTCTCTTCGCCCTTGTCGAGCATGAGCTGCAAGCCGCCCATGGCGATGATGAGGAAGCTCAGGCCCAGGTAGTCCATGTGCCGCAGGCGCGAGCGGTCGGCCTTGATCCACGGCGGATCTTCGACCAGCCGGGTGACCAGGAAATAAGCCAGGATGCCGACCGGAATGTTGATGAAGAAGATCCAGCGCCAGGAGAAGTTGTCAGTAATCCAGCCGCCCAGGGTGGGGCCGATGGAAGGAGCGAGGACAGCGACGAGGCCGTAAAGGGCAAAGGCCTGCCCGCGCTTCTGCGGTTCGAAGCTGTCGGCCATGATGGCCTGGGCCATGGGCTGCATTCCGCCGCCACCGGCTCCTTGCAGGACGCGAAAGACGAGCAGCATGGGCAGCGAGAGCGCCGCTCCGCAGAGGAAGCTGGAGACGGTAAAAATCACGATGCAGAGTACAAAGAAATTGCGGCGGCCCATTACGCTTGAGGCCCAGGCGCCCATGGGCAGCACAATGGCGTTCGCAACCAGATAGCTGGTGAGTACCCAGGTTCCCTCATCCGTGCTGGCGCCGAGCGAGCCGGCGATATGAGGCAGGGCCACATTGGCAATGGAGGTGTCGAGCACCTCCATGAAGGCGGCCAACGCCACGGTCATGGCAATGATCCAGGGGTTGACTCGGGGCTTCCACAGCGCGCCGGGGCCGGGCTGCTGAATCTCCCTGGACCTGGGCGTTGCCGCGAGGCCGGCCTTGCCTGGCGATGCGGGCTCTGAATCGGACAAAAGTCCACTCCTTGATTGGATAATTTTGACTCATACAGGCCGGGGAAGCGCGGCATTCTTGAGGGTTGGTGCGGTGCGGGAGCCTCACGGCGGGGAATCTTCCCTGAGACGTCTCAGAACAGGCCTGTTTTTATTTTAGATTCGCTTTACCGCCGCCGGGGTTCATTGATATGCGGCTACGGCATCGCCCTGCGCCGGCTTGGGCGTTCTCCAGCCCACCAGCGCGATGGCCAGCGCCACGGCCTGCATGGCCAGGATGAAGGCGACGCAGGCCGGCCACTTGCCCAGCGCCCAGAAGGCTCCAGGGACGACCCCGGCGGCGGTGCCTCCGGCGTAGTAGCAAGTGAGGTAAACCCCAGCCGCGGTGACGCGCGCCTCGGCGGGAGCGGCCACGCGCAGATGGCTTTGCGTGGCGGTCTGGGAGATGAATGTGCCGGTCGAAACCAGGGCGAGCCCCAGGATGATGATGGGCAGGGATGGAGCCAGGGTGAGCAGAACGCCTACCATTCCGCAGACAATGGCCCCGCTGATGCCTGTGCGCAGACCGACGCGGGTGATGATGTAGCCGGCGGAGGGGGTCACCACGAAGCCGACGAGATAGACGAAAAACAGCGAGCTAATAGCGGTCGTGGAGAGGTTGTAGGGCGCGGCGCTCAGGTGGAAGGTGATCCAGGTAAAGACGGCCACCAGCGAGAAGAGAACGTCGAAGCCGACGGCATAAGTGGCCACGAGGCGGCGATGGCGAAACAAATCCAGAATCTGGGCGGGGAAGGAGAGCCGCGGGTCGGCCGAGGCGGGCAGAGTAGGGCGACGGCGTTCGCGCGGAAGCCAGGCGGCCACGGCGCCGGCTCCGGCCAGAGCCGCCGTCCCGAGGACGAGAAAACTCACACGCCAACTGAACCAATCGGCCAGAACGCCGGAGATGAACCTGCTGAGAAAGCCGCCCAGGGCGGTTCCGCTGATGTAGAAGCCCATGATGAAGGCCAGGCGGTGGGGCGGCCATTCCTCGCCAACGTAGGTGACGACCACGGCGACGATGCCGGGCACCAAAATGCCCTGAAGAAAGCGCCAGATGACGAGCTGGAGAAGCGAGGTAGAGGTGGCGGCCAGTAGCGTGGGTACGGCGATTATGGTCAGGCAGGCGACAATGACCCGCTTGCGGGGCAGCCGCTCAACGAGCGCGCCGACGATGGGAGCGGAGATGGCAGCGCCCAGCGTACCGGCTGAAACGGTCAAGGCGACGGCAGTTTTGGAGGCATGAAAGAGATGCGTGAGCAGCGGCAGCAGCGGCTGGGTGATATACAGCTCCAGAAAGGCGCACACCCCGCAGAGAGTGACAGCGGCCACAGCCAGCTTCCTGGACGACGGGCGATCAGATTGTGCGTCAAGCTCCAAGGATCAGGATAGTCCATTGAAGGGGAGGGGTGTTGGCGCGGACGCAATGAATGCATCGGCGTTTGCCGGAGCCAGTTCCGATTCGACAGGAAAAATGAGGACTGTGCCCAGCAAAACTCCAGGGTCTCGGAACCGGGAACTGGCGCCTTTTTCCTGGCGCAAGGGTGGGTAACCGATGCCTTTCGCCCACACGCCGGATGTGTCTTCCCCACTGCGGGTGGCTACTTGAGCGACGACAGCATCTCGCGCCTGAGAATGGCGTTCATGCGCGATTGATAACCCCTGCCGTGAGACTTCAACCATTCCAGGACATCGCCGTCCAGACGCGCGGTAACGATCTGTTTGATCGGGCGATAGAGATGCCCGCGTACGCGCTTGGTCTTCGCCCATTCCGCGTCGGTCAGGACAGGAATATCGCTGGTGTCGATCTCGGTATCCGGCCGCGCCGAGAGCGCCTTCAGATTTGCGCGCTGCGCGTCGGTCAGCGGCGGTAAGGTTTCCAGTGTGTACCTAACCATTTTCTTTTTCATAGCGTCGCCTTTCTTTGGGTTCGGCCCGTCTGGCGGAGATGATGCGAACCACTTCAATCACGATTCCATCCTCAAGTTCTTCTCGGATGGTGTGCGCGACGATCAGCAGGGATAAGCCCTCGACCTCGCCGCACGCCTGCCAGCGTTCTTCGCCGTCCTGAATGCGTTCTTTCCAAGAGAGGTAGAGCGGGTCTCGGAAGACTTGGGCGGCTTCCTCGAAGCTCACGCCATGCTTGCGCTGGTTCGAGAGGTTTTTCGCCGGATTCCACTCAAACTGGAAATTCCCCACGGCTCAATTGTAATACATATTTGTAAATACATGAAGAGACAATAGCCGAGTGCCTGGAGTCTATTCTAAGAACTTGTTGAAAATCTAACTCGGACCAGAAAATCAGTCCTCAGGGGCTGAAGCCCTCGCTGATTTTGCGGCATTTACGGCACGACTGAAGTCGTGCCCTGACACAATCCAAGAGTTTTTCAACAAGTTCCTAAGTGAAGCAGGAGTGGTGCACAGTTCCGTTCAAGGTGGCGCGCTGAATTGGATTGGTCCCAGAAATCAGCCTGCCCGCCCGGCTCAGTAGCCGGAGGCCTTGCCGTAATGGCTGCGGTGATCCTGGCCGGCTTCCAGTTCGCCGGTTTTGGGGTTCACGGCAATGCACTCGCCGTTGGACCAGTAGCCGTTCTTGATGTTCAGATCGTAGCCCAGGTCGCGAAGGCCGGCCAGGGTCGCGGGCGGGAAGCCCGTTTCCAGGTACAGCTTGTCGGGCAGGTATTGGTGGTGGAAGCGCGGGGCATCGACGGCCTGCTGGATATTGAGGCCACCCTCGGCTGCGGAGAGAAAGATGTTGGCCACCGTGGTGGTGATGCGGGCACCGCCGGGCGAGCCGAGGACGTAACGCAGCTTGCCGTTTTCCAGCACGATGGTGGGGGTCATCGCGCTGAGGGGACGCTTGCCGGGGGCGATGGCGTTGGCTGGTCCCTGAATGAGGCCAAACATATTGGGCGCGCCGAGCTTGGCGGCGAAGTCATCCATTTCGTCGTTGAGCAGAAAGCCCAGCGAACCGGCGGTGACATGGGAGCCGAAGGAGTTGTTGAGGGTGGTGGTGACGGCGACGGCGTTGCCCTCGCTGTCAACGACTGAATAGTGAGTGGTGTTCTGCGATTCCACATGCTGGCCGGCGGTTTTGGGTGCGGGAGGCAAAAAGGCCTCGGGGCGGCGGAGCGCGGCGCTGGGGGTGGCTGCGTGGAGGTCGATGGAGGCGCGCCAGGCGTCAGCATATTTTTTGGCGGTCATCTCAGCGACGGGAATCCGGTTGAAGTCGGGGTCGCCGAGGTAGTCGGAGCGATCCATGTACGCGCGGCGGAAGGCCTCGATGATCAGGTGCATCGACGCGGGGCTGCGGTCGCCGAGTTTGGCCAGGTCGTAGCCTTCGAGGATATTCAGGGTGCTGAGCAGTACGATTCCTCCCGACGAGGGCGGCGGGGCGCTGATGACGGTGTAGTCGTGGAAGCTGCCGACGACGGGAGCGCGCTCGACGACGGTATAGCCGGCCAAGTCTTCCAGGGTGAGCAAAGCGCCGCCCTTCTTCAGGTCGGCGACCAGCTCATGGGCCAATTTGCCATGGTAAAAATCCTCGGGGTCGGCCGCGATGCGCTGAAGGGTGCGGGCCAGCTCGGGCTGCTTGAAGGTTTCGCCCTCCTTGTAGAATTGCCCGTTGCGCTGGAAGATGCGCTTGGAGTCGGCAAAGAGAGTCAAGTCGGGGTCGGTAAGTTCGTGGGCTTCTTCGGCGGAGAGTTGGAAACCCTCGCCAGCCAACTGGATGGCCGGGGCCATCACGCGCCGCAGGCCGAGCTTGCCAAACTTCCGCTCGGCGTAGGCCAGCCCGGCCACCGAGCCGGGGGTGGCGATGGAGCGGTAGCCGATGACGCTGGATGATTCCGGCGACGAAGAGCTTTGGTCGGGCATTACGTTGCCCTTGGCGTCCTGGTACATGGTTTCAGTGGCCAGGAGCGGGGCTTTCTCGCGGAAGTCGAGGAAAGTAATTTTTCCGTCGTGGGTGCGCAGCAGCAGAAAGCCGCCGCCGCCCAAGTTGCCGGCTGCCGGATGAACGACGGCCAGGGCAAAGCCGGTGGCCACGGCGGCGTCCACCGCGTTTCCGCCCGCGCGCAACATCTCCAGGCCAGCGTCGGAGGCCGAGTGATGAAGGCTGACGACCATCCCATGTGGCGCGCGCACCGGTTGCTCATCGCGATAGGGAATCCCGCTCTTCGCGCCCTCCTGGGCGGTGGCAAGGGTGGGAATGAAGAGCGTGGCGCCGAGAAGGGCCACCAGAACAGGAAGATATGGCCGTCGAATCATGATGGTGACAGGATAACGCGGCAGGGGGGAGGCCCGTGTTGTGTTACCGTTGCAGTACGGCGTCCCTGAGCCGGGCCGCGATTTCCGGGCCTGCGCGAAATCACCGCGATTGGGCGGGAATCAGGGGCGGCGGACGCACACCAAGAATGTCCCAGCAGCCGGAACTGAGATCGTTTTCCTTTGCCCCGAACGCGGCTCCCACGCCTGGGTCCGCATCCGGCCCCGCGTCTGATTTTCAGCCGCCGCCGCGGCTTCCAAACCACGCGCCGCTGCGGATTCCACGCTGGCTGGAGCGCACCGAGTTGTTCTTGCGCGTGTTGCTCAGGATGTACATTGGCCTGGCGGTTTGCTATGCACCGTGGTCCAGAATGTTCTGGGACCAGAACCCCTTATTTGTGCAGTTCCCCACGCTTTCGATTTTTGCGGCCAACGGTGCGGTGCGCGGCCTTGTGTCGGGGCTGGGGCTTTTGAATCTGTGGATTGCGTTTCAGGAAGCGCTCCGCTATCGGGATGGATAAACGCATGAAAAAACAGGGAATAGGGAATAGCCACCCCAGCGAGCAAAAATCGCTCACCGGGGACCCCGTCAGGGAACAGGGAACAGCCGTCAGGGAACAGGGAACATCCGGCGCTGCTGTCCCGGCCGCGGTGATTCCCGGCAACGGGGCGCCGCCGCCGCTGGAATCAGCGCCGCTGGCTTATGAGAACTCCGGCTTTCTGAACAGCGCCGACGGGCGGCTGATCCGGATTGTCTCCGAGTACATGGAGCCGCTGGCGCGCTTCCGGCGGGAGCAGATTCAGGACACGGTGGTGTTTTTCGGCTCGGCGCGGTTTCGCGGGCGCGAGGAAGCCGACCATGCTCTGGAACTGCTGGAAAACACAGGCTCCACGCAACCCGCCCCCAGCCATGAACAGCCGGCCAAAGCGCTGGAGATCGCCGCGGGCAAGGCAACGGAACTACAGCTCAAGCGCGCCGTGGCTGCCGTGGAGATGGCACGCTACTACGAGGACGCGCGGCGGCTTTCCGGGCTGCTGACGAAGTGGGCCAGGGGGATTCCCTCGCAGCGGGCGCGTTTTGTGGTTACCTCCGGCGGCGGGCCAGGGATCATGGAAGCGGCCAACCGCGGCGCTCACGAGGCAGGCGGCAAGACCATCGGGATGAACATCCGGCTGCCCTTCGAGCAGAGGCCCAACCCCTACATCACGCCCTCGCTCAACTTCGAGTTCCACTACTTTTTCATGCGCAAGCTCTGGTTTGCCTACCTGGCGAAGGCGCTGGTGGTTTTTCCCGGCGGATTCGGGACGCTGGACGAGATGTTCGAGATTCTGACGCTGGCCCAGACCCGCAAGCTGGCCAAGAAGATCACGGTGGTTATCTACGGCTCGGAGTACTGGAAGAAGGTCTTCAACCTGGACGTGCTGGTGGATACCGGCGCCATCTCGCCCAAGGACATCAATCTCTTCCAGTTTGCCGATACGCCGGAGCAGGCCTTCGAGCTGCTGCGCAAGGGATTGACGGAGAACTATCTGGCAGCCGAGGCGGCTGCGGGAACGCTTTCCGAGAGCGAATCGATTTCTCCCGGCGAAGACCTGATGGAAGGCTGGACGGTAGAGGATTTTCTCGGGCCGGAAATGGCCCAGACCAGCAAATAAGGATTATGACGCGCCACATTCCGGGGTTTCTCTGGAATCTCCTCCGGAACCCCGGTTACCTTGTTGATTCCTTTGACAATTGAAGCCCCATTCGCACTCCGTTAACCCGGCGTTTATGTCGGCAAGGCAAACTGTCTCCAGAGATTCCGATTCGGTGAGTGGAATCAAGGAGCAGAAGTGGGCCATTCGACCATCTCGTACCTTTGGCGCGACAAGAAGGCATCGCAAGGTTTCCGGTGCGGCGTTTCGCTGCACAGCCACACCAACCAGTCGCAAGAAACTCTGGACTTTCTGGCGAACTGGGGCAATCAATACCCGTGGATACGCCCGCTGCTGGCGCGCCTGGAGCAGCGTTTGGAGCGGGTGCATGGGGTGCGCATCAACTATGCGGCCAGCTATTGGACGCCGCCGATGACCCCCAAGCTGGCCTTCGACCTGGAAAGCCGCCAGGTTGAGAATCTGGACCTCGATCCGATGGTCTCCATCACCGACCACGACAGCATCACGGCGCCGATGCTGCTGCGCACCGTTCCCAGCGCGCGGCGGATTCCGGTTTCGGTTGAGTGGAGCGCCCCGTATGGCGGGCAGTCCTTCCACCTGGGCGTGCACAACCTGCCCAGCGCCAAGGCCGTGGAGTGGATGGAAACGCTGGCCAATTACACGGCCAACCCGAGCGATAAGCGGTTTACCGAGATTCTGAGGGCCCTGCACGAAGAGCCGAATGTGCTGGTGGTTTTCAACCACCCCTTGTGGGATCTTTACCTGATCGGCAAGGAGAAGCACGAGTTTCTGGTGAACGAATT
>CAYQSI010000087.1:0-11937 GCA_964420185.1 uncultured Occallatibacter sp. | reverse complement strand
ATGCGCCCATAGAACCGGCCCATGCCGGAAACCTTGGGTTGCACGTCGTAAACCCAAGTGCGCACAGCCCCCAGAAACTCCGGCCGCACAAAGCTGAAGGCATAGTGCTGGGTGTCAAAGCTGTTGGGGTCCAGGAACATCATCTCCGTGAAACCCAGCGGGTTGTTGGTAATATGCGTGTCCAGCTTCAACGCCTTGCTTAGCCCGCCGATGGAGGCCAACGAACCCTTGAAGAATTTGTGCTTTGCGCTGGCGGACCGGGGCTCATAGGCTTTGTCGAAGAAGCCCTTGCCGAAGTCAATGCGGCTCAACATATACTCGTCCGAGACCGGCACCTGGTAGAGCTTGATATCCGGCTTGGTGTTCTGGATGTAGGTCTCCACCAGGGGAGTGCGCTCCTGAATGCTTTTGATCAGCACCTTTTCCCTGCCGATGGCTCTATCCACCAGCGCCGCCTGCTCCGGCGTGAGTTGGTGCACCTGCGAGTATTTTGGCCCCTTCTTTGCGCATGCGCAGGAGACACTCAGGGTAATGAGCAGGAAGGCGAGGGAGATCTTCCGAAACGTCATGTCAAGCTCCTAAGCTGGTTTTTAAAATCTTCCTCTGGCCGCTTGCACCGTTCCGGTTTCCCGCGGCTGAGCGTAACTGTTAATCTTGCGAATCATCCCGATGTTACGCCAACTGAAACGTAATGGTGATGTTGGTTGTCATGTCTACCGCCTGTCCGTTGCGCGTGGCGGGACGGAAACGAATCTGTTGCGCCACGCGCCGCGCCTCTTCATCGAGGCCGTGGCCCAAGCCATGCACGATGCTCTGCACCAGCACCTGGCCCCTGGCGGTAAACGTGACTTTCAAGATCACGTCGCCCTGCACTCTGAGCTGCCTAGCTTCGTTGGTGTACTCGGGCCGCGGCTTGGAGACGACCTCCAGGTTGGTGAAGACCGGTTCGGCAACAGTTCTGGGAGCTGCCGGCCCGGCTGTGGGAGCGTTGGGAATGCCGGCCGAGGCCACCTTGCCCACATTGCCCGATGGGGCCATCGGCGCCGCGCCCGGAACCCCGGCAGAGGCTACCTTGCCCATGACTCCGGTGTTCGATCCGAACTTGGTTCCATTGCCAAAACCTGTCGAACCCACAACGCCATGAGGCGCCACGGCCGGTCCCCTCATGCCGCCGTAAGGGTTGCCGATGGCCGACACAGTGGCCGGTCCCCTGGCGTTCGGATTGGGCGTGACGCCGAAGGTCTGGCCATAATGCACCGGCGCCGTCGAGGGCTTGCCGCGGTTGTCTTGCGCCGGCATGGCCGCCGCCCCCAGCGCGGCCTTCGGCTGCGGCGACAGGATCACCGCCGGCCTGGCTCCCTTGATGATCGGAGCCTGCAGCTTGGCTTCCAACTGAATCGGTTTCGGGTCCGGCTTGGGCTCCGGCCTGGGCAGGTTGATCTTCGGCGCCTCGAACTTCACCTCCGGGACCTTTGGCGGGTCCTCCATCGGGGGCGGAGGGGGCATTTTCACCTTCGGCGGCGGAGGCGGCTCTTTGGCCGGCAGGATCAACAGCGTCTCCTCATACCTGTGCTGATCGATTGCCTTCCGGGCTGTCGCTCCGATGTAGAGAAACGCGGCCATCATCAGCGCGTTGATCACCATGCTGGTGATCAACGCGCCGACGCTGCGCTCGGGCTCGGGAAGCAATCCGAAGGTGGCCTGTCCTGGTGAAGCCTTCACCGGCATATTCTCAATCCTCGCTCATGGCCTAGAGGCCGCACGGTCTTGCGTCCGCGGCGCCCGGCAGGATCGTGCTGGAAAAGATGGCTGCCAGAGCGGATTCAAATTGCCCATGCGTATACCGGATGGGGAAAGAGGAGAATCTCTGTTCATGCCTGCCGCGGTTGGTCCGTAAAAACCAGTGTGGCCATGGCCAGACCCAGACTTGCGAGGCGCCGCGCAAAATGGACTGCCGACCGCTCGGACCCTGGACATTCATGCACTCCCATTCACATCCAAGGAATCCAACAAGAAATGCAATCCTTCCCTTGGCGAAGGGATAACTACTGCCAGAACTGCGCCAGCATGGCGTCTAAAACGGCCATGCTGACGCAGTTCGGACAGCACAGTAAACTCAATTCGGCGAACCGTCTCTCTGACGGCCTGAAGACCGCCGGCGCAAAACCGGCCCATCGCCGTATCACGTAATAGACTCTAAGTTATACCAAAGTGTTTGGAAAGGGACAGGCTTTTTGTGAAGATACTGGTTACAGGTGGCGCAGGGTACATAGGTGGTACCGTAGCGGGATTGTTGGCCGAAAATGGGCATCAGGCCGTTGTTTTTGACAACTTGAGTCATGGCCGGCGCGACCTTTTGCCCCCCGGCGTGGAATTCGTCGAGGGAGAGCTGGCAGACCGGCCCGCGCTGGAGAATATCTTCATCTCCGCCAAAGACCAGGGAGAACCCTTCGACGGCGTACTCCATTTTGCCGCCCTCATCGAAGCCGGCGAGTCGATGCTCCATCCAGAGCAGTTCTTCCGCAACAACACCGCCTCGACTCTTTCCTTACTGGAAGCCATCCTCGCCCACGGTCCGCGCCGGCTGGTCTTCTCCTCCACCGCAGCCGTCTATGGCGAGCCGGAAGTGGTTCCAATCAAAGAAGATGCGCGGCTGTTGCCCACCAACGCCTACGGGGAGTCCAAGCTGCTGGTTGAACATATGCTCGGCTGGCTGAACCGCATTCACGGCCTGCGCGTTGCTTCGCTGAGGTACTTCAACGTGGCCGGCGCTCCCGAGGGGCCAAACGGAATTACCCGCGGCGAGGCCCACGAACCCGAGTCCCACCTCATTCCGCTGGTTCTGGATGTGGCGCTGGGACGCCGCCAGTCGATTCGCATCTACGGCGACGACTACCCCACTCCCGACGGAACCTGCGTCCGCGACTACATCCACGTCTCCGACCTGGCTGACGCCCACCTGCTGGCCCTCAACGCGCTGGAGATTGCCCCTGTCTCCGAGAGCCGCCTGATCTTCAACCTGGGCAACGGCAAGGGCTTCAGCGTCCGCGAAGTCATCGAATCAGCGCGCCGCGTTACCGGCCATCCTATTCCGGCTGTGGTCTGTCCTAGGCGCCCCGGCGACCCCGCTGTCCTGGTCGCCAGCTCCGAGAAAGCGATCCGGGAACTCGGCTGGAAGCCGCGCTACACGCAGCTCGACGAGATCCTCCGTACCGCCTGGATTTGGCACCAGAAGCGGTACGCGCAGTAGACGAGGAAATGGCGGGGTTTGTGGCACCTGGGATCTGCGTGCGAGAATCACGCTGCAAGCTCTTCGAAGCTCGGAGGTTACTATGCGTCTCGCGTTTGCTCTGATCCCTTGTTTGTTCCTGGGCGGGCTGCTTCACGCGCAAAACACGCCGTGTTCAGCCTGCGCAAAATCGCAAACCGGACCTTTGCCGCAGGGCAGCGGCCGTTGCCTCACCGGTCATGAAACGGCCTCCCACATCGTCACCAGCAGACCTGTCGCCGCGCCCGGACTCAACGAGCCTCACATGAACGCCAACGGCACCGTAAGGGCCTGCCTTTGCTTCTCGCGGGCGGGCAAGGTCACTCAGGCGAGCATTCTCTCCGGCCCCGCGATGATACAGCAGCCCGTGCTGGATTCGTTGAAGGGTTGGACCTTTCGCCCGGTTGAGCAGGGCGGACAGCTCTACGGCGGCTGCGGAACCCTGCGGATTCACGTCACTCTGAAAGACTCGCAGGTACGAACGACAATCGAAAAATGAGGCCCTGTCAAGACAAATCAGCGAAGCGTTTCGCCTTTTTTATTCAATTGTTTATGTACAAATAGTTAAAGTTTTACTGTAGTTATGCGGATCGTCACGCACTCGCGTGCGACCGCATCACCGTCTACATTGTCGTGACTCCGGAGCTGGCCCTAGCCCCGGTAGCCGGCGGTTGCTCGCGGGCTTCTGTTACCCTGTTGGCAAGATGTATCGCTGCCACTTTGAACGATGAACGGCCTCTCATTGCCTGCAAACCTGTCCTGGTTGCGCCTGCCAAGCCTGCGACGCCTTCTGATTGGCCTCGCATTGATCGGGAGTTTTCTGTCCCAGTTCAGCGTGGCATGGATGCTGCGGGAACAGATCGCGATCGGTCTCAACGATTTTTCCGCTTTTTACACTGGCGGAAAGATCGTTGCTACAGGGAACGGCAGCAAGCTCTACGACCTTGCCACCCAGGAACGGGTCGAAGGCGCTTTCACCATGCGCTCGGACCCTATTAGCTTTCTGCCCTATCCTCATGCCCCGTTTGAGACTGTGCTCTTTGCGCCGCTTGCCAACTTCGCGTATTCCACCGCGTGCTGGATTTGGTGGGTGTGCAATCTACTTCTTGGCTATTTTGTGTTGTTCCTGCTTCGCCCGCAGCTTCCACGCCTGAACACCTGGCTCGCGCTGGCAATTCTCGGAATGGGTTCTTTCCTGCCGCTTCTGACGGCCGAATGCCAGGGCCAGGATTCGGTTCTCACGCTGCTGCTTTTTGCCGTCTGCTTCATCAACCTGGTCCGCGGCCGAGCCTGGATTGCAGGGGCCGCTCTCGCCCTCACGACCTACAAGCCTCAGCTTGCGCTGGCTATGATCGCAATTCTCGCGATCACTTCCGAGAAGCGTTGGCGCATCCTTGTAGGCTTCATCGAAACTTGCCTGGGCCTCGCGGCCTTGTCGATTGCCATGCTGGGTTGGCGCGCTTGCGCGGCTTATCCCGAGTTTATGGAAAAGTACGCTGCCAGTTTTGACGATGCCAAATCGCACACATATACCATGCCCAACCTGCGCGGCCTGATGTATCCAATTTTCGGCCCCCATCTCTCACACCCTGCCTTCGTGCTCCTGGTGGGCGCTGTATCCGTACTATTTGTGCTAGTGGCAGTCTGGGCATTACGGGGCAAAGGCGGAACAGCACAGGGAATGCATCTCCATTTTGCGTTGGCGGTAACGGCCACAGAGATTGTAGCCTACCATGGATTCCTCCACGATATGACAGTGCTGCTGCTTCCCTTGTTTCTGGTATGGAATTCGTTGGCTGAAACCGGCCTTCATACCTGGAGGCGCAGGCTTTTGGCAGCCGTTGTGTTGCTGCTTTTTTGCCGCCAATTCCTGCCGGTTTCAAGCCTGCCGTTTTACGCCTGCGCGCTGATCGCCTTGTTTGCCTTGCTCTGCCTGGAAGTCCGCGGCGGCGACGGGCAGGCCGTTGCAACTGTGTGAGGCAGCTCACGCTTTACACGGTTGCGGAAAAGGGTAGAATTTCGAGCAAGCGCACGAAAAGCATCCCTCAAGGGCTAAACAGGCTGCGGAAAACCTCCAGATCTGGGCGAAATTGGCGGAAAGTGTTCTTCCGTGGCTAAAGCCAGCTTTGATTCTATTGGCTTTATGCGGGGGTTAAAACCCCCGCCTCCCTCCGGAATGAGTTTTCCGCAGCCTGTTACGGCGGTCATCGAACCGCTCTGCCGCATCTTCCACATTCCATTGCGGAGATTGGCTCTCGGGGAGATTGATCCTCGTCTGCAATAGGGTCTGCAATCGAAAGGCGGCTCAGATCCGCCAGTTGTCGGCGCGCCAGCTATGGATGCGTTCCTTGATCTCCTTGCGGGTAAGGTTGCCCTCCAGCGCCTGCTTGGCCAGTTCCACCACCTCGTCGTCTGCCGCGAAACGCAGGCCGATCAACTGGTCCTCGGTGAGGCGGTAAATCTGAGAGTGCCACTCCCGTGGGGCCAGCGCCTGCAAGCGCAACCGCTCCTCAAGCCGGATGACGCGGTCTTGCACCTTGAGTGGATAGGTGCGCAGCTTGAAGAAGGGGATGAAGACCGCCATCGAAAGCACCAGGAACCATCCCGAAGCTACGCGGGAATCCGCCCAATGGTGTATCAGGTGGAAGACGGCGAAGATCATGTTGGCAATCAGAACGAAAAACAGCACGTAGTGGAACTGCGGATCGACCCGCCCGTGGTTCTTGAGATTCTGTTGAGAGGCTTTACTCATGCGCCACCTTGATTTCTGTCAGGCCGGAGTTGGCTGTCGCAGTGGCCTTTGTTTCCGCGGAACCGCTGGCAGCGGCGCTGGGGACCTGCGCGCCTGCGCTGTCGGGATTCTCAGCGGCACGGGCCTGAGCTGTCAACGGCAAAAAATTGTCAGGCCCCAGTATCTGCGGATGCCTGGGAATGAGATGATAGCGGCCGCGCACAAAGTAATCCACGAATAAGCCCCCGGCCAGGTACGGATTCACCAGTGCGATGGGGACGGCATAGGCGGTGGTGGTCAGCGACTCGGCGACGCTCTTGTTCGAGCGGCTCATGCGGCGATAGCCGGGGATTTGCGGAATCTCGAAGACCGTCAGTTGCGTCTCAGGATGTTTGTGGGCATAACGCACCAGCTTGTAGGCGATCTGTTTGGGCGTGGTCATACCAGCGTCCGGAAAAGCGCTGCGCCTGAATGTGCCGGGAAAGTAGAAATTGAGTTTCTGACGCGCAAAATCCGAACAGTTGGCGAAGAGCAGGTTGAAGGGTGTGCGATTGCTGCCATTGTTCATGCGCGCGATAAAGGCGTCATCCTGCGCTTCGCTGGTCTCGAAGCGGAAGGCGTAGATGCGCCGCTCATAGGACACGCCCACTAATTGAGTCCAGCCGCCATGCACCGCGTTGCCACGAGCCAGGTTTGATCCCAGGCTGAGCAGATGGGCTTCGCGATAGCGATTGCGCAGCCGATCGACGGTTTCGCGGTTGACGCGCGCGGGGACAGCGGAGAGATTATCGACCGAATAGAGGTAGGGAACAAGCGGAATCGCCACCCAGTCGTAGCCATCGATACCCTGATAGCGGGCAATGACGGCGCCCAGTTCACCGGCTTGGCAGCGGCGGAGCTTGACGGGAGTTTCGGCGCAGATGCGCTCAAAATAGAGGGCGTTGTGCCCGGTCGGGTTGACCGAGCCGAAGAAGCCATACGGCTCCTCCATCAGCAGAGCTGCCTGCGCCCGGCCCGGCGCAGGAGATAAGGCCAAAACCGCAAAGGCCATGAGAGCAAATGCAAGTGTGCGTAAGCTTCGCATCGAGAGCATCGGTCCTCCTTGGTCAGGATCTTGAATCACCTTTCAGTGTGCCCCGCTTCCGGGAAATGAAATGAGATGCAACCTGGGGAACGGACTTACAGAGGCTGAAATTACGTCCGGAAATCGCAAAGCGCCAGCAAATCCTATTGGTTCTGACACCTCTGGAAATTAAATGTTGCGCGCATACCAGTGGAAAACACAAGAAAAAACGCCAGCACTTCTTAATGTGGGAATAGCGAGACATTCAGCGCCGTTCCTCCCGTAGGGAGGAGGCGAAAATAGCCTGGGTGAAACCCTGAGGAAGCTGGATTCAGCAATCCTCAGCCCGAGCGTTCGTTCCGCCCCTCCGGGGCGGACGACCTTCTCTTTACCTCTTACCCAGGGCAGCGCTACGCTTGCCCTGGGCTATTTCCGATGGCTCCCTACGGGAGCGGACAGAGGGGCTGTTCATGGGATACGGGAGCGGACAGAGGGGCTGCTCATGGGATACGGGAGCAGACAGAGGGGCTGCTCATGGAATGCCCGATGTGAAGGTCCATTCAGAATTGCTGAAGAAAATGCAGAAACCTAGCAGGGACACGCCAGATCAGAAGCCCATCATCACCGGCTCCATCTCAAGCCGGATGCCAAAGCGCTTCTCGACAGCAGCAGTGATCTGCCTGGCGAGCGCCAACACATCTGCCGCGCTGGCTCCGCCGCGGTTGATGAGCGCCAGCGTGTGCCGCGAGGAGACGGCAGCGGCGCCCCGCGTGTACCCTTTGGTGAAACCAGCCTGCTCGATCAGCCACGCCGCCGGAACCTTGACACGGCCCAGATTCTCAGCGTCCGGCCCAGCAGGAAAGCGTGGCGGCTCCTTTTCGCTGCCAGCCGCAATCTGCCGGAATTCTTCGTCCGTCACGACGGGATTCTTGAAGAAGCTGCCCGCACTGCGGCAGTCGGGGTCACCCTCGACCATCAACATCCCTTTCGTCTGGCGAACGCGGCGCACTTGGACCGCCACCTCGGCAAGCCTCGTCTGCACGCCTTCCGGGAAGGCCCGTTGCAGGTCCGCATAGCGAAGTGTTGGCGCGCCGCCCGGCGTGAGCCGGTAGTCAACGCGGGTAACGACGTAGCGCCCGCGATCAGCAGAGTTGAAGCGGCTGTGGCGATAGGTAAAGCCGCACTCGGAAGCCTTGAATTCCTGGAAGCTGTACTCCTGGAGATCAAAGGCCCGCACCAGATCGATGGCAGAAGCCACCTCCTGCCCGTAAGCACCAACATTCTGCACCGGAGTCCCACCCACCGTGCCAGGAATGCCAGCCAGGCACTCGACTCCAGCGCAGTTATCCTGCACCGTCCGCTCGACGAAGTAGTCCCACTCCTCGCCTGCCGCGGCCTGATAGATCGTCTGGCTCGTTTGGTTCGCCGAGTCCATCCGGCCCGGCGCGTCCATCGCCGTGATGCCGCGCAACGCGACACGCACAACCAAGCCACTGAATCCGGCGTCGGCGACCAGCAGATTGCTGCCCCCGCCCAGCACAAAGAGCGCCACTCCGCGCTCTCCCGCCCAGGCGGCGGCCTCTACTATATCGTCTTCGCTTGCGGCCTCGACAAACCAGCGCGCAGGACCACCGATGCCAAAAGTGGTGAAGGGCGCAAGCGGCTTGTTCTCTTCAATGAGCATCAGTTAAAGGCTACACCTCCGGATGAAACGCCGAAAAGCTTACGCGCAGCTTCCCTTCCCGATTGGCCTGAGCTTCGCGCATATCAATCATGCGGATGGTTCCTGCCGTCCGGCTAGAGTGTTTTCCCTGGTGGTGTAGATACGGCGTGGACCGGGAGGTCCACGCAACAGCCGGCCAGGAGGCCGGCGCTACTTGTTGCCGGCGCTACCTGTTCTTGCAGCGACCGGCATCCTTGAACCAAGCAGGAGATCCACTCTATACCAACAGACAAAATGCTCTAGCTTTTACGGGAGCGAAAACGGCCTCTCCTACGAGAGGCCGCCTTACATTTCTGCTTGCTGCCGTTGAATCAGTCGGCCTCGGCCGCCGTGGGCAGTTTCTGCACCTTGCTGTGGCGGATCGAGTAACCGAAGTAAATCACCAACCCGATCAACATCCAAGTGAGCATCACCATCCAGGTGATTCCGGGCAGGTTGGTCATCAAGTAGACGGCTGTGATGATACCCAGGATAGGCACGAGAGGAACAAACGGCGTCTTGAAGGGCCGATGCAGATCAGGTTGGCGCACCCTGAGAATCCACACTCCGGCGCAGACAATGGTAAAGGCCAGCAGCGTGCCGATGTTCACCAGTTGGGCGAGACGATCGACAGGCAAGAAAGCCGGGAGGATGGCAACAACCAAGCCTACCGCAATGGTGGATTTCCACGGCGTGCGGAATTTGGGGTGAATCTCCGAAGCCCATTTGGGCAACAGGCCGTCGCGGGACATGGAAAAGAAGACGCGCGACTGTCCCAGCAGCATGACCAACATCACGGTAGCCAAGCCGAAGACCGCGCCCACCTTGACAAGCAGCGAACCCCAACTGACGCCCGTAGCGTCAATACCCAGAGCCACTGGATCGGCAACATTCAATGACTTGTAGTTCACCAAACCGGTGAGGACTGTGGAAACCACAATGTAGAGGATGGTGCAGATGACCAGCGAGCCGAGAATGCCGAGGGGCATATCCTTTTGCGGATTCTTGGCTTCCTGGGCCGCAGTGGAGACGGCGTCAAAGCCAATATAGGCGAAGAAGATGGACGCCGCACCGGTGGCAATGCCTTTCAGGCCAAAGTTACCGTGCCCGTCAGAAGGCGGAATGAAGGGGTGCCAGTTGGCGTGAGCCAGCGCCGGGTGCTGAAACAGGAAATAAGCGCCCAGAACAATGAAGATGCCGACGACACTCAACTTGACGAAGACAATTCCGGTGTTCAGATTGGCCGACTGCTTGATGCCGACTACCAGAACGGAGGTGATCGCCAGAACCACCAGAATGGCCACCAGGTTGAAGAGCGCTGTCACATGCGGCAGCGCGGAGGCTTCGGTTCCGGGCGGCAACGAGGTCAGCGGCAACCATCGCTCGTGAAAGAAGACCAGCACCGTACCCGGCGTAGCGGTGAACCGGGGCGGAAGATAGATATGCAATTGCTGCAAGAGGCTGTTGAAGTAACCCGACCAGCCGGAGGCCACTGTAGCCGCGCCAAAGCCGTACTCCAACCCCAGATCCCAGCCGATGATCCAGGCTACGAATTCGCCCAGTGTGGCGTAGCCATAGGTGTAGGCTGAGCCGGCGATGGGAATGATGGAGGCAAACTCGGCATAGCACAAGCCAGCAAAGGTACAGGTGATGCCGGCAAGCACAAAGCTGAGCGAAACGGCCGGACCGGCGTGCAGGGCCGCAGCCTGACCAGTGAGTACAAAGATGCCGGCGCCGATGATGGCGCCGATGCCAAGGGTAATGAGGTTCAGCGCGCTCAAGGAGCGCCGAAGGGTGTGTTCGCCCTGTTCACAAGCCTCTTGCGAGAGCAACGACATGGGTTTGATGCGCAGCAGCCTGGACATGAATGAGGGACTTCCTCCTCAGGAGTTGGTATTGGATTAAGTTTGGTCCGCCGGGGCTTGACGCACAGGCCGCCGCGACCAAAACAGATAAACAGGAATGCCGAGCAAAACCAATACCAGGCCCGGCCATGTGTACTGTGGCTTGTACCGCAATAATACGACACAGATCCAACCCGCCATGGCGATGTAGAGCGCGGGCAGCACGGGATAGCCCAGTGCCTTGTAAGGCCGGGGCGCGTCCGGGCGCTTGAAGCGCAGCACGAACAGGCCCACGATGGTGAGGATGTAAAACACCAGAACCGCAAAGATGATGTAGTCCAGCAACTGGCTGTATGAACCTGAGATGCACAGCAAAGTGGCCCATGCGGCCTGTACGAGCAGGCCCGCGGCTGGGGTCTTGTAGCGTGGATGCAGCTTGCCGACAGACTTGAAGAACAGGCCGTCTTGGCTCATCGCGTAGTAAACGCGCGCGCCGGCCAGCGACATTCCGTTGGCGCAACCGAAGGTCGAAATCAGAATCGCCCCGGCCATCAGGTACGCGCCCCAGGAGTGGAAGATCTGCTCCAGCGCCGCCGTCGCCACACGATCTTCGGTGGCATGCTGGATGCCGCGCGCCATCGCCGTAGCGCCGTTCAGGTCGCCGTGCATGGGCAAAACCAGCAGGTAGCTCAACGAGACAAGAAAGTAGACCGCCAGCACAAATCCCGTGCCCAAAACCAGCGAGAGCGGGATGTTCCTCTTGGGATTCTTCACCTCGCCAGCCGTAAAGGTGATGTTGTTCCAGGCGTCGGAAGAGAACAGCGACCCCACCTGCACCACGGCCAAAATGACGAAGATGTTCACCAGCACCATTGGCCCGCCAACACCTACCTGGACCGGATGCAGCGAGCTCCAGCCCGCGTTCTGCCAGAAATGGCTCCAGCCCGCGCCGAAGTTAGCTTCCCAGGCCGTGGCGTTGCGTCCCACCGTGAAGGCCAGCAGAATCAGGGCGGCGAGCGAAAGCGCCTTGGCCGTGGTGAAGACGTTCTGGATGAGCGCGCCCAGCTTAACGCCAAAGATGTTGACGATGGCGAGAGAGATGACGATCACAATGCCGGTCAGGTTGGCAGTGTTGACGCCGATATGCATGCCGCCCAGGGCCATGGGCCCAACCCTGACAATGGGAACATCAACGATGTGCCACAGCCAGTTATCGCTGGAGATCGCCGGGAAAAATACGCCCAGGAACTTGCCGAAGGCCACGCCAACAGCCGCGATGGTGCCCGTCTGGATGACCAGAAAGAGCGTCCAGCCGTAGAGAAATCCCCA
>CAYQSI010000086.1:0-11959 GCA_964420185.1 uncultured Occallatibacter sp. | reverse complement strand
GTCAACGGCGGCGCGGCTGAGGGCGCTCATCGGCTCGCCCTGTGTGCCGCTGATGAGCACCATCAACTGCTCGGGCGTGTAGTCGCGCATCTGGTTGGGATTGATGATCAGCCCTTGAGGAATGTCGATGTAACCCAGGTCCTGGGCAATCTCAGTGCTCTCAATCATCGAGCGGCCGATGATAGCCACCTTGCGGCCATGCGCGCGGGCCAGATCCAGGGCGATGCGGATGCGGTAGACGGACGAGGAGAAGCAACTGAAGAAAAGCTTCTTTTTGGTACGGGAAAAAATCTCGTCGAGGCGGGGAATGACGGCCGACTCGCTGGGCGTGTAGCCGGTGCGCTCCACATTCGTCGAGTCCTGCAAAAGAGCCAGAACGCCGCGCTTGCCGTACTCGGCAAAGGTGTGCAGGTCAAAGAGCTTGCCGTCGAGGGGCGAAAGGTCGATTTTGAAGTCGCCGGTGTGGATGACGACGCCGACCGGGGTTTCGATGGCCAGCGAGATGGCATCGACCACCGAGTGGGTCACATGAATCGGCTCGATGATAAAAGGCCCAATGGTGAACTTTTCCTTGGGCACAATCTCGATCAGCTCGGTCTCGTCCAGCAGTTGGTTCTCTTCGAGGTTTCCCTCGACATAGGCCAGGGTGAACTCGGTGGCATAGACGGGAACCTTGATCTCGTTGAGAATCCAGGGCAGGCCGCCGATGTGGTCCATGTGGGCATGGGTGAGGATGATGCCGCGGACATGCGCCTTGTTTTCAATCAGGTAGCTGATATCGGGGACAACGATATCCACGCCCAGCAACTCCGACTCCGGGAACATCAGCCCGGCGTCGATCACGATAATGTCGTCTTCCCAACGGAGCGCAAGGCAGTTCATACCGAACTCGCCAAGTCCGCCCAGGGGAATGATTTTTAACTTTTTTGTCTGCATCTGTCAGATTAGATGCTAACACTGATGAGCTTCGGGGGTAGTTTGAAACTGCTCAGTTGGACGGATTCGAGGCCTCAGTTAGCGCAGCAGATCTTCAAGCGCGGTGCTCAGATCCGTCTTGTCGTCGCGATACTTGACGATCACCGGGGCGTAAAGGCTCAGGCCCCACTCCAGCCCTTTGCCTTTGCTGACGGCGCGGGAGCCGGGAACGACCACCGCATTTTCCGGGATGATAAGAGGCAGCTCGGAGGTGGCGCGCAGGATGGCGCCGTTGACCAAATCGAAGACCGGGGTTCCGCGGGTGAGGATGGTTCCAGAGGCCAGCACCGCGCCCTGGCGCACGATAGCTCCCTCGTAGACGCCGCAGTTGCCGCCCACCAGCACATCGTCCTCAATGACCACCGGATTGGCGTTCACCGGCTCCAGCACTCCGCCGATCTGCGCCGCGGCGCTCAGATGGACGCGCTTGCCGATCTGCGCGCAGGAGCCGACCAGCGCGTGCGAATCCACCATTGTGCCTTCATCGACGTAAGCGCCGGCGTTGATGTACATAGGCGGCATGCAGACGACGCCGCGGGCCACGTAAGCTCCGGCGCGCACTGAAGAGCCGCCGGGAACCACGCGCACGCCGCCGCCCACGCCAAAATGGCGCACCGGGTAAGTGCTCTTGTCCACAAAGGAAAAGCTCGCGGCGGGAAACTCCTCCAGCACGCCCAGGCGAAAGCCCAGCAGAATGCCCTGTTTGACCCAGGCGTTGACGCGCCAGCCGGAGGGCGAGGCAGCGTCGGGTGAGGCGGCGCGCACTTCACCACTTTCCAGAGCCGCTCGCAGAAGCAGGAAGGCTCTCATGGCGGAGTCGTCCCCGATCGCGCCGGGACCGGCGGCAAAGTGGCGCTCAATCGCGTTTTGCAGTTGGGTGAGGGTCATTGCATCTTGAGTCTATCAATCGGCAGGGAACAGGGAACAGAGGGCAGGATGCCGGCAAGCTTGCATTACTTCCGCCGCACGCCAACGCGGCATTGAAGTTTCCAATGCCGCGTGGCTTTTGAGGCTTGAATCCGCATTTAATTCTTACTTTAAAAGACCTGCTACTCGGCCTCCACCAGCGTGCTTAGATAGCTCTCGCAGCCAATTTCCTTGATCAGGTTGAGTTGCGCTTCCAGAAAGTCGGCGTGTCCTTCTTCGTCCTTCAGATTCGCGGCAAAGAGGTTGGCGCTTCCATTGTCGCCTTCGGCCCGTGATAGCTCCACCGCGGCGTTGTAGGACTTCACCGCGCCAAGCTCGCCTTCCAGATCGTTCTCCAACTGCTCCTTGACCGTCTTGCCAATCTTCAATTGCGTAGGCCAAGCCAAATCGGGAGCGCCGTCCAGGAAGAGAATGCGTTCAATCAGTTTTTCCGCATGCTTCATTTCCATGATCGACAGCTTCTTGGTGGATTTGGCAAGCTTCTCGTACTTCCAGTTCTCGCACATTTCGGAGTGAACAAAATACTGGCTGAGCGCCGTAAGCTCTTCGTGCAGCGCCTGATTCAACGCAGCAATTACTTTGTCGTTTCCCTTCATTTTGTTAATCCTCCAGTACATTCCACATGTGCGGAAGCAGACATTTCCGCAACACGATTCAGTATAGCCCGCATTTTATCGAGAGTCTGTGCGGTAACCGGACGGCCCTTCAGGCTCCGCAGATACATAGCGGCGGGAGTGGCTTTGTGTCACACGCTGGGCCGCGTGAGGCTCCATCCTTCCGGCTGGCGCGTGAGTTCAAACTTGTAGCCGAAGCCTCTGGCATTGTCGATGTAGCGGAAGAAGTCAGGCTGGAGAAGATACAAGTGGCTCAGGCGAATGGCCAGGCGAAAAACTCGCCCTAACTTGAACCGCTCACAGTAAGCCTCGACCAGCGCACGGCGGCGCTCCGGCTCAGTAACTATGCTTACTGAGCCGCGCAACTGCACGCCGCGAATCTCCCGCCAGCTTTTGGCGCTGCGATAGACCGTCGCGGCTGCGCGGGGCGTTCCGGCGAGGTTCAGGCTGTGCAAGCTGCTCTCGGAAGAGAGCCAGCAGAGAGAGAGTTGCTCGTCCACGATATAGAAGAGCGGGGCCACACAGGGTTCGCCTCCTTCGCCGACCGTGGCCAGCGACAAGGTCGTCTGCTCGCGCAGAAGCGCGGCAACCATCTCCAATTGTTCGCGCGTTCCCTGCATCGCTCTTCTCCGGATTTCTCCGAGCCCGGATCGCTCTCCGGCTGGAGGCCTTCATCTTACACTTTGGGCGCTGCAAGGATCGAGGCGCATCGCCGGAAAAGAAGAAGAGGCAGCCCGGTGTGCGGGCTGCCTCTTTTGGTGCTGCCGAAACCGCAGGTTTGCGGGTTAAGGCAGATAGTAGCGGAAGCTGGTGTAGAACTGATTCTCGGTGGCGTCTACCTGCGTAGTGGCTGCGCCGCCCCAGATGGCGCGGTTGATGTTGGCATACTGAACGCCGTAGCGGATGCGGCCAGCCGGTCCCTTGTAGAAGTCATACCAGAAACCACCGACGAATTCCTGCACGAACTTGTTGTTGCCGGTGCAGTTGGTTGGAGAGCCAGACGGGGCCGTGCCGCTGGAGGGTGAGGTGGACTGGACGTTGCAGCCGCTGTTGAAGTTTGTAGTGCCCGGCAGACCGTAACCAGCGGTTCCGCCATTGGTGCTGACCAGGCGACCGGCAAAGTCTTCGCCAAAGTTGCCGTAGACCGTCAGGCGCGAAGTTGGATGAAGCTCAAGGGTCGAGAGCGCGGAGGAGTTTTGGATGGCCATCATCTGCCCCGTGGCGTCGAAGGTGACATCTGCGAGTGTGGTGTCGCCGTAGCGGCCTACACCCCAGCCGTAGAGGCCGGAGACGCCAAAGTCGCCATATTTGCCGAAGACTGGGGCGCGGAGGCTGCCGCCGAAGCCGCCGGTGGCCAGCGACTTGGTGACGTTGCCCGCCGCACCGGCTGCGCCGCCGAGGGCGTAGTTGGGGTAGTACGCATAGTGCGGGAAGCGGCCGATGGCGAAGGCCTCATAGTGGCCCCAGCCGGGATCAACTGCAACCTTGGCGATAATGTCCGGGCCCAGATTGTAGCTGTAGGTGGCGTTGACGGCGTTGTAAGAGCTGGACTGCGCGGAGGTGGTGCCGAAGAGGCAGGAGCCGGCCGGGCAAGAGCTGCCGCCGGCAATGGTCTGCGGATTCTCAAGCGAGACGCCGAAGGCGGCGCGCTTGAAGCTCTGCACAACGCGGAAACCGTACTGACGAGTCCAGACAAAGCCCGGAACGTAGTTCGGGTCGATGGTGAGAGGAGTCTTTACATCGCCGGAGAGATTGGAAAGGCCCTTGGCGCGTTCCGCTGCGAGGGACCACATCTGGCCGCCCTGGAAGGAGAGGCCGGAGTTGAGAGTGGCATCCGCCCAAACCACGCGCTGACGCATCACGTAGCTATTCGACTGGTTGTTGTTGGAACTGGTTCCAACGCCAAGGAAGTCGGCCTCGACATATCCGCGATAAGTGGCGGAGTTGGTTTTTCCCTCGGCCATCATTGAAATGCGGGACTGACGGCCGGAGCCGTAGAACTCGCTCAACTGAGCCGAGTTTGCGCCAGCGAACGGAATCGAACTGAGGGCCGTGGGAATATCGGCGCCGGTCGCCTTCTGGCGGTACACAGTTTCAGCCGCCATGAAGCCGCCTGGCGTGATGGTGATGCCCTTGTATCGAAGGGCGTTGGGGTTGGCGATTTCCTTTTTGACCGCGGCGGTTTCATCGGAAACCGTGGTGGCCAGCGACGCCTGATTACCCTTCAGGTCGGTCACGCTCGACTGCAAGGTGGTGACGGCGGCCGTGTTGTCAGTGACCGCTTGCTGCTGCGTTGAGGCCGCGGCTTGTGCCTTGTCAGCAGTTGCCTGGGCTTCGGCTGCTGCCTGCTGGGCCTTCTGCAACTGCGCGTCCTTCTCGGCCAGGTTAGTCTTCAGGCTGTCGATCTGGTCCAATAACTCGCGGCGCAGGGCCTGAATCTGCTCTTCTGTTGTTGGCGGCTGCGGCGTCTTCACCTTCTTTGTTGCAGTGTGCTTCTTCACCGGAGGTTTAGCTTCGCTTGTCTGTCCATAGCAAGCAACAAAACTGACTGCGAGGATGGCCGCGGCAGCGATTTTGAGTCTAAAGTTCATGGAGCCTCTCATTTTCCTTTCGAATCGGGTTGGATCGTGGTCGCGCTCGTTTTGCAGATCGAGCACCCTCAACTCCCGCATCCCGAAGACCCAAAAAATGAAGCCGGATCGTCTTCCAACGGCATGCGAAATGAACATCCACGGCCGGAAAAGTGACTCCACGCAGGTGGGGCTTTCCATGACCGCTTCCGATTCCAAGGCTCGCAGGAGAAGATGAATATTTGACTAACTCATGTAAATATCTGATTAACTCATGGGATTTTAACAAACATCATTCTCGTTCCAGGCCGACCTGATTTCAGTTTGGATCAGTGAATAGATTTATCGTTTTTTCACATAACAGGTTTCTCCTAACTCAAGCGGGAGTTAGCTAATTGGGCTGGCCGCTTGAGGGTGAAACAGCGCTCCATCCTTGCCGCAAGAACAAGAACGCGGCAAGGATGGAGCGCCGTTTTATTGACGCTACTTGGGTTGGGGCTGAGCTGGAGCTGGCACTGCCGGGGTTGCAGGCGCGGCGGGGACGGACGCCGGAGCCGCGGGCGCAGCGGGTTTAGGCGCCGCTGCAGGGGCGGGAGCCGCGTTCGGAGTTGCCGGGGCCGCAGGCGCGCCTGGAGCAGGCGTCGCGCCGGGCATCGGGTGCATCCCGGGCAAGGTGGGGTGCATTCCGGGCATCATGCTGGGCCGCGCTTGCTGCGGGGGCGGAGCGTCCTTCACCTCAGTCAGTTCGATATCCAGGATCAAATCGGATTTGGCGGGAATCGCAGGATGGGCGGCATCGTGCGCGGGAATCTCGCGCGCACCCAACCCCAACTGCCAGGGAATGAAGATGCGGCGTGTCCCACCGGCCTTCATGCCTTCAAATCCCATATCCCAGCCGAGAAACGGATGGCCCGTTCCCATCATCGTGACGGCTTGCTGGGGATCACCCATTTTGGGTTTGCCGTCGGCATCCAGAACCGGCTTTCTGTCCTTATCAAGGACAGGGGCGCGGTGGTCGTAGGTGGAGTCAATCTTCCTGCCATTGGCTCCCGCCGACCAGAGGGTGAAGTTGAACTTGAGGAGCTTGCCAGGTTCGGCCACGGCGCCGTCGCCGACCTTGACGTCCTGGTAGCGCAGGGAAATCGTGAAGAGGGATTTATGAATTGCCTTGACCGCCGGCACACCGGGAGGCAGCTTGTCAGCGGTTGCCGCGGGCTTGGCGGCTGCGGGGGTGGTTTTGGCGGCTGTTGTGGCCGGCTTAGCGGCGGCAGTAGCCGGCTTGGCGGGGTTTTGGGCGCTTGCGGCCACGGTGCTGGCTGCCAACAACAGAATCAGAGCTGTGTGCTTCATGGCGTTGATTCACTCCGGGTGGTTCTTCACGAAAGTGTAACAGGCGCTGTGGCATTTGAGCATCCAGCCAGCAATCCAGCCAGCAGGGCGGTTCTGGGGGCCAGATGCTCCACCAGGATGGATTCGTGGCGGGCATGCGCGCCTTCGCCCACCGCGCCCATGCCGTCCAGGGTGGGAATGCCGAGGGCGGAGGTGAAGTTGCCGTCGGAGCCGCCGCCGCTGCGGGCTTCTTCCAGCGGGAATCCCAACTCGGCGGCCAGCGCTCTGGCCTGACGGTAGAGCCGGACGGTTCCGCGGGTGCGCATCATGGGCGGACGGTTGATGCCACCGGAGACGGTGAGTGTACATCTTTTGTCCGTCGGCTTGAGGGCGGTGAATTTGCGCTCCATGCGCGGGCCGTCGGCGTTGCTGGCGATGCGGACGTCGACCTCTGCCCAGGCCTGGGCGGGAATCACGTTGGATTTGGAGCCGCCACCGGCGACGCCGACGTTCACCGTCACGCCGCGCTTCAGATCGGTCCAGCCGGAGACAGTTTCGACGACGCGGGCCAACTCGCGGAGGGCGCTCGCTCCTTTTTCAAAGTCCACGCCAGCGTGGGCAGCTACGCCGGTGACGTCGATGCGCCAGTCGCCGACTCCCTTGCGCGCGGTTTTATAGGCCAGCCCCTGCGCCGGTTCCAGGACAAAGACGGCGGCGCACTCCGCCGCCAGCCGCTCGGTGATGGGGCGCGACGCCGGACTGCCAACCTCCTCGTCGGTGTTGAGCAGCAGGACAATCTCCCCATTCAGCAGACCGGCCTCGGTGAGCATTTCAATGGCGGTGAAGGCCATGGCCGCGCCGGTCTTCATGTCCAGCGTGCCCGGTCCCCAGAGGCGGCCTTCGCCCACGCGGCAAGGCATGGTTTTGAGCGTCCCCAGCGGCCAAACGGTGTCCAGATGGCCGAGCAGCAGTATGCGCCCAGCCGCGCCGGCTTTTGATTTTGGTCCGAAGCGCGCTTCCAGCAGATCGCCAAAACTCTTCTGGCGATGGAGCTTGACGCGCCCGCCCAGAGCTTTGGCGTGCGCCGCGGCCAAGGCGACGCAGGCGTTCACGGCGGCTTTGTCGTCCGAAGGCGACTCGGCGCGGACCAGTTCCTGGATCAGATCGAGCAGCGTGGGCTGCTTGCGGCGGGCGCCGGCCAGCAGCGCGCGCATGGGGACGGGAAGTTCAGTGGTTGCGGGCATGAGAAAGCCTTTCAGGAGCATTTTAGTCACTGGTTCTAAAATTGCTTGTTATGGCTATAAATTATGGCTAGAATAAAGCGCATGGACATCAGTACCGCTGAAGCCAAAAACCGCTTTACCGAGTTGATTCGGGTGGTCGAGGGTGGCGAGCCAGTGGTCATCACCCGCCACGGCCGTCCCGTCGCCCAGATTGCTCCGCCGCCCGCGGAGCGCCGCAAAGCGCGGCTGGGCGGCATGAAGGACCGCATTCGCCTGTTGCCGGGGTGGGATGCGCCGGTCGATCCGGACCGCTTTCTGGAAGGTGACCTGTGAGGGAGAGTGCCGGCGCGAACGGCTTCCTTCTGGACACCTGCGCGGCTTTATTGGCTCTGAGCGAGCCGGATGCGCTTTCGCCCGCGGCGCGCAAGGCTATTCTTGCCGGCCCGAATCTTCTCAGCGTGGTCTCGTACTGGGAGGTCATGCTCAAAAGCATGAAAGGCACTCTGGAGGTGGGCGACCCGCGCGCCTGGTGGTTCGATGCGCTGGAGCAACTGGCCGCCACTCCGCTGGTTCTGCGTCCGCAACACATTGCCGGGGTCTACGGGCTGCCGCCAATCCACAAGGATCCATTTGACCGGATGCTGATTGCCCAAGCCACGGCGGAAGGGCTTGCTTTGGTGACCATCGACGGAGAGATTGCGCGCTATGCATCGAAAGGCTTGCGCGTTATTGGGTGAGGGGCGTTCGGCCTACCATCCGGCATCAAAAACCCGATAGCCCCGTCCAAAAAATAGCCCGACTTACGCAAAGTGTGGCAAAAATGCCACAGTGCGGAGATGGCTCCTGGCGTCTAATCTAACGGTTGCACTTGGTTTCTTGCACCGTGGGAGAAGGAAGTTATTGGCTAGTCCGGCTCAACTGAGTTCCGCACATCTGGAGCAGACGATTGTTGCCCCCCTGGAGTTCACCGGGGTTGGGCTGCACTCCGGCGCGCCGGTGATCATGCGCCTGCTGCCCGCGCCAGCCGGATCGGGCATCGTTTTCCGCCGCACCGACCTGGACAACTTCGAGATTCCCGCTACTGGCCGCTACGTGGCCAAAGTGAGCTACGCAACCAGCCTGATGCGCCAAGGCGTGCTGATTCAGACCACGGAACACCTGCTCTCGGCGCTCATTGGCATGGGCGTGGACAACGTGATTGCGGAGCTGGACAACCTGGAGCTGCCCATTCTGGACGGCAGCGCCCTGCCTTATGTGGAGGCGTTCCTCAGCGTGGGCATCCGCACCCAACGCCGCCGCCGCGAGACCGTCCGCGTGCTGCGCCCGGTGGAAGTGCGCGAGGGGAACAAATTCATCGGCGTCTATCCCGGTTCTGGCTACAGCATTGAATACGCCATCGACTTTCCAGCGCCCGTGGGTCACCAGAAAGTCAGCGTGGACCTGGCGGCGGAGACCTATGGCTCCGAGATCGCTCCGGCGCGGACCTTTGGCTACAAGGCTGACGAGAAGAGGCTGCGCGATATGGGCCTGATCCGCGGCGCCAGCCCGGAGAGCACCATAATTCTGACCCCAACGGGCATTGAGAACGGCCCGCTGCGCTTTCCCGACGAGTATGTGCGCCACAAAGTCCTTGACCTGATCGGCGACCTGGCCCTTGCCGGGCGGCGCATCGAAGGACACATGGTGGCCGAGCGCGCCGGTCATGCCATGCACGCGGCTCTGGTTTCGCGGCTGCTCAAGGATCGCTCGGCCTGGGAACTGGCCCACGTGCCGGTGGTCTCTGAGTCGGCTCCGTCCGAGGAGATTGTCCCGGCTGGAACGAACGCTGTTCTGGGCAGCCCGGCACTGATGGGGGCTTGAAGATCAGGGATCAGGGATCAGAAAGAAGCTTCCAGCCTCAAGCTGTTCCGTGTCTCATTCTTTCCGTTTCTTTCTGCGGAAAATGTGGGAGACCAAGCCTCTCGTCCGGCCTACTTCTTTGGGGTTGATGAGCGGGGTACCTGCCCGTGAACACGAATCGGCTCGAAAACCCGCTCATCGAATAAAACTGCGATGAACGGGGCACAGCTTTTCATGGCTCATTGCAATTCTTTGGAGCCCCGCTTTTCTACGCGAACAGAATGCACATGGGAGTTGGCGCGGGGAAACTCTTTCCCTCTTCAGCCAGCGCCCCGGTCTCGGGGTTGCGCGCGAAGACGCTGATCTGGTTCGAGCTCAGATTGGCTACCAGCATCCAGCGCTCCGTGGGGTCGAGCGTAAAGCTGCGCGGATTTTTGCCGCCGCAGTCGAAGCGTCCGCCCGGCGTCAGAGTGCCGGTTTTCTCGTTGGCATGGAAAAAGTAGAGGGCATTATCGCCGCGATTGGCGAAGTAAATTGACTTTCCGTTTCTGGAGATCACCGTGTCGCAGGCGTTTGTCAGGCCGTGATAGTCCTCGGGCAGAAGGTCGATGCGCGTTTTGAAGGTCAGGCTCCCGTCGGCCTTCTTCCACTCCAGCACGTCCACCGTTGAATCCAGTTCATTGATCGAGTAGGCAGTGTGGCCGTTGGGGTGGAAGCGCAGCGTGCGTGGGCCGGCGCCGGGTTTGGCGTGGTAACTTCCGGCCGGGGTCAGAGCCGCCGTTTCGGAGTTCAGCCTGTAAATGTGGATGCAGTCGCCGCCCAGGTCATTCATGTACGCGAAGCGATTGTCGGGCGAGAAGGAGCCAAAGTGGGCGTGGGCGCTTTGCTGGCGAATGGGGTTGGGGCCGTGCGCGGTGTAGTGCTCGCTCCATACGATGGGGCTCAGTTGGCCGTTGGTGACCAGAAAGCTGGCCGCGGAGCCGCCGCCGTAGTCAGCCGCCAGCAGGACGCGGCCGGTGCGGTCCAAAGCCACGTGGCAAGTGCCCATGCTGGCCGAGTTTTGCGTTGAAAGCGGATGCAGTTCGCCGTTTGCCACGCGGAAACTGGCCACCGCGCCGGTCGGCTTGCCGTTGAAGCTGTTCACCTCCGAGTTGGCATACAAAAATTCGCGGGCCGGCGAAAAGGTGATCCATTCCACGTTGGCAAACTGTGCGGCTACGCCGACCGGGGTGAGTTCGCCGGTGGCCGGGTCCCAGTCGTAGGCCAGGATGCCTTCGGGCGTGCCGGAGCCGATGAAGACCCGCTGGCGGCCCGATGAGGTTGCGGCAAACGAGGGCGAAGCGGCGGCGGCAAGCGTGGCGGCGGCGGCGATCTGAAGAAAATTGCGGCGAGTAAGGTTGGGCATGACAGAAGCGATTGTCGCCGATGGGGCGTAGGGCGCGCCAGCGGAGTGCGGGCAGGCCTCCCGGCATGTGCGCCCAGTCACAGGACGTTCACACTCCGCGTGTGATAGCATCCGATTTCTTAGTAAGAGACGCCTGGCGGATTCGTCCTTGATTCCTCTGCACGGCGCCGGCCCGAGACCCTCCCAATGATGGACGAGGTAGACGGCAGACCGGGACTTGTGGCCCTCCAATTCGGCCACCTGAACGCCCCCCAGGACGTTCCATCGGGTTCCCTGCGCCTCTTCATCCCAAGTTCCAGACCAAACCACAAAACTCATCTACGGAAAGATTTGCCCCTCCGCAGGGGTAGCCAAATCACAGGAGAAACAGCATGAAAACGTACCAGGGAAGTGAGATCCGTAACGTAGCTGTAGTGGGGCATGCGCACAGTGGCAAGACCACCCTGATTGCCGCTCTGCTGCATGCCGCAAAGATGACCCCAACCCAGGGCCGCGTGGAAGACGGCACGGCCGTGACCGCCTACGACGAGGAAGAAGTAGCCCGCGGCGCAACCATGCAGAACGCAGTCGCCTTTGCCGAGTGGCAGGGCGTGAAGATCAATCTTGTCGATACCCCCGGCTTTCATATGTTCACCCACGAGGCGCGCGCGGCCCTGTTGCCGGTGGAAGCGGCCGTCGTGGTGGTGAACGCGCAGAACGGCATTGAGCCAGTGACCGAGCGGGTGTGGAGATATGCCGAAGAGGCCAGCGTCCCCCGCGTGGTGGTGATCAATCAGATGGACCACCCCAAGGCCGGCGGCGGCGGCGGGTTGAGCGCCCTGATGGACGATCTGGTTGACCGCTGGGGCCGCAACTGCGTGCCTGTTCAGTTGCCCATCTCCGGCGCCGAGGGCTTTCACGGCGTGGTGGACCTGGTGACCATGCAAGCCTACTATTACACCCCCGGCGGCGATGGCCGCGGCAAGGCGACCGGAGAGATTCCCGCGAGCCTGACTGCCGACGCCAAGGCCCGCCATGAGGCTCTGGTCGAGCTGGTGGCCGAGGGCAAGGACGAGCTGATGGAGGAGTACTTCGAGA
>CAYQSI010000085.1:0-12119 GCA_964420185.1 uncultured Occallatibacter sp. | reverse complement strand
TTCCATCGCCGACCTGACCGACAAGCAGCTCGAAGTGATCGTGGACGACACGCAACTCTCGCTGGCTATCGGCAAGAAGGGCCAGAACGTGCGTTTGGCGGCCAAGCTGCTGGGCTGGAAGATCGACATCAAGAGCGAAGAGGAGAAGCGCCAGGAGGTTGAGCAGCAGATGCAGGCTCTCTCTGGCGGTCCTTCAACGCCTATCGAGCTGGTGACAGAATTGGCTGACGGCGTTCTTCAAAAGCTGGTAGCCGCCGGCATCACCACCGTCGAAGGGCTGGCCGATATGACGCCCGAACAGCTCGAAGAGATTCCCGGCATCGGCGAAAAGACGCTGGAAAAGATCAGCGTCGCCGTGCGCCACTACTTCGGCCAGTTTGAAGAGGGCGAGGAAGGCCACGTGCCCGAAGGCGCAGAGACAGAAACCGCTGAAACGGAGACTGCCGAAGGCGAAGGTGCTGAATCGGCTGCAACCGAAGAAGAACGCGAAGCGGTTCTGGCGACAGACGAAGCGGAAGCGGAAAACGATGCCGCGGTCATCACCGAGGCGGAGAACATCCACGCCGAGGAAGAGGAGAACGTCCGCGCGGTCGAAGAAGACGATGCGGAGTTCCGCACCGAGGCTGAAGCGGCCGTCGAGGATATTCCTCCCGCCGATGAGGCGGAAGTGGAAACTTTGGAAGACCAACCGGCTGAGGCGCTTGAGGAAGATGCTCAAAGCGAGGAACAGCCGCTGCTGGAAGAGAACGAAACCGAAAGCGCAACAACGGACGAGCAGGCGGCCAAAGAGGACGGCGCGTAATATGCGCCGCGTCTTTCAAGCCCAATCAGACGAAAACGGAAGTTTTGAGAACAGCCAATGCCATGAGGTAGCTATGAGCGACTAAGGGCTTTGGGAAACACAATTTGAAAAGAGGCGGATGAGTAAGGTTCGTATCAACGATCTCGCGCGCGAGATGGAAGTCAAGAGCCGACAGGTTCTCGACATATTGGCAGAGCTCGGCCTGGCTACCGGCAAGACCCACTCCAGTTCGCTCGAGGACTATGAGGCCGACAAGGTTCGCGCGCATTTTGAGCGTGGATCGCGGCCCGCGAGCCCGGCAAGCACGCAGGCGTCTCACGCCCCGAAGGGCATTGCGCCCAAAATTGATCTCTCGCATATCTCCAAGCCCGGCGACGTGCTGAAGGCTGTCCTGGCTAAAAAGCTGGAAGAGGAAGCCGAGGCACGGCAGAGCCATTTGCCTCAACGGCGGCCGGCAGCCCCCCCTGCGCAGGTGCAAGTGCCGGCGCGTCCAGCGCCGCCTGTCGTGGTCGCCGCGGCACCGCCCGCGATGCCTGCCAAGCCGGAACCGCGCAGGATTGTTCCCCAGCCCCGCTCCGCGCCCCCCATCATCGTCCATCCGCCGGCTCCGCCCGCCATTGCCACCCGCCCCCCCGTCGGTGCGGTGGTTGCCAAGGCTCCGGCAGGCGCAGCAACGGCGCCACGTCCGGGAGTCGCAGCAGCCGCGCCGCGCCCGGCAGTTGTCGTCGCGCCGCCCGTGGTGGCCGTCGTGGTCAAGCCGCCGGTCGCGCCAGCCGCACCTGCGGTTCCAGCTCCTGAACCTGTTGTGCCCGCCGCCAAAGCACCGGTGGTTGAGGTTCCCGTAGCGCCGGTTGCGCCAACACCGGTCATCAAAGCCGTTGAGCCTGCCGTGGTTGCGGCTCCGCCTGTGGCCGAAAAAGCCCCCGTTGCGCCCGAGAAGCAACCTGCTGCCCCCGCCGATGCCGCCGCCGTACCCGCCGCGGCTGCCGCGCCCGCGCAGCCGGTACCTGCTCACCGCGCCAAGGGGCACACGCATATTGCATCGCCCACCCCGGCACTGCCGGCCCGGCGCATGATCGTCCCACAAACAGGGCCGCGTCCGTTTTACAAGGCGCCCCCTGTGGTTGTGCGTCCGCCGTCGCCCAATACTGGAATCGCCGCTGGCGGCATTCAACGCGGCAGGCCGATCTTCGACCGCAACAGACCCTCAAGCGGCCCTGGCAGCTATCCCCAGCGCACCACCGGAGCGCCGGGCCAGTTCCCGGGCGGTCCGCGTCCCAAGCACCCCACTCGCACCACGTCTGGCGGTTACGCTGGCGCGGGCGGACCAGGTGCGCCTGGAGCACGTCCCGGCTTTGGCGCTCGGCCTGGCTTTGGACCACCCCGCCCCGGCGGCCCAGCCCGTCCTGGCACTTCGACAACCGGCGAGGCGCCTCGTCCGCAACGCGCACCGGCCAGAGGCCGCGGCGGTCGCCCGCAGTATCCCAAGACGAAGGAAGGCCCGATGAAGGGCTTTGTGCCGCCGCCACGTTATGGCGGGGTGCAATACGGCGGTCAGCCGCTGCCCATCACCCGCGAAATCACCGTTACCGAGGGCATCAGCGTCAAGGATCTAGCTGAAAAGCTCGATGTTCGCGCCAAGGACCTGATCGCCACGCTCCTCATGAGCGGCATCTTCGTCACGGTCAACCAGTCCCTCGATGCCGAGATGGTCAAGGACGTAGCCGCCAAGTTCGGCGCCGCCGCCACGGTCATCACCTACGAAGAAGAGATTGCCAACCAAGCCATCGAAGAGGTTCTCGAAGCCGACAACACTGGCGAGCTTGAGGTTCCCCGTTCCCCCGTCGTCACCGTCATGGGCCACGTCGATCACGGCAAGACCTCCCTGCTCGACGCCATCCGCGAAACCGACGTAGCCGCCGGCGAGGCTGGTGGCATCACCCAGCACATCGGCGCTTACAAGGTGAAGTTTGCCAAGGAAGGTTCTCCGGCTCACGGCCGCGAGATCGTCTTCCTCGACACGCCGGGCCATGAAGCCTTCACGCGCATGAGAGCCCGCGGCGCCAAGGTCACTGACATTGTGGTGATCGTCGTCGCCGCCGACGATGGCGTGATGCCCCAGACCATCGAGGCTATCGCCCACGCCAAGGCTGCCGACGTCCCCATCATTGTGGCCGTCAACAAGATCGACAAGCCCGATGCCAACCCCGAGCGAGTCAAGAAGCAGCTCGCCGACCGCGGCCTTATTCCCGAGGAATGGGCAGCCGCTGGCGAAGGCACCGTTTTTGTCGAAGTCTCCGCTAAAAAGCACATTCACCTCGACCTGCTGCTAGAGATGATCTGCCTGGTCTCCGACATCAAAGCGCCCAAGGCCACTCCTGGCCGCAAGGCCGTCGGCTCTGTCCTCGAAGCCAAGCTCGATCGCGGGCGCGGCGCGGTGGCCACCGTCCTTGTTCAGGACGGAACCCTCCACCTCAACGACAGCTACATTGTCGGCAACACCTTCGGCAAGGTCCGCGCCATGTTCGACGACCGCGGCCGCGCCATCGAAGAAGCCGGTCCCTCTACCCCGGTCGAAGTCCTCGGCCTGGAATCCATGCCCGACTCCGGCGACACCTTCCTGGTCGTAGCTGATCGCGACAAGGCCAAGGGCATTGCCCAGTACCGCAAGATGAAGGAGCGCGACGCCCAACTCGCCAAGAGCTCCCGCGTCTCGCTCGAAGGGCTCGCTGAGCAGATTCGTCTGGCCGGCGTCAAGGACCTGCCCCTGATCATCAAGGGCGACGTCACCGGCTCGGTCGAAGTGCTGGCCGATTCGCTGGCTCTCATGTCCACCGAAAAGGTGCGCGTCAAGGTCATCCACAGCGGCGTCGGTTCCATTACCGAGAGCGACGTCCTTCTGGCCACCGCCTCCAACGCCATCATCATCGGCTTCAATGTGCGCCCAGAGCGCAAGGCCGCTGAACTGGCGCAGCAGGAAAGCGTCCAGATTCGCCTCCACTCCATCATCTACGAGCTACAGGACGAAATGCGCCTGGCCATGCTCGGCCTGCTCGAACCCGTTTTCAAGGAAAACTACCTGGGCCGCGCAGAGATCATCAACGTCTTCCGCATTCCCAAGGTCGGCGCGATTGCCGGCTGCCGCGTGCTGGACGGCGTCATCCGCCGCGATGCCGAGGTCAAACTCATGCGCGGGACGGAGCAACTCTTCAAGGGCAAGGTCAACTCCCTCAAGCGCTTCAAGGACGACGCGAAGGAAGTCACCAACGGCATGGAGTGTGGCATCGGCCTCGGCGGCTTCAACGACATGAAGGAAGGCGACCTGATTGAAGCCTTCTCCACCGAGAAGTTAGCCGCCGACCTTGGCGCCCTGACTACCGCCAAAGCCTAACCCAACTTAACCGCAAAAAACCAAAACGGCCCGCTTCTCAATTCGAGAAGCGGGCCGTTGAGTTTATACTCTCTCCGCCCGCATATCAGGACAAAACTTCAATCTTGACTCTTCTCAGCCCTTAACTTTGAAGCCGCCAGCCACTCTGCGGGTACCTTTCCAGTTGAATGGAATGCCCGGCCAGAGTGCGGCTTGGCCAGACGGCTGATTCCGGGTATAATGAAGATTCGGCAAGCCGCCGGGGTAGTGTGTCTTCATGTGCCCCGCTGGCCGCTCCGCTGGACAGGCCTGAATTGAGCGCACCTGAAGTTGCAGCTCAAATGCGGCTCATCCCGGCGGCGCAAACACCAAAGTTTGGAGCAAAGTCATGGCACAGGTATGCGACATCTGCGGGAAAGGTCCGCAATTCGGCAATAACATCTCTCACGCCCACAACATCACCCGGCGGCACTGGAGCGTGAATCTGCAAGCGGTGAAGGCGCTGGTAAATGGCCAGGCCAAGCGGATTCGGGTGTGCACCAGCTGCATCAAGAGCGGCAAGATCGCCAAGGCGTAAGGCCGGCGGACGCAGAGTCCGCGGAGACTGGCCCCGGCTGCATCTGGGCCTTATTCTCAGCGCGAAAATCCAGGATTGACACGAACCTCGTCCTGCCGGGACGGGGTTTTGTTGTGCCTGCTTCCCCGCCCTATCGCAAAAAGCACAAAGGAGCGGGCGCCCATTTCAGTAACAGGGAACCCGCTCCAGCGGCACAATTCAAGAAAACATCATTCGACGTGATAATTGGGCGCTTCTCGCGTGATGATCACGTCATGCACGTGGCTCTCGCGCAGGCCGGCGCCGCTGATGCGCACAAACTGCGCCTTCTCCTGTAGCTCCGCGATGCTGCGGCAGCCCAGGTAGCCCATGCCGGAGCGCAAACCGCCGACAAGCTGGAAGACCATGGACTCGAGCGGTCCGCGATAAGGCACGCGCCCCTCGATTCCCTCGGGGACGAACTTGGCCAGCCGGTTCTGACTGGCGCGCTCGCGCTGAGGAATGCATTCGCCAGCCATTTCGGCGCTGGCCAGGTCAGCGGCGCTCTGGAAGTAGCGCTCACCCGAACCCTGGTTCATGGCAGTCAGCGACCCCATGCCGCGATAGCTCTTGAAGCTGCGTCCCTGGTAGAGAATGGTCTCGCCCGGGCTCTCGTCCACGCCTGCAAAGAGCGAGCCGATCATCACCGAACTGGCCCCTGCGGCAATGGCCTTGGTAATCTCGCCCGAGTATTTGATGCCGCCGTCGGCGATAACCGGAATCCCGCGCTCGCGTGCAGCGCGCGCAGTCTCGGCGATGGCGGTAATCTGTGGCATTCCCGCGCCGGTGACCATGCGCGTGGTGCAGATGGAGCCCGGCCCGATGCCCACCTTGATGGCGTCAGCGCCAGCATCGATCAGCGCCAGCGCGCCCTCGTAGGTGACCACGTTGCCGACCAGCAGACCCACGCGGGGAAAATGCTTCTTGACTTCACGAACGGCGTCCAGCACCCGCGAGGAATGAGCGTGCGCCGAGTCAATGGCCAACACGTCAGTGCGGGTCCGCACCAGCTCTGCTGCCCGCTCAAGATAGTCGCCCGTGGCACCGATCGCGCCGCCCACGCGCAGGCGTCCTTTCTCGTCCTTGCTGGCATAGGGGTATTTCAACTTCTTCTGAATGTCCTTGACCGTAATCAGGCCCTTCAACTCATATTGATCATTGACCACCAGCAGCTTTTCGATGCGGTGCGTGTGCAGGATTTGCTCGGCTTCTTCGAGCGTGGTGCCCACGGGGACTGTAATCAGGTTCTCCTTGGTCATCACGTCGCCAACGGGAATGTCAGTGCGGGTCTCAAAACGCAGATCGCGGTTGGTCAAAATGCCCACCAGCCGCTTGCCCTGGGTGACTGGCACGCCAGAGATCTTGTAGCGCCGCATGACCTCCAGCGCGTCGCCGATCATCTGGTCTGGGCCGATGGTCACAGGGTCCACAATCATGCCGCTCTCTGAGCGTTTCACCTTGTCGATTTCGCCGGCCTGGTCGGCGATGGACAGGTTGCGATGCACAATGCCGATGCCGCCCGCCTGCGCCATGGCGATGGCCATGCGCGACTCGGTCACCGTGTCCATGGCCGCCGAGATCAACGGGGTGTTCAGCGTAATCTTGCGAGTCAACTGGGTCTGCGTGCTGACCTGCGTCGGCACCACGTCGCTGTAAGCGGGCACCAGCAACACGTCGTCAAAGGTAAGGGCGTCGGGAAGATTTTTGATTAGCACAATGCTCCAATGCGCCTGGCGGGCCGGGAATTTGAGCCCCCGAAGCGGCAGACGCTTGAAATCTATTGTAGCGGAGGGGGCCAGAGGGAGTGTTAGCCGGTTGCTAAACCACCGGCTCGCGGTAGAGCGGGATCAAAGCGCCGTTTGCGCCTCGCAGTTGAGCAAACGCTCCAGGATTCCCAGCTTGCGCGCCATACGTTCGGAGATGCGCATGGGAATGCGTTCCTGATCGCCAAGCGTGAGGACTACGTACCGCAGCCACAGAACTTTTGTATTACCGCTCTTGATTTCCTTCCAGGGGATACAAAGCGGAGGATGGCCGATGCGGAAGAAAAAAAGCACAGATAGATAGAGGGCATCTTCGGCAGCGATCATACGAATGGTGTTCCCGTAGCCTACCCTGAACCTCATCTTCACGCCGTAGAAGAACGGCCCAGCGGTTCTCGTCTGACCGTAAGGCTCAGTTTGCGAACGGAAACGCCTGGACAACGCATGCCAACCGCTCGCAGCGCTGATGACGAAGCAAATGAAGCACCACAAAGTCACGAAAAAGACCGCGAAACCGTATGGAGTGTTCAAGAAGTTGCTCAGGCTCTCTTGCAACGTATACCTCGCGTAGTGAGCGGTCTGCCCCAGGATCTGCGACAACTCAATTCAGCCAAGCTCAGTCCGTTGCCTTACACCCCCACCGGGAAGGGCTTGGGGCTGGATTCGACGGCAGGGGCGCCGGTGCGCCAGCGCTCGAAGCGGCCTTGCAGCAGGCTCATCAGGCCGGTGTACCAGTAGCCGATCACAAACAGAATCAGGAACGGCGCGGTGAAGTAGTTGTGGTTCGAGAAGGTGTAGAGAATGGCCATGAAGAAGTAGGTGCCGATGGCTATCTCGATCCACGGGGCCAGCACCAGCCGTTTGCGGTACTTGGCGGCCTGAGACTTTTCGCCCTTCTTGGCCACGCGGTACTTGGGAGTGCGGACAAAGGCGCTCTTGATGCCTAACAGGGCCTCCGTCACCGCCTTGGTGTTGGTGACCGTGAGGCCGATGCCCAGGGCCATCAGGACGGGAAGATAGAAAAAGGTCTTCCACCAGGTTTTGGGAAATAGCTCGCGCTCGGCCGCCAGGTAAAAAACCGCGATGGAGAAAGTGGAGGCGGTGAAGAGCGGAAAATCGATCAGCAGCATCTGGAACCAGCCCTGATAGAAGCGCACAACCATGGCCGGAAGCAGAAACGCCGTCATGATGACCATCAGCGGGTAGCTCAAATTGGCCGTGAGGTGCTGGATGGACTCCCACTTATTGCGCCGCGTGGCTTTGGACTTGAACACCAGGGGCAGAATCTTGATGGAGGTCTGGATGAGTCCCTTGGCCCAGCGCGCCTGCTGCGTTTTAAAGGCGCTCATCTCAATGGGCAACTCGGAGGGGCACTCGACGTCGGGCAGGTATTTGAACCTCCAGCCTGCCATCTGCGAGCGATAGCTGAGGTCTGTGTCTTCGGTGAGGGTATCGTGCTGCCAGCCGCCGCCGTCTTCAATGGCTTTGACACGCCACATGCCGGCAGTGCCGTTGAAGTTGAAGTACTCGCCGGAGCGGGAGCGAGCGCCTTGCTCCATGACAAAGTGCGCGTCCAGCAGGATGGCCTCAATCCGGGTCAACAGGCTGTAGTTGCGGTTGAGGTGCGTCCAGCGGGTTTGCACCATCCCGATCTCGGGCTCGGCAAAGTGGTGAATCACCTTCATCAGCCAGTCCGGGGGCGGCACAAAGTCTGCGTCGAAGATGGCTACGAACTCGCCCTTGGCCACGGTGAGGCCAGCGGCCAGCGCCCCGGCCTTGTAGCCGATGCGATTGGTGCGGTGAATATAGGTGATGGGGTGGCCGAGCGCCGCATAGCGCGCGACGATGCCGGCGGCCACCTGCTGGGTCTCGTCGGTGGAGTCGTCCAGCACCTGAATATCCAATTTGTCGCTCGGATACTCCATGGCGCAGACCGCCTCGATCAGCCGGTCGATGACGAACTGCTCGTTGAAGATGGGCAGTTGCACGGTCACTCGCGGCAACTCGGCGAAGTGCCGCGGCGGGTCAGGATGGTAGTTCTGGCGGTTCTTGTAATAGACGTAGCACATGGTGTAGCGATGAACGCCATAGAACGACAGGGCGATCATCACCGCGAAGTAGGGCAGCAGCATCGCCAGATCAAACCAATTCCAGTGGTAGAGCCCTTTGAAGGTTTGGTCGGCATACTGCATCTTCAGGTAGTGGCGGAGGCCGTTCTGGGAAGCGAATGCCAGCAATGGGGTCATCCGCACGGTTAGCCCATGCAGCAGACTGGCGGTGGAATTCATACAGGTCACAAGCACGGCAAACAGGGCAAGCCTCCACGGTACTGATACCCCCAAATTGTACGCGATTCCGGCTCTGATCGTCGGTCAGTTCATCCCTCGGCCAGCCGGCGGATGTGGCCCATCGAGTTCAGATCGATCCCTGGCAGTAGGTCCTGGCGGCAGGGCGTGTGCTACTCTTTGCCGTAGCAGGGCGTCCGGGATGCCATTCCATCCCGGCAATGCGGAATCTCTTTTCGGGGGAACCCTTGAAACTGGTTAAAATGGGCCGTTTGGCGGCTCTTCTTTCTTTGTTTTTTGCCGTCAGTCTCATGGCGCAGGCGCAACAGAATCCGTCTCCCATGGTGGAGCACACCAGGGAGCACGCGCGGCTGACGAAAATACTGCCTCCTGGACGGCGGCTGCCGCTGGAAGTGGGCAGCTTGTTCATTCCAGACAAGGTGACACAAAAGCACCCGGTGAAGCTGCTGCTGTTCTTCCACGGCGGCGATTGGCTCCCAGAACTTGCTGCCTCCCAGCAGCGAAATATGGCGGTGATTCCCATTCAGGCCGGCGCGGGCTCGGCTACCTATACGAAGCTGTTTGCGGACCCTGCGCGTTTTCTCAGCCTGATTGCCGAAGCGGAAGCCAAAAGCGGATTGAAATTCAGCGAGATCGATCTGGGCGGCTGGAGCGCAGGCTGCGGCGCGCTGCGGCAAATCCTGGGCGATCCGGCGTCTTACGACCGCGTCAGCCGCGTGCTGTGCATCGACGGGGTTCATACCGGCTACGTGAATGGCACGCCGGGCCCGGTGGAATCCAAGATCGAGACAGACAATCTGCAGGTTTGGCTGCGCCTGGGACGCGACGCAATGGCGGGGAAAAAGCGGCTGATCGTCACCCACTCGGAGATCTTTCCCGGCACTTTTGCCAGCACGACGGAAACCGCGGATTACTTGCTGCGGGAGTGGGGACTGGCCGCGCATCCGGTGGTCCAATGGGGGCCGATGGAAACGCAAATGCTGAGCGAGGTAAGAATGGGTGGATTGCTGGTGGTCGGCTTTGCCGGCAACTCGGCGCCCGACCACGTGGATCAATTTCACTCCTTGCCGGAGTACTTGAACTGGCTGGCTAAGAAATGAATGGAAGCGCCGGTGAAGTGGGAGGCGGCGTTGAAGGGATGAAGTGCCCCGTGCGGCGGGACGGCAAGAGGCCGAAGGCGCGGTAGTCGAAGTCCCTGCATTCGACGCCACAGTGGCTTGGCCGCCCAAGTTGCTCTCTGACGCCCGCTTCCGGTAATGTTCTTTGGCAGTTGGAGATAATTGCCAATGTCCGCCTTGAGCCCTTCCCCCATCGTTGCTGCCGCGGGCGGCAGTTTCCTGCTGGAATCCCGCACCCCTGCCGAAATCTTCACTCCCGAAGACCTGAACGAGGAGCAGCGGCAGATAGCCTCGACCGCGGCGCAGTTTGCCGCAGAGGAGATCCTGCCCAATGCGGCGGCCATCGAGGCCAAGGAGCCGGGGGTGATAGAGGCGCTGCTGCGCAAAGCCGGCGAGCTGGGCTTTGCCTCCGTCGATATTCCCGAGGAATACGGCGGGATGGAGATGGACAAGACCAGTTCGATGCTCATCACCGACCACCTGTCGGTGCTGGCCAGCTTCTCGACGGCCTTTGGTTCGCACGTTGGCATCAGCACACTGCCGCTGGTCTGGTACGGCACCGAGGAGCAGAAGCGGCGCTACCTGCCCCGGCTGGCCACGTGCGAGTGGGTGGGCGGCTACGCGCTTTCCGAAGCCACTTCCGGCTCGGACGCCATGAACATCCGCACGCGCGCGACTCTTTCGCCCGACGGCGCGCACTACACCCTAAACGGCGAAAAGATGTGGGTCACCAACGGCGGCATCGCCAGCCTCTTCACCGTCTTCGCCAGGATCGACGGCGAGAAGTTCTCCGCCTTCCTCGTCGAACGCGGCACGCCGGGCCTCACGGTGGGCGCCGAGGAGCACAAGCTGGGCATTCGCGGCTCCTCGACCTGCTCGCTGGTGCTGGACGAGTGCCAGATCCCCGCCGTGAATCTGCTGGGCGAAGCCGGCAAGGGCCACCACATCGCCTTCAATGTGCTGAATGTGGGCCGCTTCAAGCTGGGCGTGGCCTGCCTGGGCGGCGCACGGCACGCCCTGGGCCAGATGATCTGCTACGCCAAGGAGCGCAAGGCTTTCGGCAAGCCCATTGCTGAGTTCGGCCTCATCCAGCGCAAGATTTCATCGAGCGCCACACGGCTCTACGCCACCGAGAGCATGGTCTACCGGACAGTGGGCATGATCGACGCGCGTCTGGCGAAGCTTGGCTCCGAGCGAGCCCGCTCGCCGCGCGAAACCCAGAGTTGCATCGAGGAGTACGCCGTCGAGTGCTCCATCCTGAAGGTCTACGGCTCAGAGATGATGACCCTGGTGGCCGACGAGTTGATCGCTACCATGGGCGGCTATGGCTACGTCGAGGAGTACCCGGCGGAACGCATTTACCGCGATGCGCGGATTAACCGGATTTTTGAGGGCACCAACGAAATTAACCTGCTGATTATTACCGGCTGGCTGATGAAGCGCGCACTGAGCGGAGAGCTGCCGCTGCTTAAAGCAATCAAGAAGCTGATGGACGAGGTGATGCAACCGCCCAGATTTGACGCCGGTTCCGATGCGGGCGAACTCTTGGCGCGGGAGACTGAAGCTCTGGCCGCGGCCAAGAAGATTGCCCTCTTTGCCGCCGGCACAGCCAGCCAGCGGTTCGTCTCCGGGTTGCAGGAGCAGCAGGAAGTGATGGCCGACCTGGCCGAGATCATCATCGGGGTCTACGCGCTGGAGTCGGCCTTGCTGCGGGCGCGCAAGCTGGCCGGAGCTGGGCACGGGGCGGCTGAGTTTGCTGTTAGGGCTGGCGCGGCACGCGTCTCTGCGGTCATGACCGGCTTGCTGGCCGACGAGACCGTTGCCTTGGCCGAGCAAGCGGCGCGCCGTGTGCTGGCGGCCTGCGGCGAGGGCGACGTGCTGCGGACTCAGCTCGCCATTCTGCGCCGGCTGGCTAGGTTCACAACGGCCGATGTGGTGGGATTAAGCCGGAAGGTCGCGCGGCACTGCATCCAGGCCGAACGATATCCGCTGTAGCGTTGGCGGTTGGGGAATCCACCTGGTTGCCGGACTTAGTTCGGCGCGCCGGTGGTCTCTTCGGCGGCGAAGGTACATTCGCGGCATTGGCAGGCGCGGCGCAGGTACTCCCAGGAGTAGATGCCGCCGGAGTGGCCGTCTTGCCAGTTGAACTGGATGGCATAGCGGCC
>CAYQSI010000084.1:0-12152 GCA_964420185.1 uncultured Occallatibacter sp. | reverse complement strand
TCCCGCAATACCCCCTTCGATGGCTTTGCCATGCAAGGCAAAGTCCGCTGGACCATCAGCGAAGGGCGTATCGCCTACAACGCGGAGAGCATATAATTCCGCCAGAATGGGAGGCATTATGGAGCCCATAATTCTGGTAACCTACGCCACCCGGATGGGTTCAACTGAAGAGCTTGCCCAGGCCGTTGCGGATGCGCTGCGAGAAGACAACCTCGCAGTTGAAGTTCAACCCGTCAAGGACGTGCGCTCGCTCGAGCGGTATTCCGCCGTGGTGCTGGCCGCGCCGCTCTACATGTTTCGATTGCATAAGGATGCGCGAGATTTCCTGTCGAAGTTCCGCTCTGCACTGATCAAGGTACCGGTGGCTCTGTTTGTGCCGGGGCCGGTTCATGAGGATGAGAAGGAGTGGACGGGAGCGCGAGAACAGTTGGATAAGGAACTCGCCAAGTTCCCTTGGCTCGCGCCGTTTGCGCAGTACATTGTGGGCGGCAAGTTTGATCCCGCCAAGCTTGGCTTCCCATTCAACTTGATTCCGCCGCTCAAGAAGATGCCAGCTGGCGACGTCCGCGACTGGGCGGAAATCCGCGCACAAGCCAGGGATTTTGCTTCGATTGCGCGTCCGGCCTTGCACCGCTAACGGGGAGATGCGGCAGCTTCAGTTTGGCAGGGTGGTCCACCCACCCTGGCTCCGCATCTGAATTACTTGGGGAGATTCGGAGCCATCCTGGTGAGCGCTCGACAGGGTGACGCCGAAAAGAGGAGCGCGGATGATAGCGGCCCGGATCAAATCGTACCTCGCACTCGCGCTGCTGCTTTGCCTCGCTGCTACGTTGGCCCCATTCAAAGCCGCAGCGCAGGCAGGGACCGCGGCGCACCTGGCCGCACAGGCTGAGCGGCCCACCAGCACACCCTACGCTGGAGATCTCTCCATCTTCGAGTACCCCGACCGGGATAAAAGACTGCAGATCGACCGGGTGATGGATTTGCTTGGAATCGGGCCGGGGAAGGGAGTTGCCGACGTCGGCGCAGGGTCAGGATGGTTTACCGTGAGGGCGGCCGCCCGCGTAGGTCCAGCAGGCACAGTGTATGCGGAAGACATCAACCCCAAAGCCATCGACTACATTACTGCGCGGGCAAAGAGAGAGAAGCTTGAAAATGTCCGGTCCGTGCTGGGACAAGTCGACGATACGGACCTGCCGCCGAATTCGGTTGACGCGGTCCTGATTCTCAAGACCTATCACGAGTTTGCGCATCCGATCCCGCTGATCGAGAAGCTGAAGCTCTCGCTGCGGCCGGGGGCAAAGATCGGAATTATCGACCGCAACGGCGATGGGACCAATCATGGAATCATGCCCGACGTTGTAGAGCGCGAGATGGCGCGCGCCGGATTCAAACGCGTGGGCAAGTACGACTTCACCAAGAGCGACGGACAAGACTACTTCTTGATCTTCGTCGCCAAGTAAAGTCTCGCTGCCACTGGTTGCGGCTCCCCTGGCGCACACGTCATCCCTTGCGGCGATAGAGAATCTGGAACTCGTAGCCCTGGTTGGCCGGAAAAAGGCTGGAGACATGCCGCAACCGCTCGGCAAGGGCGGGTGCGGCCAGCAGCGGGTACTCGCGCTCGCGCAGATCGTGATAGTCGAAATCAACGGCCAGCGAGAGCATATAAACGGCCAGCGAATCGGAGAAGGCCGACTCGAAGTAGGTTGAGCGCGAGCGCTCGTCGATACCCTTTTGCGAAGCGTGCGTATCCTGGGCGCGGCGCCGTGTCTCCCAGGCGTCCTGGCTGGTTTCGCCGCGCACCTGGGCCTCGGCCTGCGACCAGGCCAGCGACGAGAAGCTCTCCGGAACCCCCGCGGCATCGACAAAGTTGTGAGCCACGTTGATGAAGAACTCGAAGGCCAGACCGAAGCGGTCCTCGACCAGCCGTGTGGATAGAAAGACCGCCTCGGTAGTGCCGAAGGTGGCGTTGCGATGGCAGATGGCGCGGTCGCCCAGTTCGACGGTATAGCCGGGCGCGACCATGGTGTCGTCGGTGTCGGCAATAGCCAGGGGAACAAAGTAATAGGCACGGTGTTCGAGCGCTGCAGCGAGCGTGGCCGGCACAGCGCCCACCATCCGCTCCAGATCCGCATCCGAGATGCGCGTCTCGCCCCACATCGCGTAGTGAATTCCGTTGGGGGCCTGAGCCACGGTTACTTGCGTGGCCACTTTCTCCGCCTGCCAAAGATCGACTTGTGTGCTGCTCGCCATGAACTTGTATTCTATTCCACGGAGGCTCTCAAGCTGATGCAATCGGCACAAAGCGGACGCCCCGCCGGGGGAACGGTCTTCGGCTTCCCGCTGAGGGGATTTGGCCTCTTTACCAGCCTGCTGCTTTCTTTTGCGGCAGCCTTCTTCGCGTTTTTCGCCTCCACCACCCTGGCCATCTTCGCGCTGCTGGCGTGGAATCTGCTGGGCCACCACGCGGTAAGCTACGCCGACACCTACCGCTATGTCGGCTTTCCCGCCTTTCTGCTGGTTCTGATCGTAGCCCTGCCGGTCTTTGCCGTAGTGTGGGTGCGGGGGAAGATGGGGAAGTAGGTTCAGAAGTCCGTTGCTGGTTAATTAGGTGTATTCATGCAATTTCGTCTCGAAACTGAAGCGGATTATGCATCGATCCGCAAAATTCAAATTGCCGCCTTTGCGGATCATCCTCACAGCGAGCAAACAGAACACTTGATTGTCGAAGCGTTGCGTGCCGCGAAGGCTCTGAGCCTTTCGCTGGTTGCAGAAGTCAACGGAAATGTTGTCGGACATCTCGCATTTTCGCCGGTCTGGATTGAAGAGCAAGATTGTGGATGGTTCATCCTTGGGCCTGTCGGTGTGCTGCCCGAGTTCCAGCGACAGGGTATCGGCCAAAGGTTAATCCAAGCCGGGCTGCAGACGCTTCGTGAACGAGGCGCTGGAGGCTGCGTACTTGTCGGCGCTCCGGCATATTATTGCCGCTTTGGTTTCCGGCGTATTCCAGAACTGGTTCTTGAAGGCTTTCCCCGGGAATACTTCTTATCGCTTCCCATGACTGAAAGAATTCCAAGCGGCAGGGTGACCTATCATTCTGCCTTTTCCGTTCACGCCTGACACGTCTTTTCCATCAATGCTCAGTGATGGATTCACCTGACCATCAGTACGAAGGGCAACGTGCGCTGCAACTCAAGACAGTTGCTCAAAAGCTGCTTCATAGCCCCGCTGGTTTGGGATTCGCCCGGTCATATTTGGCGACGACAATCTTGTGCACGAGGCCGAGTTTGGAGAGTAGCCAGATGCCCCAGTAGTTGGGGTCGATCTCGTACCAGGCGAGACCATGGCGCGACGAGACGGGGTAAGCGTGGTGGTTGTTGTGCCAGCCCTCGCCGCCCGTCAGCAGCGCCACCCACCAGTTGTTGCGCGAGTCGTCGCGAGTCTCAAAGCGCCGGTTGCCCCACATGTGTGTGGCTGAGTTGACCAGCCAAGTGGCGTGCAGCCCGAGGGTCACGCGCAGGAAGACGCCCCACAGCAGCATCCCAACGGCGTTCCCCGCGCCGCCCGTAAGCCAGCCCAAGCCGAACAGCAGCACGCCGCTCACCGCGAGCGGAATCCAGTGGAACCGGCTCAGCCAGACGTAAAAGCGGTCGCGAGCCAGATCGGGCGAATAGCGGCTGAGCGCCTCGGTCTGCGCGTGCAGGGCATTGCCCCAGATGATCCATCCGATGTGCGCCCACCAGCCGCCTTCGCGGGGGGTGTGCGGATCGCCCTCGCGGTCGGCGAGCTGGTGATGCACACGGTGCGTCGAGACCCAAAAGATCGGCCCGCCTTCGAGCGACAGCGTGGCGCAGACGGCCATCGCGTATTCCAGCCATTTGGGCGTCTGGTAGCCGCGATGGGTCAGCAGCCGGTGATAGCACATGCCGATGCCCACATTGATGGCCAGCACGTAGAGCACCGCCATCACCGCCAGCCGCTGCCAGGTGAAGAAGAAGAGCGCCGCCAGAGCGCCAAGATGGAAGGTGGCCATCACGATCAGCGTGGGCCAGTTGATGCCCGCGCCCACAGTTGCGGCGCGGCCCATGCGAACCGGAAGCCTTGGATGCTCTGCGTTCGGCGCCGTCGAGGTTGCGATTTCAGGCGCCCGCTCATGAGCAGGTGTGGTGACAATGGGAGCCATAGGGGGAAGCCCCTTGAAGAGTGGCGACGCGCCCACCCTTCTAGCGCCATTGTATCCGCGGGTCAACCCCGCATCCTATCGATTGCTGCTTTGCCGGTGATAAAGTTCGGAAATAATCGAACCGGAAGGCCATCATCTGGCCTCCAATAAACATACGAGGTACTTCCCGATGGAACTCAAGCAGAAAGTCGCCAACTTTACCCTGCAAACCGACGAAGACAAGGCCGCAAGTCTCTCCGACTATGCCGGCAAGCCGGTGGTTCTCTTCTTTTTCCCCAAAGCGGACACTCCTGGCTGCACCATCGAAGCCTGCGGTTTTCGCGATGTCTTCATCAAACTTCAGGCAGCCGGCGCAGTAGTACTGGGCATCAGCCGCGATACGCCTCAGGCCCAGGCCAAATTCCGCGCCAAGTACGACTTGCCCTACACGCTCCTTGCCGATGTGGACGAAAAAGTGTGCAATCAGTTTGGTGTGCTGAAGGAAAAGAATATGTACGGCAAGAAAGTGTGGGGCATTGAGCGGACGACCTTCGTGATCGGTCCGGACCAGACCTTGCTGCACGTTTTTCCCAAGGTTACGCCCGCGGGCCACGCTGAAGAGGTGCTCGCCCTGCTGAACGAATGGAAGAAAGCACACAAGTAGCGATTGAAGGAAGGCCACTTCCGCGTCTGCCTGGCCGCCTGCTTCCGCGCGCCTTCTTTGAGGCGTCGCCGGAGCAGGTGGCCCCGCGGCTCCTTGGCAAATTGCTGGTTCGCCGCTCGGAGAACTGCCCCACGCAATGGTTGGCCGGGCGGATCGTGGAGGTCGAGGCTTACCTTGGCCCGCACAACCAGCCGCCCGATCCGGCAGCACATTCCTATCGCGGTCCCACGCCCCGCAACCGGGTTCTCTTCGGCCCTGCCGGCCACGCCTACGTCTACTCGATCTACGGCCGCTACTTCTGCATGAACATCAGTTGCGAGGCCGAGGGCCGGGCTGGTTGCGTGCTGCTGCGCGCGCTGGAGCCGGTGGCCGGAGCGGAGCAGATGGCCTTGAATCGGGGTCTCCTGGCGGCTGGCCTTACCTCTGGCAAATTGGCCCGGCAGCTTACCTCCGGCCCAAGCCGCCTTTGCCAGGCGCTCGGCCTCACACGGACGGCGCACAACAGCCTCGACCTGCTCGATTCCCATTCGCCGCTTCAGGTGCGCGACGATGGCTACGTGGCCGCCGAGGTGCTGGTTACGCCACGCATCGGCATCCACGAGGCCGTGGACTGGCCGCTTCGCTTTGCCCTGCCGGGGCACAACTGCGTCTCTGGAGCAAAGAGCTTGCGGGGCCGCTGAGGCTCGAGCATTAAACTCCTCAGAAAAGCAGAATGTGAACGAGTGAGCCAGCTTTGAGGCTGTGCGCGTCCTCCGGTACGACCAGAAAACAGTTGGAGCGAGCCAGCGCGGCCAGGTCGCCGGAGCCGTGCCAGGGGACAAAGGCTGCCTGCGGCGGCTGGCCGTCGGAGGCGCTGAAGTTGCAATACGCCGGCAAAAAGCGGGTGAGACCGGCTTTGGCGCTTCGGTCCACGGGCGGAGCCAGTCGCGCAAGGCAAAAGCGCGGCCGCGCCTCCCGGATGCCGGCCAGGGCGGCCAGCACCGGCGCCGCAAAAAGCAGGAAGGTGACGGCCGTGGAGACGGGATTGCCGGGAAGGCCGAAGAAAGGGAGCGTCGGCGAGCCAGCGCCGCGGCTGCGGGGCAACTCTCCGAAGACCGTCGGCTTGCCGGGCTGGATGCGAACGCCGGTGAAGTGAAAGCGGGCTCCGATGCGGGCCAGGGCGGGCTCGACAAGGTCGAATTTGCCCGCCGATACACCGCCGGAGATGACCAGCAGGTCAGCATCGGCGGCCTGGGCCAGCGCTGCGTCGAGCGCCTGGGCGTTGTCAGCGGCGGTGGGCAGGACCCAGGGCTGGCCGCCAGCAGTGGCCACCAGGGCAGCCAGCATGGGCGCATTAGAGTTGCGAATCTGGCCCGGAGCGGGCGAGGATTCGACAGAAACGAGTTCGTCGCCGGTGGCCAGGATGGCCACGCGGGGCCGGACAAAGACCTCCAGAGCAGTGGTACCGCAGGCCGCGGCCAAGGCGATCTGCCCGAAGCGGAGCACGGTTCCGGCGGGAAGCAACTCGTCTCCGGAGCGGGCCTGAGCGCCCTGGGCAACAATGTTCTCGCCGCGCTTGACGGTGCGGGGTGGGAGCAACCGGACTTTACGGACTTTTGCGCCGGCCGCTTCGACGTCTTCGAGCATCATGACCGCGTCAGCGCCTGCGGGAACCGGAGCGCCGGTCATGATCTCCCAGGCGGTACCAGGTGGCAGCGGGCCGGATGGGGGATCGCCGGCACGGGCAGCGCCAGCGATGGCCAGCGGCGCATGAGTCGAGGCCTCGGCGGCGCGGCAGGCATAGCCGTCGCGGGTGGAACGGGCGAAGGGAGGCTGATCGCGATCAGCCGAGAGAGGCCGGGCGAGGACGCGGCCTGAGGCCTGGCCAAGTTCCACACGTTCGACGGCGGGCTGGAGCCGGCCTGGCGCTTCGGCGTAAGCGGCCACCAGCGCCGCGGCCTGATCATAGCTGGGTAGAGCGGACGTCATGGAATGGATTGTAGAGGGTTTAGCCGGACCCGATTGACGAAGGGGCCAGGAGAAACGCGAAGGGCGCTCCCGGCAACCGGGAGCGCCCTTCAGCGGCAAAGCACAAAGCAAACCTACTTCTTGGGAGCCTTGGGCGCCTTGTAGTTGGTGTCTACCTTTTGTCCAGCCTGGGTCAGAATGCCCGCAGCGTCAGCGGCAAATTGGCCTGTAGGAGCCAGTTGCAGATACATCTGGTAGGCCTCGGCGCAACCCGGAGGCAGGATGTACCGTCCCGTCTTGGCGTCGACGGTGGCTTTCTGGACGAGTCCCTGGCCCTTGAGGTAATAGAGGAGAGCCTGGGTCGGATCAGCCTTGATGGCCTCGTCGGCAGCGGCTGCCTGGGCGTCCGCATTGCCCGTCTGGTAAAAGATCACGGCTTCGTTCCTCAGATAGAAGCCAGCCATCGTCGGATTGACCTTGGCGGCTTCATCATAGGCCGCGTTCGCTTCGGGAACCTTGCCGGTGCGCGCATAGATCTCACCCAGGCCGGCTTGGGCAGCGCCCTGATTCTGAGCATTTGGCTTCTTCGATGCGGCCTCGACCTCAACGGCCTTCTTGTACGCGGCTTCCGCCTCGTCATACTTCTTCAGGCCGACTTCTGCCTGGCCCAACTCAGCCCACAGAGCGGAAGCGTCGGCCTTGGCCTGCGTGTCCTTGAGCATGAGGGTTTCGACTTCGGTATACTTCGCGGTCTTGATCTCTGCTTCCTTGGCATCGACATCAGCCCTGGAGGCGGTGGCGCCGAGGGTCTGGATTGCCGTCGCACGCGCTTTTTCAGCGTCCTTGAAGTCCTGAGTGCCTGTCGCCAGGTCGGCGACGAGGTTCTTGATTACCTCGTTGGCCTTCAATGCTTCGGCGTTGTGCTTCCTGACCTCTTCCAGTTGCTTCTTCTGTTCCACGGTCAGGTTCTTCTCGATGAACTCCTTGCGGGACATATCGAAGTCCTGGAGCACATCCTGGCCAACCACAATCTTGACGCTATCGAAGGAGTCGACCATCTTGTCAGCAGGTGTATCGGCCGCCCGGAAGATCGCCATGTAGGTGCCGGGAGTCGCCTGGCCCTCATAGTCGCCAGTCGAAGTGACCGGGAAGGTGAACTTATTGGTGTGGCCGCCGTCGGACGAGAGACTCACAGACCCCGAGGTTCTTGGGGCGCCTTCCGGTCCAGTGATGTGGCCGTGAATCTTGCCCGTGGGCACTGTGGGCGCGGGCGTTTGCGCAAGCGCGGGCAAAAGGGCGAATGCCAGCAGGCCCAGCCAAAGTGGAATCGTGCGTTTCATGTTCTTCTCCTTGGGAGCGGCGCGAACGAGGCTGTCCGCGAGCTCAAAAAAGTCATATTTTGCCGGCCGTGACCGCATAGAACCTGGAGCCTGGCCACAGGGTGCGTCTGTCTGCCGTCAGCGAGCACACGTTGGCTCACGCCACCATGCTCAATTTTCCATGGTACCCTGTGCGGCAAGCCTGTGCGTGTGGCCTGTATCACACCCTAGAATAAAACCATGGCAATCACAATTCGCCCCGCGACCCGTGGGGATATACCGCAGATTCTGAAATTCATTCGCGCACTGGCGGCCTACGAGCGCGCTCCGGAGGCCGTGATGGCCACCGAAGCGGACCTGGAACGGGATGGATTTGGCCCCAACCCATTTTATTTCTGCCTGATAGCCGAACATGAAGGCCGGCCGGCAGGTTTTGCCTTCTATTTTTTCAACTACTCCACCTGGCTGGGACGGCCGGGACTCTATCTGGAGGATTTGTTCGTTGAGCCGGAGTTTCGCGGCCTGGGGATCGGCAAGGCGCTCCTCGAACGAGTGGCGGCTGTCGCGGTGGAAAAGGATTGCCTGCGCTTGCAGTGGGAGGTTCTGGACTGGAATAAGCTGGCCATCGACTTCTACAAGGCGATGGGGGCTGAATTTCTTGACGAGTGGCGTACTGTGCGCGTGACCGGCGAGCCGCTGAAGCGGCTGGCCGGGGTTCCGGAGGGAGCACTGTGAGGATTCGCGTGATCGGCGGCGGACTGGCCGGGCCTGAAGCGGCATTGACCGCGGCGCGGCTGGGCTGCGAGGTGGACCTCTACGAGATGCGCGCGATGGTGGACGGCAAGCCACGGCTGACCCCGGCCCACCAGACCACAGAATTCGGCGAACTGGTCTGCTCCAATTCGTTGAAGAGCGAATCGCCGAACACGGCGCCGTGGCTGCTGAAGCAGGAGATGCGGCGTGGAGCTTCCGCTCTTTTGCGACTTGCAGATGAATCGGCTGTCCCCGCAGGCCACGCGCTGGCCGTGGATCGCGTCGAGTTTTCGCGGCGGATTGCGGAGGCAATTGCCGCTGAGCCGAGGATTCGCATCTTCCGCGAAGAAGTCACCAGCCTTGGCGCTTCACTCACCCAAGACGAGGACGGCACGAAGTGCACCATTTTGGCCACCGGCCCTTTGACCTCCGACGCCTTGAGCGCCGAGATCGAGCGCATCACTGGCTCCGGGCGCCTGGCGTTCTATGACTCGATCTCGCCGATTGTCGAGGCCGAGTCCATCGACATGGAGCGCGTCTACTTTGCCGCGCGCTGGGACAAGGGGACAGCCGACTACATCAACTGCCCGATGGACCGCGCGGAGTTCGACCGCTTTCTGGATGCGCTGCTCGCCGCCGAGCCCGCGGAGGCCAAAGAGTGGGAGAAACTTGATTACTTCGAGGGCTGCCTGCCCATCGAGGTTCTCGCCCGTCGCGGCCGCGATACTTTGCGATTCGGTCCGATGAAGCCCGTGGGGCTGCGCGACCCGCGCACCGGCAGGACGCCCTGGGCCGTGGTGCAGTTGCGCAAGGAAAATCTGCGCGCTGACAGTTATAACCTGGTGGGCTTCCAGAACCACCTGAAGTTTGGCGAACAGGCGCGTGTGCTGCGCTTGATTCCCGGCCTGGAAAACGCGCGCTTCCTGCGTTACGGTCAGATTCATCGCAACACGTATATTCAGGCGCCTCTGCTGCTCGATGAAACTCTGCGCCTGAAGAAGGAGCCGCGGCTTCTCTTCGCGGGGCAGTTATCAGGCGTTGAGGGTTACACGGAGTCAATTGCGACCGGGCTGCTGGCGGGGATTTATGCGGCTTCACTGGCGCGTGGAGTAGAACCCACGCCAGCGCCGCGCACCAGCGCTCTCGGCTCACTGGTGCATTACATTACTCACGCCTCCCCCAAGGACTTTCAACCGGCCAACATGACCTTCGACCTGCTGGAGCCGCTCGAAGAGGAGCTGCGCAAAAAAGTGCGAGACAAGAAGGAGCGCCATCGCCTCCAGTGCGAGCGCTCGCTGGCAGCCTTCGATGCATGGTGGGCGGCGAGAAGCCCTGCGAGCATTCAGAACGATTGTGTGGGATGATGTGGCCATAGAACTTGGCGGCAGAAATGATGATTCCCGCACAATCGGTTTCCAGTTTCTTCATGGCCGTGGTCTTCCGCGCCGTTTTAGGCGGCTGCGTGATCTTCATGGCGCGCTACTTCTACGCGCATCCCGCGGATTGTTTTCGTAACCCTGCGCGATGGACGGAGGAGTATCCGTGGGTGATGCAGGTTGTTCGCGGCCTGGCCTGCTTTTGTATCTGGGGCGGATGCTTCATCCTCGGAACCGTCATTGCGGTACAGATTTTTGGGCTGCACGGCGATCGATTGGCTGTAGCGCTGGTAACTTTGTCAGCAATCGCCACATGGCTCCTGCTTCCGAAGCACGCGGACGCGAATGCGAAGGATGAAACCACCATCGAGCGCAAACAAGGGCCGCAATAAATGTCCACCCACCGCCGCAACATCGTTGTCTCGGTTCTCTTCACCGTCTTTGGCGGCCCGGGGATCGTGCTGATTTATCTGCCGCTTTGGATCACGCGCTTCCACATTCCCGCCGGAGAGCCGTTCTGGCAGAAGCTTCTGGCCGCCGTGTTGATCTTTGCCGGCCTCACGCCGGGGCTCGATTCCGTGCGCCGCTTTATCGATGTGGGCCGGGGAACGCTCTTGCCCACGGTGCCCACCGAGCGGCTGGTGGTTTGCGGCTTCTACCGCTACGTCCGCAACCCGATGTACGCTGGCGTTCTGATCGCACTGGCCGGCGAGACAGTGCTGTTCTGGAATCGGGGTCTGGTGATCGAAATGGCGCTGCTCTGTCTGGGATTGAACCTCTTCGTTCGCCTGTATGAAGAGCCAACCCTCAGCCGGCGCCATCCGGAAGACTATCCCCTCTTCAAGCGCAATGTGCCTCGCTGGCTGCCGCGCCTCACGCACTGGCAGGGCGGCGAAAGCTGACCGCAGGAACCTTTCGCGCACTGCCAGTGTCCAAGTAAAGAGGGGATGCCGCCGGCGACGGTAACCACAGAACCGTGTACCCTGAAGATGGGAGCGTGTCGATGCGTTGGATTCCAATTGTGGTTTGTTCGGTGGCACTGGTTGGCAGCGCGGCCTCTGGTCAGGGGCAGTCCGCGCCCACCAAGGCCTCAGTTCCGCAGGGCGCCGCGCACCTGGTGCTTCCGCCCGTGCCCAAGGCGCTGCTGCCGCAGGCGTTTGCCGGCTGGGTGGCCACAGGCGCACCGAAGAAGTTGACCGATGCGGCCCAGGCCGACCCGGCTAATGCGACAGCTCTCAAAGAGTACGACTTTGCCGACGCCGCGCTGGCCGGCTACAAGCGAAGCGGCGAAACCCTGAGCCTGCGGGCGCTGCGCTTTCACGACGCCAGCGGAGCCTACGGGGCCTATACCTTCTACCGCCAGTCGGGCTGGCCCAGGGAAGAGATCGGCGCTGGCGCAACGTCGAACCACAATCGCGTGCTCTTCTGGGTGGGCAACACCGTGGTCGACGCGAATTTCTCGCACATCGGCCCCATGTCGGGCGCGGAACTGCGCGAACTGGCCGCCCAGTTGCCGGTGCCGGAAGGCGGCAAGGCGCTGGCGCCTCCCATCCTGGCCAACCTGCCGCAAACCAAGTTGGACGGCCAGACCACGCACTATGCGCTGGGACCTGTGGGCTACGCCGGTTCGGGCGGCGTGCTGCCGCCGGAAGTGGTGGGCTTCGATCGCGGCGCGGAGACTGTGACCGCCAACTACACGCTGCGCTCCGGCCCGGCCACGCTGACCATCATCGACTATCCAACGCCGCAGATGGCCGCCGCGCAGGAAGCCAAAATTCGCGACTACATCAAGGCGGGCAAGCAAGCCCAGCCAGCCTGGCCCAAGCCGCTGGCGGACTCCGACCTGGCCTCGCTGGAGGTGCGGCGCAGCGGGCCGCTGGTGGCGCTGGTGAGCGGGGACGCCATTCCCGACGAAAGCCACCAATTGCTGG
>CAYQSI010000083.1:0-12257 GCA_964420185.1 uncultured Occallatibacter sp. | reverse complement strand
TAGAGGAATGACCGCACACGACAGAATTCGGCTTACAGGATCTTCCTGCCGAATTGATTCGAAGCACAAACGACAGCCCCGGCCGGGAGAAGCTTCTGGCCGGGGCTGACCATTTTTGAGCGGGGTTAGCTGGGTTAGCCGCGCTGCGCGCGTGTTCGCGGAGTTAAGGAATAGCAAAATACACAAGATTCCAGTAGTTCTGCAAGTTGAACAATATAAATGACAAATCTGCGGAGAATGTTCTGTCAAATGCAGCAAGTTAGCCACCGCTTCGCGGTGATAGCGAGTTAGCAAGTTAGCCGAGAAGGAAGATCAACGCAAGTTTCATCTCTCGGCTCCGTTTTCATCCTCCGTCTGCTCCGTTACCATGAAGAGATGCTGCGAGTGAAGCTGTTGGAGGTGGGGGCGCGTGCTCCGGTGGTAGCCCATCCGGGCGAGGACCTGGGCTATGACCTGTTTGTGCTGGAGGGTGTGGCGCTGAGCCCACGGGCTACGGTGAAGGTGCGAACCGGCATTGCCGTCGAGGCCAGGCACCCGGCGACCGGCGCTCCGCTGGGGTTGCTGGTGCGGGACCGGTCATCCATGGCGGCGCGGGGGATTGCCACCACCGCTGGGGTGATTGACGCCGGCTACCGGGGCGAGATTCTGGTGCTGATGACCAACTTGGGCGAGACTGCCGTCGAGCTGAAGGCCGGGGAGAAGATTGCCCAGATGATTCCAGTTCCGGTACTCACCGGGGATGTGGAAACTGTGGAAAACCTGGAAGAGTCGGCGCGCGCGGAAAAAGGGTTTGGCAGCTCGGGACGGTGACCACCTGCCTTCGGCTGCCCAGCGCCAGAAAAAGGCGTGAGTATTCCGCGATGGTCGAGGTTCGCGGTATTCCACCCAGCCAGACTGATTGAGGGTCGAGGTATCCCAGGTCTCAAAATCGAGACCTGGGGCACCCAGACTGAAATTGGTTAGCTGCCTACTTGTTTCCGAGGCTGTCGCCCTGATGGTAGTTCGGATAAGGCGGGATGGGAATCTCCGGCACGGGATGGGCCTTCAGTTCGTCCAGCACCAGTTGGACGCCGGTTTCGAGCTGGCGGTCGTGGCCGGCTGCTACGTCCTTGGGCAGGTCCTCGACGGGAACGTCGGGGGCGATGCCATGGTTTTCCACCTCCCATTGGCCGTTGAGGCCATAGATGGCATAACGGGGCGCGGTGACCGAGCCGCCGTCGAGCAGTGTGGGATAACCGCCGATGCCCACCAGGCCACCCCAGGTGCGCGTACCCACCAGCTTGCCGATGCCGGCCTTTTTGAAGTACCAGGGCATGGCGTCGCCGCCAGAGCCGGAGTTCTGGTTAATGAGCATGACCTTGGGGCCGAAGATGGCGCCCACTGGATCGTGCACCGGCTTGCCATCGCGCTCGACCGCCCCGGAAAACGGGTAGCGCTTGAGCACGTCCACCACGTAGTCGGCGATGAAGCCACCTTCGTTGTAGCGCTCGTCGAGCACCAGGGCCTGCTTGTCGAGCTGCGAATAGAAGTAGCGGTTGAAGTTGGTGTAGCCGGAGCCGCCGGTGTTGGGCATGTAGACGTAAGCCACCTTGCCGCCGGAGAGCTCGCCAACCTTGCGGCGGTTGGCTTCAATCCAGTCCAGGTTGCGCAGGCCATCCTCGTCGCTGATGGGCACCACCGTGACGTCGCGAGCGTCCTTGCCGTCGGGGTTGGCGCCGACGTGGAGCACAGTCTGCTTGCCGGCTGTCGCGTCGAAGAATTCGTAGAGGTTGTCGGCGGAGTGCAGCTCGCGGCCGTTGACCGCCAGCAGGTATTCGCCCTCACGAACGGAGACGCCGGGCAGGGTGAGCGGTGAGGCCAAGCCGGGGGTCCAGTTCTGGCCGCCGAGGATTTTGACGATGCGGTAGCGGCCGTTCTCCGTCTTGTAGTCGGCGCCCAGCAGGCCGGTCTTCGCGCCGTGGTCTGGCTGGTGCGGGCCACGGATGAACATGTGGCCAATGGTGATCTCGCCGAGCATCTCGGTGGAGAGATAAGTGAACTCGGAACGCGAGGCGAGCGTGTCAAGGTAGGGCTTGTACTTGGCCTCGATCCTGGGAATGCTGAGGCCGTGGGTGTGGGGGTCGTAAAGGAAGTCGCGCTCGATGCGCCAAGTCTCGTGATACATTTGGCGCCACTCGGCGCGGGGATCGATGACGGTTTCAAGCCCACCCAGGTTCAGAGGCTTGCCTGGGGCATTGTCGCTGGGCTTCAGATCGTCAGCCGAGGCGATGGTCCAGCCGCCCTTGCGGCCGTAAAGCACCTTGGAGCCGTCGGCGGAAACGGTGAACGCGTCCAGGTCGCTGAGCACTGATTCCGTCTGGCGCTTTTCCAGCGTAAACCGCCAGATAGCGCGGATGCCCGGACCGCCGTCCTCGTTGCTGGAGCGGCCAAAAGGAGCTGTCTCGCCGAGGAAGAGAACTCCCGTCTTGCCGGCGGCGATTCCGCCATAATTGCGAGCAGGAATGGGCAAGGCCAGGATGCGGTCACCGATCCTGTCAAGGTCCACCTTGACCTCGACCGGCTTGTCGGCGTCTTTCTTGTCCTTGTCGCCGTCCTTCTTGTCCGCGTCCTTCTTTTCGTCCTTCTTATCGCTGTCTTTCTTGTCGGCGTCCTTCTTGTCGTCTTTCTTGGCCTCATCCTTGATCTTCTCGTCGTCGCTTTGCGGGGGCACGGGCGAGGCGCCGTCCTTGGAGAGCACCACCACATAGGCGGCCCTGGTTTGCGCGCGGTCAAGGGAGGAGAGATCGATGCCGGCCTTCGAGGGGCCGTCGTCGGTGGAGGCGAGGAAGTAAAGGTACTTGCCGTTGGGGTCGAAGGAGGGGTTGATGGCGTCGCTCATGCCGTCAGTCACCTGGGTCGCTTTGTGAGTTTCCAGCGAGTAGAGGAAGATGGCGTCCATCTGGTTGTCGAGGTCGCGGTGATAGGCGATCCACTTGGAGTCCGGCGACCAGGCGGCGTCGAAGGCCGGGCCCCAATTTCCATAGGTTTCCTTGTCTACCAGCACCGGCTTGCCGGAAGGCAAATCCACGGTCCACAGGCGCAGGTGCTTGTCAGTGTAAGCGATGTGCTTGGAGTCGGGTGACCAGGTGGGGCTGTAGAAAAAGCTGGGCTCAGGACCGAGGTCGATGGCCGTGGGCGACTTGAAGCCTGTCTGGTCGTGGAGGTAGAGCTGGTATTCGCCCGATGCGTCGGAGAAGTAAGCGATGGTCTTGCCGTCCGGGCTCCAGGAGGGGTCGCGCTCGGCCACGCCGGGGGTCTGGGTCAGGTTGCGGGTGTCGCCCTTCTCGGCAGGCACGGTGAATATCTCGCCGTGCGCCTCAAAGACGGCGCGGGCGCCGGTGGGCGAGAGGGCGGCGTTCTGAATCTCGTCCGGGGCGAGGTTCGCCCGGTGAGGCGCAAGGCTGGCCAGCTCGCCGTGAATCTGGATGGAGACGGTTTTGTCGGCGTTGGTTGCGGTGTCGAGCAAGTGGATGGAGCCGAACTGCTCATAGACCAGCCCACCGGGGCCAGCCTGGAAGGACTTCAGATCAAGGCCCTTGTTCGGCAGCACCTGGGCTACTTCTTTGGTCGCGGCGTTGTAGCGATAAAGCGCGACCGGGCCGTTGTTTTTTCCTGTGCTATCGCGATCGGAGAGGAAATAGACCTGGTTGCCGACCCAGACGGGGTTGGAGTCGTTGGAGTTCTCGCGGGGCACCTTGACCAGGTCGAGGGTCTTGAGGTTGACGATCCAGATGGGGGTGGTCTGGCCGCCGACATAGCGCTTCCAGGCCGGCTGCCACTTGGTGAAGGGCTGGTAGGCCAGCGACTGGCCGTCGGGCGAGAAGGAAGCCTGGAAGCCGGAGGGAAGCGGTAGCAGCTCGGGGACGCTGGAGCCATCGGCGTGGACACGGAAGAGCCGTTGATAGTGCCGATAGCTGGCCTGACCGCTGATAATCAGCAGGTCCTTGCCGTCGGGCGACCAGCCCACGACGGCGCTACTGTCAGGGTGCCAGGTGATGCGGCGGGGAACACCACCCGCGGCGGGGATGATGTAGGCGTCGGTGTTGCCGTTGAGGTGGGCCGAGTAGGCAATCCAATTGCCGTCGGGCGAGTAGAACGGCCCCGCAGCCACTTGGCCGTTGGAGGTGAGCCGCTCGGCCTCGCCGCCCTGGCGGCTGACAGTCCAGATATCGTCAGCGTAGCGGAAGGCGATCTGATCCTGGCTGAGGGAGGGGTAGCGGAGCAGCAACGGGGGCTGCGCGGAAGAGGTTTGGGCGGAAGCAACGACGGGAAGCAGCGAGGCCAGAGCCAGCAGGGCTATGGCAAACCGGGAGCAAGCACGGATCATGGGACCTCCGGTGAGATGAGCGATTGTGGATTCCATTCAAAAAACAGGCGCAAAACTGCGTGCCCATCCATGCTACGTCAGACGGAGGCGAAAAAGTTCCGTAATATCGCGCATTCTTTGGCTTTTCGGCCGGGTTCTGCCGGGGCGCAGGAACCTGCGCGCGGCCCTTTGCGTATCAAAAAATGGGCGAAATCTCCCGGCCTCAACTGCTTTCCGGATGCGAAAAGCGGCCAGGCGGGTTTGTGTTGCGTCGATAGGAATGGCAGAGATTGCGTACACTGGGGAGATCGGGTTGGAGCCTGGCTCCGCTCCCCGCGGATCGGAGTTTGTTTCCCGGAGACGGGGTCGCGGCCAAGCCGGGGCGACCGGCTGGACCGGCGCTTGAACAGAAAGCAGATTCATGCTCTTCAGTGAGGCATTCAAACTCGCACTTCAGTCCTTGTGGGCCAACAAGCTGCGCTCTGTGCTGACGCTGATCGGCGTGGTGATGGGCGTGGCCTCGGTGATCATGGTCGTCACCCTGGTGAACGGCGCAGACAAATATGTGAGCACCAAGCTGACGGGCTACGGCGCCGACGTCTTCACGGTTTCGCGTATGGCTGGGGTGATCTTCTCCGCCGACGACTACTTCCGCTATCAGAAGCGCAAGATTGTGCGCATTGAGGACTACGAGGCAGTGCGCGACCACTGCGCTGAATGCAGCACAGTGGGAGCAACGATATACAGCACGGGCAACGTGGTCTACAACCGGCACTCGAGCAACAACTCCGATCTGCGCGGCTATACCTGGACGATGCTGCCTCTGCATAACATCGACATTGTTCTGGGCCGCGGCTTTACCCCCGCCGATGAGGACTACGCAACCCACAACGCCATTGTGGGCTACGACATTGTGGATAACCTGCTGGGGGACGGCGACCCCCTGGGCAAGGAAATCCGCGTGGACGGCGTTCCCTACACCATCATCGGCGTGGGCGACCGCCTGGGCAAGATGCTGGGCCAGTCGCAGGACAACTGGGTGGCCATGCCCATCAGCACCTATCAGCAGACTTATGGCACCAACTCTTCGGTCAAGATCTACGCCCGCGCCGAAGGCGGCGCCGAAGCGATGGAACGGGCCAAGAACGAGGTGCGCGTGCTAATGCGCACCCGCCGCCACGACGCGCCCGGAACAGCCGACGATTTCGAGATGGAGACCAACGATACCTTCCTCAATATCTGGAAGCAGATCACCTCGCTCTTCGCCTGGGTCGTGCTGGGCATTGCCTCCATCTCGCTGGTGGTGGGCGGCATCGTCATCATGAACATCATGCTGGTCTCAGTGACCGAGCGCACCCGCGAGATCGGCGTGCGCAAGGCTCTGGGCGCGCGCCAGCGTGATGTGCTGCTACAGTTCCTGATCGAAAGCGCAACCCTGGCGATGGTGGGCGGCGCGCTGGGCGTGTTCTGCGGTGTAGGCGTAGGCAGGTTGATTACGCTGGTCGTGGGCTTCCCGACCAGCGCACCGCTGTGGGCGATTCTTCTGGGACTGGTTCTGGCCGGCGCCGTGGGCATCTTCTTTGGCGTCTATCCGGCCAGCAAAGCCGCAAAACTGGACCCGGTGGTGGCGCTCAGGGCGGAGCTGTGACGACAGCTAACAGTTGACAGCTAACAGCTTACAGTTAGCCGTTCGATGTAATCGAGGTTCTCTATGTCGCATTCGTTTCGAGATCTACAGGTTTGGCAAAGGTCAATGCAATTGACTGTTGCGATCTATCGCTTGACGCGTGAATTCCCACGCGAGGAAATCTACGGTCTTACCAGCCAGATCAGACGCGCTGCGGTCTCTGTACCGAGCAACATCGCGGAAGGACAGGGAAGGCTAAGTCCCGGAGAGTTCCAGCAGTTTCTTGGTATTGCTCGCGGTTCCTTGTGCGAGTTGCAGACTCAATTGGAAATTGCTCGCGCACTAGAGTTTGGGGATTCCGCGCTGATCGATGAAGCGGATCGCTTGTCGCATGAAGTCGGAAAGATGATTTATTCCTTTTTGCAATCGATCAAGGACCCGGCTCCAAAGAACTGAGGGCTGTTCGCTGTCAACTGCAAGCTGTTAGCCAGGTGCATCATGGTGCAAGGACAAACGCTGGAATCCGTCAAGATGGCCCTGGATACGCTGAGGGCTAACAAGCTGCGCTCGGGACTGACCACGCTGGGCATCGTCATCGGCGTTACGACGGTCATCGCCATCTCCTCGATCATCAGCGGGCTCAACCACCGCGTGGCCGACTTTGCCGACTCGCTGGGGACAAACTCCTTCTGGGTTTTTCACATGCCGGTGATCGGCGTGCGGCCCACCACCGAGCAGCTCACGCGCAAGAAGCTGAATTTGGGCGACGTGATGGCCCTGCGCACCATGCCGCACGTGGTGGCGGCCGACGGCAGCTACCAGCATGTGAAATCCCAGTTTCGCGTGGGCGATGTGGCCGTGAAATATAACGGAAAGAAGGTTGCTGGGACCATTTTGACCGGGGCAACAGCCCAGGCGGGCGACGTGATGGACCTGACCTTCCTGGAGGGCCGCCTCTTTACCGAAGACGAGGACCAGCGCCACTCGGACGTCTGCGTACTGGGCTACGACACCTGGGAGGAACTCTTCGGCAACGAACCGGCGGTGGGCAAGGAGGTCAACATCGAGACCGGCCTCTACACCGTGATCGGCGTGCTGGACAAGCGGAAGCAGGTCTTCGGCAGCGGCAAGAATCCAGACGACAACCAGGTCTTTGTTCCGCTGGGCACTTTTCACAGTCTGCACCCGGAAGATCTGGATATGTGGGTCACGGTGAAGTACGACGACCCCAGGAATAAAGCGCTGGTGGAGGACGAGATCCGTGAGATGCTGCGCATTCGCCGCAAGGTGAAGGTGGAGGCGCCGGATAACTTTGAGATCTTCGGGCCGGACTCGCTGACCAAGCTTTGGGGCCAGTTGACCGGCGGGCTGGTGGCCTTCATGATCGCCGTCTCCAGCGTCGGCCTGATGGTGGGCGGCGTGGGAGTGATGAACATCATGCTGGTCTCGGTCACGGAGCGCACGCGCGAGATCGGCATTCGCAAGGCCCTCGGGGCCACGAAACACAACATTCTGACCCAGTTCACCACGGAGGCTGTGACCTTGTGCGCCCTGGGAGGGGTGATTGGCGTGATATTGGGCGCCGTGATTACGGGGATCGTCTACCTGCTGCCCATCGGCCTACCAGCCACGCTGTCTACGATGTGGGTGCTGCTGGGCTTCGGCGTCTCCTGCGCCATCGGCCTGATCTTCGGCATCTACCCGGCCTGGAAGGCGGCCAACCTGGACCCGATTGAGGCGCTGCGGTACGAGTAGCAGTGGTCAGTGGTCAGTGAACAGTAGTCAGTACCTCGCTTCGGCGTTTAGGAGTTGGCGGAGGAAATCGAGCATCCTTGTTAACTACTGACCGCCGACCACTGATGCCTGCTTTTCCGTTACACTTAGCGCTGGGATGGCGCACATTTTTGCTCAATCCGTGGAGATTCTGACCACAATTCTGGCCGTGGCCGGGATGGGCTATTTTCTGGCCGCCGTGGTTGCGGCGCGGCTCTTCCTAGCGGAGCGGCGCGGAGCGTTGGCGGAGTTTGCGCCCGGCGTGAGCGTGCTCAAGTCCTTGAAGGGGCTTGACCCCGGCATGATGGACGCCTTCCGCAGCCATTGCCACCAGAGTTACGCGGGCGAGTTTGAACTGCTCTTTGGCGTCACTTCTCTGGATGACCCGGCTGTGGCGGCCGTGGGGCAGTTGCGGGCCGAGTTTCCTGGACGGTCCATCCGTCTGATCGAGTGCCCCGAGCGGCTGGGAACCAACGCCAAGGTCAGCACGCTGGTTCAGCTTGCCCCGCACGCCCGTTACGATTTTCTGCTCATCAACGACTCGGACATTACTGTTTCGCCGCGCTACCTGGAGCGGGTGATGGGGTGCTTCGGCCCGGCGGCGGAGTTCGGTGGCAAAGTCCCGCAAGAGGTAGGGCTGGTGACGACGCTTTATCGCGGGCGAGCCCACGGGACACTGGCTTCAAAGCTTGAGGCGCTGGGCATTGCGACCGACTTCCAGGCCGGCGTGCTGCTGTCGAAGTGGATTGAGGGCGGGTTGCACTACGGCCTGGGCTCGACGCTGGCTGTGCGGCGTGAAGCACTGGACAAAATTGGCGGGCTGCAAGTTCTGGTGGACCATCTGGCCGACGACTACGAACTGGGCGCGCGCGTGGCCGGAGCCGGCTATCGCGTGGCGCTGAGTACAGAGGTGGTGGAGACCAATATTGCAGCCTACGGCTGGCGGGGCTTCGTGGATCACCAGTTGCGCTGGGAGCGGACGGTCCGCGACGCACGGCCCTGGGGCTACGTGGGGCTCATCTTCACGCACGGACTGGGTTGGGCGCTAATCAACGTGCTGACCAGCGGAGCGAGCCTGTTGAGCTTGTGGCTGCTGGGGCTGAGCTTCTGCCTGCGGCTGACGCTGGCCATGACGGTGGGCGCCGAGGTGCTGGGCGACCGCCAGGTGCTTCCCAGGCTGTGGCTGGTGCCGCTGCGCGACCTGGTCGCCATGGGCGTGTGGGTGGCGGGCTTTGCCGGGAATACGATTGTGTGGCGCGGGGAGCGGTTTACGCTGAAGGATGGGAAGCTGCACAAGGCAGGCGAGTCAGCGAGTTAGCAGGTCAGCAAGTCAGCCTCATAATCGACAATCCCCGTAATTGATATCTTTGAATAAGTTCTTGTGTGGCGCGATCATTCCCTCAGTGGCTAAAACCACGCTTTTTTGTTGCATTTACGGCACGACTGAAGTCGTGCCCTGACACAAAACGCCTTTTCGAAACACATTCCACGAGTTTTTCAGCAACCTGTGAAGTCGTACCCTTTCAAAACTCTGACTTAATCAGAGATTTCCCAAGTTTTGAAAATATTTGCAAGTTAGCCACCGCTTCGCGGTGATAGCGAGTTAGCAAGTTAGCGGATTTCTCTTATTGGTGTAGAGTACGGCGTGGACCGGGAGGTCCACGCAACAGCCGGCCAGGAGGCCGGCGCTACCTGTTCTTGCAGCGACCGGCATCCTTGAGCCAAGCAGGAGATCCACTCTATGCCAACAGGCAAAACGCTCTAATCTCCCGTGGAAACTGGCTCGGGTTTCTGGGCGCTGATGGCGGCACAGTCGATGGACAAGCAGGCACCAAGCTCGCTGAAGTCCTTGTCCCAGCGCGGGCGGTCGTCGGCGGTGAGCGAGTAGCTGGAGGTACGCAGGATCTCGTACCAGATATTCTGCGCCTGCCAGAGGTTCAGCTCGAAGGGCAGCTCGACCAGCGATCGGGCCAAGGCCAGCGCCCGGTCCAGGCTCTCCTGCGACCCGGAGGAGATTTGCAGTTCAACCATGGCGCGCTTCATACGCTGGTCGACGATGTAAGAGAGCGTAGCCTTCTCCAGAGGAACCTGGTCAGCCTTGGCCAGCGTAAGCAAGGAGCGCAACTGGGCCTGGTCAATGGGGTCTGCCTCCAGCGCCCGGCGCAGGCCGGCATTGATGGCGAAGCCCGCGGCCAGAGTGAGCGCCGGCGGCTTGGGCAGGCCAGCCTGGGCGAGATAGTGGAGCAGGCTGGCGTGGTCCTCGTAGATGGTGGTGAGCGAGTTCTCAATGTCCGAGAGAGTGGAGTTGAGGATCAGTTGCACAATGCGCCGCTGCTCGTCAGTAAACAGCGAGGTGAGTGAGTAGTCTACGCGGCCGTAATAGCGGTCGAGGAGGCGAATCACCTCAGGGAATTTGGCGCGCTGCACCTGTTCGGCGGCCTGGCTGGCGAAGGCCTCAAAGTCGGCCGCATCCGCTTCCTGGTAAGGCTTGACGGCGGCGGTAATGTTCTGGTCGCCGAAGTGCAGAACGGCGAAGGAGAAGCTCTGCCGCGCGCCGGTGATGGAGCTGGCAATGGATGCGCGGCCCAGCGCCAGCCGCCCGCGGCCGGAGGTGTGAATGTCATAGGATAGGCGGCGAACCCGGTAGCAGAAGAGATCAGTCTCCTCGGCAAACGAAGAGAAGACACTGCTGATGGCGTAATGGGCGGCCACCTGTTCCAGGCCGAGTTGCTTCGCGTTGACCTGCTCCTTGTAGATACGGGCGCCATCACCGGCCGAGGGTACGTTGGAGCGGGCCTCAGCCAGCCGCGCGAGAAAGGCCGGCTCCAGCAGCGCTGCCCGTTCGCCAAAGAGCTTCCGCGCCAGTTGGAGCACACGCGCGGCATAGGCGATCACTTGCACGGTCTCGATGCCGGAGATGTCGTCAAAGAACCAGCCGCAACTGGTGTACATGAGCTGCGTGTGGCGCTGGAGCTCCATCAATTCAAGGGCACGCACACGCTCCGCCTCGGTGAGCCGGTGGCTCTGGCGCTCGGCAAAGAAGCGTTCCAACGTCTCCGAGCCACGGTCGAGCATGACCTGGATGTAGCTATCGCGGGCGGCCCATACATCGGTGAAGAACTTGCCGCCCTCCTGCTCAGTAAGCGGGGCTACGGCGTCGCGCAGCTCGTCCAGCGCGCGGCGCAGCGGCCCGCGCCAGGCCTGGTTCCAGCCCGGCTTGCCGCCATTGCAGCCACAGTTGGAGCGCCAGCGCTCTACCCCGTGCTGGCAGCTCCACGAGGTGTTATCGACGATTTCTGCTTCGTACTCGGGCGGAAACTGGGCCAGATAGCTGCCGTAGTTGGTCAGCTTGACGGTCCGGTCCTCTTCGAGGAGACGCAGCGCATAAGCCAGCGCCATTTCGCCGTACTTGTGGTGGTGGCCGTAGGATTCGCCGTCAGTGGCCACATGGACCAGTTGCGGCAGGGCATTGTCTTTGAAGCCGGTTTTGAGCCGCGCGGCAAGGTTCTCACCGGAGTTCAGCAGCCCATCGAAGGCGATGGCCCGTGAGGCGGGGCCGTCGTAGAAAAAGACGGCAATCGAGAGGCCGGAGTTGAAACGGACCACGTAAGGGCGCATGGTGTCGACGCTTGCGTTGGGAGTCTCCGTCCAGGTTGCGCCTTCCTTCAACGGGCGGATGTGCCGGCACTGGTGCGGCGCCAGGACCGTGAACTTGATGCCGTGCTGGGCCAGCAGCTCCAGCGATTCGGCGTCTGCCGCGGTCTCGGCGAGCCACATCCCCTCGGGCGGCGCGCCGTAGTGGAACTGATAATCGGCAATGCCCCAGCGGATCTGGGTGATGCGGTCGCGGCGGTTGGCCAAGGGCAGGATGATGTGGTTGTAAACCTGCGCCATGGCCGAGCTGTGGCCCTTGAAGCTCTTGCGACTGCGGCGCTCGCCGTCGAGGATCATGCGGTAGACGCGGGGCGCATTCTCCTTCAGCCAACTCAGGAGCGTGGGGCCGAAATCGAAGCTGATACGCGCGTAGTTATTGACGATGCGCGTGATCTGGTTCTTGCTGTTCACGATGCGCGCCGCGCCGTTGGTGGCGTAGCACTCCGCGCAGACGCGCTCGTTCCAGTCGTGGTAGGGCGAGGCCGTGTCCTGCGTTTCGACCGTCTCCAGCCAGGGATTCTCGCGGGGAGGCTGGTAAAAATGACCGTGAATGCAGACGAATCGTTTACTGGCGGCCATGAAGTTTCCCAATCTGGCGCCGGTGGCTCGCAAACATCGTCAGGCGGCGCTTGATTATTGTAGGCTGACCCGCAGCTAGGGCGCTGTGCTCTTGGCCAGATCGCAGGCCCGCCACAGGTACCAACTGGCCACGGAACGAAATGGGGCCCAGCGTTTTCCTCTTTTGAACATGATTTCTGGCTTGGGCAGATCTTCCGCGGCCAGGGGACGGGTTTTGGGCACGCGCTGGAAGGTCAGCGCGAAGCCCTTGCGCACGCCGTAGTCGGTCACCGGCAGCAC
>CAYQSI010000082.1:0-12297 GCA_964420185.1 uncultured Occallatibacter sp. | reverse complement strand
GGGGCAATGTCCACAGATCGGTTCCGAAACCATGGGCCTGCGCGCCTTGACGCAACGCCTTGTCCACCTGCTTGAGCTGCGCCCCATCCAGCTTTGGCCGACGGCCTGCCCGCTCCGCCCCACAAATCCAATCCGGCTTATCCTGCCGCCAGGCCTCGAACCATCGGCTCACGCTTTGACGGCTGATGTGAAGTTCACGGGCGATCTCAGCCTGTGAACGCTTGCCGGCAGCAAACAGCGGCGCGGCGGCGGCGTTCTTGCATGGCTGCGAAGTCACGTCGTGGCGCACTGGATCGTGTCATGCCTGATAGCTTACTGCTACACGACCAGGATTGTCACTATATTATGCGAGGTTAAGTAGGTAGGCTGACTGGCCATCAGCAGACCAGACTCGCGAATAGCATGCCGGTCTTTCGGGCGGCAAAGTTCCGGTGTGCGGGAAGTGTGCCGCGCTGCGCAGAAACGCGCTGATTGGCAAGCGTGACATTCTTCGAGCGCACTTGACAGATTCCATGACCCTTGGCGACTTGCCGGTACCGATTCCGCGTAATCTCCCAGGTGCCCAAAAGCGAAGCACCTGGGGCACACATCTTCAGTGGATGAACTCACACCCCGGGACCCGGGCCACCCGCCGTCCTATATGAAATCGCAGAGCAGGTCAAACAAATTGCCTCTTGGTCGGCTAGGAGAAACGACTCTTTCGCAAATTCGGTTGCCCCCTCTACGCCTGCTACGAAACCTGTGAAGACCTTCCTATTGATCCGGCCCAGAAGATTTGCATCGTGGTTTCCCACCCTGACCGCACAAAACGCGGTTAGGATGGGGCACCCATGTTCTATTTCTTTTGGGCCGGATCAATAATGTGGTTTCGACCCGCATGGTTCGTTAGAACCCAGGAACTTCAAGTTCATGAATCTGTTAGTATTGGGAAAAATTCAAACAAAGCGCCCTTGCCATATGAAATATCGCGAAACAAGCATTGATACGAAGCTGCGTGATTGGTTCAAAAATGACCTGACAAAGTGTCTCCTCAGGGGAATCAACCTTGAGAAAGGTACACTTCGTGGTCTTACACCCTTCCAGCTTTCCATTGACTTTCCCATACTTGCCTTGGCAGGCAAGAACGGCGCAGGCAAATCCACACTCTTGGCGTTAGCTTGTTGCGCTTATCATAATGAGACAAACGGTTACCGCCCCCCCAAGCGCAATTTGCCGTATTACACGTTTTCTGACTTCTTTATCCAGCATCCGCGCGAGCTTTCGCCTCAAGGGATTGGGATCAGGTACGGAATAGCTCACAACAACTGGAGAAAGAGCGTGTCTATTCCGGAAGGTGTCGGAATCGGTTGGCAATGGCGGGCTAAGAAGAAAGGGGGCAAATGGAACAACTACGATAAACGCGTAAAGAGGAACGTAGTATTTTTTGGGATTGACCGCATCGTTCCCCACGCAGAGCGGGGCACGTCGAGGTCGTACTCAAGAGCGTTCAAGGAAACACCGTCAAAGGGATGGGAGGAAAAGGTAAGAACAACGGTTGGGGAAATTCTAGGCAAAAAGTACGACGATTTCCATTATCTCGAATACTCGAAGTATAGTCTTCCAATTGTTACTATTGGCAAAACGGTGTATTCCGGCCTCAATATGGGGGCCGGAGAGAATGCACTCTTCGAGATCTTCTCTGTCTTGCATGACTGCGGCAAGGGTGCACTTTTGGTCATTGACGAAATTGAGCTTGGGCTTCATGCAGAGGCCCAGCGAAAGTTTATTAAAGAGCTTAAGAAGACCTGTCATGAGCTTCAAGCTCAAGTTATATGTACTACACACTCAAGAGAGATTTTTGAACAGCTTCCGCAAGACGCAAGATGTTTCGTTGAAACCGTAAACGGGAAAACGAAAATCTTTAGTGGCATTTCCTCAGAATATGCATTTTCAAAGCTTAGTGGCATAGGTAGCAATGAATTGAACATTTTTGTGGAGGATGACGTTGCTAAATCTTTACTGATAGCGGCCTTGCCGGCTGATCGAAGGACAAGAATTTCAATATCTGTGATTGGTTCATCTAGCTGTCTTGCGCGCCAGCTCGCTGCGGTATACCTGTGTAAGGATAAGAACTCTGTACTCGCCGTTTTTGACGGCGACCAGCGGGCCAAAGAAGGCCAATTAGTAGAACACGCACGTAATATGGCCGAGATCACGCAAGAAAGTGAAAAGGGGAAATTTGACGAATGGATAAAGGGCAAGATCGGCTATCTCCCTGGCGTTACGTGGCCGGAGGCATTGCTAATGCAGGCGGGGAAAGAAGCTGCGGAGGATATTGCTACCCTCGTTGGGTCTGACTCGGATTCTGTGGTAGAAGCATTAACAAAAGGCGAAAAAGCTGGCAAGCACGGCGAACTTCATAGGGCTGGGATGGAACTTGGGCTTGAGCGAGAGAGTTTCATGCAGATCATTGCGGGTGTCGTCGCACGCAAGCTCTCGGATAGCTTTGAAGAGGTGGCCAACCAAATTGGGACGATGCTCAATTAGAGTTCACTCCAGGAGGGCCATTCCAATAGAGCTACAAAGCAGCTCCCGATCTAGACGAAAGATCTGATCCCTAGATTTCGGCTGGTGCAACTTCTTCCTGTAGCGCGAGTTTAGAATTTACCCTGGATGATGGGGATCGTAATTGAGACTGCGCACCATCCTGTTATTTGATTATTGCCCTGGGCGGAGGCTTCGGGCCACTTCGGCGCCAGGATCAACTAATTTCCAGCGAGGCGGCCAGCATCGGTAACGATAAACGCCCTTCCCAACGGCGACCACGGATCACGGACCCGAGCTGGAAATGTGCGCAGGAATGCCGAATTTCAAGGGCCATCTAAGGCTGTGCCAGTTCTGAGAGTGCTGCACAGCATTAGAGGTTAGCTTAACCCCTTTGAACTGAGAGCCAGGATACTGGAGCAAAGTTCGGCAAGCTGAGCGCGCTTTCCTTAATTGATAGCGACGCCTGGACTCAGGGCCTGCTGGGCGTCACGCGCGGCGACAGCGATCAGCAGGCCCGAGCCAATGATCAGCGATCCGCCGGCCAGCATAGGCAGGCCGGGCTTGTCGTGCCAGACGAGGTAGGAGATCAAGGCTCCGGTGAGCAACTGCGTGTAGTGGAACTGCGAAACGTTGCTGGCCGAGGTGTGCTTGACGGCGAAATAGAAGCTGAGCGTGCCGGCCGCGCAAAAAACGCCCATCATTCCCAGCGCCAGCCAGAGCGTGGGCGTGAGCGGATGAGGATGGATGCTGGTGAGCGCCAGGCCGGCCATGGCCGTGACCACGCCGGAGCAGAAGGCGAGGCTTTCGGGCGGCTCGGTGCGCGTGAGCACGCGCGACCAGACCATGTTGACCGAAAAGCAGGCGACGCACACCAGGCAACTGGCAAGGCCGATGAGATCGATGTGCTGAGTGTGGCGAAACGGGTCGACCGCAATGACTACACCGCCAAAGCCGACGAGCAGGGCGAGAGCCTTCTTTCGGGTGATGCGTTCGCCGAGAAAGACGGCCGAGAGCAGGGAGATGACCATCGGTGAGGTGAAGACGAGGATGTAGAACATGGTCAGCGAGAGATGACGGAGGGCGATGACGACGCAGACATTGTTGGTCATGTCGAGCAGGGCGCGCAGCACCTGGCGGATCACCGAGCGCGGGCGCAGGTTGCCAAGCCTGCGGCGCACCGCGGCTTGCAGCGCCAGCGTGACCGCCATGAAGAAACCCATGAAGGCAACGATCTCTTCTGGCGGCAGGCCGTATTGCCCAATCCACTTGATGCAACTGTCGCCGAGCACCCAGCAGGTAAAGCCGAAGACAGCAAAGAAGATGGCGGTCAGGTCGGAGACGCGTGCCTTCATCGGGGCTCGCCGCATTGGGCGGCGCGGGATAAGGAGAGGATCAAAGAAAACATGACGTAGTTTTCAGGATAGACGATTGGGCGAGAAGTATGGATGATCGGAGAGCGACGGAGGAGCGATGTCGAAACTGCGGATCCGTCGGCAATACCATCTCGGTGCTCAATGGAAATCATGAGATGCAGTGACGGCGCTGGTGATGTCGAGAGGAACAATGCGCTGGGCTTTGACGTGAATCACTCCGTCCTGGTTTTGGAGCGTGCCTTCGATGCGCAGAAAGCGGCTGCGGGTGACGATCATGCGGTCGCGCTCGAAAACGTCCGGGGTGAGGATGACGTTGGCGATGCCGGTTTCGTCTTCGAGGGAGAGAAAAACAAACCCCTTGGCGGTGCCGGGACGCTGGCGCGCGATGACGCATCCGGCGATGCGGACAGATTGATTGCTTGGGCGCTGGAGCAAGTCCATTGCCGATAGAACGCCTTCACTCCGCAAGATTGCACGGTGGTAGGCCATGGGATGCGGGCCGGTAGTTATGCCGGTTCCGGAGTAGTCGGCAGAGAGGCGCTCGTCGGTGGTCATTGAGTGAAGCGGCATCGGTTCGCAAGCTTCGTCGGACAGATGGTCTGCACCGCGCAGCAAGGGACCAACAGGGCGACCAGCCTCTTCTACCTGCCAGAGCGCATCGCGGCGATGTTCGACGTGGTCCAGTGCATTCAGCGCACCGATGCGAGCCAGTGAGACAAGTTCCTTGCGATTGAGTGCGGGGACGCGAAGAGAAAGATCTTCGATGGATGTGAACCGTCCGTCGATCGTGCGCGCTTCGAGAAGAGATTCCGTCGAGGAGCGGCGTAATCCTTTTGCATAATTCAGACCAATGCGGAGAGACAGCGAGCCATTCGGTTCAGCTTCCAGCGTGCAGAGGCTTCCAGACCGCTGTATGTCGATAGGCCGCACGCGCAGGCCGTGGCGTTGGGCATCTTTTATCAATACTGCCGGCGCGTAGAAGCCCATCGGTTGATTGTTGAGCAGAGCGCAGGTAAATGCGGCCAGGTAGTGGACCTTGAGGTAGGCCGAGGCGTAGGCGATCAGCGCAAAGCTGGCCGCGTGCGACTCCGGAAATCCGTACATGGCAAAGGACGAGATGCTCTGCACGATATTGTCCTGTGCTTCGGCGCTAATGCCGTTGCGCGTCATGCCCGAACGGAGACGGCCTTCCAGGTCCTTCATGCGTTGCATGGAGCGGCGCATGCCCACCGCGCGGCGCAACTCTTCCGCCTCCGCTCCGCTGAAATCGGCAATGGTCATGGCCATGCGCAGAAGCTGCTCCTGAAAGAGCGGAACTCCCAGCGTGCGCTTGAGCACCGGCTCCAGCGATGGATGCGGATAGGTGACCGCCTCCTTGCCCTGGCGGCGGCGCATATAGGGATGCATCATCTTGCCCACAATAGGACCGGGGCGGATGATGGCCACCTGCACGACCAGATCGTAGAAACGCGTGGGCGCATTGTTGGGAATGGAGGCCATCTGCGCGCGGCTCTCCACCTGAAACATGCCGACGGTGTCTGCCTTGCGCAGGGTCTCGTAAACAAGTGGGTCCTCGGGCAATGCGGCCAGGTCAATCTCCGATCCGTAGTGATGTGAGATCAGTTCGATTGAGTCTTTGAGCACGGCCATCATGCCCAGGCCGAGCAGATCCACTTTGATGAGGCCGAGATCGGCGCAATCCTCCTTGTCCCACTGGATGACGGTGCGGCCGGGCATGGAGGCGCGCTCGATGGGAACAACGCGGTTGAGCATGCCGGCGCAGATGACCATGCCGCCGGAGTGCTGCCCGAGGTGGCGCGGCAGATCCTGCATCCGTTGGCAGAGGTCGAAATAGTGGGCGATGCGCGGATGACGAATGTCGAAGCCGGCCTGCTCGAAGTGGCGGGCCAGCGTGTCGTTGGCGCCGCGCCACTCCCAATGGCCCATGAGGCTGGAGAGCCGCGCAAGCTGCTCTTCTTCAAAGCCCAGCGCCTTGCCCACTTCGCGCGCTGCGGACCGGCCGCGATAGCTGATGACGTTGGCGGTCATGGCCGCGCCCTGCGCGCCGTAGCGTTCGTAGATGTACTGAATGACGCGTTCGCGCTGGTCGCCTGAAGGCAGGTCGAGATCGATGTCCGGCCATTCGCCGCGATTCTCATTGAGGAAGCGCTCGAAGAGAAGCTCCATTCCGACAGGATCGACCGCTGTGATTTCAAGCGCGTAACAAACGGCGGAGTTGGCCGCCGAACCGCGACCCTGCACCAAAATGCCTTGCCTCTGGCAGTAGCGAATGAGATCCCAGACGATGAGAAAGTATCCGGCAAAGCCAAGCTTGGCAATGAGTTTGAGTTCGTGCTGAACCTGTGCGCGAGCCTTTGCGAGCAGAGACTGCTTGGCACCTGAGCCATAACGTTTGCGGACGCCTTCTTCCACACGCTTTTCAAGGAAGCTGTCCATCGTTTCGCCATCGGGCACCGGGTAGTGAGGAAATTTATAGCCCAGATCGTTGAGCGTGAATTCGAGTCGCTGACTCGCGATGTTCGTGTTGGAAATGGCTTCAGGAATGTCGCGGAAAAGCGCGGCCATCTCACGCGCTGATCGCAAGGAGCGCGAGGCGTTTGCCGTGAGCAAACGGCCCGCCTGATCGAGCGAAGTGTGAAAGCGGATCGACGTCAACACATCCAGCAATTCGCGGTCCTTATCCGTTGCCGCGCGCACGCCGTTTGTCGCGATCACCGGCAGATGCAATTCAGAGGCAAGGCTCAGGAGCGATTGATTTTGGCACTCTTGGCTGCGTTCATGATGACGCTGGAGTTCGATGTAGAGGTTGCCGCGGCCATAGATGGAAGTCAATCGGTCGGCGATCGTGTGCGCTTCCTGCTCACCGCCGCGTGCAAGTGCGGATGCCAGAGGACCTTCCTCGCCGCCTGTCAGGCAGATCAGTCCCGCCGAAAGCTCTCCCAGGTCTTCGAGCGTTGCTGCTCCCTCGGCCTTTGTTGCCTCGCGCATCTTGAAGCGCGTGATGAGTTGGCAAAGATTCTGGTAGCCGGTCTGCGAAGCGCAAAGCAACAGCAGGCGCGACGGTTCTGCGGACGACTGATGCGGCAGCCATGCCGGAGGCTGGTGTCTCTGTCCGAGTGACGACACCGCAATCTCCGCGCCGATGTGCGCCTGCACTCCAAGCCGTTTGGCCGCGGTGTGGAAACGCGCCACGCCGTACAAACCGTTGCGGTCGGCTAATGCGATTGCCGGCATGTCCAGTTCTGCGGCGCGTTCAACGAGCGCCTCCGGCTGCGAGGCTCCGGCAAGGAAACTGAAGGCGCTGGCAGCGTGCAACTCAATGTACTCGCTGTCGTGCGCAGGCATCATCGATTGCCGTCTGATGGAAATGTTCGCTGGCTCTGGAGAGGTTGGTGGCAGATAAGCGTCGTTGGGGTGGCAGACCGGCGTTCCCGGCGAACGCGTGTTGGGAATCGCGGAGACGCGGTCAGTCATAGAACGCCTCCAGCCGCCACTCGTTCCGCAGCCGATCCAGAATCAGCAGGCTGCCAAATGCTTCGCCATTATGGCTTGCTGCCAATACGTCCCACTCTTCCGTGTCCCACCCATCCTGAGACCACCAGCAGCCGCTGGTTTTCCAGGGACCATAAGCAGCCGTGATCTCGAAGCGATTGTTTCCATCGCGAAAGGCCACGGGCTTCATCGTGTGCAGCACAACCTGAATCGGATGGGGAGGCCGCACGCGGCGCAGAGCCATACGCGGGCGCTCAGCTTTTGGCGTGGCGGGTTTCACGTCCACCACGAAGCTTTCCATGCGAAAGCTGCCGGGACGGTGCGTATCTTCGAGCACCGGAGTGCCCACGCGATCCTCGCCAACGATGGCCTTGAGCCGCGCCAGTGTCACATCCAGCCGCGAAGGCTCCGGCGTTTGCGGAGCAAAAAGGCCGAGTTGCATCTTGCTCGATTGCCCTGCTTCCGCGGTGAGCGTAAGCGAAACCACCGCGGCCAGCGGCGGATGCGCACCCATCTCCAGTTGCAGCAGTTTCAGCAGGAACTTGCGATCCATGGAAGGAACGGCAGGATGAATCGCGAGAGGATGAACTCGTCCGCCCTCAAGCCCTATATATATCGTTAGCGACGCCAGTGACAGAGCTCTTCCCACAGCGCGCGCCACCAGGCAGTCGATCATGCGCGCTCCGATGAAGAGCAGGGAGTCGAGTTGCTCTACGGGAGTTTCGAAGTCGTAGAACTCCTTCAGCGCAAACGTGGGCTCGATGGGTTGAAAGGTGTGCCGCGCGCTGCCGTGAGCCAGAGCCCGCCAATCGCTGGCCGCAGCGCCGAGTCGCTTGACCAGTTCCACCTCGGGCAGAGCGGCGAGTTCGCCCAGTGTGCGAATGCCCCACAGCGCAAATGTCTCCCGGTGCTCTTCCGTCAGGGCAAGCGAATCAATCGGTAGCTTTTCGAGTGCGCGTGCTTCCTCGCCCGCTGGAATGATCGTGATTCCACGCGTTGCCTCGGCCTTTATCCGCGCCGCATGGAAGTTCGCACTCACGGCAACGGAGACGCGAAAACCCGCTGCTGCCATTTCCTCGCGGAGACGCTCGGCGAGCTTCTCAGGAGGGCCAAAGAGCAGCTCAGTCCCTGCAATATCGAGCACCAAAGCACAGGCTGTTCCATGGCTGGCTTCTTCGATCCGCGGAGAAAATCTCGCTGCGCACTCCAGCAGGACTGCGTGCGCGGCAGTTTCGACCTCCGCCGAGCGCTGTAGAAGCTGTAAACCGCTGATGCCTTCAGCCTCCAGCCTCATCATGCCCAGCACCGCGCCTCTCCGGCTTGCGTGCCGGTTCAGGGAGCAGACGGTTTCCTGCAACACCGGACCGTCCAGCACGGCGATGGGTTGCTCCTGTAGATCCGTGCGCAAACGCAGCAGCGCCTGCGCGGGGAACTCCGCGGCATGAACGCAGGCATAGAGTTCGCTGCTCATGCGGGCCTCTTGGCTTCCCATGCGGCGGTTGCAGACCAGGCTGAAGTGGGCGGCTTGCGCGCGCTGGCAAGCTGCGGCGTAAAGCGCTGCCGTCCGCGTCGCGCCTCGAACATGCAACCGCGCCATACGGTTCCGCCCACGCTCTCCGGCTGGAACGGCGCAGATTCCAGCACCACCGCAGCGCTCGATTGCGCATAGGACGTCTTGCCCAGAACCACCAGGCTGCACCGGGTCCGGTCGGCAGCCTGCCGGAAACGGAACCAGGTGGCCAGCGGAATCCTCATGGCATGAGCGGGCTCCATATCACCCAAATCGAGAACAATCGCAGCGAATCCACCGGCTTGGAGTAGCAGGTCTGTCGCGCGCAGCGCCTGATCGAGCCGCGTCCACGGCTTGGCCTGCGCCAGCCCGCTCTCATTGCGGCAGCGCACCCATAGCAGTTGCTTCAGGCTCACACCGCTGGCCGCCGCCGACTCCGGGTCGAAGGCGTCGCCCACATCCACCCAGGCGCAGACCTGGCCCGCCTCCGTTCTCTGAGCCAGAAACGCCAGCGTCAGGCTGGTACGCCCCGACGACTCCGGCCCCGTGACCTCGCTGATCGCTCCCACCGGCAAACCGCCCTCCAGCAACGCATCCACCGCGGCGACGCCGGTCGGCGCCACCTCATAAATGGTCTTCGGAGCAGGTGTCAGCGCCGCCGGAAAGCGGTGTTCCAGCGTGCGTTCGATTTCAAGGCGTAAAGCAGCAGCGGAGGGCATGGCGAGTCTCTGTTTCGCTTTTTCTTCGCTATAAGCTTCTCTCGAAACGGGCGGGTTGTCAAAGATTCTCTGGGGTCGAGGCAGGCGGGTTGTCTATTCTGAGGGAGCCATGTGTGGACGCTTCGCCCGGAAATCGACGCAAGAGGTTCTTGCAGAATGGCTTGGCCTCGACCTGGAGGAGATGCCCTGGTTTGCGCCCACCTATAACGCCGCTCCGCAGAGCATCCAGCCCGTGATCCGCCTGAATTGTGATTCCGGCCGGCGAGAGGCAGCCCTGCTGCGCTGGGGACTTGTGCCCTTCTGTCATCGTTAATCTAGAAATCCCCAGAATCGCCGTTTGAAAAATCCCCAGTCGGGGGCGAGCGAAGCTGGCATTCTGCTGCCGGAGGGTGGCGGATGCTGGGACTGGAGGATTGGATGGACATCCGAAGTTTGCATCAGCAGGGCTTGAGCATCAGTGCGATCGCGCGGCGCGAGGGTCTGGATCGCAAGACGGTGCGCAAGTATCTGCACGAGGGACCGGCCGGGTATCGGCGGGAGCCCCGGGCGCAGAAGATCGATCCTTACCGCGCCTATCTGCGGGAGCGCTGGGAGCAGGGCGTCGGGAACGGCTACCGGCTGTTTCGCGAGATCCGCCAGCGGGGCTATCCCGGCGGCGTGACGCAGGTGGGTCGTCTTGTGCAGAGCTGGCGCGGCGAGAGGCAAGAACGCGCCTATGTCCGCTTCGAGACCAAGCCGGGCCAGCAGGCGCAGATGGACTGGGGACACTTTGGCAACTGGAACGGCAGGCGGCTGTATGGTTTTGCGCTGACGCTGAGCTGGTCGCGGATGCGGTTCGTGGAGTTCACCCAGCGCCAGGACATGGAGACGATGCTGAACTGCATGATCCATGCCTTCCACTATTTCGGTGGCATGGCGGCGACCGTGCTGACTGACAACATGAAGACCTGGGTGGTGGAGCGGATCGACGGTGAGCCGCGATTCCAACTGAAGATGCTGGACTTCGCCAGCTACTACGGCTTCGTGCCGCGCGTCTGCCACCCTTACCGCCCAGAGACCAAGGGCAAGATCGAGTCGACGATCCGCTACGTCAAGTCCAGTTTCTGGCCGGGGATCGACTTCGACTCGCTGGCCGGTCTGAACCAGCAGGCGTTTCTTTGGTATGAAGAGGCCAACCGGCGCCCGCACGGAACCACCCGAGAGGTGCCCTACGAGCGGCTGGGGCGGGAGGTTCTCACGCCGCTCGATGGGCAACCGGACTATGACACCAGCTATTACAGTCCGCGCCAGGTAGCCAAGGACTGCCTGCTGAGCTATCACGGCAACCGCTACTCGGTGCCGTACGCCTACGCAGGCAAGAGTGTGGTGGTGCGCGAAGGGCTCGATTCCGGTGCCATCCGCATCTTCCATCAACAAGATCTGATTGCCGAACACCGGCTGGCCAGCGGCAAGGGCGACATGGTCATCCAACCGGAACACTACGGCAGCCTGCCGCGCAGGCCGAAGCAAGCGGCACCCAAGTCTGCAACGCTCGTAGCCGAGTTGATGCCCGGCCCCGGCGTCGGACTGCATCACCCCATCCCGGAAGTCGAGTGCCGCCCCTTGTCGGTCTATCAACCGCTCTGTGAGGAGGTGGATTATGTCGCTGCAGTCTGAACGTCTCCTCACGCACATGCAGCGGTTGCGGCTCTCGTATCTGCCCAACTGCTACGAGACCATCGCCGAGGAAGCCGCCACCAAAGACCTGCCCTATCTGGACTTCCTCGAACAAGTGCTGGAAGCCGAGAGCCAGGCCAAGCACAGCCGCAACGTTCGCCTCAAGACACAGTGGGCGCACTTCCCGTACAACAAGGGCCTGGACCAGTTCGACTTCGACTTCCAGCCCTCGATCGATGAACGCAAGATGCGCGAGCTGGCCGGACTCGCCTTCCTGGAACGCAAGGAAAATGTCCTGCTACTCGGGCCGCCCGGCGTGGGCAAAACCCATCTGGCCATCGCGCTGGGTACGGAGGCCATCGTCGCCGGTTCCTCGGTCTACTTCGTCACCATCCAGGATCTGGTTGCCCAGTTCCAACGCGCCCGCGACGAGAACAAGCTCAAGGAACGCATGACCCTGCTGGTCAAGCCCAAGTTGCTGATCCTCGACGAGATGGGCTACCTGGCGCTGGATCCGTTCGCCGCCACCTGCCTGTTCCAACTGGTCAGCGAGCGCTACGAGAAGGGCTCCATCATCCTGACCTCCAACAAGAGCTATGGCGACTGGGGTTCGATCTTCGCCGACAACGTCATCGCCGCGGCCCTCCTGGACCGGTTGCTGCACCACTCCACCACCATCAACATCAAGGGCGAGAGCTACCGGCTCAAGGACAAGAAGAAGGCGGGTGTGATCGCTCCCAAAACCGCAGGAAAGGAAGCGGCCTGACCCCACCGGATCGGCCTCTGGGCGTATGCGGCTCCGGGCTTCGCCCTCCGCCGCATACGCCCAGCTTGATCCAAAACATCAATCAGCCCCTTACCTGGGGAATTTTCATCCGGGGAAATCTGGGGATTTTTCAGGTTCTTCCTCACTTTTGGTGAACCAGATTGATCACTTTCCCAGCGGAGGGGAACGGGGGTAAAAGGGGACAGGCTCTGGCGATTCCGCGCAACTTGCTAT
>CAYQSI010000081.1:0-12309 GCA_964420185.1 uncultured Occallatibacter sp. | reverse complement strand
ATTAATCTCTTCAAACCGGCACGCTAAGAGATACGCATTCTGAGGGCAACGTCACTTGGCGCCGGCATTTGGGGATAAAAGCTATGTGGTATTTGCACTCCCATACGGAGTGACTTAGACTCTCCAATTGGTCCATCCAGTTTCTCCTTCACGTGTGCTTTGGTCGGCTCACGTCTGGAGTTTCTTGGATGGACTACCGCAAATGTCAAACGGCTACTGCCACCCCGGCAGAGCCGGGGGATCTCCTCTCCCTTTAGCCATCCAAGGCATAACATCGCAGCAACTACGTGCTTGTGAGGCATAAGAGAGTAGGTGCTAGATCCCTGCTGCGGATTGGGCGGTCAGTCGTGCATGGATCCGGTCGAATAGTAGTAGTCAGGATAAGGCGCACGAGCGGAGATAGGGTCTTTTCCACTTGCAGAAGCAAGGTGCGAAACCCCGCGCATTAACAGAAAGCGCGGTATATGGCCGGCAATCACCGGGACTGTTATATCCGTGGATCCCGCAGACAAAGTAACTGACCTGGACATTTTCCCAAAAGACACACACAGCACCGCGGGAGATTTCAGGTTGGCAGTGAGATAGACCACGTTTTCCACCGGCCCATAGAGTTTTATCGTCCCGGCATCGCTTTCACTCTCCGATGCTAAATGGGTTCGATACGCCCAGAACACTGAGTCGTTGTCGATTGCGGGCTGCACTCCCGTCTTATACCAGTGGATGAAGAAAGCGAGGAGCTCTGTGGCTCCACGGTGCGTATGGAAGTAATGCAGTGTTGACGGAGGTGCAGAGCTGCCCGCCAGATCGTTTGCCCGCTTGTACTTGGCAGGATCATCGATCGGGCTAAGATAGGTTCCTTCTATAAAGTCGTTCCAGGTAATAATTTCCACCCACTCGGGGTGAGTTACTTTGATCGCGTCCATCCACAGGCCGCGCATTCCGGAAAAGCCACTGTATTCGTAGTATCGGCCAGCATTCGCGCCCCAGAACTGAAAACAGATGGGCGCCATATAGAGCTTGCCAGCGCGGTGCAGGACGTCGGCATACGCTTCAGAGGATGGAATCTGATCTGGAGTGTGGCCGAGTCCGGGAACTCCGGCGATTCCCCAATAGAACGCTCCATCGATGACGTGCAGATTCTCGGTAAGACCCGCCTCAATGTCGTTCAATTGCGGAAGTTCGCCTCCCCAGAAAAATGCGGGCACGAGGTAGATCGGAAGCGGCGCGCTGGATGGGACTCCGCTCACATAACGCAGCGCGCCGGGTGCAGCGTGTTGGGATGGGTGAGAGCCTTCTTCGAGATCGTGGCGCAACTGCTGCCAGAAGGCGGGGCCCAGCTTTTCTCCAGCGAAGGAAGTTAGGACGAATCTTCCGTTCTGCTTGTAGTAGAGCGCAGAGTAGCGGTCATTGTTGGCAAACCGGCGCACCATGTCCTCAACGTCAGCTGCATCGTTCGAACAGCACATATCCGCCGAAAAGATGAACTTGAAATGACTATGGAGGCGGTACGCGGCCTCGAAGATCTCCGATGCTCGCCGGATGTAGCGCGGCTCCTTGAGCCAACCTCCAGCGTTCAAGGCGAAACCGTCAATACCGATGGCCTGCGCCTGACGTATCTCGCGCTGATAGGAAGCGATGCTGCGCTCGCTGCTGGAGCCGCCGGGAAGGTAGTCTTGATTGGCAAGCATATAGTGCGCAAAGACGACCCTTTGTGCGTTCGCAGAGAAACACACTGCACCGCCAAAAGCCAGAAGGAGAGGCGCAATCCATTGTGGATGACAGAGGCGGGATGGATTCATCGGAACAACTCCACCACTGGCAAAGCAGTACGATCAGCTCAACCTACCAGAAGTAAGCGGCTTCTACCTTGGGAGGCGAAGAGCGGCCGTCGATGATCTCAGTGCTCAGCACAAACTCCATATTCTGGCCATCCCAGTTCCCGGGCGCTCGCGACTTGATCAGATCTATATTGTGCGGCCCGGTCAGGAATTCACCAGCGGCAACGGTTCCACCGCGAGCGATGCCTGCCATCACGACTGCCATCTTGCCGGTGTTCGCATCCAAAAAACGCGCCACGATTGCATAATCGCGGTAATTATTAGTGGCTTGCTGCACGTTTCTGTCGATCCCCCAGCGCGTGTGCGCGGGAGATTGGGTATCCTCTATCCAGAAATGCGTCATGTCGGCATCGTTGCCGAATCTGTAGCGGAGGCCGCGGGTCATGCGAAGCGTCCATTCGTTGTCGTATGCCCCAATGAAGATAGCCGGGCCCCGCCGCAAGTCCGTCAGCGTGATGGTGTCTCCACCGGCCAGAAGATAGGGCTGGTGGTGGATAGCAAGCAGTCCCGTGATGCTGACAAGCGGCTGCAGGTCATCGACTACCAAAACGCTCGCGTCCTCTTTGAGCTGCGTCTGCTGGGCTGGGTTGGCTGCATCGCGGAGCATGATTCCCGTAAAGTGATTCAGCGGGAAGCAGACCTCAACCGGCTCGCCCGAGCCGAGTACCGGCGCCCAGAAGCGATCGAGAGCCGATTGCCGGGCACGCATATAGAGACATCCAGTAGTTGCCAGAATCGTCAGGAGCACTAGTCCAGCAGTGGCCATCCAGGGGTTCTTCGAGATTGCCTCGCGCAAATGTCCCTTGTGGACTTCTTCAGTTGCCGGGTGCTCTGCCTCGGCCAATGGGGGCTGGCCCGGCCCCGCGACAAGGGCAACTTCCAGGCCATTGCGCGGCCACTGAAACTGCGGTACATAGGAGCCAGAAGGCAGCGAGATTTGCAGTTCGTTTCTGTGGCCGGGCTCCTGGTAGTACTGTGCGATCCGTTTGCGGATTTCCGCCGCGGTGACCCGGACGATGGGGTCTAGGGCGGTATCGTAGTCCGGGTCCTTGCCGAAGACCTCACTCCCAATGGTCCGCTCTTTTAGGGGATCGGTCTGCCCGGCCAGAGTCTGCTCGACGACATAGCGCAAAAACGAAGGAAATCGGCGGCTGTGATGAAAATGAGGATTGCCGAGCATCCGCTCCAGTTGGGCACGGATCGCGCCTGGCTGGATGGTGACCGGCCCTGCATGGTCTTCAACTATTTCATCCGCCATGCTGCATTTCCCCGCTTCAACCCGCATTATACAGCCTTTACAGGTAAAGCATAGCTACCTCAGGCAAACGCGTAAATAATCGGAACAAAAAGAGTTAGCGTAGAATTTACGGGAAAAGTTTCTTGCATGTTTTCCGTAAGGACCTTAACACGGCATTTTTCACCGAACTATAAGGCACATGCAACACAAATTAGACATTTCCCGATCTCGCCGTCCGGCAGAATGGCCAATTTCGGCGGCGAAAGAGGGATTGAACCGGAGGCTTTCGTGAGAACCGCAACAAGAAGAATCACAGCAAGCCATGCGCATCCGCTCTCATGGGTGTGCGCATCCTATTTCCTCGTCCTCATCCTGCTGCTCATTTCAAGCTCCACCGTGCGGGCACAGGTGGGCAGCGCCTCACTCAGTGGCATTGTGCAGGATCAGACCGGCGCAATCATTCCGGGTGCGATGGTGACGCTCCAGAACGTGGTGAGTGGAGCAGTACGCACGTCTCACAGCAACGGCTCCGGCGCGTTCACCTTTGAGGCCATTCTCAGCGGCGACTACAAGCTGACCGTGCAACAGAAAGGGTTCAAGCAGTTGGTTCGCTCGGAGATCCATTTGAATCCGGGCGACAGCCTTACGCTTCCTGATCTGCTTCTCAAAATCGGCGCGGCGAGCGAGTCGATTACGGTAGGCGCGAGCGAGGCTGCTCTGCCGCTCGACAGCGGCCAACTCAATGCGACAATCGGCGCTGCTGACCTTGATCAGCTTTCGATTGTCGGACGCGACGCCACCGAGTTGCAGCGTATTTTGCCCGGATTTGCAATTCGCAGCCTGGGATCCACCAACTCTGCGCCAGATTTTTCGCAGGTCCAGGTTGGTCAGCCAACGCCCTATGCCTCGAACGGCGCCCCGGTGGCTGGCATCACTCTGAAGCTGGACGGCGCGAACCTGACCGATGCCGGCAACTTCGGCGCCAACCTCCAGAACATCAATGACTCATTTGTAAGCGAAGTGCAGGTGCAGACGTCCAACTTTGGCGCCGACCAGTCCAACGGGCCTGTAGTCATCACCGGCGTTACCAAATCCGGCACAGACCGCTATCACGGTTCGCTCTATACCTACGCCCGGACCTACCAGCTCAACTCCAACGACTGGCTGGCAAAGTTCAACGGGATTACGCGGCCTGACGATCGCTTTGTGTATCCCGGCGGGACGATCAGCGGCCCGGTCCCCCATTTCAAAAAAGTAACATTCTTCGCCGGCGCGGAGTATGACGCGCAGCGTAATGTGTACGCCTACGGCAGCTCGGGCAGCGCGATCATCCACGCGCTGGTGCCCACAGCCGCGATGCGCAAAGGCGACTTCAGCTCGTCGGCGCTTGCGGCCTACTTCGGGCCGATGCTCACGAACGGCAACTATGGTACGTTCAACACGCCGCCGACCGTTGGCGATGACGGCTCGACACTGACGAATGGCAACATCGCCGCGTTTCTGAACCCCGGCGCCATGGCGCTGGTCAATGGCACTTTGCCGCTTCCCACCCGGACACAGACGGGCACCGATGGTTTCAACTATGACCAGCTCGACCTGGTGAACAACAACGTTAGCCAGTATACCGCGCGCGTGGACTACAACATCAGCCCGCGGAACCTGTTCTTTGCGCGCTACAGCTTTGAAAAAGGCAGGCAGGGCCAGCCGATGGTGCCGTACTACTCGCCGGCTGCCTCCAGCGTCATGGGCGCTGTCAACACGCCCGGCTATGGCGTTGATAATGACACCTGGGTCCACAGCGCGGCGGCGAACTACGTCACCGTCTTTACGCCCACCCTGACCAACGAACTCTACGCGACCATCACCTCCTTTACCGAGTCGTTTGACGCGCGGCAACTCGCCGCGCTGCAAAAGAGCGCGATCGATTATCCCTACAACGGCGCCTTTGACAATAAGGATACGCAATATCCGCAGTTGGGCACCTACACGACGTATGGCGGCTTGCCACTCGGCCTGTGGCCCGACTACTCCGTCAATCCGTTGCAGTTGAAGAAGCTCCAGCCCAACTTCGGCGACAACATCACCAAGGTGTGGGGCAAGCACACGGTCAAGGCCGGCATCTTCAGCCAGCGCACGACCAACAACCAGACGGCGACCAATCCGCAAACTAACGGCGTCATCCAGGATTACTATTACGGCGGTGCCGGCAGTTATTTTGCGGATTACAACGGAACCTATCCTGACGGCTCGCCCGCATACGGCAACGCGCACTTCAACAGTGGCAACGCACTGGCGAACTTTTTCGAAGGACAGATCCAGGATTGGCACCAGCAGAACTTTAATCCCTACACGGACCTGCACTTCTGGAACATAGACTTCTATGGCCAGGACACGTGGCGCGCCACTTCGAACCTGGTGCTGACCCTCGGCTTGCGCGTCTCCAAACTCGGCGCGTGGCAGGATGGGCACGGAATCGGTGCTGCGATTTGGAACTCTGCTTTGTACGGCTCAACGTACAACGCCACGACCAATCCTTTGCCGGGCATCACGTGGCACGCCAACACATCCTCGATTCCCAACTCCGGCGTCGGCACGCCGCCGATTTACTATGAGCCGCGCATCGGTTTCGCGTGGGATGTTCTCAAGGACGGCAAGACGGTGGTGCGCGGCGGCTTCGGCATCTACCGCTTCCACGATTCGGTGGTCGATGTGACCAGCGAGTTTGCTGAAGCGGAAAACGTGCGCTACACCGATCTGATGGGCTTCGGCGACAATACGCTGGAAGGCGTCAACTCACTTCATCTGAATCCAACCACCTATGGCAATACAGGGTTGGGCAGCACGGAGACCTACATCTCGCCAGCAACCATCTATGGACTCGACCCCACCGACAACAAAGAGCCTGTGACCAACAACTACAGCTTCAGCATTGCTCGGCAAATGCCTGGCGACTGGACCCTTCAGGCATCGTATGTGGGCAACAACAGCAACTCGCTGATGGATAACGGCACGACGCAGGCAGTAGTGCTGGACAACGTGAATGCGATCCCGGTCGGAACCCTGTTTACGGCGACGGCGGCGGCGAAGATCAACGCGGCTGCTGGCTACAACGCCTGCAATCCTACGGGCTGCACGCCGGTCCAGGCCGCAAGCCTTGACAACATTTACAACTACACCGGCGACAAGGCCGTCCAGAAGGCGCGCCCATTCCCCAATTACAGTCAGATCCTGGAGCCGAAGCACAACACCTACGCCAACTACAACGGCTTCCAGCTCGAGGCGATCAAACACGCCGGCCCGCTGAACTTCAACGTCAACTACTCCTTCTCAAAGGCGCTCGGCATCCTGGGTTCCTCCGCGGACTTCAATTGGACGGCCGGCATTGACCCATTCAACTTGGCAAACAACTATGGTCCGCTGAACTTCGACCGCACCCAGGTACTTAACCTGAGCTACTCGTACCAGACGGGCAAGCTGACGGATGAACGCCGGCTGGGTGGTTTCATCAACCACTGGCTCATCTCGGGCATTACCAATGTCCAGAGCGGCCCCAATATGCAGACCGGAGTCAGCGCTTCGCCGGGCTACTATCTCCAGGGCAACATCGGACAGGGCGCAAATGCCTATCCCGTCGAGTCGCAATCAATCCTCGGCACACCAGATGTCAATCTGCAGCCGGTGCTCACGTGCAACCCGCGCGGAAATCTGCAATCGCATCAGTATCTCAATCCTGCCTGCTTCGCATTGCCCGCAACTGGAACGAATGGTCAATACATCGAGCCGTACGCTCATGGCCCGGCGTTCTTCAACTCCGACCTCACGCTGGAAAAAGGTTTCAGCATGGGCGGCAATCGCAATATGCGCATTCGGATGGCTGGATTCAACTTCCTTAACCATCCGCTGCACAGCTTCGGCACGGGTTATGCGTCGCAGACGATTCTACAGTTGAGCGACACGTCGGCAACCGGATCGCCGGCGACCGCAACCTACAATCCTACCGAGGGCTTTGGTTCCGCTCCCATGAAACTCAACCGGCGCTTGATGGAGGTGTCGGCCAAGTTCACCTTCTAACACTCGATCAAAGGCCGCGGCGGCGGCAATACCGCCGCGGTTCTTGCTTCTTCGACGGGCGCTCGCAGCCGGAGACCGGCGGCGGCTTTCGCTGCAAGAGGGAATTCTGTCTCTTTTCAAGGATCGCAAGGACCGAACCGCCTGAGCGACCCTGAATCTCCCTGCTTTCCTCTACGGACAAGTCCCAAGAGAACATTCATCCAGGAGTCATCATGCGATTGTCCCGCTTGTTTTCTTTTCTGCCTTTCATCATCCTTTTTTGTGGAACATCGTCAATGGTACAGGCGCAACCAAGCCTGAATCAGGCTGGTCCGCAATCTACCATCCACAGTGCGGTTGCGTCTCCGCTGCCCAACGGAATCGAAGTGCGGGATGGCGATTTGCACGAGACAATCGTAGCTCTGCGCGAAGACGTATTGCGCATCCGCATTGCGCGCAACGGCGTGCTGCCTGAGGATGCATCCTGGGCCGTGCTCCCCGGCGCGCGTCACAGTTCTGTGCCTGTCTTGTCTGAAACCAGTGAGGATCACTTTGGTTTCCGCACGCGCTCGTTGATCGTCGAGTTGGAAAAGAAGTCTCTAGAACTTACGATTCGCGATTCAAGCGGAAAGATCTTACAGCAGGATGCGCGTCCGGTTCAGTTTGATGGCGACGCATTTCGCATTTACAAATCGATGCCGCTGGACGAGCACTATTTCGGACTCGGTGATAAGACTGGGCCGCTCGACAGGCGCAACGAAGCATTTACTCTTTGGAATACTGACGCCTACAGGTTTCAGGAATCTACCGACCCCCTTTACAAGAGCATTCCATACTTCATGACTTACCGTGCCGGACAGTCGCTCGGAATCTTGCTGGACAATACCTGGCGCACCAGTTTCGATTTCGGTAAAGAGTCGGCGGGAATCTACTCTTTCGGCGCAGTCGCGGGCCCCCTGGATTACTACCTGTTTTATGGCCCCTCGCCTAAGCAGGTTGTCGAGACCTATGCATGGCTCACAGGAACGCCTCCGCTGCCGCCCCTCTGGACGCTCGGTTTTCAGCAATCACGTTATAGCTATGTGTCGCAGGCTCGAGTGCTGGAAGTCGCGCATCGCCTCAGAGCCGACGCGATTCCTGCCGATGCCATCTATCTCGATATCGATTATCAGGAAAAGAATCGCCCTTTCACGGTTGATCGCGCGGCTTTCCCGGACCTTCCTCGCATGATAGCGCAACTCAAGGGAGAGAACTTTCATGTGGTAGCTGTAACCGATCTACATATCGCCAATCTTCCTGGACATCACTATTTCCCATTTGACAGCGGAACGGCAGGTGGCCATTTTGTGAAGAATCCAGACGGCTCAGTCTATACAGGCACCGTTTGGCCAGGCCCCAGCGTCTTTCCGGACTTCGTTCGCCAGCAAACCCGTGCCTGGTGGGGCACGCTTTTCAGCGGTTTGAGCCATGCCGGTGTCGATGGCATCTGGAACGATATGAATGAGCCCTCCGTTTTCGATACGGCCACCAAGACCATGCCGGAAAACGCAGTGCATCGCATCGATGAACCAGGGTTTGTCCCACGCACAGCAACGCACGCCGAGATCCACAACGTTTATGGCATGGAGAACTCACGCGCCACCTACGAGGGACTCCGCGCGCTCGATCCTGGCAACCGCCCTTTTGTGCTCACCAGGGCGACATACGCGGGAGGGCAACGGTATGCGGCCACATGGACCGGAGATAACAGCAGTAGTTGGAACCATCTTCGTCTGGCCACGCCCATGCTGGAAAATCTTGGACTGAGCGGCTTCGCTTTCAGTGGAGCGGATGTGGGTGGCTTTGCCGGAACCCCAACACCGGAGTTATTGACCAAGTGGTTCGAAGTTGCCGCGTTCCAGCCCATTGATCGTGACCATACCGAAAAGGGAACCGGCGATCAGGAGCCATGGGGCGGAGGTCCGCAGCAGGAAGCAATCCGACGTCGCTTTATTGAGGCTCGTTATCAGCTCATGCCCTATCTCTACACGCTCGCCGACGAGGCCTCACGAACCGGGCTTCCCATGGTGCGGCCTTTATTCCTGGAGTTTCCAGATGCGGCGCCCGATCGCCACCCGCTCGACACGGATGCCGATGCCGCGAGCGAATTTCTGCTCGGCGCGGATTTGCTCATCGCTCCTGCACCTTATCCCGACGAGCTCGACGCCTACTCGGTTGAGTTTCCTTCCTCCGATTGGTACAACTATTGGACAGGCGCCAGGATTGTCGGACCAGTTGCGCCTGCTGGACCAAATCCAACTGCGGTTTCAGGCAACCATCCGCCGTTGTCCATCCGCGTCTCGCCAGAGCTGGCCCAACTTCCGGTCTTTGTTCGCGCTGGCTCCATTTTGCCCATCGCACCCGTTGTTCAAAGCACAGGCGATACTCCCCAAGGCCCGCTGACTCTCCGTGTCTATGTAGGAGATCGGTGTTCCGGCGACCTCTATCAGGATGACGGCAAGACTTACGCCTACCAGCGCGGAGTGTTTCTGCGGATGAAATTCAGCTGCGGGAAATCGATCGATGGTTTGCGCCTGAAAATCAGTCCACATGAGGGCTCGTTTCCTGCCTGGTGGAAAGAAATCCACGCGGAGATCTACGGCTGGACGCCCAAACAAGACGAGATCTTTGTGAATGCGAAGAAGATTCCGGCACATATGGACCGTAAGCCACAGAGCGTCGGATTGACTTTCGTGGATAGTGGTTATGGAGCGGAAGTCGAGGTGAAATAGGCGCATATATCTTTAAGGACGAGCGACGACACATTCTGACCGTTCCCGTGCAGGAGTGGGTCAAAGCTGCGGTCGACGCGTGGACAATCCCGGCAGTAATCACCTCCGGGACGGTGTTCCGTTCGATCAATAGGGCCGGTCGGGCCTGGGGCGACGGCTGTACTTGAAAGGTGATCTGGTCGATTGTGAAGCAAGCGGCCGGGAATTGTGGCTTACCACGTTGGCCTTGAGGGCAGAGATGGCTCTTTAGACTCACGGGCCGACGAGCATAAGCAAGTTGTTCAGGGTTGTTTTTCGCGGCAATAATGCGAAAATCCCGCAATTTCAACCCATCGCGGGTCAGATTGCGGGTTCAGCTTGGTGCCTGTTTCTAATGTCACTTGCCATAAAGCCCTGAATCTATTTGGCTTGTTTGGCGGGGACGACGAGGCTCGAACTCGCGACCTCTGCCGTGACAGAAGTGCTTTTGATCGTAACCCATTGAAACTATGGGCACTGATGGCTAACAAAAGCACTCTAAGTCCTTTAAAAGCACTACAAGAAATCCTTCAGCACCCTCGCCAGCACCCTCACAGACCTCTGCTTTTTGGGCCAAAACCTCTGCCTTCCAGCGGCAGAGGTCGGAAAATATTGACCTGTGCCGTGGCTCGGCAGAGATCAGGTGGAAGTCGACCGTTGTCCCTGATCGGCAGAGGTCGGTTCTCTTCCCGTGAGCACTGCCCCTTTGGCCGCAAACGACAAATCCGCTTCGATTTCGTGACCTCGCGTACCTCGCCTTTCCATAGGTGGAGGCGAGAGAACAGGTTCTTTTCGATCTGGTCCAGCGGTTCTCGAAGATGAACCCATAAAATCCCGAATGGCTATTGCTGTGCAAGTTCTCAAATCCGGCTATCGTCAGCGATGTAGTGGACTATTATCTTAATGAACAAATTATCAGCATTCTAGCGACTGTATCCTGACCCACAATCGAGTGGAAGATTGGAGTTGGAGAAGCAATGTCCGTGCCCGACTGGCTGAAAACCAATGCTTATCGCATCCTGCGCATTTCAGCAGGCGCTAGCTTGTCTGATGTTCACAAAGCGGCAACCAGCATGAGGCGCGCTGTCCTGCTTGGTGCGGCAAGTGCCACGGAGGCGGACATTCCGGTACTCGGTGAGATTCCCCGAACTGAAGCGGATATACGGGTGGCTACCGGCCGGCTGGAAAATCCAACACAGCGCATATTTGACCGGCTTTTCTGGTTGCACTCCATCGACTCCGCCGTGTCTGTGCGCCCCGGCGGCCTCGACACAGCTCTGTGGAACCACGACCAGGCACTTCGGGCCATCTTCGCGGCGTTTGAGACGGGTTTCGACGAGGCTGGGATCTGGGCTTGGGCCCGAGCCCTCCGGGCATGGCATCAGGTTGTCTCTGACGAAGGCTACTGGACTCGCTCGCTTGAGTTTGAGAACACTGGTGGGTTCGAGCCGGGTGCATTTCCCTCAGAGATTGATGAACTACGTTACAAAGCGGTTGAGTTGGCTGCGGAACCCCTGGTTATGGCAGGTCGTGATGCGCTTGTTCGCAATGATGCAGCCGTCGTCCGCCTTGTCCTTTTTACCTTGGATCAACTGGCCGACACTGGTCTTTGGGTGTCAGCGGCGCAACAAGATATTGCCTCTCCCGCAATAGAGAGCTTTCGGAAATTGTGTCGTACTGTCCGCGATGATTTCAGTTCAAGAGTCGTCCGCGAGCAAGACAAGGCCAAGCAAAACAAAAGCGTCTGCGCGGCAGAAATAGCGCGTTACAGAAAAGATGTCGAGCCCGAACTGAACAGAATAATTCAGCTATTGCCGCCGGGATACGAAGGTGCCCTGGAAGCTCGTGAAGAAGCCGCGCTCCTTTTGAGCGCGATTGCAACCGACTACACTTGGGCCGATGACTTCATTACATCAGAAACGCTGCGTGAAGAAGCGCTCAAGTTGGCTGAGAACACATTGGGCGCAATAAGAATTGAAGACGGTCTTGAGCACATTCGTGCGTCAGCTCGCCAGCAGCGAGTATTCGGTTCGCCCATTTCTTCCGCTCCAACGCTCGGCACGCTTAACGGCTTCGGCTGCACGCTGTATGGCAACTCAGATTATGACAAAGAAACACAATCATATGCCACGACGCACTACTTCGTGGCGCTGTTCTTTCCTATCCTTCCCCTCGGGCGCTACCGTGTAATCAATGCCGGTGGCAATACGTATCGATTCCTTGGGAAACTCCCGCTCCGCAAGGCAGATCGCTGGCATCTGGGGATAGTCCTTGCTGGTATTGCAGCAATGATCCTCTTCGGCATAGTTAATTCGAATCAAAGCCAGCCTTACACACCTCCGACAACCACGTCATCGTCCTATGCTTCTCCGTCAGGCCAAAACGCAGACTCCAG
>CAYQSI010000080.1:0-12378 GCA_964420185.1 uncultured Occallatibacter sp. | reverse complement strand
TACCTCGCGTGCCTATGGATCACGCTGCGCAGATGTTTATGAAACAGCCTCTAATTCAAAAGGGAGATCCCCCGGCTCTGCCGAGAGACAGTAGTAGTTTGACATTTGCTGGAGTCCATCCTGGGAAGCTCCGAGAGGCGAGCCGCCAAGCACGCTTCAAGGAGAACCCGGATGGACGCGAACGAAAGCTAGAGCTACTCGAAGTAGGAGTGCAAGTATAGCGTTATATTAATCTGGAAATGCCGCAGGAGGTGGTTGTACGGGAGCCTTCGGCATCATTAGGACGAGCTGTTCCGCCAGCTGACCGAGCAACAGGAGTGCCCTATCGAGTACAGGCATCTGCTGGCTGACCATGTTGATAGAATGATCTCGATTTGAAATCGAAGATATTTGCATAAGCCGCTCTACCATCAGGGCCTATGAACTAAACCGGAGATTTCCTACCCCTGACTCAGTGCGCCAGTACATGGAACTGAAGCGCTAGAATGAGAAGCCTTCATGCCCGTCGTGCAGCAGAAAGACCCCCTCTACAAGCGTCATGTTGCGGGTTACTACCGCTGCCTGGCTTGCAGTCTGGACTTCACAGTCCGTTCCGGGACGAGTATGAAACGCTCCCATATTCCACTTAAGCGGGGGTTCTATGGTAGTACCACTCCTTCAGTGGCAAGCACCTTCAGCACTATGCAGACGAGTTCTCGTTCAGGCTCAACGAAGGCAGCGTCAAGCACCACACCATGACCAGGATCGACTCCCTGCTGACGAGGACGGTGTGAAAGACGAATTACATCCAAGCGACTCACAAAGACATAATCACGGGAGTCAAGTATATAGTTTTCTTGTCTGATTACCCCCATCAGGACATTTTCTTGCCAAGGGTAGAATGTCGCTTTCCTCCTCCTCGGCAGCACCTCTAAGCGGCAGGACCGATTGAATTAGGTGCCATCGTTTCGTGTTCCATGGGTGGCTCCATTCCCTTGTAATAAGTGGCTCCATACTGTTGTAATCTGCAGCAAGAGCGCAATACCCCTGGCCCGGTTTACTCGGAACGAAGCAGCATTATGCTGGGCAGAGCTTCAGGCGCGAGCAAATTTTCTGTCTACGGTAGGCCGGGATGAAACTACGATTCGGGGCTACATCTGCAACCAGGAAGAAGACAAACTGTTGGATCAGATGAACCTGTGGTGATGGCCTGCTACAGATAAGGTGGCCCAAATCAACCTGAGCCGCGCAGCGACCCCGCTCAAGCCGCTTCAAGGGGCTCACACAACAAAGCCCCCGGTCCCGCCGGAGGCTTTGTTTACATCATTGTTACTGTTGGAACCTGCGTGCCCCATCCTTCACGTTCTTGCTCCACCCCAGCGACCAAAACCAGTCTCTGGGGTGGAAGTAAGAACTACTTTACAGGATGATGCATCACTCCACGCCTACGCTCTAAGCAGAGTAAGCGGTCAATTCACGGTAAGTGTTACCGCCGTACTTGACTTGACGGTTCCAGTGGCCTGATCGACGCCGATAACGGTGACCGTATAAGTTCCAGCCGTGGTGCCTCCGCTAGCAGTGGGACCTTCGCCGCTGTTGGGGCCTCCGATAGCAGCGCATCCAGTGATTGTCCCGATGCTCAAGGCGAGCACGAGGACTCCCAAAAGTTTCTGCCAACTCAGACGCCGTCTCGGAACTCCCAAGAGCAGAAGACATACAAGAACTGACCCGCCACCGCCCAGGAAGAAGTTCTTCCGCGGCGAATTCTTGGCTACGGTTCCTGACATGGTGGTAATGGTCAGTGTTGCTGTGCTTGTCGCGGTTCCGGCGATGGTAACCGAGGCCGGAACTCCACAGATGGGAGTAATGGCTGTGGCCGGAGCAACGTTGCAACTTAGATTGACAACTCCTGTGAATCCAGACGCGGGAGTCACGGAAATCGTAGACGTTCCAGTGGCGCCAGGAGCGCCGATTGTGATCGCGGCGCTGTTGCTCAGAGCAAAGCTGGGGGAAGTGGCAAGCCGATTCCCAACAACAGGTGCGTCGACCGTGTCCTGATCAATGCTGTTGAAAGTCGTTCCACCCCAGGTTTCTCCGCCCGACTCACTGTTCCATTGGTGAATACGTTGGTGAGTGGGCCAGTAGGTGTTGGGGAGGGAACCAATGTTAAAGACCGTGGTGTTTGTGTTCCACAGCGCAAACCAGGCAGCGTCCGGCTCTTCGGCTCCGAGATCAAGGAAGTCTGCCTCGAAAGCGGCCACCCCGCCGTACAGGCCGGATTCAAACCCGTTCGCGTGGAGCTCAGCTGTCCAGCTCTCAAGAAAGGTCTCTACGGTCGAGGAGCAACTTCCGCCGTCCGGCGTGTAGCCTTCCATGTCGTAATAAATGATGCCGTTCGTGATTCCCAGCGCATTCGCCTTTGCAATGGCCAAATCCGCTTGATATGTGCCGGTGGACAAGTTGTCTGCGTTGTTAATCGTCCAGTAAGAGCTGGCATTGGCAATGCAGGGAGCCTGAGGTCCAACCCAGATAGGTATGATTCCCCACCCCATCTTGGTAACGCTTGTATACCAGGCTGGAGTCAGGTAGGTATCGACGGTTTTTGACGTTCCCGCATGCCAACTGGCGCCGCACGTATCCTGACCGGTGGGCGAGACGCAGTATACGTCGCACCCGCCAAGATACACACCGTAATCCTGGTAAGGGCTGTGTGTCCACCACGTTTGCATATCGGCTGTGTCGGGCGCGCAAGACATCTCAAGCCCAGCACTCGTACTGACTACTGTACCGGAACCAGGGGTCAGCTCCGCTGTTGCCGCGTTGCCAACACCTGCACCCAGAGCATATGAATTCCGAGATAATGGCAGGGACGCGCCGGCAGAAGTTTGCTCTGCTGCCGCGATATGAGGAGTAATGGTCGTAAAGGTTTTACCGCCGTCCACGGTGGTTAACAACTCGCTCTGTTGTGAACAGTTCGCCTTTGATGTCTGACACACACCGGATGAATATTTCAACCAGCCAGTGGAGTCGTCAACAAACTCGGCATGAGTGATATTTCCATTGGGCTGCAAGCCCGCGGGAATTGTGCCCTGATGACGAGCGCTACCTTGTTCGACGGAAATCTCCGTGCCCGATACATAAGCATGGCGCGTTTGTGTCCCGGTGTTGGCTGCAGCGACGCGCTGAGCCGTTGAATTCTTGCTAACCTGCGCCGTCTGCCATGATTGGCCGCCGTCCGCGGTTACATAGTCCATCGCGCAATTGCCGTTGGAATTCACGGTCGTTGACGTTAGCCGTCCATTACTCGTTCCGGTAAAGACGGGCAGGCTATAGACAGTTTGGGAACCGGCGCATCCTGCAGGTGCAGAAATTGCCGCCGACTGCCAAGTCACACCACCGTCGCGCGTGGACCAGATCTGATCTTGCGCTGGCCCGCCGACCATCCAACCATTCTGAGCGGTTACGAAGGAAATATTTCCCGCTGCTGGTGGAGTAGGAAGCGCGGTCCATGTCGAACCACCATCCTCGGTATGAAAAGCCGCGCCGAAACTAAAATTCGAACTCGAGGTGAAATTAACGATGAGCCAACCTTGTTGTGCATCCGTGAAGTACACAGATGCCGCTCCAGCAAGTTGCCTGCCCTGCGTGGTTGCATCAAGAGCAATTTCCGCATTCTGCCAATTTTTGCCCCCATCCCTGGTTGAGGCAACTGTGAGGGATGTTCCTTCGCCATCGCTCCCGGGAAGAATTGCCCACCCGGTTTTCGCGTCGAGGAAGAAGGCCTTGCTGACTCCCTGCTGAGTATTAGCGGGCGTGATGTCATCCCAGTTCTGGCCATTATTCGATGTCCAGAGCAGTCGATTTCCGGCTAGCGCCCAGCCTGAACCGGCAGCGACTAATTTCATATCTGTGATTGCCGCGTTGGTTCCCTGAACTGTTTGCGCCCAAAGGACTCCTTGCGCCCACAGTACGCCAGCCAGTAGAAATGCGAGCGATAAAGCGGCCACACGCAGTCTCTTGTGTCCCACGGGCGCCCTCCTTATCGCTTTTCCCCCAGCATTGACTTCTTCACCGCCGGTCCGTTGCTTCACCCTTCTGTCCTCCTTCAAATGTTGTTAATCATGAACTCATGCCTATCAAGAACTGTCGATGACCCTTCGTCAGGAGCAGCGTGGCATTTTGCAAACCGCTCAGCATGGAACCGGCGTGAATTGTCATCAAACCCGCCGTCTCCTGGCGATTCATAACGCTTTCCCGAGTCTCATGGAACTTTCTGGTCTCTCCTGGTAGGCAATCTTGCGTTCAGCCCTGTGGGCGCCAAACATCCGCACGTTCGAAAACAAACCCTCCAACAGCGGAGATACTGTTTACACGCCGCGCTCAAAACGCTAAACCAATTCGCGGAGAATCTTAATAGAAGCGTTGATTGTATGTCAAGCAAAATAATCATAGCACTGACCAAAACCTTCCAATCTGCTCAGGCAACGCAGAAAAATAATACGATGTTTCCCATTGTGTAGGAATAACGCCACTTTCCTGCAGGCTCTTCCGCAGCACCATCGCTCCCAACCCTTTCTCCCAAGGCTGCGGTGCGACGGCCCCGCCATCGGTCTCATCATGATCAAGAGCATTAACCTTATATATGGCGCCCTGGCTCTCATACTCATGGCCTGCTCATAGCCATCGCCACTTGGAAACATTTGTTCTGCCGGGAATTCGCAACTGTGATGCCGCCCTTATGCGCCCAATCTCTGGAACGCGATTGCTTACCGCGGAGCGGGCGCTTGGTATATGAATTGACACAGCCTTTCGAGTTAGCTAGAGTGGCCACTGGCGCATCTATCGTTGTGTTTTATGCCAGCAGAACATTCGTCTGGCGAAGCGCTTCTCCAAAGGAAGAATTCATGTTCGTCCCCGCATCCTTCGCCACTGCACTCCTGCTCACAATTCTCTGCACCTTCTGCTGGGGATCGTTCGCCAACACCTTCAAGCTCACAAAGAATTACCACTTCGAGCTCTATTACTGGGACTACGGCATCGGCATCTTTCTCATCTCGCTCTTCTACGCTTTCACCCTGGGCAGCACTGGCGGAGGCCTCTTCAGCTTTCTGCCCAACTTGCGACAGGCCGACGCCATCTATCTGTTCTATGCCGCAGCCGGCGGCTTCATCTTCAACATCGCTAACATTCTGCTTGTGGCCGGCATTGATATGGTCGGTCTGGCCATTGCCTTCCCGATCTCCATCGGCATCGCCCTGGTCGAAGGCACCGTCCTCTCCTATCTCATCCACCCGCAAGGCAACTCGACCCTGCTTGCCGCCGGTGTTCTGATGGCGCTGGTCGCGGTCGTCTTTATCGGGATGGCCTACGCCGCGCGAGGAGGCGCCTCGGCGGTCAGTTCGCGCAAGGGAACCCTGGTCTGTCTTGTCTCCGGAGTGTTGATGGGCGTCTTCGCCCCGCTCATCGCCAAGGCGACCCAGGGTAGCCATCCGGATGCGGCGCTACTGGTTCCCATCGGCGCGCTCAGCCCCTACACCGCGGCAGTCTTCATGACCCTCGGCGCCTTCCTCTGCTGCTTCGTTTTCAATCCCATCCTGATGCGCAAGCCGCTGGCTGGCGCGCCGGTCTCCATCTCCGGATACTTCGCCGCGCCCTCCAGCTATCACGCGCTCGGCCTGCTGGGCGGCGCCGTCTGGGGCACGGGTACGGTGCTCAACTTTGTCGCCGGCCGCTTCGTCGGCCTGCCCATCTCCTATGCAATCGGCCAGGCCTCGCCCATGATCGCCACACTCTGGGGTGTTCTGGCGTGGCATGAGTTTCGTGGCGCCAAGACTAAGTCCTGGATCTATCTCGGCGCCATGTTCGTCTCTTACCTGCTCGCACTCGCGCTGATTGCACTGGCGTATCGAGCTGGCTAGCCGATGCCTGTTCTATCAAACCAGCCGCTTTTTCTTATGTCGGCATAAAGGATCACTAATGATGGAAAAGAAGCGGGTTACAGTGATGGGCAGCTTTGTGGCGGACCTCGCCTTCCGCACCGGCCGCATTCCCGCCTGGGGCGAGACGCTGATGGGTCTCGGGTTCAAGCTCGGGCCGGGCGGCAAGGGCTCAAACCAGGCCGTAGCCGCGGCGCGCGCAGGCGGTCGAGTGAGCTTTATCTCCAAGCTAGGGCCGGACCCGTTCGGGGACATGGCTCGCGCCCTGTATAAGACGGAGGGCATCGACACCCAGTTCCTCTTCCATACAGAGAGCGCCACCGGTGCAGCCGCGATCATCGTCGACGCCCAGAAGGGAGAAAACGCCATCATCGTCGTACCAGGCGCCTGCTTTGAAGTGACCGCAGCCGAGGTCGATCAGGCTCGCGAACTGATAGCTGGTTCCAACATATTCATCGCCCAGCTCGAACTCCCGTTGCCGGTCGTCGAGCACGGGCTTGCGCTGGCGCGCGCGCTTGGCGTGCCCACCATCCTCAATCCCGCGCCCGCCGCGCCGCTGCCGGATAGCATCTACCGGCACATCGACTACATCACGCCCAATGAGACGGAGGCCGCGGCGCTCACTGGCGTCCCGGTTACGAATATCGCCGATGCCGAGAAGGCAGCCGATGTATTCCTCGCTCGCGGCGTACGCAACGCCATCATCACGCTGGGCGCTCAGGGCGCCTTCGTCAAGAATGCCAGCGTCAAGGCGCACGTCCCCGCCGTCAACGCTGGCGAGGTCGTCGAAACCACCGGCGCAGGCGACGCCTTCAATGGCGCTTTCGCCGTCGCCCTGTCGGAAGGCATGGGCCTGGTTGAGGCCGCGCGCTTCGGCTGTGCCACCGCCGGCATCTCCATCACGCGCCCAGGCACCGCGCCCTCCATGCCTACCCGCGCGGAGATCGACGCGCTCTGCAACTAGCTCATAGGTTCACGAAGGGCAAAATGCCCTGCGTGGCCAGCCTGTTCAGTGCAATGTGCAACCATTTCAGGTAGCCAAGTCACGCTTGCAGGATCACTGTTCAAGGAGCGGAATCGAGCAACAGTCATGCACCACGCTCTGCCAGCGATTCTCGCCATTTGTGACTTGTGCAAGACCTGGGAGGTTAACTGAACGCTCTGCGGCCCGCGCAGCTTCCGCAGTCATTCCTTCCGTCCCGCTTCTGCTACCCTGATCAAGGCTTCTCCAAGCACTTCACTCCTCCGTCTGCGGGCGGAGAGAAATTCATCTTCTTATGGGCTGGATCGCACTTTTCGCTATTGCATTTTCCCTTTCGCTGGACGCCTTTGCCGTGGCCACTGTTGCGGGCATTACTCTGGGAGAGCCCTCACAACGGCAGCGCTTGCGCCTGAGCTTCCACTTCGGGGTCTTTCAGGCGTTGATGCTCACAGGCGGGTGGTGCCTGGGCAGCGCCGTTGCTCGTCTATTGCACGGGCTCGACGCTTGGGTGGCCTTTGCGCTGCTGGCTCTGGTGGGCGGAAACATCGTGCGCAACGCCCTTCGCGGCGAAGAGGAAAAACGCAGCAAAATCGATCCGACACGCGGCTGGGAACTGATCGTTCTTTCCGTAGCCTCCAGTCTCGATGCGCTTGCGGTCGGCATCTCTCTGGCAATGGTCAACTCTCTCATCCTTCGCTCGGCGCTTATCGTCGGCGTTGTCTCCTTTGGCATGACGCTGCTGGGCATGAGAATTGGCCAGAGGATCGGCGCGGTCTGGGGACGCCGAGCGGAACTCTTCGGCGGCATTGTCTTGATTTCCATTGGCTTGATCATCCTGTGGCCTACACTGCGAGCGCTCAGCTTCTAGGAACTCTTCATTGTCCCAGGGCCAGCACGGCCATCATTAGCAGCCAGGCCAGGCCCATGGTGTGCCAGTACCAGGCTGTCGTGTCCACGGCGATCTGGCGGTACTCAACGCGCTTGAGCCAGCCCAGGGCGCTCAGGCAGAGGATGAGCGCTGCGGCGCCGACGAGCAGGTGGGCGGCGTGCAGGCCGGTGATGAGATAGAAGAAGTAACTGGCCGGCGAAGAAAACTGGTCGAAGGCGAAGCCTTGCGCGGCTAACTGCCTCCAAGCCATCCACTGCCCGGCGAGAAAGAGCGCGCCTAGCGTGAGCGTTGCTCCCAGCCAGGGGAGCGCGCTATTCAGCGCCGGCCTGCCCAGTCCGAGCCACTCCTCCAGCGCGTCGATCTCGCGAAAAATATTCCGTCGCGCTAACTCCATGGTCAGGCAACTCAGCAGCAAGACAGCGGTGTTGAGATAGAGGATGGGCGGTAACAGCACCGGATGCCAGTCGCCGATTTGCTCGTGAGTGCGCGGGTCCATGTGCATGCCCGCCTGGCGGGCAAAAAAGATCGCCACCAGGACGGCAAAGAAGAGCATATCGGCTGCGAGAGCAGAAAAAACGAAGAAGCGGATGCGCAGCAGAAGTTCCCGCGGGCCGCTGCGTCCGTTGCCCCAGTTGTCGTCGTCGCCTCCTCCGCCTCCGCCGCCGGTCGGTCGCCGGACCGCAGGCGGCAGGCCTCCGGTTCCCGGTTCTCTCCGCTGCTTTTTCGCCGGATGATGCGTAAAGGTGGCGGGCATACGGCGCCTCTGTGAGCTTGAGATTACTCCCACTTTCGATTCGACGCATGCAGATTCGGCAGGATTTTTTATCTGGTGAAAGGTGATTTACAGCAAAGACATCGAAGCGTGGCGTGCGCTTGCGCGGCTCTGGTCGGGCAGGCCGGTTATTCCCTGGCCGATAGAACAGCCTCGACGAAGAGCCGGTGAACGCGCCGGTCGCGCGAGAGCTCAGGATGAAATGTCGCGGCCAGGACGCGGCCCTCTCTGACCAGCGTCGGGAAGCCATCGCGCCGTGCCAGGACCTCGACGCCGGCGCCAGTTTTTATAATGCGCGGTGCGCGGATAAAGACCATCTCCAACGGCCCTCCGGCGAGGGCGGTTTCGGCGGTCACGATGGCCGAGTCGATCTGGCGTCCGTAGGCATTGCGCTCGATGATTGCATCCAGCAGCCCTAAAGAGCGTTGTGGCGGATTGAGAACCTCCCGCGCCAGCAGAATCACGCCTGCGCAGGTGCCAAAGACGGGCTTGGTGCAGCAAAACTCTTGCAGAAGTTCAAAAAAGCGGTGTTTTTCCAGGAATCGCAGAAGGGTTGTGGACTCGCCGCCGGGCAGGATCAGCCCGTCCAGACCGGCCAACTCCCCCGCCTTGCGTACCTCGACAGGCGTCGCTCCGGCCTCGGCCAAAGCCTCGGCATGAGCAGCATAATCGCCTTGAATCGCCAGTACGCCGATAGTGGGCAGTTTTGTTTCTGTCAACATTTTTCCCCTGGAGCACTTTGGAAAGGGTTGAGGAGCGCAACGCCGAGGTTCTCGAAATCTTTCACGTTGCGAGTTACGACCGTCAGGCGATGGATGCGGGCGGTTGCTGCGATCATGACATCTCCGCTCAAATCGTCCGACTTGCCTGCCATCATGCGTGCCCATTCGCGAAAAATCGCGCCATCGGCGGGCAGAATCGAGTAATAATCCATCAGTTCATCCAGCCATTTTTCCAGCTCCCGTGCTTTGACCGCATCCTGGGTGCGCGTGATTTCAATGCCGTTCTGGATTTCGGCGATTACGATGGCGGGGATCGCGATCTGATGAAGAGGAACGGATCGCCTCCACGCAAGGACAGCCCCATGCGGCCGGGTTCGGCGCAATTCGGAGACGACGTTGGTATCCAGGAGAAACGTCATGGCATTCCCGCGCCGTCGAAGGTGAAGGGGCGCAGCTTGAGCCGCCGGCGCGGAGGAATGTAGAGGTCATGCGGGCCATTCGGATCGAGCAGCGGGTCGGGAAGGGAATGTTTCTCCTGGCTTTTCAGTTGCTTCCACTCGTCGATGGAAATCAGCACGGCGGTTTCCACGCCCCGCTTGGTAATGATCTGCGGGCCATTTTTGAGGGTGGCGTCAAGGAACTCGCTGAAGCGCGCTTTAGCGTCGTAGACCTGCCAAGCCATGGGGCACCTCCACTCATATAGTCATATCACTAGTCATCTGACCATGTCCAGCTCGGCTTCGCGTGAACAAAACCGGCTGAGGTTCGTGGGCGCCCAGCCGATCCGCATTTTCCTCGAAAAGGCGCGAAAAGGGCACAAAACCAATCTTCTGAATTAATCTGCAAGGTTTCGAAAATAAATAGGGGGGGTAGGGGTGCTGCTCGGCGGCGCGGCCGCACGGGTTCTTGCCTCGGGGTGGCTGGAATGCAACTCATCTTTCTATTGTGTGCGCCGGGAGTGAAATGATATGTAAGCGGCTGCCGTCTGCGATGGGACCAGATACCGAGTGTCTCACCCTTGCACTCTTTTTAGCGCAAGGATGAGACAGCAACGCCGTTGGTTCTCCGAGCCGAAGGCCGTTGGCCCCACCGCAGGTGGTTACCAGCCCCGTGTCTGCAACAGTTGCGACTCTTCCAGACCGGCGGCGGCCAGGCCCTTCATGGTGCCCGTAACCTGTTCGGCGACCTCGGCCAGGATCTTCGGATCGTTGTAGTGAGTGGTGGCGATCACGATAGCCTTGGCACGGGAGACAGCCTCTTCGCGCTCCTTGGGGTCGTTTTCCACGTCCAGCGGAGTGGCGCGCTCCTTCATAAAGATGCCCGAGCCAACGAAGATGGCCTCGGCGCCCAGTTGCATCATCAGGGCAGCGTCTGCCGGGGTGGCAATGCCGCCAGCCGAGAAGTTGGGCACCGGCAGCTTGCCAGTCTGCGCGACCATTCGGATCAATTCGTAAGGGGCCTGGTGCTCCTTGGCCGCCGCGTAAAGTTCCTGTTCGCTGAGCACGGTGAGCGCTCTCATCTCGCGGGTGATCTGGCGCATGTGCCGGACAGCGAAGACTACGTCGCCGGTACCCGCCTCGCCCTTGGTGCGGATCATGGCCGCGCCCTCGGCAATGCGCCGCAGGGCTTCGCCCAGGTTGCGCGCGCCACAGACAAACGGCGTGGTGAAGGCGTGCTTGTCGATGTGATGGGCCTCGTCGGCGGGGGTCAGAACCTCGCTCTCGTCGATGAAATCCACGCCCAGCTCTTGCAGTATCTGGGCTTCGGCGAAGTGGCCGATGCGGGCCTTGGCCATGACCGGAATCGAGACGGCCTGGATGATTTGCTTGATGAGGCTGGGCTTGGCCATGCGGGCCACGCCGCCCTCGGCGCGGATCATCGCTGGCACGCGCTCCAGAGCCATGACCGAGGTGGCGCCGGCCTCCTCGGCTATGCGCGCCTGCTCGACGTTCATCACGTCCATGATGACTCCGCCTTTGAGCATCTCGGCCAAACCCACCTTCAGGCGCAGACTGGTGGTGGCAAAACTCTTGTTTTCATTGAATTCCGACATAGACTTCGACCTTTTTTCGAGGTGGATTCCTGGCTCAATCAAAGCCGGGAAGACCGCGCGTTGAGTTCACTTACCAGTGTAGCAGCGATGTTGCTGTCGGGTTGAATGGGGCGAAACGGGTGAGAGGTCTCGCCGGAGCGATTCTTAGCTTTTCCCAATCTCGCTGCTCTGTTTCTGGTCACCTTTCTGCTTATTTTCTCAGCAAATGGCCACGACCCATCCACAGCCGCCGCCCCCGAGCGCACCGCGTCCAGCAGATCGGACGATTCCGGCCGAAATTGCCACCGAACAAGCGCTGGTGCCGTTGCCACACACGCCGGTTGAAGGGGGAGGGATTGCGCTGAGCGCGCAGGTTGCGCGGCTGCCGGTGGAGCTGGAAGTGGCCGTGCCAGTGCGGGATTTTCGCGTGCGCAATCTGCTCGCCCTGGAGCCGGGCCAGTTGATTGAGACGCAGTGGGCTCACGGCGAGGATCTGCCGCTGGCCGCAGGCGCGGTGCAACTGACCTGGAGCGAGTTTGAAGTTGTCGATTCGCAGTTGGCGGTGCGCGTGACCCGGCTGGCCTGAGTAGCTGGGTTGGATTTTTCTCAGACTGGCAAGATGCGTGGGAGAGGCCGAGGGATGGAGCAGGAGAGTAACGCGAAAACGACGCCCATTGGCGGAATTGCCGGCTGGGTTCTGGGGCGGCTGCGGGCCGGAGGCCGTGCGCGGTCGAGGCTGGAGCTTGTGGAACGCATTACACTGGCCCCTCGCCAGTCGCTGGCGCTGATTGAAGCCGAGGGGCGGCGCTTTCTGGTGGCTACCTCGCCCGAGGGCGCGCCGGCCTTCTATGCGCTTGATGAGCGGCCGCCACTGGGGATCGGCCGGCAATCTGGCGCGGCGCGGCCAGCCGTGAGGGTCTCATGGTAGCTTCCTGGGCGGCCCTCATTCTGGCAGCGCCGGCATCCGTGCCGCTGTTGCCGGACTTGAATACCCGCCTTCATCCCTCGGACTCGACGCCGTGGACGATTCTTCTTGTTCTGACGCTGATTACCCTGCTGCCCGCGA
>CAYQSI010000079.1:0-12618 GCA_964420185.1 uncultured Occallatibacter sp. | reverse complement strand
CTACAGTGCTGAGACGGGAAAAATCAGATGCACACCTGAAATCGTCAGTATCGTTTATATGATCAGTGGTTTAGTTGGTCGGGGCGGAGGGATTCGAACCCCCGACCCTCTGCTCCCAAAGCAGATTCCTGTGTTTTATGCCATTTACCCCGGATTCCCCTCATATCTCATGGAGTCTTTATTTGCTGGAATATACTGGAGATTGCAGGCGCTCGCGTCACCTTCAAATGCCCTTGAGTGTCAAAGAAGGTCCCCACATTTTCCACCACAATAAAAATTTCACTTTTTGCTTGACAACCGCCTTATATACTCCTATACCTGTATGCAGTTATGAAGACCAGCTACTCAACCGCGGAAGTCGCAAAAGCTATCAGGGTGGACAAGTCCACTCTGCTGCGCTGGCTCTACGCTGGCAAACTGCCGGAGCCGAAGCACGAGACATTTGGTGGGGTTGAGAGCCGGATTTGGTCCGCCGCCGATCTTGAGCAGGCCAGAGCATTTCGGGAGCAGCGCTACCACAAGCGCAGCTCCTAAACGAAAACGCGCCCCGCGGGTGCTTGTAACACCTGCGGGGCGCTAAACAAGTCACCTACAAGGAGGCGACAGTGTCTACTGATCAGTTTACAACCCCCTTCGTCCGCAAACCCAAGTCCACTCGGCGCGACCAGTCCAACCTCGACTGGAATGTCCCCCACAAGGCAGCTGGTACGCCGCGGAGCGAGTACGCCTTCATGCGGCACTACGGCATGGTCTGGATGCGGCCCTCCACCGGCGGCTTCGGGCCCGGGAATAGCGAGGTGTATCAATGAAGGGTGCCACGTTCTCCATTCGTTGCAGCCTGCAGCAAGTCGGCTTGATGCGCCGGATCTTCCGGTTCTTCCACCCGGCGACACGTCCAACATACCTTACCTTCGGGCTCGAAAAAGCTGGAAAGGACTTCGTATGGATCCCGCGGTGACCCGAGTCGCAATCTACGCGCGAGTCAGCACCTTCAACGGCCAGCGCCCCGAAATGCAACTCGCAGATATCCTCGAGTGCGCGGCCCACCGGGGCTGGGCTGTAGCCGAGAACTCACGTCAACCCTGACAAGGTCCGGACATTACGAACCAAAGGGATCCCATGGCGCGCAATCGCGAAGCGCATGGGCGTCGGCACGGGCACCGCTTGCCGTGCTCTGCAAATGGCCAGATTGACAACCGCAAAGGAGAATGAAAACTTTGATGCGCACTCATACTTCCGCTCCCTCAAAAATCACCTCTCTCCAACCCTTCCAGCCAGACGGCCGCCAGGCGCAGGCCATCGGGCATCAGAGTATGCCTTGGCTGGACGCCACTAAGAACCCCATCACACCCGAAACGCCATTTTCCGAAGCTGCGGATCTCTGGCTGGGCTCAATCATAGGCACGAAAGACATCGGCCTGGGCACTCGGCGCAGCGTGCGAAAGAGCACTGAGCAGGGATACCGTGGCGATGTTAGAACGCTCAAGTTGTTTTTCGGTGATATGCTGCTCGGCGACATCAACCTCCAACACGTCGCTCGCTATGAGGCTGCGCGCGTCGCCGGCGCCGAGCCGTTCGTGCGGTTTCGTCGGCCGCAGGACGCCAGAGAGCGTCGCCTTCCGGACGGAACTATTATCCCGGCCAAGGGTAAGACTTCGTGCCCCGCCCAGCCAAAGAGGACAAATCAGGAGGTCATTGTTCTGAAACATATCCTGAGAATCGGAGGCGCATGGAGCGAGTTGCAGGATCAGCTTCATAAGCAGCTCCCGGTAGAAGAGCCAGACATCCAGCGCGCATTGAGCCCCGAAGAAGAGAAGCTCTGGCTCGCGACGGCTAGGAGCTTAAGACGCTGGCACATTGTGTACTATTACTCGAATCTAGCCCTTGCTACCTGCATGAGCACAAACGAGATCCGCTCGCTTCGGCTATCCAACATTCACCTCGATACTGGCATTATCAATATCCCCCAGGAGGGTTCGAAGAATTGTTACCGTCACCGCACCGTCGAAATAGGATTCTCCGGCGACCGCGCCTGTGACGCCGTTAATTGGCTGCTTGCACGAGCCAATGATCTCGGTTCGAAATCGGGTGGCGACTACTTGTTCCCATTCCGGGATAGGTCCGGACCTTTCGATCCGAAGAGACCCATGACGGTCGGCGGACTAAAGAAGCTCTGGGAAGAAGTGCGGATTGCATCAGGGTTGAAATGGTTCCGTCAATACGACACACGCCACACGGCAATTACCCGTCTTGCCGAAAATGGAACAGAGATTGCAACGATCATGAAAATGGCAGGCCACATAAGCCCGAAAATGACGGAATATTACACTCACATTTCTCATGGCCGGTCGCTGCAGGCCATGAGAAAAGTGGAAAGGCAGATGCGTGGAGTGGAAGAACAGACTCGGCGTGACACCGAAGAGCGCTTTTCCGCCATGGTTGTTCCAGCAGTTAAACGGGCTATTCTTCCGGTGCTGCCAGTTCAACTCGAATCCAGGGCGCCAGCACAACGATCGCCACAAGTTCACGTGCAACTCTCGGTTCCCGGAGAGAACTATGCGGCCATTTCCGCCCCGAACGCGTTTTTCCTCTGCGGTTCAACAACAGCAATGGACGGAATGTTCTTTTGATCCAGCCATTCAGGAAGTTGAGCACAGGGGGGCCTACGGAAAATGCCGCGTAACAGGACGTTTTCGGACGCCTTTGCGTTGAAATGATCGATTGTTGTTCTTGGGCCGGGTTGCCCGTAGGCCACTGATATGACAAGGCTAGCGCTTCGCCCAGAGGGCGAGAACATAGCGTGGCGACCTCGCTTTGCTATGTCCGGCCCTCTCCTGCCGTATCTGTTCAGAAGACGCCAAGAATGCGCTACGTCGCGGCACGTCTGCTCCTGGGGCTTAGGCCTCGGCACTCGCCTCTGTGCTGGGCTCAGCGCCCTCATTCTCAGCGACAGCGGCGGCACCAACAGACCCAACGATTCGCTCGATCTCTTTGGCAATTTGCTCATCGCTCAGCCGCTCGACCGGCAACAGGTGCTGCAGCGGTCCGCCGTCCTTGCCGGTCAGTTCCTGTCTGGACACGATCTGGCCGAGTTCCTTCGCTACCTGCTCTTCAATCGCGCGCAGCTCGCGAAGCGTCCCAGTATCGACCTCGTATTCGTAGCTCATCAGCTTGCCGGCCGAGACGACAGCCTTTTTACACACCAGGCCAGTGTCCATACCGGCGGCGAGGTCGCTGGCGTCGATCTCTGCGGTTGCCCGGCTTTCAATCACCCGACGAAGTTCGCTGTGACGCTCGGCAAGCTGGCCAATGCGATATTCTTTACGCGCCAGAGCGCGCTGCATACAGGCGGCGTCGAGCTCGGCGCGGAGCGCTTCGACGCGAGCCGCAAATTTCTCATCGATCCGCCAGCGGGCAAGGGTGCGCACGTCGACGCCAATTTGGCCGGCAATCTCTGCGTAGCTGATCCGGCCTTCGGCGAGGAGCGCGATCGCTTGGGCCTTCGTTTGGGGGGGTGTTCTCTTCATTGTGGAAATCCTTTGCTAGTGCGGGGCGCACCGAGGCGCGCGCACCGGTCAGTGTCGGCCGTTTCAGGTTGGCAACTGGGGTTGGATGTCGGTTTGCCGGAGGTCACGCCGCCCGGACGCCGAGCTTGGCTAAGAGCTTTTGCTTCACATCCTGCATCTCGACCTTTAGCGCGCTCTTAACTTCTACTTTGTCCGTGAACAGCTTCAGGTGTCGCCCGAGCGTCTCCAGGGCGGCCAGCTTGTCGTGCAGCCGAAACTTTACGCGCCGAATGCGTTCGAAGGCGCCCCGGCCTCCCGATGCGGTGCCAATGCGTTCGACACTCTTATCAATCGTGATCTCGCTGATTGCAGCGGCCTGGTCGCGCGTCAGCCGCGAAAGGTCCACGCAGGTCGCGCCGTTCGGATCAACAGTGATGTAGTCCATCATGTTGGCGAACGCAATCTTCGCGAGTTCCTGGAGTACTGCATCGTCCGTAATGCCAAGGCGCTGGAAGCGCTTCTCCTGGACGCGAGCGATTTCTGCCGAAATGTCAACATTTGTCAACAGGCGCGCGCCTTGCGCCTTTGCTGTCTTCTTGCTGTAGCCGGCGCGCTCTGCGGCTTTGGTTGCATTTAGATCGGTGAGGTACTCAGCGGTGAAGAGTTTCTGTTTAACGGTTAGCGGGCGTTTGCCTGGTAGGGACGTGAGGCTGCTGGGCGCGGATCTGCGTACGTTCTTTGTGATCATGATGCTTCCTTGGAAAAGCGGGGCAGCAGGAGGGGGCTGCCCCATGCGCACGGACCCTGTCCGAAGAAGAAGGGCTCGTGACCTGTTTGGACCGGCCCTCAAGGGCCGGATCTCGAAGGCGGAAAGGTTTCGCGATTGTGCGGAAGCGGCCAGGGTCAGACTCCGCAGTCACTTCCCTGAGGCTTGAGCGGCGGGGCGAACTTTGGTGGCTTCGGTGCTGCGGCCTTTTTCGCTCTTTCCGCGGCGAGTTGGCGATCCATTTCTTTGTTGAACTTGTTTTCAGCAATAGCCAAGGGTTCGGGCGTGGAATCGATCTCTACTCCGCACCGATTGGTGTCGTCCTGTGTCATCGTATTCTCCTTGTTCACCGACGCCTAAAGCTTAGACGCCGGCGGTTGCGGTTCTCGTTTTGGACAGCCAACGCTGCGGCCTGCGCCGCGGCTTCGGCCACTCGAAACTCATCTCGTGCCACCTCAAGCCTAGCCTGGGCGGCGCGCTGATTCTCACGAAGCTGGTTGAGATCCGAATCCGGCACTGTGCCGGTCTTCAATAGGCGGTTCTGGGTTGTCATCGCCCCCCTCCCGTGGGTTGCAGTTCGCCGATGCACAGCTTTTGGCGACGTTGAAGCTGATCACTTTTGCAGGGCCGCACATCGCCTTGCGGTCCAATGTTGCGATGAAGACGATCTGCGAGTATGGGAAAAAGGCGATAACCTTGGCAGCGATGTTCGACGCCTCAGGTACGGTTCGCCCGCAGCAGAAACTGACGTTCAGCTGCGGGCATTCAATCCAGACACCACCTGACTCCACGCCGCGGATTGTCACCCCGAGACAATCCTTGCTGATGGCTGGAATGAGCGCTCCAACTTCTTGTCCTATCCAGAAATCGAGACTGTAGGGTCTTAAATCCATGCTTCGCTCCTGAACTCGAACGATGGCGGATGCCACGCCTGCGTTGAGGCATCCAAGAGTATTTTTGGGCTCGACAATGTGCCCTCAGTACCGATCCTCACCTGTCACAACCTGAACACTGTCGGCTGTCGCGGCATTCTTACCCCCAAGAAGATCAAAGGAATCAACTGGTGAGGGCTAGTGGCCGCCCTGTCGCAGATGTCTGCGGAGGGCCCCAGCGATAACATGAGGGTTCCGGTTGATCGCTGCGATGATAGCTTTTTCGTTTGCCGCTGAGATGTTGTTGTTTTGGTTGATCGTAATGTCTCCCCCACCGCTCGAACCGCGCAATTCCTGCATTGTAGGTGCAGGGATAACAGCTTCGCCTTCATGTAGCATGGCCATTCCGGTACGCGGAATGTAGCCGGTGCCGTCCTCAAACTTGGCGAACCCCATCACGAGGCCCATCATTGCGATGGCGGCTCCCGCCGCCATTGCTGGGCCCACCCACGGAATTGACGCTTGCGATGCCGCCGCTCCCGCCGCTGCTACACCAGCATGGGCGGTAATCTGTGTTGTCGCCGCTGTTGTTGTGGCCGTGGTAGCGGCAACCGCTCCGGTGGTAGCAAGGCCGGTCTGTGCGGCTGTAGATGTTGCTGTCGTTGTTGTTTTCGCTGTCTCGATAGTCTGATGATGAAATAGACCTTCGGCTTCTAAAAACATTTTCTTGAGTTGCGACTCATTTGCAATCGCATCTGATCTCTGCGCGGCAGCTAGGTCAGCACCTGTCAATCCGGCGGTTGTAACCTGGTGGTGCGCCAGCATCAAAAGGTCATGCTCGGCAGCCTTCAGAACCATCTTTTCGCCGGCGTTTATGGTGGAAGTCAAGATCGACTGCCCCATTTTGGCGAAAGCCATCGATATATTCCGCGTCGAGTACAGCATCTGATCCTGCACGCGCAGCCACCCGGAATTGATATTGTCGAACGCCTTCAGGTAGGGTGCCTGGATCTGCTGCTGAATAGCGGCGTTGTCCTGAACCGCCGATGTGTCAGCTTGCCCCTGCACTTGCGTGATCTGGTTTTGAACCTGCTGCTGCTGGGCCAGATTCTTTGGGTTGTGCAGGCCGGTTTGCGCCAAATAATCTTTCTCTTCCTTCTGAAGCCGCTCCAACTCCTCTCGGAGCGCCTGAATCTTGGCTTTGTAATTGGCGGCATGAATGGCGGCAGTATCCTGAGCCGCGGCGAGCTTTGATATGCTGCCCGCCGCCTCCATAGCATGAATGTTGGCCAACTGGATCTGTTCTTTCGCCTGTGCCTGAATCTCCGAAGACTTGTCAATGGCGTCGTGATACTCTTTCCAGGCTTCGCCCGTCCGGAGCACATCATCAGCCTGAGCGACGATCCACTTGTTGATTTCGGGGCTAACCTCGGCCATTTTGAAATCCTCGAAATCAGACTTCTTCATCGAAGACTTGATGGCCTCGAGCTGCTTATGTATCTCCTCCTGGGCCTTCACGTATTCGGCCATAACGTGCTTGGCTTCTTCAGATTTAGCCTTGAAGGTCGTCAGGTATGGAGCCCAGAAAGATAAGGCTTCTCCCGCTGTCAGGCCATGGCCGGTGAAGGATGCTTCCGTCGCGCTCAGGCTTTCGTATTCCGTTTCAATCGACTTGAGCGAGGCCTCGGCGCCCTTGGATGCTTCCCGCTGCCCCTCGAGCTTTGCTTCGAGAGCGTTGTGTTTCCCTTGCTCGGCCTCAAGCGCAATGGTGGCTTGAATTGCCCGCTGCTCCTGCCCCTGCATGGTAATCAGGTGCTGGGTAGCCTCTATTTGCGTGGTGTAATTGTTCGACATGGCTGTGGCGGAGGGGTGCGCCATCTTTTCCTGCATGTCGTTCAGGTGTTTTTGCAGCGCCACGCCATAGCTTATCGATTCATTCAACTGGCCCTGTACGTTGCTCTGCTCCGACAGGTAACGAATATGGTCCTGCACCATGCGCTGTTCGTCTTTGGTGCTTCCCTTAATGCCGAGCATCTGCTCAGTTGTCGTCCCGCTCATCCCCTTGACGGTTTCTTCAATCCGGCGCAGGTCTCCGCCCAGTTTCTCGTAAAGGGTGTCTGCTGCCTCCGCCGCCTCATCGATGGCCGTCTTCATGGCGTTGGTGATCGGCTTGTGCTCAAGTTTGGCGTTGGCCATCTGGAGCTTGTCGAGTTCCACGTCCAAAGAGTCGTTCATGTGCCGCATCGAGATGGAATTGGATTCAATGTCCTCCGCAGTCTTCCGCGCGCGCTCGCCTCCCGCGTCGAACGCGTCAAACATCTTTCCGCCAACATCAACGAGGATGCCGGCGAAAGCAGCGGCGCCGATAATCGGGAACGCCGCCTGAAGCACAGGCCCCAACTTCAGCGAGCTAATCAGGAATTGATCGGCGGCGCGGGTGTTGCGCGTGAAGTTCCCCTCTAGCTCCCGCATCGCCCCGGCGGCGGCTTTGTGCGCTGATACGGAATTGGCCGATGCCTCACCGACTAGATGAATCTTGGCCGCGCTTGCGGTAGCGGCAGTTCCTACCCCCGCATAGGACTCCCGCATCTGCGCAGTGGAGGACGCGATTACGCTCTGCGCCTCGGCCATGCCGGCGCGCAGGGACGAAATGTTGGTTTCCACGCCAATCTTGATTGCGCTGTCGTCTGCCATGTTCTACTCCAATGGAAAAGGCTCCTCGAAAGGAGCCTCGGTTTTGCATTCAGTTAGTCGTGTGTCAGCGAGAAGCTACGCCGCGTCGTCAATATCGCCCGCAGCGGTCGATTTGCGATCGCGCGCCGATATCGGAACCACATTAGCGCGCGAGCTTCCCTGGGCGGCACCATCCCCAGAGAGAGCTCCAGTTTTCGTCCCGCGATAGCTCGGCCAGCGCCTCAAAAGCTCGGCCTCATCGTTTCCGGTATCTGCCATCCACCCTGGTGCCCATGCCCAGAATTCGGCTATTTCCCGCGCCCGGCGCTGCTGGTGGCGTGACATGTCTGCGGCCCGATTGCGTTCGTCCTGCTGGCGTTCGATTTCTTCGGCCACTTCGTCAGGCCGGGGAAAGAACGACTGGCCCGGCTTAGTTCGCAGAGTCCTGAGGGCTTCCTTGACAATTGGGAGGGAGTATTTCAGGGCTAAGTCCTCGAAATCCAACAGATAGCCCTCCAGTGAATCCTGCAGGTCTTGGCTCGGGTATCGATCTGCCATCTGCGCCAGCAGCACCGCCAGTGTTTGTGCCTCCTCGTCGGGCAAGCGCCTCTGCAAGGGCGCGCTTATTGGCGCTAACGCGCTGGTGAGCTGGGCTTCGCATATTCGCTGCATCGGTTTCTCCTGTGTGTTGCCATGTTTGATCATCGTCGAGATACCGCCCTTGGTTAAACCAGGTTGCCGGGTGCGGGATGAACGCCCTATCTGGACGTTGACCAGCAGGCGATCTAGCGTAGGCTTGGGTTCTGCCGCTGAGGTACATCCAAGCATCTCTAGAATTCATTGGAAGCAATTCGCCTTCGCCTTTGTGCAGGCGGGCGATAGCGGCCGCGATTGCCTTCAGTGCTGCCCGGCGTCCCTCTTTGCGGGGATACTCCGCGTAGACTTGCTCACTCGGATCAGCGTGCGCCCCGTCCGCATCGCGGCGGGGTGAGAATGCGTCAGCATTCGATATCACTTCTCTATTTGCTTTTCCTTCTGTTCTAGGAGGTACATTCTCCGGAGTGTGTCCGGACTTCCGCGAGTATTCATCCCTATATTTCAACAAGTTACGGTTTGTCACTCGAATATCGTCGCCATCTCGCTCCACTGTCACCAGGCCGGTCGCTGCCAATGTCGACAGGGCTGAGAATACGAGTGACCCCCGGATGAGAAGCAGGCGAGACCACACCGAGATTGGGTACGAGACACTACACGATGGGCTTGGACCTTCCATTTTCTCTGCGATGCACTCGTTGACCAACCAATACAATCCATAGCGGCCTAAACCCTCCATGCCGCCGGCGCCAATCAGACGGGCGATTTTTTCGTCTCTCGATGTTGCAACCAAATGTTTCAACCAGCGCATGATTGCACCTCCGAGCGTAATGAGTTGCCGGAAGCTTCTGCTATGGATCGATCAGGCCGCGCCCACCGGTCAAGGTAGTTCCGATCACACTCTACAGATCCGGTCCGGATCGCTTTCAAGCCCGGCATGAGCCTGATCGCTGTGCCGTGGTTGATACGACAAGCATCGCCGTTCGCGATCACTTGGCGCGCCTGAGCACTATCCAGGTAGCAGTCCGGTTGCGGACCAGGGTTTTTGTGTTCGTAAACTGCGACTTGTTTTTGAATGTGCCTTTTTATCATCTTGTGCGGCCCCCTTCTGGCCACTGATGCAACAATCTGCTCTGCCTGGGGAGGTGACGGTCACACCGCCGTGGCCTAGGCAGGCTGCTGAGTGGCTATCTTTGTGCCTGATTTTGCGGGCTGCAATGCGCTGCTCGATCCAGGCGTCGACCTCGTCTTTCAGCCTGGTGCGGTTCAGGCGGCCGGGCAAATCGAGAGCGGATGTCGGGGCATCGGAGAGACAATCTGGAGAGACTCGAACATGCTTCACGAGAACTGCGGAGTCGGTTGGCGAAACGGTTCCAGGGGAATCCGCTGAAAGCAATGGTCCGGGAAAAAGTCGTCACCGGCCGCTGGCTGACTCGGTTCATTCGGGTTGCCGAATCCCATGGGACGAGGAAGCTAGCGACAGCCTGCTTGAGCTCTGCATTGAGTTCGACAGCGATGACCGCCACAGGGAGGAAGTACAAAGCACATTCGACCAGTTTCTGGACGACATTGTGACAGCGCGATCACGATCGATCCCTGCGGCACCGCGGGGTGAGCCATTTTGATTGATCAGGCCGCTCTCGCTTTGACCTCTGATTCTCTCAGGATGCGGATGACTTCGCTTTCGGGGAACATCAGACGTCTGCCGATGCGAAAATGGCGCACTACACCTTCACGGCACATCCGCCGAAGTGACCAGTGGCTGCGAAACGTCTTGGCTGCCATCTCCTCGATGGTGCAAAGCTTTTCATCTTGGTTCATATTCATCTCCTATCGAGTGATCTGCTTCGCCTTCCCACGCGATACGATAGATTCCGCCTCTTCGGGCGTGAGAATGCATTGTCGCCGACCCTCTGGGTCCTGCAACTGAATTGGTTTGACCATGTTTTTGGGAACGCCTCACCTTTAGGGGTTTACTGCAAGCCTTTGGGCCGGTGGCTGTCCGGTATAAATCCTCGTGTTGTCCCCTTAAAGACACTTCCGCTAGCTTCGGTACCCTGTCTCGCTTGGGTAGTCCGTTCTCGCCGTTCGGCTATCGCCTGTTCGGCGCGGCTCGCGGTACCGGAAACTTCACGGTACAGGTACATTGAACCATCGTCAGCATTCTAGTGCAACTAAAAAATACTTATATATACTTCAATGTTTACATCTTATAGATAACCTGCTATGCCATAGACGTTTTCTGCCGGGCCGTACACCTCAACCAGTTCCTTGGCCGAAGTTGACGACGATCAGCTTCGACTCGCTGACTATGCAATCCACGTAGTCTGCCCATCACTCCAGCATTTTCCTCGTCCGCCGCCACGGCCGCCTCAAGGATCAACAGTTCTTGATCGCGTTGCAAGTTGGTATCCATTACTGCACCGCCGGGACCGTGCCGCGCTCAACGAGGTCCTGGACTGCAGACGCTGGGATTCTGCGACTGCGCCCGATCAAAACCGAGGTTATCCTCCGCTGATAAATAAAGTTCCATATTGTCTTTTCGGACATTGCTAGCGCTTTCGCTGCCTCAACGACCGTCAGAAGTTGCTCTTGATTCCTTTTTTCCGTCATGCTTGCACCCTCATTGCTCCTTGATGCTCTGCAATAGATCATGCAACAATAATGAAGACGATGTCAACAGATATGTTTACATTGGTTATTTTTATGGACGTGGATAGTAGGGAAGGGGGAAAATTGGGCATGCGCAAAGAACCTGCCATCGTGATCCATCCATCTGATTTCCCGGTGTTTCTGATTGCCAAAATCGGAAAAACTTCAGTCAGCAAGTTTGCCGAATCCCTCGGCGTTACTCGCCAACTGGTCTACATGATGCTGCAGGGGAAACGCCAGCCGAGCGCGGCAGTGTTGAAGAAACTCGGGCTCGAGGTATATTACGGGCTTAAACGGGAGGGTCCCCAGCAAGAGAAGAAGTAGGGAACCTGTTCTGCACCACAGGAGGCTCAAGCATGGCTATCTTCAAGCGCGGCAAAACCTATTGGTATGAGTTCGAGTTCCTCGGTCAGCGTGTCCGCGAGAGTAGCCACAGCCGAAACAAGGAGGTCTGCGAGCGCTTGATGCGGGACCGCCGGCGAAGCCTTGAGTTGGGCATCGGCGGACTCTCCGAAGTTGCCAAGCCCAAACTATTTGCACCGGCGGCCCATGCGTACCTGCTTGAACGCGAGCCCCACTGGGAGCCGAAAACGCGCCTGGTGCACGCGAACTCTCTCGCCCATCTCGAGCCGCATTTCGGCAAACTCATGCTCACCGAGATCACCGCTGCGCATATCAGCAAGTATCAGCGCGCCCGCCTGAAGCAATAGGCCAGCCCCCGAAGCGTCAACATCGAAGTGGCGCTGCTTCGTCTGGTGCTGCGCAAGGCGAAGCTGTGGCATCACATTGCGGATGACGTCCACATGTTGAAAGAGCGGCGCGACGTCGGCCGGGAGTTGAGCGACGATGAGGCCCACCGTTTATTGACCGCCTGCAAGGCAAGCGTAAGCCGGGCCCTGTACCCGGCGGTGCTCACTAGCATCCATACCGGGCTGCGGTCTCAGGAACTGCGCTTGCTGCGCTGGCGCCAGGTCGACTTGATCGAAGCAATCATCACGGTTGGCAAGAGCAAAACGGAGGGTGGCGAAGGGCGTCTAGTCTACCTGAGTGCATTGGCAGTGCAGACCCTGCAGAATTGGCGGGCGCAGTTTCCGGATGCCCTGCCAGATCACGCAGTGTTCCCGCGGGAGGCCTATGGGCTGAGGGGGAAGAAGTCCACCTTTGGTGGAACCGTAGAGCCCTACAGGGTCTTTCCTGATCAGCCGATCGGCTCTTGGAAGACAGCCTGGACGAGCGCCAAGAAAGCTGCTGGCGTCGAATGCCGATGGCACGATCTACGGCACTCATGCGCCTCTCGGTTGGCGGCTGGTGGGGCAACCGATCAAACACTCCAAGCCCTGCTCGGTTGGATGTCCCCGAAGATGATCGAGAAGTACTCGCATGTTCGGGCAAAGGCGAAGCGGAAGGCTGTTCAGGTGTTCGATGAGCCCCAGAACCGCGAGAGTCCCCCCATAAACCACCACAATGAAAAGGGCCCCGAAGATGAACGCGTTGTAACTAATTGATTCTATTGGTCGGGGCGGAGGGATTCGAACCCCCGACCCTCTGCTCCCAA
>CAYQSI010000078.1:0-12840 GCA_964420185.1 uncultured Occallatibacter sp. | reverse complement strand
TCCTCTTTGCCCAAGGGGAACTTCAGCGTCTTGGTCTCGCCCGGCTTGAGTGTGATCCGCTCAAAGCCCTCCAGTTGCCGCACCGGCCGCGAGGCCGAACCGGCCCGCTGATGAATGTAAATCTGTGCCACTGCGTCGCCAGCGAGTTTGCTTGTGTTAGTCACCTCCACCTGTACCTCCGCCGTCTCGCCCGCTTTGATCTGCTTGTGGTCCAGCCGCAGATTCTTGAAGGTAAACGCGGAGTAACTTAGCCCATAACCAAAGGGGTACAGCGGCTTGCTGGACAGATCCCAATAGCGCGAGGTGAAGCCCGGCCGGTCTTCCGGATCGCTGGTCAGGTTGTGGTTGTAATAGAGCGGTTCCTGCCCAGCCGACAATGGCCAGCTTAAAGGCAGCTTGCCGCCAGGATTCACATCGCCAAACAGCACATCGGCAATCGCGTTGCCGGCTTCGCTGCCCGGGAACCACGCCTCCAGAATGGCCGGCACATGCTGGCTGGCCCAACGTATGTCGAGAGGCCTTCCGTTCACCAGTACCAGTACCACCGGCTTACCGGTAGCTGTCACCGCCGCCAGCATCTGTTGTTGGATTCCGGGAAGGTCCAGCGTGGCCCGCGAGGCCGACGAGCCGCTCATATCCGCATATTCGCCCATCACCGCGACCACCACGTCGGCGCGATTGGCGGCGGCTACCGCCTTGTCCAGCCACTCCTTCACCTCGGCGGCTGTGGGAGCCGGCTTGCTCACCTTGGTCGGCACATCGTCAGGAGCGGGATAAAGCCGCGGCAGATCCGGCCCGGCCACGGTCTCAATCTGCGCACCGGCTCCTAGTTTGTTACGGAGCCCGTCCACTATGCCCACCGTATGCCCCTTGGCCTCAGCGCGGAACAGCCACTCGACCGTCCAACTTCCCTTCAGGTCATCCGCCGAGTCGCCCAGAGGCCCAATCACCGCGACCTTCTTAACATTTGCGCTCAACGGCAGCGTGTTGTCTTCGTTGCGCAACAGCACCATCGACCGCGCTGCCAGCTTGCGCGACAACTCCCGGCTTGACGGCCGGTCCAGTACCGCGTCCACTTTCGACTCATCCACATACGCGTTCTCGAACAATCCCAGCCGAATTTTGGCCTCGAGAATCGGCAGCACCGCCTCATCCAACTGTTTCTCAGTGATCTTTCCCTCAGCCACCAGCGTGGGCACATTCGGAGTGAACGTATGGCTATCCATGTCCATGTTCTGTCCCGCGACCAGCGCCTTGTATGCTGCGTCCTCCGGGTCGCGCGCATACCCATGCGTCACCAAGTTGCCTACTGCGAACGCGTCCGAGACGACAAAGCCGCGGAAGCCCCATTCCTGGCGTAACACTTCATGCAGTAGCCACGGATTGCCGGATGCAGGCACATCGTTCAAATCCATGTAGGCGCTCATGAAACTGCCCACACCTGCCTGCTCTGCCGCGTGAAACGGCTTCAGATACACATTTTGGAGCAGCGATTCCGGAATATTCGAGGCGTCCAGGTCGCGTCCGCCCTCCGCCGCGCCATAACCGGCAAAGTGCTTGACGCAAGCCAGCACCGTGTCAGGCCCAAGCGTCTTGCCCTGAAGGCCCAGCACCTGCGCTCGCGCCATGGCCGAGCCCAGATACGGGTCCTCGCCCGCGCCTTCCGCAATCCGCCCCCAGCGCGCATCCCTCGCGATATCCACCATCGGCGTGAATACCCAGTTGATGCCAGCCGCCCGCGAATCCTCCCCAGCCACGCGCTGCGCCTGCTCCTCGACCGACGGGTCCCAGGACGAAGCCATCGCCAGCGGTATCGGAAATGCGGTCCGGTAGCCATGAATCACATCGAAGCCTACCAGCAGCGGAATGTGGAGACGACTCTTCTCCACCGCCAAATGCTGCAATCGGTTGATCTCCTTCACATCGAAAAGCCACAACACCGAGCCAACCTGGCCCTTCCTGATCGCCTCATCCGGCTTCCGATCAGGGAGCGTCGGGCTCTGAATACCTGACACCTGGTTAAGCTGCCCCGTCTTCTCCTCGACAGTCATCTTCCCAAGCAGTTCTTGCGCGCGGCGATGCACGTCGGCTTCAGAAGGAGAAGCGGACTGGGCTGCAGCCCAGCCGGTAAACAGAACAATTAGGCACAATACGCGGGAGAGATAACCTATTGCTGATCGCATCGTCTTCATTCCTTTTGCAATTCATGAAAATGGGCCAAACCCCAGCCCTGGGAGGTGATCAAATTCCTGGCGCAAGCCACTCCGCCTCGCCGTCCTGTGGCTCTGCCGGAAAAGACAATCCAGGCCTGCTGCATCTTTAAAAGAACCCCGGGCCGAAGCAGGCGACACCTAACCGGCGCGCTTCTCAGCCCGGGGTATCCGGCGACGAGTCTCCGTCGCCGGGTAGAGAGCGCCGGCCCCGCATCAGCAGCTAAAGGCCGCGCCACTTCTGAAAATGCTCTAGAACTGCAGTTTCACCGCAAACTGGTATACGCGTGGCAGGTAACTGGCGGTCATACTATAGATGGAGCCAAAACCTGCGTCTGCGTTCCCTGTGCTGGATCCCAGGTCCCCCGGGTTCCCCGACATGACATTGCCTGGTGTGCCAAATTCAGGCGTGTTAGTCAAATTGAAGCACTCGGCGCGGAACTGTACCTTTCCCCAATTTCCCTTGACAGGGAAATCTTTGAAGAGCGACAGGTCCAGGTGCGTGTAATGCGGCCCATACAGTTGATTGCGCTCCTCGTTGCCGAGAGTTCCCGCATTTTGTATCTGAAACGCGCTGACGTTGAACCACTCGTTCTTCGACTGACTCTTGCCGCTCAAGCGCGCTTTTCCGATCATGTTGGGCCGGTCAGGCTGACCATCGCCCGATTCCGTTCCCGATACGTCGGACGAGCTCATCACCGTAAAGGGAAGTGATGTCTCCCATACGGCGAGCGCATTGACCTGCCATCCCTTTAATGCCAATGCTCTTGCTCCGTTCAAGGCCGCGCCAAAGGGCAGAGCGTAGATCACGTTGCCGGCGAGACGATGACGCATTTCGAGGTCGCTGGTGCCGTACTCATATTTGCCGCGTGTGCTTGGCGAAGCGCCGTACCCGTCTCCGCTGCCGTTGAATCCGCTGCTATTGTCGAGACCTCGCGCGTAAGTGTAGTTGAAGTCGACAGCAAGCCCGTTCACATAGCGGCGTTGAAAGGCCGTCTGCAAGGCGTTATAGTTCGATTTGCCTTCGGTACGCACCATGCCAATCGACGAAACATTTGGCAGCACCGCTGCATAAAGCCGTGGATTTGATGTCGCGGTTCCACTCGGCAGAGAAACATTGATGTCTGGAAGCAATTCAGGGGTATGCCGGCCCTGCGACCCGACATAGCTAACCGTCAGAACATTCCGGCCGAGCTGCTTCTGCGCGACCAGGTTGTACTGTTCGACATAACTGATGTGAAAGTCCGGCTCAACATTATCCGGGATACTTCCCGACAAGTCCGTGGCGCTTGAAGCCGTAGGCACGGGCATTCCCTGCGCAAGCGTCATTTCTGCTGTGTTCTGAAAATTGAAGGCAAAAGGCTGGTTTTTCAAGCTCGCCAGCGACGTGTAGTTGCCGGGATAGAAGCTCATCCCGAAGCCGCCGCGCAGCACCAATCCGCGCCCCATATCATATTCAAAGCCGAAGCGGGGGGCCACGTTCGTATAGTGCGTCGCCACACCAGCCGTACGATCGCTGCTGGAGGCCACATCCATCTTGGCCGTAACTGGATTGAAGTTCGAGATGTGGTTACCCGCCTCGGCGAATGGCGTAATGATGTCGTAACGTATGCCCACGTTCAGCGTCAGAGGCTTGATGATATGTAGATCATCCTGGACAAACTCGCCCGACTCATAGGCGAGATAGTGGGGCGGATACAGGTCGTTTTGACGCATAACCTCGTCAATGTTTCCTTCGAGGAAGTTAGCCAGGTTGGCTTGAATCGTAGCCGCATTGAATTCGGACAACTGGCCGATGCCGTAGTTGTCTTGCGCGTTCAACGTATTTCTATGGATCAGCGAGGCGCCGAACTTGATGTTATGAATACCGCGCGTCCACGTTGCCGTGCCTGCAAATTGCAGGACATTGTCCAAATCCTTAATAGGAACGAAGACGCCGTCGCCCACGGTGGCATAGCCAGTGGCAGCGCCCCATACGCCGGAAATATTCAGCGGTGTCAGAGCCGAAGTCTGCTGACTTATATTGACTCCCGTATATCCAAAGGCTGTGGCGGCGTTGGTCCCATAGTTCAGCGGGAGCGACTGGTTATCGATGCGCAGGTAACTCGTCACCAAGTTCATGACCAGAGTCTGCGAGAACAGATGCGTATAGTTCAACTGGATGTTATTCGCCGTGTCTTTAGCCGAACCGGCAAAGGACCACACGTTGCCACCGGGAGAGATAGTGAGACCGGCAACCTTTACCGGCGGCAGAAGCCCCGGGGTAAAGGTTGTCACCGAATTGTAGCTGTACCGCCCATACAATGTGTCATTCGGCGTGATGGAGTGATCTATGCGTATGTCAGACAGGCTGCTGTCCTGTGTCTTTTTTTGTATCGACATGTAGTTGCCCGCGGTCGCCCCCGGATTGCTTGGCTTGGGAAACAGTTTGAACCAATTCAGGGCAATCGGACTCACGGATGACGAAACATTCAACCCCGGCACGAGATCAGTAAAGTCCCCGGGATGGTCTTCCTCATAAGATGTCGGCACTGTAACGGCCTGCGGCGAGATGCCTTGCACAAGCCGGTAACCCTCATAGTCGCCAAAGAAAAATGTCTTGTTATGGAGAATCGGCCCTCCCAAACTGCCTCCGAACTGGTTTTGCCGCAGCTCGGACTTCGGCAAGGGAGTGTTGCCGGCAAAAAGATAGGTTGTGGCGTCAAATAGATCGTTGCGGAAGAACTCATAGGCTGAGCCGTGGAACTGGTTCGAGCCCGACTTGGTGATAATGTTAATCACGCCGCCTGCCGTGCGTCCCGACTCGGCGGTATAGTCACTGGTCTGAACACGAAACTCGGAGATCGCCTCGATCGACGGCCGGATGCCGATTCCGCCGATGATGCGCTCGTTGTTGTCTGCGCCGTCGATCATTTCGTTGTTGAGCAGTTCCGACTGCCCGTTCACCGAGATGCTGGAACTCTGGCGCCGGTCATCCGGAGCATTTCCCGAGGTCATGCCAGTGGGTGTGCCTTCGTTCGCGCCCATGGTCAACTGCGCAAGTTGAACGAAATTTCTACCGTTCAGTGGCAAATCCTGCACCGACTTCTCCACCACCGTCGTTGCCAGGGTCGCACTATCGGTTTGCAGCAGCGGTGTCGCCGCCTCCACTTCCACAGTCTCGGTCACCTCGCCGGTTATCAACGAAGCATCCACGCGCGCGCGGTCGCCCGCCGCTGCCAGGAGGTTCGGCACTGAAAAGGTCTTGAAGCCACGTACCGTAATCTCAATCTTGTAGCGGGCTGGCAGCAAGGAGTTGACCACATAGTTGCCGTGGTCGTCACTCGTTGTCGTTCTGACCTCGCCCGTAGCCAGGCTCGTCACCTTCACTGTGGCGCCAGCCAAAACCGCACCTGTCTGCTCTGTTACCGTTCCCAAAATTTCCGCGGTTGTGCTCTGGGCCCACAGCCCTACGCTCCCAACCAGCACAACCAAGAAAAGTAGCAGTCCAGCTCCCTTGGCCAACAGGTTTCCCCGCATGGGGACCGCAACTCGTTTGTCTAGCAATCTCATCCTTCTCATCCTCGCCATCCTCTTCTTTGCCTCCCAGCTATTCTTTGAAAATGTTTGTATACAGCGGCTCCGCACTGTTTTTTGTGAACGCGCTAACCCTACAAGCGGTGGGGACAGCACCGACAAGATGGATCGGGTGCCAAATAGGGGGTACAACGGGTATTGAGTCAAGGAATCAATAACTTACCTTTGATTGACGGCGACTGAATCTGCACGTATGATACGTAGCAAGGAAGAGGGACATGCCGCTAGCGCCCAGAACCGATTCCGCGCCTTGGTTCCCGCAGTCCGAGAGTCAATCCGCTCAGGTTCGGGAACAGCTCGAGCGGCTGCTTTCCCATTCGCTCTTTCATCATAGTAAGCGGTACCCCGCCTTGCTGCGTTATGCTGTCGAGCAAACGCTCCTCGGCAACGCCGATCGGCTCAAGGAGCGCAGCATCGGCGTCGAGGTCTTCGGCCGCGAGCCCAGTTACGACACCAACGCCGACCCCGTCGTCCGCTTCACCGCGAGCGAAATTCGTAAGCGGCTTGCCCTGTACTACGTTGATCCATCTCACTCCGGTGAGCTACAGATTGATCTTCCCACAGGCTCCTACGCTGCCGTCTTTAACGGATTTGCGTGCCAGACCGCGCCCCTCGAACCCGAAGACAGGCCCCCGTTTGACGCCGCTCCAGCCGCTCCGGCCCCAGCCGTCAACGAATTGCCCGCCCCACAGCCGGTTGCAGCTCCGCGCCGACGCTGGAGAATCGTAGCCGGGGTTGTCCTGTGTGCCGCGCTTGTGGGAGCCGCGGGGCTTTGGGCCAGTTTCTGGATGTACACGCCGCCCGCTGCCAGTTGGCTGGCGCGGCTGCATGCCAATCCGATGGATCAGTTCTGGTCTCCCATCACCACTGCGCCCGGCACTGCAACCTTCTGCATTGGCGAGCCCAACGGTCCAGCCGGCGAGGACTCCGGCCAGATCGCTGTGCCCGGCAGCGCCTCGCAGCCGCTTCATAACGAGCTTCGCCTATCCGGTCATCTGGCCATTGCCGACGTCGTCACCCTCACCCACCTGGCTACTGCACTCGATGCCCGCGGCAAGCCTTTTCGCATTTCTACCGCTTCCCAGGCGTCGTTTTCCCAGCTCCGCGAGGGGCCGGTGATTCTGGTCGGAGCCTTTGACAACTCCTGGACCCTGCGCCTCACGCAGGACTTGCGCTTCAACTTCCTCTCGCAGGAGGGTGTTGCCGCCATCGTTGACCGTCGCAGCCCCGCGCAAACACATTGGTCCACCTCCTGGGAAATTCCCTACCAGAAGCTCTCCCGCGATTACGGCGTCATCGCACGTTTTCACGACTCCACCACAGGCCAACCCGTTGTTCTGGTAGCCGGAATCTCCGCAGAAGGCACCGAAGCGGCCGGAGAGTTCCTCTCCAACCCCAGTTATTTTGCTGAGCTATTGCAACGCGCCCCTCGTAACTGGCCCGCCCTGAATATGGAAGTCGTCATTGAAACCCAAGTTATCGACGGTCACCCTGGCCCACCCAGAATCCTCGCCGTCGAATTCTGGTAGCCCCTCCACACTTCTCTCGCCGCAGGTCGTACATCTTATCAATCGTCTTATTGGTTACCGTGATTCTTGCTGTTTAGATGCATTAAATAGCTCATGGATAACGATAAGTCCCTAGCGGAGATATTCGGGCCGATGAGGCAAAATTGAGCCGAATCCAGCCCCCGCAACCAATCTGTGGCGCAGAAATACCGCCAGACAATTTCTGCTCCCCCGCCAGCAAATCCAATTCTCCCCTTAATTGCATAGGAATTATCGGCCATGCATCTTGATGCCCTGACCGTTCGGTGTGTTAGGCGCTGCCGTCTTTTCTTCCTCGACTGGCATGGCCGCCGGTTTGGCAGCCATGCCAGTTTTGGGCGTGGGGGAAGCCACTTGGTTAGTTGTCGCGGGCGTAGTTTCTTCGTTCGCCGGCGCGGGTGGCGGTAACTCCAGGCGGTCAGATTCCGGCCTGTCTTTTCCTGAGGCCGGTCCATCCTGGTTTTCTTTGGGCTGACCTCGCACCAGCATGGTGACCGTTTCCCGTTCGACCGTGACCTCGATGCGCCGGTTCACAATTGCCTCAGCGGAGCCTTTCTTACTATTTGCTATCGTTGCTGGAACGCCGCGTCGTAAGATGTTGTGCATTGATGCCTCATTAGCTGCATCCGGCAACCTGCCTCGACTTCTACTGGAACTGCAAGAGGGATTGAATGTCTTGAATTTGGAGATGAATTTTTCTGAAGATTTGTGAAGGTTTTCATGTCGTTGAACGCGAAGGAGTTGTATCGATTCCACGGGTTTGAGCTGGACCCCTTCCGGCGAGTGTTGTCGCGGGATGGAGGGCCGGTTTCGCTCACGCCGAAGGCCTTCGACGTTCTTGCCTACCTGGTTTTGAACCCTGGGCGGGTGGTGACCAAGGATGAGTTGCTCAAGGCGGTCTGGCCAGACTCCTTTGTGGAAGAAGGCAATTTGGCCCAGTACGTCTCCGCGCTGCGCAAGACATTGGGAGACAAATCCTGCCTGATTGCGACCGTTCCCGGACGGGGTTATCAGTTCGCGGCCCAGGTGTTCGCGACTCGGGTTCTTACGGAAGAAGCCCAGACCGAAATTCCCGTCAACGCTCTTCCCGATGCGCGCCCAGGGGATATCTTTGTGCAGCGCGTGCGAGAGCGCACCCGGGTGGTGATTGAGGATGTGCCAGCCGTCTCTACCGCGCCGCGCGAAACCCTCTTGCAACTCGCGGCCGGGACAACTTCGCGCCGCACGAGAGCCTGGCGGTGGGTTGCAGCGCCGGCGATTGGGGGCACGCTGATTGCCCTGACCTGCGCTTATAGCTGGAAGCACTTCGCTCATCCGCCCCAACTGAGCGATGTGGTGGTTGCCGACTTTACTAACACGACCCGCGACCCCACCTTCGACAGCACTCTCAACCAGGCGCTGGAAATCGATCTGGAGCAGTCTCCGTTTCTGAATCTGCTATCCAGATCGAAGATCAAAGAGACCTTGGCCCTGATGCAGCGCAGAGGGGACGAGGCTCTGACTCCGGAGCTGGCCCGCGAGATTTGCGAACGCAACAATGCCCACGCCATACTTTATGGCACAATCGCCAACTTCGGCAGCAAATTTCTGCTAACCCTTGCCGCAGATAGTTGTGCCGATGGCAGGCAGGTGGCCGCATATAAGGAAGTGGCTAACTCAAAAGATGAGATATTGGGCGCTCTGGATGCAGCCGCTGCCAGTGTGCGCAGGAGATTGGGCGAATCGGCCGCGTCGTTGCAGCGCTTCCAAACGCCCATTACCCAGGCCACCACGCCTTCTCTCGACGCGCTGCGGGCCTATTCACAAGGCATGGAAAGCGAACGCCGCGGCGACATGAAGACGGCGGCGTATCTTTTCGAGCGCGCTATCGCCCTCGATCCCGGCTTTGCCTCCGCCTATATGGCTCTCGGCTCCAGTTATTACAATGTTTCCGACCGCGCCCAGGCCGCGGAGTTCAGCAAGAAGGCATTCGATCTGCGCGAGCGGGCTACGGAGCGTGAGCGGCTAATGATTGAGATTGCCTATTACTACATGGGAAACTACGACATGGAAGCGGCAGTCCGCAGCTTGAAGCTCTTTGCCCAGATATATCCGAACAGTTCAGCAACTTATGGGCGGCTTTGCAGTCTCTACACTCGGATAGGCCAATACAATCAGGCGATTGACGCCGGAGAGCAGGCGCTGCGCATGGATCCCCACTCCGGCTATAACTCCGAGGTGCTGGCCCGCGCCTACCTTCACGCCAATCGATTTGCCGACGCCAAGCGAGTGGCCAGCGCCGCCGTAGCCGATGGAAGGGGCCGATGGGGCATCCATAGCATCCTGTTTCAGGTTGCCTGCGCCGAGCATGACGCTGCGCAGGCAAAGATGGAAGGTGAGTGGGGGCTTACGCATCAGCAAGGCAATTTATCGCTGGCGAATCTCGCTCTTGACGCGGTAACCAGAGGCAAACTGCGCGAGGGCAGCGATTACTTTTCGCGTGCGCGCGCCGAATCTCTGCGCAGCGGCGATGGGGAGTTTGCGGACTCCACTCTGCTGGACCGAGCGGAGGTTCTGACCGAATTGGGGGACACCGGCCGAGCCGCCGCAACCCTGAAGCAGATAAAGGGTGACGCGGGCCGGCCGGGCGACCTGGCATTTCTTCAAGCCAGACTCGGGGATAGCGGCTTGGCTCAGCGCTTTGTGGACAGCTCCAACTCTCTGACGGAGAAGAACACCTTTCACATCTACTACGACCTGCCCACCGTGCGCGCGCAGTTAGCCCTCAGGGCCCATAAGCCGGCCGAGGCGGTCGAAGTGTTGGAACCGGCGCGCGCTTATCAGTTGATCGACTTTAGAATCCCGTATCTGCGCGCCCAGAGTGAGACCGCGGCAGGAATGCTGGACTCTGCAGCCCAGGACTATCGCCTGATTCTCGACAATCAAGGCGTCGATCCTCTCTCTCCCCTGTATCCCCTGGCGCATCTCGGCCTGGCTCGCGCTTATGCCCTCGCGAGCAACAAGACCGGCAGCCGGAGTGAGTATGAAGAGTTCTTCGCCTGCTGGGCGGATGCGGATGCGAACCTGCCCGTCCTCAAGCAAGCTCACGACGAGTATTCTCGCCTGAAGTGATTCTGTAGCGACTTATCCCAATCGATCTACACGACTATCCGGTCATCAGCTTCGCGGGCTGTTGAGCCGCGCCAGTCCCTGCCTCGCCAGATCCGCAACCGCCCTGGCAAGGGGGATTGAGGCATTCAGCGACTCCGGCCGTTCCAGGCGGAGATGCAGCTTGGCGGCAAACTCGCGGAAGAGAATATCCACGTCGTAGAGGATTTCAACGTGATCGCAAAGAAAGCCGGTGGGCTGAAGCAGGAGCGTCCGAACGCCCGAGGCGGCAATGGACTCCAGGGTCTGCTCGACGGTGGGACCGAGCCAAGGTCCGCCGCTGGCGCCCTGGCTCTGGAAGGCAAAGGACCACTGAGGAATCTCAGGCACGCACCCGGCCACGAGCGCCGCGGTGCGCTTGGCTTCCTCGGCATAAGGATCGGCGGCCTGGCCTTCGGAAGCCTGAATGGTCCTGCACGGAACGCTATGCGCCGTGAACAGTACTGGAACCGGAGCGCCCACTTCTTCGCTCAGTTTGGTCCAAGCCGGGCGGAGCCGCTCGGCAAAGGCCTCGATCAGCAGCGGATGCTGCGCCCAGCCCTCTGTAAAATCGATCCGCAGCCCACCGGCCTCAGCTTCTACAACGCGGCGATAAAGGCCCACGCTGGTGCGCGAGTTTTGCGGCGCAAGGCAGAGGACAACGACCTCTTCGACGCCGTCAGCGCGCATCTTTTGCATCACGTGAGGGATGGTGGGACTCCAGTTGCGCATGGCAACGTAAACCGGCACGGGCTGACCCGCGGCGGCAAGTTCCGCTTCCACAAGCCTTCCCTGCTCCATGGTGATTTCAGTGAGCGGACTGCGGCCAATGAGTGCGTAACGGCGCTGGATCTCCTCAATGACCGGCTGGGGCAGCGGACGGCCGCCAGTCACGTTGCGCAAATACTGGGGAATCTGCTCGACGGTCTCTGGAGTGCCGTGGGCCAGCAGGAGGACTGCTTGCTTAGCCATTGGCCGACTCCAGACGGAACTCCTTGACCATACGGACGACGGCTTGCACATTCTCGACCGGCGTTTCAGGAACGATGCCGTGGCCAAGGTTGAAGATGTGGCCGGGGCGGCCGTTAGCGGCGCGCAGAATCTGCTTGACGCGGAGTTCCAACACTTCAGGCGGCGCGAAGAGCGTGATGGGGTCGAGGTTGCCCTGCACGGCGTGGCCGGGACCCACGGCGCGCCAGCCTTCATCAAGGGGTTGTCGCCAGTCGAGGCCGATGACGTCGGCGCCGGTCAAGGCCATTTCGGACAAAAGGCCCGCGGTTTCGACGCCAAAGTAGATCACCGGCACGCCCATCTGCTGCACGGCGCGGATCAGGCGTTTGGAGGCATCGAAGGCGTAGTCGCGGTAGTCGGTCAAGCCCAGCGATCCAACCCAACTGTCGAAGATCTGAATAACATCCGCGCCGGCCTGGACCTGGAGGCGGCAATACTCTTCGAGGACCGCGACGATCTTGTCGAGCAGCAGGCGCCAGGAGGCTGGGTCGGAGTACATCATCTGCTTGGTGTGAATGTAATTGCGCGAGCCGCCGCCCTCGATCATGTAGCTGGCCAACGTGTAGGGCGCGCCGCAGAAGCCGATGATGCCCAGGCGGTCGCGGAAGTGGTCGGCTACCTTCTCGATGGCGCGGGCAACGTAAGCCAGATCATCTGCGCGGTCGGTACGCAGAGCGCGGACATCGGCGGCCGTGCGGACCGGGTGATGCACCACCGGTCCCTCGCCAGCCTGAAACTCGAAGTCGAGGCCCATGGGTTCAAGCGGCAGCAGCAGGTCGGCAAAGATGATCGCCGCGTCCACGCCGAGCTTCTCGGCGGCGGTGATGGTGACTTCCGCGGCCAGCTCGGGCTGCTTGCAGATTTCCACCAGCGTGTGGTGCTTGCGGACCTCACGATACTCCTGCATATAGCGGCCGGCCTGGCGCAGAAACCAAACCGGCGTGCGATCCACCGGGCGGCGCAGACAAGCGCGGATGAAGCGGCTGCCGTCAAGAATGGCTGCGGGAATGGATTCGGCGGCGGGATTTGGGTTGGTTGGCTGCATACAGAGATGATTCTACTGGGCGGTGTGCAGTTGAAACGGGCTGGCAATCGCAGAACGGCGATTTTGCTCCGAACCGGACGAACTACTTCGTCTCGACGTGGAGGATGCGAATCTCCGGGTAGGCGCCGTCCCAGTCGGGCGAGACCGCATCGAAGATCAGGCGGAAATCCTGCCCACCGCCGGGCTTGAGAGGAGCTGCGGAGACCGGTTCCACATCGATATAAGGTTCGCGCACGCGGATGAACTTGAGCGGAAGGGTCTCGTTCTGCGCCACCTCGTGGGCGAAATCGCGAAAGAGTACCTGAACAGTAACGGCGGTGACAAT
>CAYQSI010000077.1:0-12912 GCA_964420185.1 uncultured Occallatibacter sp. | reverse complement strand
CAGACAGAAGTATCCACTTTGAGGCCGAATCTATTTATGAAACAGCCTCTAGTACTTATAGGGGGCAAACTCTTTGTGTTTTCACAGATTGCTGTCACGGATGCTACTATCATCAGCATTGATTTTTCCATGACAGTGATCGGCCATATTTATCGCGCCTGTCAAGAGCCTTTCCTTCGTAAATTGATTCGCAAGGGTCAATCGCTCTTCATGCTGCGGAAAGGCTCTCACCGGCCTGAAATCCTCGCCAGCATTCATAACTCATTGCAGGAGCATAAGCTGGATTTTCTCTTTATCGATGAAGATCAAAGCTGCGAAGGCGCACGTGAGGATTTCGCAACGTATTCTCCGCTGGTTGGTGATGGAGGTGTGGTCGCATTGCACGACATTACTTCATGCGAATCCCGGAAAGAAGTTTACAGGTTCTGGAATGAGGTCAAGACAAGTTATGTTTACAGGGAGTTTTCATGCCGCCGGCAAAGAAACCATGGGCATTGGAGCGCTCTGGATTTGAATCCCACATTGCCGCCTTTCACGCCGCTGTAACTATGGCCAGGTGATCGGCGCGCTCGATGATGGCAACTAATTCGATATTGAAGACTGTTGTCGCGGAGAGTATACGAAGAATTGCTCCCTGACCCGTATCTGTTAAAATGACGAGTAGTCCCCTGGCTCAAAACCATCGCTGCAAGAGGGTTTTGCGCAGTCCATCAGGGGCTCGGAAATAACCCTCATGCCCCACGACCTGCCCAAAGCCTACGACCCCACCGCCATTGAAGATCACTGGGCGGAATACTGGGTGCGCGAAAAACTCTTCGCCCAGCACACGCCCGCCGCCGATGCCGAAACTGAATCGAGCCTGGGCGGCCAGTCCTCCTTTACCATCCTTTTGCCGCCGCCCAACGTTACCGGCCGGCTGCACATGGGGCACATGCTCAACCAGACGGAGATGGACATCCTCGTCCGCTGGCGGCGCATGACGGGCCGCCGCGCCTTGTGGCTGCCGGGCACGGATCACGCGGGCATCGCCACGCAGATGATGGTCGAGCGCCAATTGACAACTGAAGGCAAGAGCCGCCAGCAACTCGGCCGCGAGGCCTTTGTCGAGCGCGTGTGGGAGTGGAAGCGCCACTATGGCGGCGCCATCCTCGACCAGATGAAACGCCTCGGCGCCTCGGTCGACTGGCAGCGCGAATACTTCACCATGGACGAGAACTTATCCGTCGCTGTGCGGGAAGCCTTCGTCCGCTTACATGAGCAGGGTCTGATCTACCGCGGCGCTTACATCGTCAACTGGTGCCCTCGCTGCCAAACCGCCATCAGCGACCTGGAAGTCTCCCACGAGGAACAAAAAGGCCACTTATGGGAGATTCGCTACCCTATCATTGACGCGCAAGGTCAGGAGACTGGTGAGTTTCTCGCTATTGCGACCACCCGCCCAGAGACCATGCTTGGCGACGTAGCCGTTGCCATTCATCCCGAAGACGAACGCTATCTCCACTTGCACGGCAAGAAACTCCGCCTGCCTCTGGTCGGACGCGAAATCCCTATCATCCTGGACGAGTGGGTTAGCCGTGACTTCGGAACCGGCGCGGTGAAGGTAACTCCGGCTCACGACCCCAACGACTTCGCCCTCGGCGAGCGCCATCATCTGCCGTCGATCAACATCATGGACGACAAGGGCCACATCAACGCCGATGGCGGCGCTTACGCAGGCCTTGACCGCTATGTCGCCCGCAAGCGCATCGTCGCCGAACTCGAAGCTCAGGGGCTGTTGGCTGGCATTACGGACCACACCAACAACGTGGGCCACTGCGACCGCTGCAAGACAGTCGTCGAGCCGCGCCTCTCCACGCAATGGTTCATCAAGATCGAGCCGCTGGCCGAGAAGGCCAAAGAAGCTGTCCGGCAAAAACACATTCACTTCACGCCGGAGATGTACGAGAAAACCTACTTCGAGTGGATGGAAAACATCCACGACTGGTGCATATCGCGCCAGCTCTGGTGGGGCCACCGCATCCCCGCATGGCACTGCGCGGAGTGCCACAAGATCACCGTCGCCCGCGTCGATCCAACCGCTTGCGCTCACTGCGGCTCGGCCCGCATCACGCAAGAAACCGATGTTCTCGACACCTGGTTCTCCTCTGGCCTGCTGCCGGTCTCTGTCTTCGGCTGGCCGAAGATCACCGCGGAAAATCGTGCGGATTTCGACGCCTTCTATCCGACAAGCCTCCTGGTTACCGGCTTTGACATTCTCTTCTTCTGGGTCGCCCGCATGATCATGCTGGGCTGCTGGTTCGCCGGCGACGTGCCCATGCCCGACGGCTCCAAGCGCGAACTGAAGGACTCAGTGCCGTTTCGCGAGGTTTATATCCACGCTCTGGTGCGCGACGCCAACCGCGAAAAGATGTCCAAGACCAAGGGCAACGTCATCGACCCCATCGAAATCGTCAAGCAGTACGGCACCGATGCGGTTCGCTTCACGCTGGCCTCGATGGCCTCGCCTGGCACCGACATTGCCTTCAACGTAGCCCGCACCGAGGGCTACCGCGCCTTCGCCAACAAAATTTGGAACGCCGCGCGCTTCCTCTTCATGAATGTGGACCGCGCCGCCGAGATCGGCATTGTGGTTGATCCCGCCGCGCTGGGCGCAATGCCGGAAGCCGCAGAAAATGCGCCTCTCGAGGCCCGCTGGATCGTAGCCGAGTTCCACGCAACCGCGGCCAAGGTCAATCAGTCACTGGAAAACTACCGCTACGACGACGCAGCCAACACTATCTATCAATTTTTCTGGGGCAGCTTCTGCGATTGGTACCTCGAAATCGTCAAGCTGCGGCTGGACTTTCCGATGGATGGGCCAGACAGCGAGCCGGCGAGTGAACAAGCCAGCAAGTCAGCAGGTAGAAAAGCCGCGCTCACCACGCTGGTTTCGGTTTTTGAAGCTTCGTTGCGCTTGCTTTCGCCTTTCATGCCCTTCCTGACCGAAGAAATTTGGCACGCGCTTTATGACGGCAATCCGCCCGCCGAATCCATTGCGCTGACGCAATACCCACAGGCCGCCGATGGAGACTTGGATAAGATAGCGCAGCTTGAAATGCAACTGGTCCAGGACCTCATCTCGGAAACCCGCACATTGCGCAAAGAGATTGGCGTCGAGGAGAAAGCCGTCACGCCAATCGAAGTACGCATCAATTCGGGGATTCAACAGGTCATTGAAGGCAATCGCACGATCGTCGAGCGGTTAGCCAAAGTCAGCGATTTGCGCTTTGTGCAAGAGATCACTGCTGGCTTGTCAAAACGCTCCGCGCTCAGCTTCGACGTGGCCGTGATCTACGAACGCACCATCGACGTGGCCGCCGAGCGAGCGCGCTTGACTAAGGACATTGCAAAGTACGAGAAAGGCCTAAGCTCCGCCGAGCGTCAATTGGGCAACGAGGCATTCCTCAAGAAGGCCCCACCGCCGGTAGTCGAGGGGCTCAGGAAGCAGCAGGCAGAGACGCGGCTGCTGCTTGAGAAAGCCCGCGCCGCGCTGGATGCATTGCCCCCTGAGTAACTTCAAGGAACAGAATCATGGATTGGAAGAGCAGCCGCATCGACGCATTGCTGGAGCGGGCCTTGTTGGAAGACAAGGCTGCCGCTGACATCACGACAGACATCACAATCGACCCCGGCCTGCTGGCTACGGCCTCGATTGTGGCGCGCCAGGAGATGGTCGTCTCCGGACTGGGCGCGGTACCGCGCTTTTTGGAGATTTTTGCGCGCCTCGACCGGCGTCCGCCGGCGCAGACCCGCTTCGAGGTCGTCAGCCATCCTGAAATTTTCGATGGCGTGCGTGTGCATGACGGGCAGGTGCTGGCAGTCATTCGCCACAATGCCCGCACATTGCTCAGTTGCGAGCGCGTGATTCTGAACCTGATGCAGCACCTGAGCGGCATCGCCACCCTGACGCGGCAGTTCGTTGACGCCATTCAGGGCACGCACACTCACGTGCTTGATACGCGCAAGACCGTGCCGGGGCTGCGGGCTCTGGAAAAGTACGCTGTGCTCTGCGGCGGGGGAACCAATCACCGCCTCGACCTGGCCAGCGGCATTCTCATCAAAAATAACCACATCTCGCTGGGCGGCGGACTGCCAGCGGTGCTCACCCAAGCCCTGGAACAACGCAAGAAGGGCCAGCGCGTGCAGGTCGAGGTACGCTCGGCGCAGGAACTGGAAGAAGCTCTTGAATACGGCGCCGAGGCGATTCTGCTGGACAATATGACGCCCAAAGAGGTGAAGCATTCGGTGGAGCGCATCAAGCAGGTCGAGCGCTGGATTCCCACCGAGGCTTCCGGCGGCATCGTTCTCGAAAACATCCGCGCCTACGCCGAAACCGGCGTGGACTTCATCAGCGTGGGCGCGCTGACCCACTCCGCCAAGGCTGCCGACATCTCCATGCGCATCAGCGCGGAGACGGCCTAGACATGTTCGACCTGGCCGCACTGGAGGCCACGGGCGAGACTGGGCTCGGGGGCACTGTTTTTGCGGGCAAGCTGCATTTTTCTCCAACTACTGACTCAACCAACAGCGATGCCGTCGATGCCGCCCGCAACGGAGCGCCGCACGGCTCGGTTTACTTTGCTGACGAGCAGAGGGCTGGCCGTGGCCGCGGTGATCACGCGTGGCACTCGGCTGCGGGCGAGGGACTTTATCTCAGCGTGCTTCTGCGCCCGCTGATTCCCGCCGTTCGCCTGCCGCTGCTTCCGCTGGCTGCGGGACTGGCCGCCGCCGAAGCGATTCACTCTGTCGCTAGCCTCACGGTCGATCTGCGCTGGCCCAACGATTTGCTCATCGGTCCTCACAAAGCGGGCGGCATCCTGGTCGAGGCAAAATCCAAAGGCTCCGCGGCAGCTTTTGCGGTGGTAGGGATTGGCATCAATGTCCACCAGCGCGCCTTCGCTCCTGATTTGGCCGCGTCTGCCACCTCGCTCGATCTGGAAACTGGACGGCGAGTTTCGCGTCAGGATTTACTCGTCTTCCTGCTAAAATCGCTGGAGCGTGAAGCGATTGGGCTGCTCGATCCGGCGGCGGGTGCCACGATTCCCGCACGCATCGAGCGGGCCTCGACCTGGATTCGCGGGCGGAGGGTTGAGGTGCATGGTCCGCAGGCCTGTACGGGCGTTACCGCCGGCCTGGACGAAAATGGATTTCTGCTGATGCGCACCAGGGATGGATTGGTCACGGTACAGACCGGCGGCATTCGCGCCGCGGAGATAAGTTGAGAAGACAATGCTGCTAGCCATCGATGTAGGCAATACGAATACGGTGCTGGGCCTCTACCGGCTTGACGGTGATAAACCGGGGTCCCCAGCGACAGGTCTTGGTCGCGGGGGTGGTGATAAACCCGAGCTGGCCGCGCACTGGCGCGTCACCACGCACCGCACCCAGACCGTGGACGAGTATGGCGTGTTCTTCGTCAATCTCTTCGAAATGCACGGCCTCGTTCCCACCCAGGTGACGCATATCATCATCGGCTCGGTGGTACCGCCGGTCGAGTCCACGTTGCGCCAAATGTGCGAAGACTACTTCCACATTGAGCCCATCTTTGTGGGGCCGGGCATGGATACCGGAATGCTGGTACTGGTGGACAATCCAGGCGAACTTGGAGCGGATCGGCTGGTGAACGCGATCGCCGCCTTCGAGCGCTACGGCGGTCCCTGCGTAGTGGTGGACTTCGGTACGGCGACCACCTTCGACGTGATCTCGGCCAAGGGCGAATACCTGGGCGGCGCCATCGCGCCGGGCCTCGGCATCAGCGCCGATGCGCTCTTCTCGCACGCCGCGCGCCTAGGCCGCATTGACATCAAGCGCCCGGCCAAGGTCATCGGCACCGACACCGTCACCCACCTGCAGAGCGGCCTTTACTACGGTTACATCGGCCTCGTGGACGGTATTCTGGAGCGCATCGTCGCCGAACTGGGCGAGAAGCCGCGCGTCATCGCCACCGGTGGCCTGGCGCGGCAAATCTCGGAGGATTCGCGCTTCATCTCCGAAATCGACGATATGCTCACCCTCGATGGCCTGCTGATTATCTTCGAGCGCAATCGCCCCGCGCCGCCATGCAGCCGGCCGCAATGAGGCGCCCGCCGTGCTGAACTACTTCAACTACTTCACCGAGATCGAAGAGCGCTTTCAGCAGCGGCGCGGGGCGCTGTTGTTGCTCTCGACGCTGGACTGGGCGCTGATCGAGACCTGGCGCGATGCCGGCATTCCGCTGGAAGCGGCGCTGCGCGGCATCGACGCGGCCTTTGACAAGTACGAGGCGCGGCAAAAGCGCGGCCGGATGAGGCGCGTGAACGGCTTGGCCTGGTGTGCGCAGTCGGTGATGGAAGCCGCCGAGGAACTCCGCGAGGCCGCCGCCGGCACGGTTCCCGCCGTAACCACGCCCGCGCGCGAAGCTGGCTTTGAGCCGGAGCGCGTGGCTGCGCACCTTGAGGCTGCCGCCGTTGCGCTGGATGCGGCTACGGTCGCTCCCGACGCCTGCGCCGCAACCGCCGCCCGTCTGCGCGAACTCGCCGCCGAGGTGCGCGCCGCGACGAATGAAAACGCCGCGGCTCACGATTTGGAAGCCTTGGAACGCATCCTCACCGTTCTTGAAGAGAAGCTCTTTGCCGCCCTGACGGCAGCGGCTCCCGAGGAGCTGCTCGTGGGGCTCAAAGAGCACGCCGCGCGCGAACTGGCTCCCTATCGCAGCCGCATGGGAGCCGTGCAACTGCGCCAGGTGGAACGGCAGTTTGTCCAAAAACAGTTGCTGGTGCATTACAGCCTGCCGCGCCTCAGCCTCTTCTACATGAGCCAGCAATGACGCCTAGAAAACTATCAACGACGGAGCGACGCACCAGGCGAGACGTGAAGAAGCGTTCGCTTGCGCGCAATATCACCAGGAAGCAAAACTCCGGGGCTGAACAGGTCTCAGAAAACCCCGAAACGGGCTCACGCTTGTGTCAGGGCGCAACTTCAGTCGAGCCGCAACTCGTCGAAATCGAGAAGCCGATCTATGGCGGCGCCTTCCTGGCTCGCATCGAGGGCAAAGCTGTTTTTGTACCGCTCACGCTACCCGGCGAGCAGGCGCGGGTGCGCGTCACGCAGAGCAAGCCCGGCTACGCGTCCGCCGAAGCCGAGGAGATTGTCTGCGCCGCACCGGAGCGCATCGCGCCTGCCTGCCCACACTTCGGCGTCTGTGGCGGCTGCCACTATCAGCACACCGGCTACGAAACTCAACTAGCCTTCAAGCGGGCCATTCTGCGCGAAACGCTGGAGCGCGGCGGAGTGGCTGTACCCGCTGAGATCGCCGTGTTAGCTGGCGAAGCTCAATCCCAGTCTTGGAACTATCGCAATCGCATCCGCCTGGCCTTCGATGCGGCGGGAAACCCAGGCTATCGCGGTCGCCGCTCTCACGCGGTGGTTCCCATCCATGAGTGCCCCATCGCCGCGCCGTTGCTGGTTGAGGCTGCGCGGGCCTTTGCTCAGATTGCGCGCGACTTTGCCCCGGCGCTGCGCCCCACGGAAATAGCGCTTTTCTGCGATCCCGCCGAAACCGCGTTGTTGGCAACTGTCTTCACCGCAAGCCCGGCAAAGCTGCGCTTCGACAGCTTGGTGGAGGCGTTCCACGAGCAGATTCCAGCCCTCGCCGGCGCAGAACTGGTGGCCGAGGGCCGCTCCGGTCAGCAGCAGCGCACCCTTGCGCAGTGGGGCGCACTCTCTCTCGCCTATCGCGCCGCCGGCTTTGACTATCGCGTGGACCACGGCGCCTTTTTCCAGGTCAATCGCTGGCTGGTGGACGCGCTCGTTGAAAAGGTAATTGCCCGCCACAGTGGCAAGCTGGCCTGGGATCTATTTGCCGGCGTCGGCCTCTTCGCCCGGCAGCTCGCGGACCGGTTTGATCGAGTCGTTGCCGTCGAGTCAGCCCCTTCGGCAACCGCGGCGCTTGAGGCGAATCTTCGCGGCACGGGTGGCGAGGCTGTCAAGACCGAGACGCTCGCTTTCCTGCGCCACAGCCGCAAGCCCGCGCCTCCCGGTCCTGCTCGCCCTGATCTGATTGTCATGGACCCGCCGCGCACCGGCCTGGGCGCTGAAACCTGTGCGTTCTTGGCCGGGATCGCGGCCCCTGCCGTGGTTTACGTCTCCTGCGACCCCGCCACGCTGGCCCGCGACCTGCGCTCGCTCGTCGCCTCGGGTTACACAATCGAATCCATCACCCTCGCTGACCTTTTTCCCCAGACCTTTCATCTGGAGACGGTGGTTCAGTTGCGCCGCGCCTGATAGGCTTGAGGGCCAGAACAACTTTCCAACTTTCAGGCGCGATGGAATCCGCTCCCCCCAACTCTGCGCAAGAAATCGCCGGTCCCGCCAGTCTGGGCGCCGGCCTGGGCGCTGTCCCGCTCTTTCACGCGGCCTGGCTCTTTGCCGCCGGGATTGCGGCCACAGAGTGGCTTTGGCTCCAGCCCAGCCTGGTACTGGTCGCGCTGGCGCTGCTGGCCGTGCTGTGCGGCGTGGCGGCATTCCGGGCGCAGCGCATCGTCTGGCTTCCGCTGGCCGTGCTCTGGCTCCTGCTGGGTGCATGGTGCGCGGAGATGGAGCCGCACCCCGCGCCCGCTCCGGCGCTGGCTGCGCTCTCCAACGGCCTGCTCCGCACCGTCGAGGGCACCGTCATCAATGCCGGGCCGGTGCGCGGTGAGACGGAACAAAACCTGATCGACCACGGCGATCACGGCGAACCCGCCGAATCCCAGCAGCGCTCCGTCCAGCAACCCTCGCAGAGAATCGACCTGCGCGTCTCCAGCCTGGAAGTCGTCACCGACGCCGACGACGTGCAAGCTCCGGCGGAAGGCGGCGTGCGCCTGACCGTTCGCTGGCCCCAGACATTCACAGGCCAACAGCCTTTCCAGTGCGGCGAGCGGGTGCGCGCCGTGGTCCGTCTGCTGCCGCCCGAGGTCTATCACGATCCCGGCGTCTGGAACCGCGAGGATTTCCTCGTCGATCAGGGCATCACCTCCACGGCAACGGTCGCCATCGACCGTGTGGACCGGCTCGGTACGTCCCCCGGCCGCTTTCTCGCCTGTCGCGTGAGCGGCTTGCAACACGCATCGAGCACCCGCCTGCTCGCTCTCCCTGCAGCCATGCGCCGCCTGCCTGCTCCCTTGCGCCTTTCGCAGGACGACGCCATCATGCTGGCCGCCATGGTCACCGGCGACCGCACCTACCTCACCCACTCGCTGCGTGTGGGCTTTGAGCGCACCGGCTCGTTTCATATGCTGGTGGTCTCCGGCTTTCACCTCGCCATCGTGGCCGGCTGCCTCTTCTGGGTTGCGCGCCGCCTGCGCCTTCCCCGCGTCCCGGCTACGTTCGCAACGATTCTTGCCTCTTTCGCCTACGCTCTCTTCACCGGCTTTGCCACGCCGGTCGAGCGTTCGCTCTGGATGGTCACCCTCTACCTGCTTGGCCGTCTCCTCTACCGCGAACGCAATGTCCTGAACACCATCGGCTTTGCCGCGCTGTGCCTGCTGGCCTTCAGCCCGCGCAGCCTCTTCGACGCCAGCTTCCAGATGACCTTGCTCGCCGTGGTCTCCATCGGTGGCATCGCCGCTCCGCTGCTCCAGAGCACCATCCATCCTTATCTCAAGGCCACGCGCGACTTGGGCATTCTGGCCCTGGATGCGAAACTGGCTCCTCCGCTGGCCCAGTTTCGCATCATGCTGCGCATGGTCGCCGCTGCGTTGGAGGCATCTCTCGACCCCAACCGCGCGGCACCCCGCGCCTCCCGTATGGCCACAGCCGGTGAAAAGCAACACCCGCAGCTCGCCCTGTTTGGCGACACACTGGGCATCACCGCCGCTGCGATCCAGACCGCCACTCACGGCCGTTTTCCCGGGTCCATCGCTTCTCGCATATTCCCCTGGACGGTCCGCTTTGTGCTCCGCTGTGGCGAACTACTGGTTGTCTCCTGCGTGGTGGAATTGGCTATGACGCTGCCCATGGCGCTCTACTTCCACCGCATCACCGTCTTCGCTCTTCCGGTGAATATTTTTATCCTGCCGTTGCTCGCCGTGCTGATGCCCGCCGCGTTGGTTACTTTGCTCTTTGCCCTGATTAGTCCGGCCTACGCAGTAGTTCCGGCTATGTTCGTGGCTGTATTTCTTCACCTGGGCACCGGGCTGGTACATCTGTTCGGTTCGATGGCCTGGGGCGACTTCCGCATCCCCGCGCCGTTGCTCGGTCAATCACTGACCTTCTGTGCGCTGCTGGCCGTAGCTATCGTGCTGGCCTGCCTTGCCACTTCTTCCGGATTCCGCTGGCCACGCCGCGCTGCCCTCGCATCTCTCTCCGCGCTGCTGTTGGCCGCCATCGTTGTCGTCGTGCCTCGCCCCATCGATCACCCCCGCGACGCATTGCTCATGGAGGCCATCGACGTAGGCCAGGGCGATTCCTTGTTGTTGATTACGCCCGACGGCAAAACCCTGTTGATCGATGGCGGCGGCTTCGGCGGCGGCCCGCATCAGGCCCCCCAGGACTATGACATCGGCGAGGAAGTCGTCTCTCAGGTTTTGTGGTCGCGCGGCATTCGCCGACTCGACGCGGTGGCCCTCAGCCACGCCCACTCCGACCACATGGGCGGTTTGCCCGCCGTCCTGCGCAACTTCCATCCCGCCGAGCTATGGGTAGGCAACAACCCCCGCGTCGGGGCCTACAACGCGCTGCTGGACGAGGCCGCCGGCCTGCATGTTCGCGTCCGTTCATTACGCGCCGGCGATGCATTCGCCTTCGGCCCAACCCAGGTCAGCGTCCTGGCGCCTTTCCGCGGCTATCAGCCCGCTGCGGAGCCCACCAACAACGACTCGCTTGTGCTGCGCGTTGCCTACGGCGCTTCTTCAGTTCTCCTGGAGGGCGACGCCGAGGCTCCCGTCGAGCAGGCCATGCTGGCCGAGCAAGGTCTGGCCAGCACGCTGCTCAAGGTGGGCCATCACGGCAGCATCACTTCCACGCGGCCCGAATTCCTGGCCCGCGTGGCTCCCCAGTGGGCCGTCATCTCCTGCGGCCTGCGCAACCGCTATGGCCATCCACGCGTCGAGGTGCTCAAGGCTCTCGAAGCGGCAAAGGTCCGCACCTTCAGCACCGACATCAACGGCGCTACGTGCTTCCGCCTCGACGGCAAGACCACCACTCCGGATCTAGCCTGCGACTGGCGGCCTGGGCAATGAAACCGGTACTGTTTTTGCCCGCATGGGATCTGGCCTTAACCCGCCGAACCGCTTCCGTTTGAACCTGATCCGTCTCGTCCATTGAACCTGTCGCCGCCCAGTTGGCATATAATCCGTGCGAGATAGTTATTTGGTTGCAGGATGCCTCTAGCGGTTTTCTGCAACTGTGGAGGCATCATGTTAAAGCCGTTGTTGGTTGTTTCGGCGGTTGTATTGTTTGGAATCACAGCCTCGTCCGCCGCAGGGCCCACGCCACAGGAAGCCGCTCCGGCCCCGGCAGCAGCCGGCCAAAAGAGCCCGGTCAAGCCCACTGCCCAGTCGCAGGCGCGCGCCAAGCAGATTTATGGGTTGGACTGCACGATTTGCCATGGGGCCACCGGGGATGGCAAAACCGATCTGGCCAAGGATATGCAAATGACGCTCAAGGATTGGACCGATCCGAAGGCGCTGGCTGACCAGTCAGAGAAAGATCTGTTCAACACCATTCGTAACGGCAAGGGAAAAATGCCTGCAGAAGATGCGGGCCGTGCCAAGGACGACGAGGTCTGGAACCTCATTATCTACATTCGCGGCCTGTCCAAGCAGCAACCCGCCGCCCAGCAGCCGGTCGCCGCTCCCCCTGCGAGCAATTAGAGCAGTTCCAGGGTTGCTAGTCATGGGGCCGATGAACTCAGGTGGCTTTTTCCTCAAGAAAAAGCCACCTCGCAGAATCTTCGCTACGTTCCATTCACCCTGAAATTGCTCTAGAACCTGATTCTCAACCCAAACTGAATCTGCCGCTCTCGGTAGAAGTTGGTCGCGTTGACGTTCAGCGGCTCTCCGAATGCCGTTGTATTGGCCTTCAGGCCGGTGAGGAAGTTCAGCGTCGGAAGCGCGCCCGAGGTGCTGCCTGGCTCGATGTAATAGCCGGTCGTCTCCACTTCGGTCACATTCTGGTGATTGAAAAGGTTGAAGCTCTCGGCCAGCAGCTCCACCTCGCGCATCTGCCCGAAGTCGAAGCGCCTGCCCAGCCGCAGATCGGCCTTCCACGTGGCCGGATAGCGGTAGGTGTTGCGCCCCACGCCGTAGACCCGGTTGTCGCCGCCTGAGCCGTTCATTCCCGGCCCCAGCCCGACAATGGCCGCGCCGGTGGTCGTGAATGTTTCCGCCAGCGAACCGGAAGTGCGCATGGTGTAAGGCAATCCGCTGCGGGCCTGGCCGACGCCCGACAGCATCCAGCCGTTACCCAGCTTCCCTGCCATTCCGCGCAGCTTCCACGTCGCCTCATAGACCACCATGGCCCCGGCCGAGTGGCGCACATCCAGATTGCTGGTCCCGTACTCCGGGCTGAAATCGGCCGGGTCCAGCACGTCGCTACCGGCTGTCTGCGCGCTTTCGTTAGGATTCCAGTCCATGGCGTGCGCGTAGGTGTAGTGGGCACGCAGGCTCAGCCCTCTGCGGCCATAGCGAACCAACTTCACCATCCCCGCCTCATAGGTCGAGTTGGCCCGGCTCATGATCTGGGTAATCTGCTGGTACTCCGGATTCAGCCGCCCGGCAAAGCCGGTCGACGAAGTTGCCGAAGGCCAGGAAGCGTAGAAGGGAACTGTGATCTGCGCCGCTTTGATGGGTCCGGCTCCGGTCGAGTCCACCACGGCATAGGTAATGCTCCCCGGATTGACCGCGGGATCGAAGT
>CAYQSI010000076.1:0-13309 GCA_964420185.1 uncultured Occallatibacter sp. | reverse complement strand
AGGCGATATTTGCAACCAATTGAATCTGTTCGACTTGTAGCCGGACAGCAGTGAGGATATTCCAATAGTGAATCCGTCGATAGTGAAATGTGAGTCTTCCCTCCCCGGTCCCCAAAAGCGAGGGACCGGGGGCACCCTCATTGTTCTTTGGAAAGGCCGGAGGGACCGGGGCCACCTGCCCATTCTCTCCCGTTCACCTTGTTTGGAATTTAAAATGGACAAATCAGGGTTCGTGGTATCCCACCCTAGGCGCAAAAACAAAGACGCGCCGAGGGTGGGGCACCCAAAGTTATTGGTTAGTTTAAGGGTGGGGCACCTCTACCCTCCCGCTCATCGCGAAAAAACTGCGATGAACGGGGCACAGCTTATTGTGGATTCTGATGATCGGACCACCTGGCTGTCAGAGAGCTAGGCGGAAGTAGCGCTTGGCCTTGGCTACATCCTTGAGGATTTGCACCTTGAGCGCGCCGGGCGAGGGCCACTCGACTTCGCCGCGGAGACGGAGCAGAAACTCTAGCGCAATCGGCGTCTGCGCATCCACTTCCATTGGCTCGAAGTCCAGGATGTGCGACTCGACGGCAAAGGAGGCTTTGCCGAAGGTGGGGCGGTTGCCGACGTTGGTGACCGCCTGAAAGCTGCGCCCGGCTACCTTGAGCCGCGTGACGTAAACTCCGAAGGCCGGCAGCAGTCCGTCGTAAGCCGCCAGATTGACCGTGGGCACCAGCAGCCGCGTGCCGATGCCGCGCCCTCGGGCCTGCGTGGAGCGCACCTGAAAGGGCCGGCCGAGCATCCAGCGCGCACGGGTCATGTCGCCCGCAGCAACGTACTCGCGAATGGCGGAACTGGAAACCTCCAGCCCGTGAGCGCGGTCTCGCAAACGGACCGGGGAATGCACGTGGACGGCAAAGCCGAACTCCGCGCCAAAGGCTTTCAGTTCGGCCACGCCGGCCTCGGCGCGATAGCCAAAGCGGAAGTTGCCGCCCTCATGCAGGCTTTGAACGCCTAGCGCATCCACCAGGATGCCGCGCACAAACGCCCGCGCCGGCAAGGCGGCCAATGCCGCATCGAAGGGCAGCACCAGCACCGCATCAATGCCGGTGAAACCCAGCAGGCGCAGGCGCTCGCCGATGGGCGTGAGCAGCAGCGGCGCGGCCGAGGGACGCAAAAACTGCTCGGGGTGGGGGTCGAAGGTGATGGCGACGGCCCGTGCGCCCAGCGTTCGCGCCTCAGCTACCACCGCTGAAAGAATCTCCTGGTGGCCCAGATGCACGCCGTCGAAGTTGCCGATGGCCGCCACGCTGGGGCCAAAGCCGGACGGGATCTCCGCAAGCGAGCGAAAGACGAGAACGTCGCGGTGAACGGGAATCGCGCTGCGTTCGCTCATCGACTCGGCGGCTCCAGATTCACGGGCAGGCTGAGGCCGTCGTAGGCCAGCCGAATGCCGTGGGGCAACGTGCGGTTGGTTTCTTCGTGCCCCAATTCGTGAGCGATGTGCGTAAGCCATGTCTGGCGCGCGCCGATGCGCCTGGCCCAGGAAACCGCTTGTTCCACGGTGGCGTGGCTGGGATGCGGCTTATAACGCAGCGCCGAAACGACCAGGTGGTCCAGCCCTTCAAGCAGCGCGAAGCTCGATTCGGGGATGGCGCTCACGTCGGTCAGATAAGCGGCGCGACCAAAGCGAAAGCCGGCAATCTCCATATCGCCATGCATCACCGGCACGCGCAGGAACTCGACGCCATGAACCATAGTTCGCGCGGCGAGCGGCTCAAGTTGGACGCGGGCACGGTTGGGATAAGTGGCTTGCGGAGAAAAGGTGTAATCGTAGATGCGCTCCAACGTCTCTGCCGTCTCCGGCGTGGCGTAGAGGAGAATGGGCCCGCCCTCGCGAAAGGAGGTGAAGCTGAGCGGGCGCAGGTCGTCCATGCCCAAGATGTGGTCGGCGTGGGAGTGAGTGTAAAAAACCGCATCGACGCGGGTGAGGCCGTTGCGCAGCGCCTGTTCGCGGAAGTCCGGGCCGGTGTCAATGACCACCACCCGCTCACGTCCGACCCCCTGGTCCGGTTCGAGCCAGCGCAACAGCACCGAGGGCCGCAGCCGCCGGTCGCGCAGGTCGGACGAGGTGCACACCTCGCAGTCACACCCCAGCGTCGGAACCCCCATCGAGGTTCCCGTGCCGAGAAATGTGAGCAAGCCGTCCATAAGCTCCCGTTGCAACTGACCACTGACAACTGCTTTTAGGTTTCTGGCCGGATGGTTATGTACCTCGCCCAGAGTGCGGTGGTATCCCACCCTAGGCGCAAAAACAAAGACGCGCCGAGGGTGGGGCACCCGGCAACTGACCACTGACAACTGTTTCCGGGTTTCTGACCGGAGGGTTTCGTACCATTGAGTCTATGGTTTCCCACATCTCAAAATCGAGATGTGGGGCACCCGATGATGGTACAAAGTCAAGCGGTCGGAGACTTAGTTCTTATCCTGCGGCGGAGGCGGCGGCTGCATGCTCTGCAAGGTGATCATGTTGGTCAGCTCCATGAAGGCCATGCGCACCTCAAACAGCACTGTTTGCAAGGTCTTGTCCTCAGCCTCCGTCAGGTTGCCGCGAGTTTTCTCCGCCAGCACGCCCAGCAGGTCGATGGTTGTCCGCGCACCCAGAATGTCGATTCTCGGACGCTGGCCCTCCTGCGCGCCCGCCCCCATCTGGATCATGGCGGAGACGTAAAACTGCTGCACCAGATTTTCAAAGCTGATGGGCGGCTGCGCGCCCGCGGCGGGGTTCTGCGCCCGCACAATATCTTCCAGGCGCTGCGCCGAGGCGTCGTAAGCCGTCTTCTGCTCGCGGCTCTCCTGGGCTGTGGGCGCGGGAGGCAACTCAGCTTCAACCTCTGCCGCGGCTTTGGGCTTTGGCTCGCTGACGACCAGCCTCGGGCCACCGCCGGAGGCTGGCTCCGGTTCCGGGGTTTTCGCAGCCGGCTGCTGTTGCTGGTTCTCCTGCTCTTCTTCCGCCTTGATCTTGCGGCGGTCAATCACTTCAAATTTCGGCGTATCGCTCATGGTTTTCAGCTTTCTTATCCATCTTACTCATTCGTTGACTTGCTCACTCCGCTGGCTCCGCTCACTCGCATCCGGGCCGGGCGGCGCGGTCAGAATGTGAGCCGTGCCCGTGGCCGTTCCGGCGATGTAGTTCAAAGGCTGATTGCGAACTTCTGCCTCGCCGCGAATCATGCCCAAAGCGAAAATCCGGGGGCCCAAAGGCAACGGCAGTTCAGCCGCGCTGGTGATTTCTCCGGCAATCGCTCCGCCGTCCAAGGTTAGCGCAGCGCCAGCGGCCGGAAGTGGCCCGAAAAGCTCCAGTGGCCGCAGGTGGCGGTGAACGCTGCCTCGGGAGTGAATGCGCTCCACGATCTCCTGACCCAGGTAACAGCCTTTATTAAAGCTGAGCGCCCGCATCTGCGAGGTCTCCTGCGGCAGATCGCGCTCGGCAATGTCGATGCCGTAGGCTGGAATTCCTTCGGCGATGCGAAAAGCCTCCAGAGAAGCCGCTCCCGCCGGGGTTGCGCCAGCGTCAACCAGCGCCCGCCATAGCGCGGGAATCTGAGCCGCGCGCACCCACAGTTCGTAATGCGGCACGAGCACGCCGTAGGCCCGGACAACTCGCATTTCCTGGCCGTTCCAGGCAGCGTAAACGCTGGTCAGCGGCTCGGAAAGCACGGGCAAACCCAGCTTCTGCAGCAGACCAACGGCCAACGGACCGGCAAGTCCCAGCGCCGTTTCGCCGGCCAGCTCTCCGCCGGGGTCCAGGCTCAGCGGCGCCAACTCTACATCGTCCATGATGATGAAGCGTTCCAGGTGGGCCAGCAGCCGGTCGTACTGATCGGCGGCAATCTCCAGTTCGAGCGCGTCGGCCTCGCGCCAGACGTGCAGGTCGCCCTGGATGCGTCCCTGCGCGTTGAGCACCAGATTCCAGGCGCCGGCATTGGCGGCCAGATCGTTCACTGTGTTGGTGACCATGCCGCTAAGCCAGCGGAAGCGGTCTTCGCCGCGCACGGCTACGCGCCGCAGCCAGCCCAGGTCGTGAACCGCGACTCCGGTTGCCAGCGCCGCCGTTTCCCTGGCTGGCGCGTCCAACTCCCGAGGGGTTAGTGCGCCACGATAGGCAGCCAGCACCGGTCCCGCGGCGGCTTGCGCCAGCAGCAAGGCCAGCGGAGTAGCCAGCGGCGCCGACGACGGGCTTTCGTCCGTGGGGCGGGTTGATGGGGCGGCTTGGGGGATGGCCGTTTCTGTCATAGGGGTCTTTTTCGCCGGTTCGGGCGCAGATTTTCAGGGTAAATTTCGCGCCGGACCGCATCCTGATTATAGCCTTGAAAGAAGATAGGGAGATTCGATGAGCAAGCAGCACAAGATGGTTTGGGGATGGGCTTTGGCGGCGGAGTTGTGCCTTGCAATCACAATGGGCGCAGCCCAGCAGACGCCCGCCGCAACCGCTCCACCGGCGCAAGCCGCGCCTGCCGGCAAGATCACCCCCGAACAGGCGCGCCAACTCTTCGGCCTAGTGGATGAGCTGATCAAGTTCTCCTCCGAAGAGACCGGATTGCCGATCAAGAGCCAGGTCAAGCGCCAAATCACCTCCCGCGCCGCCGTCGAAAGCTACCTCAAGGAGAAGTTCGAGGAAGACGAGAGCGCCCGGCGCATGCAGCGCGGCGAGATCGTGCTGAAGAAGTTCGGCCTGCTGGATCGCGACTTCGCCCTGAAGCCCTTTTTGCTGGCGCTCCTCAAGGAGCAGATCGAGGCCTACTACGATTCCAAAACCAAGACGGTCTATATGCTGGACTGGGTAGACGTCGAAGAGCAGAAGCCGGTGCTGGCCCACGAACTGACCCACGCGCTGCAAGACCAGCACTCCGACCTGGAGAAATGGGACAACCAGACCCCCGAGGATGTCTCGCTGAACTCCCCGGACGATACCGACCACCTGGCCAAAGACGAGATGGACACAGCGCGCGAGGCCGTCGCAGAGGGGCAGGCCACGGCCGTCATGATGGACTATATTCTCAAGCCGATGGGCAAGAGCCTGGTGAAAGACCCGGAGGTCATGGACTTTGTCAGGCAGCAGATGTCGGCCTCAGAGGATTCCCCGGTGATGGCGCGCGCGCCGCTGCTGCTCTCTGAATCGCTGCTCTTCCCCTATCGCGAGGGCCTCAGCTTCGAGCAGGACGTGTGGATGGATCAGGGCCGGACCGCGGCTTTTGCCGGGGCCATGGACCGCCCGCCCACATCGAGCTGGGAGATCATCAACCCGCGCGAGTACGAAAAGAAGCACGTGCCCGCCGTGCCCCTGCTGCCCAACATTCACCCGCTGGTGGACAAGCTCTACAAGCCCTACGACATCGGCCAGATGGGGCAGTTGGACGTGCGTATTCTCACTGAGCTTTTTGGCGGAGAACGGGCTGCCGCCGACCTGACCCCGGCCTGGGACGGCGGCCTCTATTGGGCCGGACAGCGGCTCAGCGCCAAGACCGCTACTGACCACCACCCCACGGACAAAGACCCGTCCGTGAGGACCCCGGAAGAGCTGGCTAACACAAACTCCATCGCCCTCTTCTATCTGTCCGCCTGGAAGAACGCCGCATCCGCGCGGGCCTTCGCTCGCCTCTACGCGGATGAGTTGGGCCGCAAATACTCCGGCGTCAAGCTCGACCAGGAGGCCCAGAGCGCCGCACCCGCCAGCCGCCCAAGCGGGTTCGCTGTGTTTCCGCCCCCCGCATCGCTCTCCGAAGAGCAGGTCTACTCCACCAACGAAGGCCCGGTCGTCATCACCACGCGGGGCAAGCTGGTCTTCGTTGCCGAAAGCTTCGATCTGGATCTGGCCCGCAAACTTACCGCCCTCATCCTGGACGCGCAGGGAACCGGCGAGATGAAGATGGCAAAGGCATCCAGCCGGGAGTTGGGTGCGCAAGGTATCGATTCTGAGACCCTGGAACCGCTCACAGGCAATCTGATCCGCCTGTTTTCCAACTTCGGTGCGATGAAAACGGCGGTCGAGGCTGAAATCAAGGCCGCGGCGAGATAACTCTCAGACTTCAACAACTTTCCACAAGTTCGCGGGTCCTAGTCAACAGACATCCGATCCAGAACGAGGAATGATGATGAAAACAGTTCTTCTGTTATTCGTTATGAGCAGTATTTCTGTCTACGGCCAGGACGCCGGGATGATGGCCGCGCAGCAAGCACAGCAAGCCGCCCAACAAGCCACGCAGGCCGCACAGCAGGCAATCGATCAGGCCACGATCACCAGCCAGCAGGCCACGATCAATATGCAACAGGCCATGGCCAACGCATCCCCGTCCTCGTCATGCCCTGGACCCGTCATTGGCGTCGCGAACCAGCCCACCTTTTCCGTCAAGCCGGGCAACGTAGCTGCTGGAACCGTGGTGCGCATCAAGTCCGCCACTCACTATGCGGTCATCTACTACACGACCGATGGCTGGTCGCCAAACAAAACCTCAACCCGCTACACCGGCCCGATTACCATCAATGCGGAAACTCACCTCCAAGCCATAGCCCTGGGGCCAGATTTGTTGCATAGCTCCATTGCGCGCGCCGATTACACAGTAAACGGTTCTGCAACAGCGCCCGTCCAGCAACCACCTTTGACCACCGATGGAGTACTGCGCGCGGGAACCACGTTGCGCCTGGTGACAAACTCGGAGGTCAGTTCGCAGAGCGCCGAGGTGGGAGACAAGATTCCGCTGCTGTTGGATCAGGACGTGAGGGTGGGAGATACCGTCGTAGCCGCCAAGGGAACTCCAGTCAGCGCCGTTCTTACCATTGCCGACCCCGCTGCCAAGCACTATGTGCCGGGCGACCTGGTCTTTGAGGTCCGCTCTCTCAACGTGCAGGGAAAGACACTCTCCCTCAGCGGGGGAGAAACTCTGGAAGGACAAGCCGGGCGGAACCCAAAAGAAGCAGTCATCAAACCTGGCATGGTGGTTAACGCAACAGTAACCGCCGATACGCCGCTGAACCCGTGAGTCCCGGCCGGGCCTTCCAGGACTTCCCTTGAGCTCTGGAGGGCTACGGCTGTTCCAGGCCATCAAGCGCCGGGAGCGATCACGCCGGGTCCTTGTGGACGAAGTATTCGTCAAGAAGCACGGCGACCAGCACAGCCGTGGGGACCGAGACCAGCGCTCCCAGAACGCCTTCAATCGCGGAGCCGAGCACCAGGGCAACGAGGATAGCAAGGCCCGGCAGATCGACTCTGTTTCTCATAATGCGAGGAGTTAGGTAAGAGTTTTCAACCTGTAAATAGATCACGTAAAAGATAGCAATGCCAAGCACCCGGCCCCATGAGTCAATGGCTGCCACCAGCAACGCAAGCGCAATGCAGACGGCAGCGCCTAGCACGGGGACAATGTTGAGCAACCCAGTCAGCACGCCGAGCGCATATGCGTAGCGAATGTGGAGCGAGAGATAGACAATGGTGCTGGTAACTCCAAGGATGAGCATCAGGCTACCCTGGCCAAGCAGCCATTTGCCCATGCGAATCTCCGCCCGCTGGAGAGCTTTGTCGAGGCGCTCGCGGCGTCCGCGCGGGAAAAAGGAAAGAAACCAGCGGTAGGCGTGATCGCCTTCCAGAATGAAATAGATAGTTAGGATGAAGCCCATGACGAAATCGAATAGCTTGCCCGCCCAGTCGCTGATAGAGAACAGAAGATAGGTGGCGGCCTGACTCGCGAAACCCTGAAGCCGGGAACTGATATCCGCGGTATCCAGGTGTTGAGCCATGGGAAGATTGTTCAGCTTCTCTAACAGTCCGGGCAACCGTGTTGGCATCTCCTGGGCAAGCCCCTGAAGGTCCCTGATGACCGGAGGCAGAGCGAGGAACCCGAAGGCTGCAAGCGCTCCGGCGGCAATCAGCAGCAGCAGGAAAACTGCTGTGCCCTTGAAGGGTTGAAAGCGACCAACGCGAAGGCCAGAGGTGGAGCGCACCAGCGGAGTGAGCACCACCGCAAACAGGGCGCTCACATAGAGGAGCACCAGCACCTCGCGGATTATCCACGCCAGATAGCAGGCCAGGGCAAGAGCGAAGGTGAAGACAATGTCTGATCGAAGAGTGCGCGGGCTATTGGAGGTCTCAGTCATGCGCGGGACTCCTGCAAGCCGGAGTATACGGCGCCGGCAATGCGTTCGGGGAATTCGAGATCAATCAGCCTTCCGGCCAGAAAGTGCATGGTCCGGCAAAGCCTACCTGTCTCCACCCAGAATAGACCCCACAATCCCGCCAATAAGCGCGCCTCCGGCGGCTGGTCCCACTTGCCGATTTTCGGTACGCGGCAGGTATTCGGCGATCTGGTGGGCCAGCCGCGAGATGGGCAGCGTCTGCAGCCAGACCGTCCCCGGACCCATCAATTCGGCCAGGAAGATGCCATCCCCGCCGAAGACCATGTTCTTGATGCCCGGCACTGTGGTGATCTGGAAGGCCATTGAGGATTGGAACGCGCCTACGTGGCCCGGATGCACGCGCAGCACCTCGCCCGGAGCCAGATTCTTCACAACTAGCTCGCCCGAAAGCTCCAGCCACGCCGTTCCCTGGCCGCCCACCCGCTGCAATAGAAATCCATTGCCGCCAAAGACACCCGCCCCCAACGACTGCTGGAAGCCGACACCGATGGTCACCTGCGGCGTGGCGCAGAGAAATCCGTGCCGGTGGATCATGTACTCACTGCCGGGAGTGACCTCGACCGGCACAATGTGACCGGGAACCTTGGTGGCGAACGAGACCACGCCAGCAGCTTGCACGGCGCGGTACTCGGTCATAAAGAGGCTGCCGCCGCCGGCCACCCGCTTGAGCGCGCCGAAGATGCCGCCGCCTCCGCCCATCTGCGTGTGAGTGGTCATCTGAATCGACGCGGTCATCCACGAAAGCTCGCCGCTCTCTGAAAAGACGCTCTCGTTGGGTTCAAGCTGCACATCGAGCACGGGCATCGTCGTGCCCTGAATTTTGGTCTGCATGGGGGGCTCCTTTTCATGGACAGTTTACCTGCCGCAGAGACAGGAATGTCGAGATGAAATTGGTTTTCAATGAATGAGCCGCGGATCGGACGCCTCTGTTTCGGTTTTTTGGGCTTCGCATGGCGGTTGGCTGGCTACCGCCAGATTCTCCGTTTCCTATTCCCCAAGCCCCCCCCACGCTGAAGCGCGGGGCTAGCAACCACTGCGCCTACGGCGCGGGCGATGGGCTGCTACCCGCATGGAGCGCTTCTACAGGCCCCTTTGAGGGGCCAGTAACCATAAAGCCTCCGGCTCATACATATTCACTGATCCATGTCCTTCATGTAGGCCAGGCTCGCGCTTTCCACCCCTTCGACGAAGACTCCTCGCCGAAAACCAGGCAAATGCACTACTCTTTCCAATGAGGCATATGGCCCGTTTGATTCGCCAATTCCGCAAAGCCATCTGGCTGGCTCTTGAGCACGACATGCTCAATACAGCCAAGGCAGCCGCCTACTCGGGGATGCTGGCGCTGTTCCCCGCGCTGGTGGTCCTTGCCACGCTTCTGGCCCAGGTGCCGGAGGGAAACTCGCTGGTGGGCGAGGTTCGCAGCTCGTTCGAGCAGTTTTTGCCCACCGACTCGATGGCCCTGTTGCAGTCCTCGCTGGAAGGCCGGCGGCTCCACTCCGCGCAGTTGATCTTCTCCGCCGCCAGCCTCTCGGTCTTCGCGTCCCTGGGCCTGATGCTGTCTTTGATGGAGGGCTTTCGCCGCGCCTACCAATTGCCGCTCGACGATTGGGGCTTCTGGCAGCGGCGGGTCAGGGGGCTGCTGCTGGTGCCCATCGTGCTGGTTCCGCTCTCGCTGGCTACCCTGATTCTGGTCTTCGGCCGCCAGTTCGAGGCGTGGATGATTGATAACGCCACCCACGAACTGCGCCACATGGTGCTCGTTTTCTGGCGGATGGTGCGCTGGGCCATCGCACTGGCAACCGCCATCAACGTCCTCGGCGCGCTTTATCACTTCGGCACCAAACGCAAGGAACACTGGACCCGGGTGGGGCCCGGCGCGGTGGCCGCCACGCTGCTCTGGTTCCCGGCCACGCTGGCTTTCGGCTGGTACGTCACGCGGATTGCCGACTACTCCATGTTCTACGGCTCCTTTGGCGCCGGCATTGCCACGCTGGTCTGGCTTTACATCACCTCTTTCAGCGCGCTGCTGGGCGCGGAGCTGAATGGGGTCCTCTTCAGGGAACGCCAGGAACAAACTTCCACCTCAGCAGACCCCAATCCGGATTGCGCGGGTCTGTGACCTTTTTCACTGACCATTGCACCTTGTCTCCCGCATAATGGGTTACGGGAGGTTGCGGCTGCATCCCCCTGGCGCAATGAAGCCGACCGCACAAATCTGGCCTTCTGGGCCCACTAACCTTCCCTGGAGTGTCCCCATGTCGTTTCCAGCACTGAGCCTGACCGATTCCCCCGCCCAACGCCGCGCAAAGATTGTCGCCACGCTTGGGCCGGCCTCCAACACCGTGCCCGTCTTCAGGGATCTGGTCCGCGCGGGCGTCGATGTGGTTCGCCTGAACTTTTCCCACGGCACCCACGAGGAGAAGCTGGCGTTGATCCAGATGATTCGTACGGTAAGCCGCGAGGAGCGCAAGCCGCTGTGCATTCTGGGCGACCTGCAAGGGCCCAAGATTCGCACCTCCAGGCTGATCGATCACCAGCCCGTGCTGCTGAAGGCCGGCGAGCGGCTGACCATTACGCCGCGCGAGGTTCCAGGCACGGCGGCCCTGGTGGGCACCACCTTCAAGACCCTGGCGGAGAATGTCGAGCAAGGCTCGCGCATCCTGCTCTCCGACGGCCTGATCGAGCTGCGCGTTTACGAGGTGGACGGCGACGACGTGATCTGCGAAATCGTCAACGGCGGCATGCTGGGCGAGAACAAGGGCATCAACCTGCCCGGTATTCCGGTACGCGTTCCTTCGCTCACCGAAAAGGACTCCGATGACCTTGAATTCGCGCTGAAGAACGGCGTGGACGCCATCGCCGTCTCCTTTGTGCGCACCGCCGAGGACGTCCGCCTGGTGCGCAACCGCGTCTCGGCCCACGGCGCCGAAACCTGGATCATTGCCAAGCTGGAAAAGCCTCAGGCCATCGAAAATCTGGACACCATTCTTGCGGTTGCGGACGCCGTCATGGTGGCCCGCGGCGACCTGGGCGTCGAAGTGCCGCCCGAGCAGGTTCCCGCCATTCAGAAGCACGTGATCCGCCGCGCCGCCGAGTTCCGCAAGCCGGTCATCACCGCCACGCAGATGCTGGAGTCGATGATCGAAAACCCGCGGCCCACCCGCGCCGAGGTTTCCGACGTGGCCAACGCGGTCTACGACGGGACTGACGCCGTGATGCTCTCCGGCGAGTCGGCCGTGGGCAAGTACCCGGTTGAGGCTGTCGCCATGATGGCGCGCATCGTGGTCGATGCCGAGCGCGACATCAGGGAACAGAACCACTCCGATTCGCGGGTGCGCCGCAGCCACCTGTCCATCGCCGAAACCATTTGCGAGGCCACAGCCCACGCCGCTGAGGACCTGGACCTGCGAGGCATTGCGCTCTTCACCGAGTCCGGCTCCACGGCCCTCCATCTCTCGAAATACCACCCCTCGGCGCCTATCTTCGCCCTCAGCCCGGCCGAGATCACCATCAACCGTCTCAGCCTGCTGTGGGGTACTACCCCCATCCGCTGCCCCAAGATCCACTCCACCGAGGCCCTGGTCGAATGTGCCGAGAACCTGCTTGTGCGGGACGGTTACGTCCGGAACCATGAGGTTATCGCCGTCGTGGCCGGCACGCGCACCAGGTCCGGCTCGACCAACTTCCTCCGCCTGCATGTGATCGGCGAGCGCAAGGAGGGCGAGCGCTTTTTTGCACCCCCCGAGCAAAAGCAGCCTGCGCCGGAGCCTGTCGCCGAAAAACCCGCAGCGCCAACGGCAATCCCTGTGGCCAAGCAGAAGCGCCCCGCCCGGAAGGCCCTCGCCAAACACGAGTAGAGCTTTTTCGGAAATAGTGTAGACCGGAATTTTGTGGGTATCCCACCCATTCCGCAGAAAAGCGCGAAATGGATGGGGCACGGAAGTTTATAGCAAAGGCTAAAATGCTCCAGGCAGCCGCACCGCTTCACAAAAGACGCCGATCTGGAGGGCGGAGCTTACTTCGCGGCCAACTGCCGCAGGACATACTGCAAGATGCCGCCGTGCTCGAAGTACTCGATCTCCTGCGGCGTGTCGATGCGGACCGTGGCAGTGAACTGCTTCACCACGCCGCCAGGGGCTGTGGCCGCCACCATGAGCGCCTTGCCCGTAGCAAAACGGCTCCCCAAGAGCTTGGAGAGGCCAGCGAAGTCGTAAATCTCCTCGCCGGTCAGGCCGAGCGACTCCGTGCTTTGCCCCTCGGCAAACTGCAAGGGAAGAATCCCCATACCGACGAGATTCGACCGGTGAATGCGCTCGAAGCTCTCGGCGATGACCGCGCGTACGCCCAGCAGCTTGGGCCCTTTGGCCGCCCAATCGCGCGAAGAACCGGAGCCGTACTCTTTCCCCGCCAGAATGATCAGGGGCACACCGCGCTCGGCGTACTTCTGGCTGGCGTCGAAGATGGAGATTGTCTCGCCCTCGGGCAACAGGCGCGTAACGCCGCCCTCGGTGCCCGGAGCGAGCTTATTCCTGAGCCGCACATTGGCGAAGGTGCCGCGGGCCATCACTTCATGGTTGCCGCGCCGCGAGCCATAGCTATTGAAGTCAGACGGCTTCACGCCATTAGCCGCAAGATAGATTCCCGCTGGCCCGCTGGCCTTGATGTTGCCCGCCGGGGAGATATGGTCGGTAGTTACTGAGTCGCCCAACACCGCCAGCACGCGCGCGCCCAAGATGTCAGTAAGTGGCGCGGGAGTCGCAGTGATTCCATCGAAGTACGGAGCTTTGCGAATGTAAGTCGAGTCCGGCTCCCATTGGTAGACGTCGCCGGTGGGGAAGCGCAACCCCTGCCAATTGGCATCGCCCTGACTTACCGTCGCATATTCCTTGCGGAAGCTCTCGCTGGATAAGCCCTTCTCAATCGCCGCAGCCACTTCGGCTTGCGTGGGCCAGATGTCTTTCAGAAAGACAGGATTACCTTCCGCATCGCTGCCCAACGCAGTTGTCTCGAAGTTATGACCGATGTTACCCGCCAACGCGTAAGCCACCACCAGCGGCGGACTCATCAAATAATTGGCACGCACGTCTACGTTCACGCGGCCTTCGAAGTTGCGATTGCCGCTCAGCACGCT
>CAYQSI010000075.1:0-13452 GCA_964420185.1 uncultured Occallatibacter sp. | reverse complement strand
GCTTCCCGCGCTGGTCTGAATCGGAACAACCTCTTGAGACTCCACAAGTAGGGAAGAGAAGGAGAAAGACTCCCTTGATGAGCGTGAGCCACCCGAGAATCGTGATGAACAGCGGCAGACCAGAAGTCCAAACATTATTCATCACGATAATCACGGCACCCATGGTGAGGATCAGAAAACCCCACAACCATAAAAATCCGCGGTCCTGAGAAACCTTTTCAAGCGCTGTCGACACGTTCTTTCTATCGATGGCTACCGAGAGACCCATAATCGCAAAGATAGCTCCGAATACTTGAGTGATGGCGATCGAGATGTTCATCCGGAATCTCCTTTTTCGGCTGCAATTCAGGAGAATTGTATTCTTCCCGAGAGGAATTGCAAGACCAATTCAGCATTTGCGGCTGAAAAATCGGGCGATTTCCTGCCGTCCCAGACTTGCTCGCGCAATCTAGAGCCCTCCTGGTCAATTTCTCCAACACTTGCCCTTTCTCCTTTGACTTCAATGATTCGTTTTTACCGGCATTGCGGTCAGTCGTTAGCTCGCTGGAAGCGGCAACATTGCAATCCTGCGCAACATCGCCGCAACGATTAATGGTACCCGGAAATCGCCTCGGGAAGGGACAAATCCTGGCTTTTAGCTTCCGGCAAATGCCTGCCTGGCACGCCTGGCTTTTTCGCCTTGAAATAGATGCATTTGAGATTGCGCGTCGTGCAATCGAGGGTATAATCTCTTCTCGCCGGGAAGGCAGAATGGAAATTCCGGCTTAGCCGCGAAGGAAACATGGAAATCTCAACTGATTCCTGCGTGTCCTCTCAGCGGGTTTCAGGCGTGAGCGACCTCAATCCAATAGCCCTTTCGTCATCCCGAATAGGAGGGATCATGCCCGAGCCAACACAGTCTGGCCTCTCTGATAATGCTCTAGGCGCCATCGCCTACATCACCGTCGTCCCGGCTATCTTCTTTCTAGCCGTCGAACCCTACAATAAGAAGCCCTATGTGCGCTTCCACGCTTGGCAGTCCATCATGTTAAGCGTTGTTGCGTTCATCCTCACCTACGCCTTGAGATTCTTCCTGCCGTTTACCATCCCCTTTGGATTTCTTGGCTTCCTGACTCTCAACTGGGTGGCCTCTTTCGTTGGGCTTGCCTTTTTCCTGGTATGGATATGGTGCGTGTTGAGCGCGCTGAATGGCAAGCGCATCATGCTCCCGATTATCGGGGCATGGGCTGAGAAGCAAGCGAACAAGTAAGCCGCCCGCAAGGGCCGTAAACCATGCAAACGGCCTCTGTATGGAGGCCGTTTCGCTCACTGCTGTTTGCTCGTTTCTCCAAGCCTTTTCCTTACCCTGTGCCCCACTTTCGCGGCGTATTGTTTTTGCCGCGAAGGTGGATATCTATAGCCACAACTTCTTATTGTTTCTTATAACTCCCCGGCTTGTTGACTCGCCGAAAACTTACAGATGTTAACTGTCAGTTGCCTTTTTACGCCATCCTCCCCAGATCATTCCTCCAGGCGTGCCCCCCGCCCGCAATCAAATGGTCGGCGCACTCCGGACCCCACGACCCGGCGGCGTAGTTAGGAAATTTCTCCGGATTCTTGGCCGCCCACGCCTCCAGAATCGGCGTGTAGAGCGCCCAGGTCGTCTCCACGCCGTCGCGGTGCGCAAACAGCGTCTGGTCGCCCAGCATCGCGTCCAGCAGCAGCCGCTCATAGCCGTTGGCGCTCGACTTGCCGAAGGCCGCCGCGTAGTCAAAGTCCATATTCACCGGGCAAACGTCCATAACCGGAGTGGTCGGCACCTTGGCCCCAAAGCGCAGCGCAATCCCCTCATCCGGCTGGATGCGAATCGTCAGCAGGTTCGGTTTGATCACCTGGCAAGCCGCTTGCGAAGCCAGCCGGTCGAAGATCAACAGCGGCGGCTGCTTGAACTGGATGCTGATCTCCGTCGCCCGTTTCTGCATCCGCTTGCCCGCGCGCAGATAAAACGGAACCCCAGCCCAGCGCCAGTTCTCAATGCCCAGTCTCACCGCCGCATAAGTCTCCGTGCCCGACTCGGGATTGACCCGCTCCTCGTCGCGATAACCTGCCACGTGCTGGCCGTCCACCACTCCCGGCCCGTACTGGCCGCGCACTACATTCAGGATCGGAATCGAAGGAATCGCCCGCCATACCTTCAGTTTCTCGCGCCGCACGCTCTCAGCCTCAAAGCTCGACGGCGGCTCCAGCGCCACCAAACTGAGTAACTCCATCATGTGATTCTGCACCACGTCGCGCAGTGCGCCCGCCTTCTCGTAGAACGGCCCCCGGCCCTCCACTCCCAGCGTTTCGGCCACCGTGATCTGCACATGATCCACGTAATTGCGATTCCAGATCGGTTCGAAAATTCCATTGGCAAACCGGAAAACCAGAATGTTCTGCACCGTCTCCTTGCCGAGGTAGTGATCGATGCGAAAGACCTGATCCTCGTCGAAGACGGCGTTCACCTGGCGGTTCAACTCGCGCGCCGACTCCAGATCGTGTCCGAAGGGCTTTTCAATCACCACCGTCGCCTTGCCCTGCTCCGGGTGTGCCATTCCTTGCGCGCCTAGATTTTCGATAATCGCCGCAAAAAACTCCGGCGCGGTCGCCAGGTAAAACAACCGCTTGCCTCCCAGGCCCATCTCTTGCGCGATGCGCTCCAGTTCCATCTTCAGCCCTGGATAATCTGCCGGATCGTCAAACTTCAGCGGAAAGTAACTGATATTGCCGACAAAGCGATCCAGTTTAGGATCGTTTCCGTCCACGTCGCCAAACTCGACGATGCCCGCACGCATATCCGCTGCGAACTCGTCGCCCAGCGGCCGCCGCGCTACCCCCACGATGGCAAACTTCTCCGGCAACAGCCCCGCCTGCTCCAGATGAAAAAGCGCTGGAAGCAGCTTGCGCTTGGTCAAGTCGCCCGAGGCGCCAAACACCACCAGTATCCCCGCCTCGGGAATTCTCTCGTTGCCCTGCGGAACCTGGGAAAGATCCTCCGGCCGCACGCTCATCTGCATTGTCGCCATGAAGGTTCGCCTCAGGCGCTTGCTTCGCGCCTCAAATCCAAGCTAACTTGCCAACTTGCCGCTTCGCTTGCGTCAGCAAGCGTGCTAACTCGCTAACTCCGCAAACCCGCTAACACGCGCGAAGCACAGCTAACTCCGCTATAAAACCCCAAATCTCTCCAACTCCCACCGCAACGCCTCCGCGCCTTCAAACCGAATGGCTTTCATTCCAGCAGCTACCGCCCCAGCCACATTCTCCGTCCGGTCGTCGATGAACAATATCCGCTCCGCCGGCTTGCCCAGGATATCCAGCGCCCGCCGGTAGATCGCCGGCTCTGGTTTGCGCAACCCGAGATAGCACGAGCTCAGCGCCACGTCGAAATAGTTGCGCAAGCCAAAGTGGCTGAAGCGGTACTCGTTCGTCTCCCGTGCCTCGTTGTTCAAGGCGCCCAGCAGACACTTATCGGATGCGGCAACTTCGCCAAGGATTCCCAAAGCTCCATCCGGCTGCGGCCTCGACTGGGTGAGCATGAAAGCGAAAAACTCATCACTGGAAAAGCTGCGCGGTTCGTAAAAGATGGTTGCGTCCATGTATTTCGTCAGGGAAATGGACGCGCGTTCCCACGCATCGTAATAGGCCAGATTCAGGGCTTCAAAAGCCGCAAGATCGAGGTGGAAGTGTTCGATGGCCGCGGCACGTTCGCGCTGGTCCCAGCCGTTGGTCAGCAGAACCCCGCCCACATCGAAGAGAATCACGTCGAAGGGAAACATCGGCGCCTTTCTATGCGCTTCGGGGCTCCGCGAAGTTACGCCAGATTCTTCGTTCCGTCGTCCCGCTGGTATTTGGCCTCGATGGCCAGCACTTTTTGGAATCGCCGCACGAACCGCTCTTCGGTGGCGATAAACTTTGCCGCGACAAACCGGTCCACCACCTCAAAGGCCAGCGCCGGGCCGATGATGCGCGCGCCCAGAACGCAGACGTTCATATCGTCGTGCTCCACGCCCTGGTGCGCGGAGTACGTATCGTGGCACATCCCGGCGCGAATCCCGGGAATCTTGTTGGCCGCCACGCACACCCCCACGCCCGAGCCGCAGATAAGAATCCCGCGCGGCGCCTCGCCCCGCTTCAACGCCAAACCCACCTTCTCGGCAAAGTCGGGATAGTCTGACGGCTCCGTGTTATAAGCGCCCAGGTCCACCACTTCGTGGCCGGCCTTGGCTAGATAGGCGCGAACCTCCTCTTTCAGAGGAAATCCCGCATGATCCGAACCAATGACGAGTTTCACTTGCTATCCTTTCGCTGCGTAAAGCGGAGTTAGTTCAAGTAGCGGAGTTAGCGGTGTTAGCAAACAGGCAACTAACTCCGCTAACACGCCCGCCGCAGCGGGCGGCTAACACCGCTAACTCCGCTTCGCTTCTCTACTTCACCAGCTTCTTCGCCCGCGCCGCCACGTTCTCCGCGCTGAAGCCCAACTTCGCCAGCACCGTCGGCCCCGGCGCCGAGGCTCCAAACCGATCCAGTCCGATCACGTCGCCGTCCAGCCCCACATATTTCCACCAGCCCGCGGTAGCTCCCGCCTCGACGGCCAGCCTCGGCACGCCCGCAGGCAGCACGCTGGCCTTGTACTCCGCCGTCTGCTCATCGAAGAGCTTCCAGCTCGGAAAGCTGACCACCCGCACGCGAATTCCGTCAGCCGCCAACAGCTTCGCGGCCTCCACGCAGAGCCAAACCTCAGCGCCAGCGCCGATCAGAACCACCTGAGGCTTCGCTGCGTCCTCCAGCACATAAGCGCCCTTGCTCACCCCGGCGTACACGTCGTGCGCCGCCGGATCAATCACCGGCAAATCCTGCCGGCTGAGCGCAAAGAAGCTCGGCCCCTTGCGTTCCAGCGCCAGACGCCAGACCGCTGCTGTCTCGTTGGCGTCCGCCGGGCGGAAATCCGTCAGCCCCGGAATCGCCCGCAGGCCCAGCAGTTGCTCCACCGGCTGGTGCGTTGGTCCGTCCTCGCCCACGGCAATCGAATCATGAGTAAAGACAAACAGCGAATGTACCTGCATCAGCGCCGCCAACCGCATCGCGGGCTTGGCATAATCGGAAAACACAAAGAATGTAGATCCAAAGGGAATCAGCCCGCCGTGAGCGGCAATCCCATTCAGCGCCGCGCACATTCCGAACTCGCGCACCCCGAAAAAGATGTTGCGCCCGGCTGGATCTTCGTGGAAGTTTGCCCCCGGCTTGAAGATCGTCTTGGTCGAGGAGGTCAGGTCTGCGGCCCCGCCAATCAGTTCCGGCACTTGCTCGGCAATGGCGTTCATCACCGTGCCGCCTGCATTGCGCGTGGCCTGTGGTTTCCCTGGCGTGAAGCTGGGAATCGCCTTCTCCCAGCCAGCCTTGAGCGCGCCCTTCTGAGTGCGTTCAAACTCCGCCGCCAGCTCCGGAAATGCCGCCGCATAGCCGGCAAACCGCGTCTTCCACTCCGCTTCAAACTCTGCGCCGCGCTCGGCGGCCTTGCGCCAGTTCGCCAGCGCATTCGCGGGCAGATAAAAGCTCTCGCCCTCCGGGAAGCCAAAAAACTTCTTGGTCGCCGCCGTACCTTCCGCGCCCAGCGGCTCGCCATGCGACTTGTTGCTCCCGGCCTTGGGGCTGCCGTAGCCGATCACCGTCCGCACCGCGATGATCGACGGCCTGCCCGTCTCCGCCTTGGCTGCTTCAATCGCCGCTTCCAGCGCCGCCAGATCGTTTCCGTCGGCCACTCGCTGCACGTGCCAGCGGTAGGCTTCGAAGCGCTTCAGGGCATCCTCGGTGTAGCTCAGGCTCGTCGGTCCGTCCAGTGAGATCTGGTTGTCATCGTAAAGAAAAATCAGCTTGCCCAGCCCCAGCGTTCCGGCCAGCGAGGCAGCCTCGTGCGAGACGCCTTCCATCAGGTCGCCGTCGCCCAGCATCGCATAAGTGTGGTGGTCCACCACCTCATAGCCGGGGCGGTTATACACCGCGGCCAGATGCTTCTCCGCAATGGCCATGCCCGCGGCCATCGCGATGCCCTGCCCCAGCGGCCCGGTCGTCACCTCCACACCGTCCGTGTGGCCAAACTCCGGATGACCCGGCGTCCGCGATCCCCACTGCCGGAAGCTCTTCAGGTCCTCCAGCGTCACATCGTAGCCGGAGAGGAACAACGTCCCGTAGAGCATCGCCGAGGCATGCCCCATCGACAGCACGAAGCGATCCCGGTCTGCCCACTTGGCATGCGCCGGGTTGTGCTTCATCAGCTTGTGAAAGAGCAGGTAGGCCATGGGCGCGCAGCCCAGCGGAGCGCCGGGGTGGCCGCTTTTGGCCTTTTCCACCTCGTCCACGGCCAGCAGCCGCAGGGTGTTGATGGACAGTTGGTCGAGAGCCGGTGAGTCGAGTGTGTGATCCGCAAAGCTGGAAGTCATCGTTTCCTTTCCCTGAAAAGAATCATACCTGTTTCGTCCCGCTTGAATGGAATGCCCAACTTTCCCGCACCCTCCCCGTACTCTTTTGCATCCATTCAACAGAGGGTTAATCCGGCAGGTGAACCAATGGAGTTTCACCGCGCCGCTGCCCACAAGACTGGTTCCATTTCAGCTCAACGCAGAACTCTGCCCAACACGCACCACTCACGATGGAGGAGATTTTCCCAATGGCATACGAACTCGCGCCGCTTCCCTACGACTACGCCGCACTCGAACCGTTCATTGACGCCGAGACGATGAAGATCCACCACGACAAGCATCACCAGACCTACGTCAACAACCTGAATGCCGCCCTCGCCAACCACCCCGAGCTGGCCGCCAAATCCGTTGACGACCTCATCCGCGGCCTCGCCCAGCTTCCTGAGGAGATTCGCACCGCGGTTCGCAACAACGGCGGCGGCCATGCCAACCACTCCATCTTCTGGCCCCTCATGGGCCCGGTCGGCTCCGATGGCGTCGGCGGAGCGCCCATCGGCCCCATCGCCGCGCAGATTACCGCCGACTTCGGCGACTTCGAGACCTTCAAAAAGACCTTCAACGAGACCACGGCCAAGCAGTTCGGCTCCGGCTGGGGCTGGCTCGTCTTCCAGGCGGGCAAGCTCAAGGTCATCTCCACTCCCAATCAGGAATCGCCCCTCACCCAGGGCCTCTATCCCATCCTGCTCAACGACATTTGGGAGCACGCCTACTACCTCAAGTACCAGAATCGCCGCCCTGACTACCTCGCTGCCTGGTGGAACGTCATCAACTGGCACGAAGTCAATCGCCGCTTCGCTATCGCCAAGGGCTAAAAGCAGCGGCCGGTTGTCAGTCGTCAGTGAAAAGCTGGGCTTCCTACCCTTCCCGCGCTTTCTGCGGAAAGGGTCGGAAGCCACGGAACTCCAGCCAGCCATGGAACCGCTAACTCGCTAACCTGCTCTTGCCGCGCAGCGGAAGCTAACTTGCTGTTTTTGTTAAAACCCCTCCCAACTCCTTTTGCGTAAAATAGTCCTTCGTCGGCGCACACTGATAGATAGATGAAAACTGAACGAAATCCCTCTTCCTCCAGAGAAGCCCTGTGCAACACACCCCGCCAGCCCCAGCCCCGCCCTCGCGAACTCCGTGAACCCCGCTTTATATTTTTTGGGCGATTTTGCCAGTGAAACTGTGGGGGCTCGACTAACTTACGTAATATGAACAGCATACAAGGCATAACTTCACGGGAGCACAAAACCTATATAACAGTGAAGCCGTGAGCCCCTGCCTAACCTGCGCAATATAAATAACATACGCGGCCCGACTTCACGGAAACATTGCGCCTGTGAAGCTGGGGAGAAAGCTCCTCAATGCCCCGCTGTGAGCTTCCCCACGGCATCCGTCACAATCCCCGGCGTCAGCATTTCAGGCAGCATTTGCGGCACTTTCTGCCCCGGAGCGTACAGCGCATAGGCTGGCACTCCGCTGCGGCCCAACGCCGTCAATGCCTGGGTAATGGCCTCGTCGTGCCGGGTCCAATCGGCCCGCAGCAGGGCTACATTGGCGCCCTTGAAGGCCTGTAATACGGACGGCTGGCTCAGAACCGCGCGCTCGTTCACTTGGCAGGCCAGGCACCAGCTTGCGCTGAAGTCCACAAAGACCGGCCGTCCCTGGGCCTGATAGCGGCTCACCGCTTCAGGCGACCACGGCTCCCATGCGCCAGAGTTGGAAGACTGCGCGGAAGCTCCCTCGCTCGTTGGCTTTGCGGCACTCTCGCTCGCCAGCCTCTGCCCGTAGATGGCCAGAGCGACCACTCCCAGCAGGATCAGCGCGGCAACGACAGTAGCCCAACGCCTGGCTGGCCAGCGGCCCAGGAACCAGCCGGCAATCGCCAGCAGCAGGAAGCTCGTCAGCAGAGCAGCCAGAACGCTTGCTCCGTAAGCCTGCGCCAGCACCCATGCCAGCCAGATGACGGTGGCGAAGATGGGCACGGAAACAGCCTGCCGCAGCACTTCCATCCAAGCACCGGGGCGCGGCAGCAAGCGCGTCCACGCCGGTTGCAGGGTGAGCGCCACATAGGGCGCGGCCAGCCCCAGCGCCAGCGCCGTGAAGACGGCAAAGGTGACTGCGGCGGACTGAGCCAGCGCATAGCCGACTGCCGCTCCCATGAAGGGCGCGGTGCAGGGCGTGGCCACCACCACGGCCAGCACGCCAGTGAAAAAGCTGCCGGTAAGCCCCTGCTTGGCGGCCAGCGAGCCGCCCGCGCTAGTCAGCGTCAGCCCAATCTCAAACTGCCCCGCCAGCGACAGGCCCAGGAAAAACAGCAGCCCGGCCATCAATGCCAAAAAGACCGGCGACTGGAACTGGAATCCCCAACCCAGCGTGGCTCCCGCCGCGCGCAACCCCAGCAGCACAGCCACCAGAACCCAGAAGGAAACCAGAATCCCCGCGGCATAAACCAGCCCATGCAAGCGCATTGTCCGCCGCTCTTCGTTGCCCGACTGCACCAGCGCCAGACCCTTCAGGAAAAGCACTGGAAAGACGCAGGGCATCAGGTTCAGCAGCAAACCGCCGAGAAAGGCCAGCCCGGTGGCACGAGCCAGCAGTGCCCAGGAAAGTGGAGCCGCAGTAATCGGCTGTGGATTGGAAGCTGCGGACCCAACGGCAAGCTCGGATGAGGAGGTTGCAGCGGTTGCAGCCGGCGCGGAAGAAGCCGGAGCCAGCGCCGAAGCCGCAACTCCCGGCGCAAGCGCCGCAATCTCATACGCCCGCCCGCCAGAAAGTTCCAATACTCCCTTTAATCGAGCAGGATTGGCGGCAAGATTCGCGTCCTTCTTGAGGTCAAGAATCAGGCCATTCGCGGTCGGAGTGAGCTTTTGCGGGGCTGGATTGTCCAGAATGTCCTGGTCGGACGGGAAAAACACGGCGAAAGCTTCCCGCTGGCCGGTTTCGACGGTGAGCCGAAATCCACTAGGCGTGGGCTGAAAGACAGCCTTGGACTTCGCGGGCAACGGCTTGGGAATCCGGTCGAAGAAACGCTTGAAGAGCGGAGCCGGAATATATCCCTGGTCGTGAAGACCCACGGACACATTTCTTTGCACTTCCAGTTCCGCCTTGCCGGGGATGCAGCGATCCTGGCAAACCAGCCAATCCACCTTGGCGTGGAGCGTAACGGGTCCGGCCTTGACGCCATTCGCAACGTGCAATTTCAACGGAAAGAGAACTTCGTTCTCGTAGCCGAAATCCATCAACGGCCCCAGCGGCAGCCGTTTGGGCGCTGGAAACTGCATCGGCCCGGCAGTGATTCCGCTGGGCAGCGTCCACTGAATATGCGGCGGATCGCCCGCATCGCCGGGATTCTTCCAGTAGATGTGCCAGCCCGGCTCCAGCTTGAAGTAGAGGCCCGCATCGTTCAGCTTGTCGCCGGAATAAAGACGGTCTCCCGGCACAAGCAGCTCGACGCGCACATGAGGCGCTTCCACAAACTGCGACGCCGCCCGCGCGGGCAGACCCGCGGCAAGCAGCAATGACGTCATAAAAATCAACCGGAAGCTACGCAGATCAAACAAAGAATGACTCCTCATCCTTGGACTCATCAGTGTACCGGAGGATGCAGACTATACGTCCAGATCGTCGTCCGCCCCGGCGGCAACGGCAGTGCCGCGCCGCTTGGCCAGCAGATAACCGCGCAAAAACGGCTCAAGATAACCGTCCAGCACCTTGTCCACATCGCCCACCTCAACCTTGGTGCGATGATCCTTGGCCATGCGATAGGGCTGCAAAACGTAAGAACGGATCTGGGAGCCGAAGTTGATCTCCAGTTTCGAGTCTTCAAGCTTCTTGGTGACAGCGCGCTTCTTGTCGAGTTCGTATTCATAGATCCGCGAGCGCAAGATCTTCATGGCTTTGTCGCGGTTCTTGTGCTGAGAGCGCTCGTTCTGGCAGCAGACGACAATCCCGGTCGGAAGATGGGTCATGCGCACTGCGGAGTCGGTGGTGTTCACGTGCTGGCCGCCCTTGCCACCGGAGCGATACGTGTCGATGCGCAAGTCTTCGACCTTCACATCCACATGGATGGTTTCGTCGATTTCCGGCGAGACGTAAACGGAGGCAAAGGAGGTGTGGCGGCGCTTGGCGGAGTCGAAGGGCGAGATGCGCACCAGGCGGTGAACGCCGCTCTCTCCGGCCAGCATCCCAAAGGCGTACTCGCCGAGGATGGTGAAAGTGGCGGATTTGATGCCCGCCTCTTCGCCGTCTTGATAGTCGTTGATCTCGGTCTTGAAGCCTTGTTGCTCGGCCCAGCGCAGGTACATGCGCATCAGCATCTCGGCCCAGTCCTGGCTTTCGGTGCCGCCTGCGCCGGGGTGAACCGTGACAATGGCGTTCATCGGGTCAGCCTCGCCGGAGAGCATTGTGCGTGCCTCCAGCTCCTCGGCAAAGGTGGCCAGAGCCTTGATGTCGCGGTCGAGATCGGCAAGGACGTCTTCGCCCTCGCGGGCCAGATCGAAGTAGGCGTCGATGTCGCCGGTGCGGCGCACCAACTGGTCGTCGTCGGCCACCAGCGTCTCCAGGCGCTTGCGGTCGCGCATCAGCGGCTTGCTGGCGGCTGGATCGGACCAGAGAGCCGGATCAGCCAATTTGGTTTCTATTTCGGAGAGTTCCCGGCGGATGCGAGCGGGGTCAAAGATACTCCCGCAGGTCGCGAACTTGGTCGCGAACGGGAGCATAAGCGAATTCGAGATCGTTTAACGCCATGGCTTTGCTCTTAGGACCTGACTTTGTTGTGAACTATGCGCCGAAGGCTCACCCGGAGGCTCCAGCCAACAGCGCCTAAAGCCAGTATGGCACACAGCCAGGCAAACAAGTCTCCGTGGGCCGTGTAGAAGGTCATGTCGCCGCAGAAACCGTAGCCAGCTGGCAGCGCATCCGCCTGGTGGCGGGAAATGCTTTGGCGAACCCGGCCGTAGGGATCAATAGCCGCAGTAACGCCGTTGTTGGTGTCGCGCAGAATCCAGCGGCGGTTTTCGATGGCCCGCATCCGCGCCATGTTCAAGTGCTGCCAGGGGGCGCTGGTGTCGCCGTACCATGCGTCGTCGCTTACATTGACCAGTACCTCGGCACCCAGTTGCGCGAACTCCCGCACCTCGTCGGCAAAGACCGCTTCATAGCAGATGAAAACCCCGTAGCGGTGGCCATTGAGACGGAAAACCTTGCGTTCGTCGCCGCGGGTGAACGACGAAACCCGGCCGGTGAGCTTGTGAGCAAAGGTGAGCAGATGTTGGAAGGGTATGTACTCTCCGAAGGGAACCAGGTGAATCTTGTCGTAGCGGCCGACACGCGCCCCATCCGCGCCCACGATCAGCGCCGAGTTGTAGTCGTGCCAAAGTTGGTCATCTGTGGAGAAATCCGTGCCCAAGCTGCCCACCACCAGCGGCGCCCGCTCCTGACGGGCAAGCGCGACCAGCGACTGCTGAAAGCGGGCATCGCCCTCAACGAAGGGCGCCGGCGACTCCGGCCATACGATCAGATCGGGATGCGTGGCATAAGGCGGACACAGAATTTCACCCGTTGGCGCGCCAGTCTGGGGGATTCCTGCGATGTAGGTCTTGCACTGCTCGTCAGCCAGCCGCTTGAACTCGGCGATATGACGGTCCCACTCGCCGGGGCGCGACCATAGGTTATCGTCGGCCACATCAAGATTCGGCTGAATCAGCACGGCGGTGGCTGTGGCGGCGGGCTTGGGCGGAGCAAGAAAAATACCCGCCGTTCCGGCTACGAGCAAAGCCGCACCGGCAAGGGCCCACAGCCGCTTGTCCCTGATTGGTTCTTGAGGGCAGCGGTCGAGCAGCAGCCCGCCCGCGATCAGCGCATTGGCAGCCATCAGCACAAAACTGATGCCGTAAACGCCAGTCCAGGGAGCAAGCTGGCAGAGCAAGGCGTTGTCCACCTGCGAGTAGCCCAGTTGATCCCAGGGAAAGCTGGTGATGCGCGAAGCGGCTAGCTCCATGGCGGTCCACAGGATGGGCGCGGCGGCGAGCGCCAAACGCGTACTATCCGTAGCCCGGCGCACCAGCAGGAGGCCCAGCCCAAAGAGACCGAAGTAGAGCCCCAGATACATGCTGAAGCCTACCAGCAGCAGCGTCGGGGCTCCCAGCGGCATATCGCCATAATGGAGCATGACGTCGCGGACCCAGTAGCAGTTGCCGCCGTACCACAGCACGCCGCAGAAATAGCCGAGCAGAAAGCCGCGGCGCAAGGGGCAGGGCCGGCCCACGCATTCCGATGAAAGCAAAGCCCACAGCAGCGGTACCAATGCAAACCATGCAAAGACTGTTCGCCAGACCGGAAGCGGACCGGCCAGCGGAAATGGCAACTCAAGCAAGCCGGCGGAAAGGCCCACCGCGGCCCATAACTTCCAGGCTCCCCGCTTCCAGAATGTGCGCTGCATACAGGGCCGAGTTTATCGCATTGGGCGCGTCCGGGCGAAACCAGGGTACATGTGCCCTGGCCGAGTGAGCCCAAGCGCATTTCAACGAAGGACGCCGCGCGAGGAAAATCGCCGCCGATCAAGTCAGGTCAGAATGCACGTTCTCATGGAAAACGCCCCGGACAAGGCGGGAAACAAGCTACAATTTGAATATGGTATTTGCTGTGTTTGCCATGCGGTTGTTGGAAGTGATGTTTTTCGTCGGCCTTGCGGGGTCTGCCGTGGTCGTTCTCATCAGTTTCATCGAGGACGGCAAGGAACTCGTCGGCAAGGACGAGCCGACTCAACCACGCGCTTGACGACCCAATTTGCTTGCCACCCGTTATTTCCATTGACTCTCTCTTGATTCGGAAATACACTTGTCGCGGGGCTGGCGATGATTAACGCTTGCGCAACCCGAGAAAGCCGGCCGTCGAGCCGGCATAATTGCGATGGCATCTAACCGAACGACCGTAGCCCCTCCTTCCGACCGCGTCCGCCTGATCGTGGCATCCT
>CAYQSI010000074.1:0-13628 GCA_964420185.1 uncultured Occallatibacter sp. | reverse complement strand
CCAGGTCGTTGATATTCAGCACCTCGACATGGTGCAGGTGGGCCACCTTGTTCAGATTGAAGTCGTTGGTGACCACCTTGGCCTCCCACTTCTTGGCCAGCTCCAGCAGCTTCAGGTCCACCTCGCGGATGGCGGGAAAGTCGTCGGGGACGATCTGCACCTGGACGGCGGTATTGGATTGCATGCGCTGGAGCATATCCAGGCCGCGGCGGCCCCTTTGCCGCTTTGACCCGTCGGTGGAGTCGGCCACCGTTTGCAACTCGCGCAACACAAACTCCGGCACCACCATCATGCCGTCAATAAAGCCAGCCTCGGCGATGTCAGCGATGCGGCCGTCGATAATGACGCTGGTGTCCAGCACCTTGGCGCTGTGGTGGATGGACCGGTCGGCCGCGAAAACGGTGCCCAACGCCGCCGGGTTCAGCAGGTCGCCCTTGCTTGCCCCTACCAGCAGTCCCACATAGGTCATCAGCAGCAGGATGAAGATTTGCAGCGCGGCGGTGGTGGCGCCGAGCGGCAACGCACTGCGCAGCACCAGGCAAAACAGCGCCGCGCCCAGGATGCCCAGCACGCTGCCGGTCACGGCGCCGATCAGCCGTTTCAGGCTGAGTGCCCGAACACGAAACTCAAAAACAATCACCGCGCCGGCCGCCCCAGCACCCGCGCACGCACTCATCCATCCTGTCATGCCGAATGGACGAAGGAAAAAACAGACCCCGGCAAGAAGGGCCACAAAAAGAAGACGAACCACTACTAAGTCCATAAAAACCAACCCCCGCTGGCAGGGGAAAAAACCCTCCAGACTGGGCTTAGTTGGGGAGTATCCCACCCGTTCGCGGAGTCGTCAAGAGGGAAAGACAGTGGACAGTGAACAGTGGACAGCTAACAGTAAACAGGCATACGAGCATCATCGGCCATTATCAGCTCATCCGGGTGTGTAGTTGCACCGCTGACCACTGTTCCCTGTCCACTGACCACTGTTACGACGCCACCGCCAGTTCCACCACGGGAACCTGCCGCTGCGAGCCCTTGCGGGGGCCGCGCTTGCGGGCGCTCATTACCTTGATGCGTTCCAGCAACTCCTGGGGCGAGCAGTTCTTCTTGGCCAGCAGGGCATCTGCGGCGTGCATCTCGCCCGCCATCCTCTGCGGGTCGCCCAGCAGAATCATGGGCACATGGGACGCAATCTGCTTCAGCCGGTCCACCAACTGGCAGCCGTTCATCTGCGGCATGGCAAAGTCGGCCAGCACCAGGTCCACAGGGGTTTCGGCAAAGACGCCGATCGCCTCCTGCCCGTTGCTTGCCGAAACCACGCGGTAGCCGTTGGTTGTCAACATGAACTTGAGTACGGAAAGTTCTTGTTCGTTATCGTCTACGCAGAGAATGATTTTTTTCGGCCTCATGATCTGAGAATTGACTCCTTCGTGCAATTTTTTTAGTTCCGTCTGAGAACACTTCGCCTGTGCCCGCTCTAGTGGCAGGATGGGGGGCCGTAAGTTTCCGAGGCTCGGTGACCGGAAGCGAAAATGCCATTTCCTGGCTGATCTTGCAGCCGGATTGCCTCGTCTGCTGCGCGCACGGCCCTGGCGGGCACGGCGAGCTTGCAATGCGGCAACCCGGCACTCGATGCACAGGCGGCTATCTTCGACCACGGTCGATGTGTAAATAATGCCAGGGGCAAAACCGGCAATAGCGCCGGTCAAATTCGTTCAATGAAGGCCAAGAGTAGAGGGGATGGAGGGCGAATAAAAGAGGGAAGAGCAAGCGAAACTCCGGCCTGAAATCCGAAGGACACCGGTGGAAATTGGCTAGATTTAAGACACACCGTCACTTGCGACGATCTGCGTCTGTTGAAAGCATGTGCAATACGGCAGGAAAAGCCGTCCTCTTGCCCCAGGAACGGTGCGGACCGCGACGCTCATTTCGCTGACCCTCGCCGATTTCAACTCAGGAAACAAAAATCAGCGGGTTGGAGTGAAGTTTCGCAGAAATTCGAACTCCGCGCCTCATCCAAAGTCCGGGGCCTTGCCAGAGGCGCTGGTGCGATACTGGTCCTCGCTCTGGACTTGGCTGTGCCGCGAGTCCATCCATTGGCCGATCAGCAGAGATTCTTCGGGGGTGGACGCGCCTTCCGTTTCCGCTGCGCCTTTGAGCAGTTTCTTGCGGACATCGGCAGCTCGCTGCGCGGCGGCAGTTTTCTCGTTCTGCCCAGCACTGTATAAGTTGGCCGCGTTGAGGGCTATAGAGTTCCCGTGGATATGCATCGTTCCCTCCCGCGGGGCGGGAGAGCAATCTGAGTGCCGGGATACAGCCGGAAAGGTAAGAAGAAACTCACCTTGCAGCCGCCCATAACTTCCCGCACTCATTGACTTTAACGAGTTGACTCAGCATACTTAGCCTAGGGTTTATACCGTTTATCAGGCAAAGGTTCGCTGTTGACGGATGAGAAACTGGAGTAAGCGGGCTTTTATTGCTTGCTGGCTGAAAGCTGGTTTCTCCGTTCGCAGAATGAGATACCCGCTGGATGTGCACAGGCTGCTCGGGCGGGTGACAAAACCACAGGTTCTGCCGCGGTCCCTTCGCGATTTTATCGGCGATTCATCCGATGAGTGCTTTCAGTCGCGGTTCCCTGGGAGTTGGCCATCCAGGCCGGCACTGGAAAGCGGGATGCGCGCGCGGGCCGGAATCAGATAGAAAATAGGGAGATGCCGTCTGGCCCGGAAGCAAGGGGCTGAGCGGCGATTGGAGATTAGTCTTGTCGAAATATCATAAGTCGGTTGTGCCGACGAAGTCGCGCGCGGGCGCGCTTCCTCTGGTGGCCATTGTGGGCCGGCCCAACGTGGGCAAATCCACGCTCTTCAACCGGCTCACCAAGAGCCGCCGCTCAATTGTGGGCGACGAGCCGGGAATCACCCGCGACCGCATTTATGGCGAGTATGAGTGGGCCGGCCGGCAGTTCCGGCTGGTGGACACGGGTGGCATGGTGCCCGATGACGCGGAACTGATTCCCGCCGAGATCTATGCCCAGGCGCAGGTGGCGCTGGAAGAGGCCGACGCGCTGGTGATGGTGGTGGATGCGCGCACTGAGCTGGCTAGCCCGGATTACGACCTGGTGCGTATGTTGATTCGTGGCGGCAAGCCTCTCTTTCTGGCGGTGAACAAGGTCGAGGGCGAGGCCATGGCGATGGTTGCGGAGAATTTTCGCCAGTTGGGCATCCGCAATTTGTTTCCCATCAGTTCAGAGCACGGTTTGGGCATCGGCGACCTGCTGGAGGCGATTGCCGAGGCGATTCCCGCGCCGCCGGAGGCTGTGCTGACCGAGAAAGAGACGCTGGCCGCTGAAGAGGCCGAGGCTGCAAAAGCCGAGGCAACCCTCGCAGAGACGCCAGACGGTGAACCTCATCAACTTCATCGCACCCACGGCGAGTTTGAGCAGCATGAAACTTCAGTGGCCATCATCGGGCGGCCGAACGTGGGCAAGTCCACACTGCTGAATGCGCTGACGGGGACTTCCCGGGCCATTGTTTCGCCCATCGCCGGAACCACGCGCGACGCGGTGGACGAGGTGGTGGAGTTCGAGGGCAGCACGTTGCGGTTTGTGGATACGGCGGGCATCCGGCGCAAGAGCAAGACGCACCTGATGGCCGAGAAGATGAGCGTGGTGATGGCCCGGCGGCACCTGGAGGCTGCGGACGTGGCGCTGCTGGTGCTGGACGCAGTTGATGGAGTCACGGCGGCTGACGCCACCATCGGCGGCTACGCCCACGAGAGCGGGCGCAGCGTGATCATCGTGGTGAACAAGTGGGACGTGGTAACCACGGGACGGACCGATGGCAAACCGCCAGCCGACCGGGAGATTTTTGAACAGCAGTTGCGCACCGTGCTCAAGTACCTGAGCTATGCGCCGGTGATCTTTCTCTCCGCTCTGGAAGGGACGGTAGCTGGGAGCACAAATATGCTCCGTGTGCTGCACGAGGTGGTGACTGTGGCCGCCGAGCGGCGCAAGCGCGTGTCAACCGGACAGATGAACCGCTTCCTGGAAAAGATTGACTTCCAGCGGGCGCCGGTGCCGATGGCCAAGCGCATTCGTATTTTCTATATGACCCAGGCCGCCGTGGCGCCACCGACGTTTGTGCTCTTCACCGACCGCGACATCAAGCTGCACTTCAGCTTCGAGCGCTTCCTGGAAAACCAGATTCGCGCGGCCTTCGGCTTCGAGGGGACACCGATCTGGTTCAAGGTGCGGCCGAGAAATGAGAAGAAGGACGAGTAGAGCACTTCGTGCCGTGCTCAAATGGAAGCTTTCCACACCCCGGGTCCCAAATGCGGGAACTGGGGCACAGGATCTTACGGCTGATCAGAACTGAGCCACCCGCAAATCATTTTGAAACGCGCCGAGTGCCTCCTCCATTTTGAAAAATCTCTCGAAGGAGACGAACCACTGTGGGCGTATTGTAAGCTCTACCCCATTGCATCTGAAGGGTCTTCTCCGCTTCCGCTTGGGTGATCCGTTTGCGAGCAAGCTTTTCGATGACCATCTGGGGGCTGTTGGAATCCTTGAGACTAGCGCTTCCGTTCATTTTGCCTCCCTCTTCTGTTCCTGACCGATTCGTCAGTGATAATGACCAATTTCAACAGGTTGATGTACACCACAGTCTGATTCTCAATCTCATCGAGTAATCCGTCAAAACAATGGGCCTGTGCGCTGTCGATGCTTACAATCCCATGAACAAGTGATCGGCTGTTTTCAGGAATTGAAACCAATGGCATCCCGAGAATCGCTTTGTACGGTTTGTCGGCCAATTTGCAATCGGGTTCATAGTACTTTTCTCCAGTTGCCAGCGACTCGGAAATCAACAAATCCGCCTTTCGGTAGGAATTCAATGTTCGATCATTGTTTGCCCTGCATACTACCCTGAGTCGGCCGTCGTTGTCATCTAACAGGAGCGACACATTAAGATAGATGCTCTCATAGTCACCCGTGATTCCTTCAACTTCGGATTTGATCGCCGTTAGGAGCCTCACGAAGAGGCCATGCTGCTGCTCTGGCCTCAGCGAATGGTTCCAAATTGCCGAGGATATTTCGGAAACTGCCACTCCTGTGGCCATTGTCCGCCGAATATCCTCAACAATCCATTTTCTTGAATTCTTTTTGGGTAGAAAGGGTAGAGCTGTCGTAAACGCTATCGCAATTACAAAAGCCCAAAAGGCGAACTTTCCTGGCCCACTCCACGCTGAGAAGGTCGATCCCGCCATCCAAATTGCAAATGCAACCGTATATCCTTTGGCCGCAAAGGCGAACAAGGTGATCACTGCAGCGGTTTTTGAGGCGCAACATGCGCGCTGCCACCTGTTGCGAAAAAACTTTGCAATCTGCATTGTGTTGATTGGATGACGCGATAAGTGTATTACATCAAACACAAACAATACGAAGAATCGATAACTTAACGTTATGGGAAAGCCCCAAGTCTTGGTTTTCAGAGCTGAGATTGCGGCGATTTCAGATCCATAGACTTCTGGATGATGGAGTATCCAGGACAGCCAAATCTCAGAAACGAAACGAGATGTGCCCCCTCGGCTTGTTCCTGTATCGAAAAAGACGAGTATCCGGCCAGCTAGTCAAGGTTGGTGATGTGGACGCTGGCCTGGGTTTCAGGGACAGTGCCGTCGTTGACCTGGACTTCAGTGGGCTTGCCCTGGATGAGAATGCGTGCAGTCGTCTGGCCACGTGCCGGGACGCGAGCGCGCTGAGTAACCGATGTCAAGCTGGAGCCGGAGCCGGAGCGAACCGTAACTGGGACGTCGGCTGAGGCGTAGCCGGCGTTGGCAATATGGACGGCGACCAGCCAGTTGCCCGCCGATGCGGATGTTGGAAAAACGCCATTGATGCTCAGATCAGGAAGACCTTTGTCGGCATCGACCCAGTCGGCGAAAAACCAGGCAAGATCGGGATGGTTTTCAGCCTCTTCAAGCAGTTTTTCGAAGGCGCTGCGGGCGGTGGGCTTGCTGGAGTCCTTGCTCGGATTCTGTGCGACACCGTTCGCGGTTGGATTGCCGGCCACCGGGGAATCGGCGCGAAGGGCGGCGGAGAGCGCGGGGTCGCCAGCCAGATCGCGGAGCATCCACAGGGCATAGGCGGCCTTGGTGCGGTAGTAGACGGGCGAGATGGCCGTGGGGAGCGGCTGGCCCGCGCTTTGGCCGGGACTTTCCGGCTCAACCAAGGCCAGAGCTGCGCGGTCGGCTTCGAGCATACGCAGGGCTGCATCGCGCCCTTGTTGCTTCTCGACCCACAAGGTGCCCATGAAGGCCGCCACTCCCTCATTGAGCCAGGCCGGAGGAGGCGTGGATGACGTGGGCGCGGCGAGCCAGGCGTGGGTGAGGGCGTGAACCAGAACACCGTTCAACGCATCGGGATTGGCTTTTAAGCCGGCTTCGCGGAGGGGCGCGGCCAGCAGCGCTCCCGTCTCAAAGGGCGCGTCGCGCGGATCGGGCAGATCGAGCAGGGCAAGCGGGGAGCGGGGCTGCCGGCCAAGCCAGCCTTTAAGGAAGGGCGTCACCGCCGTGGCCGCCGTGGTCCAGAAGTCCACGGAGACGTTGTCCTCGGCGAGAGTCCAGGCGGTGAGGTTCGCGCCGGGGTGGGGCGTGCGGATGGCCACAAAAAGGCTGGGAGCCTCGAAGCCAAGGGTTGTGCTACCGGAGTCGGCAGTGGCCACGCTGGCAACTTCCTGGCTCTGATCCAGAGAGCCGGACTCAGTGACCGCCAGCGGGACGGATTGGCCGTTGATGAGGGTCACCGTGGGAGCCTGGCCGTGGGGGAACTCGACGGTGAGGCGCAGACGGAAGTGTGCGCCGGCGAGCCGCAGTTTGTGTTCGCCCATCTCGTCGAAGAGGCGCGCGCCGTCTCCCAGCATGACGGGAACGCTGGAGGCCGGGTACCAGACGACATTGCCAAAGCCGCGCAGGCCGGTGAAGGGGACGCTGATCTGGTCCCAGTCCGAGTGCAGGGCCACGTCCTCCGGAGCGCCCATGGCCAACAGACGCTGGGCGGAAAGGGCGATCTGGCCGGAGTAGGTCACGTCGAGATGGAGGCTTTGGCCGGGGGCGAGCGGCTGGGCGAGTGGAACGGCAGCCTCGTGCAACTGGCCGGTGTGGTCGGCGTCGGAGTTGAGCGTGGCCACCTGGAAGGCTGCATCCTTGCCTTGACCTCCGGGGCCGTTGACGCGAATCCGCTCCCAGTTGAGCGAGGAGGAGATTTGCAGCGGGACGCGGCTGAGTGGGGTCTTGCCGTCGTTGCGGAGGGTGACCAGGGCGCGGACGGCGATCTGCTGGTCTGCCGGGCGGAGCCGGAGGTCCATGTCAAAGGCGGTGAAGGTGACGGCTTGGCGCTCGGCGTCCTCGGCGGAGGGGGCGGCGGCCGTCTGGATTGCGGGCTGCGCGGCGGGCTGACCGGTCTTGGTGGTTGTCTGGCCGTTTTCGTCGGTCGAGCGGGAGAAGATGACTTGCCCTTTGGAGGGCTGAGTTGCCGGGGTGGGCACCGCCTGCGCAGCGCAAGAGAGAGCCGCAATAGAGGTGGCGGCCACGGCGATTGCGGCGATGCGGGCAAGAGAAAGCTTCATGAGCCCAAGCCTTTCTGTTTCTTTGGTTTAGACTCTGAACTTTTGATATCGGTAGCGGGGCCTTCGGCGCGGCGCGCGGCCAGGCGGCGCTGGCGGAAGGCTTCGTAGAGCACCACAGCTCCGGCGGCGGAGACGTTGAGAGAGCTGACGCCGCCAGCCATGGGAATGCGAAGCAGGTGGTCGCAGGTGCGGCGAACGAGGTCGTGGAGGCCAGCGCCCTCGCGGCCCATCACCAGGACGCAGTTGCCGGTCAGATCGAACTGATCGTAGTCGCAGGTTCCCCGCTCGTCCAGGCCGATGATCCATAGATTCTGGCGTTTGAGGTCTTCGAGGGCGCGCACCAGGTTGACCACGCGGGCGATGCGCAGATGCTCAGCCGCGCCGGCGCTGGCCTTGACGGCAACCGGACTCAAAGGGGCCGCGCGCCGCTCAGTCAGCAGCACGCCGTCCACTCCGGCTCCGTCAGCCACACGCAAAAGAGCGCCCAGGTTCTGCGGGTCTTCGACGCCATCCAGAGCCAGCAGCAAGCGGGCGGCGCCGGGCAGGATTGGCGCATAGAGGTCTTCGATGGCCAGAAACTCCTGCGGGTGGACCAGGGCCACCACGCCCTGATGCGCGGGGGTCTGGGCCAGCAGGGTTAACTGCTCGCGGGATTCCTGGCGAACGCATACTCCGGCCTCGCGGCAGAGGGCGACGAGCCGCTCCAGGCGCTCGTCGTGCCGCTCGCTGGCCACCAGCACATGGTCAAAGCGCCGCCGGCCAGCCTTGACGGCCTCTTCGACCGGGTGCAATCCGTAGAGAACTTCCATGAAGGATAGTGTAGAAGATCAGCGGCTTTTGAATTTGTTTGGCCCTCGGTTTCCGCCTCCGGCAATGTTTTTTGGGGGACGGCTCCTTTTCGGCAGAACTTGGCGGCCAAAATCGCGTCTAATGGTATGAGATGAGTGCAATTGCGTCCGTTCGCCCTTTTTTCGGTCAGAGATCCATCACCGCAGTTGACGAACAGGCGCGGCAGGAGAATCTTGCCATATCGGCGGGGCTGAAGCGCCAGGACGCCGGGCTACTGGATGAGCTGATTGTCAGCTACCAGCACCGGCTGATGCGCTATCTGCTCTATCTGACCGGCAATCGGGAGATGGCCGAGGACCTCTTCCAGGAGGTCTGGATGCGGGTTCTGGTGCGGGGGGCGCAGTTCAACGGCAAGGCGCGGTTCGGCACCTGGCTGTTTACTATCGCGCGCAACCTGGTGATCGACCAGCGGCGGAAGCGGACGATGGCGAGCCTGGACGAGATCTTTGAGGGCAACAGCGAAGACGACCGGCCGATGAGCTTTGAGGTTGCCGGAAGCGAGCCGAGTCCGTTTGACCGCTTTGCCAACCTGGAAGACCGGGAGCGAATTGCGGGGGCGCTGTTGGAACTGGACACGATTTACCGCGAAGTGCTGGTTCTCCGCTTCCACGAGGAGCTGTCCCTGGACGAGATTGCCAAAGTGACGAGGGCGCCACTTTCTACCGTGAAATCAAGGCTTTATCGCGGCATGGCAGCGATCAAGCCCAAGCTGGATCGCAACCGCTTACGCCCGCAGGAGGCACTTGCCGTAGGGCTGGCGATGGAGCCAGAGATGGCGAATGCGACGTTGAGGCCAATATGAAACCAGGCGAAAGCACCGGCGTTGACCGCGATCTGGTTTCTGCTCTGTGCGGAAAACAGGCTGATCGGGAGTGCGCCGTGGCCTATCGCACGCGCCGCGTGGTGATCGCCTCGCAGGGCGTGATGCAGGAGCAGAAGGCCGGGCGGAAGCGGTGCCGCGCCATGGCGCTGGCAGCCACGCTGGTCGTCCTTCTTGCGCTGGGTCCGCTTGTCTGGTGGATTGCCGACACCTTCATTGAAGAAGAGCACCTGACCGGCCTGATAGGCCAGTTAAGCGTGTGGACCTTCTTCTTCAGCGCGGCGCTGCTGGCCGCGGCGGTGCTGGCCGGCTGGGCGCGGCGCAAGCCCTGACCCTCCTGTTTCCGAACAAAGTGCAGCCTGCGCACAAGTCCGCGCAACTTCCCGATTCTCTCTTCCGTCCATCCATACAGGGGTTAAGCTCGGCTTAATCTTCTGAAAGGCCCTCTGAGAGAGGGTTTGCCTATGCGCAATCCAGAATCCATTACCGTCAACGAAGACTCACACCTGATTCCGGTGTGGTCGGTCATTGTAGCCGCCGCGGCCTTTGCGCTGGTGGAGTACTACTTCTGGCTGGTTTTGCCCGGACAGCGAACCCATCCGCCGCCGCCGCTCGGCTTCCGCATCTACTTCAATCTCTCCTGGGGTTTGCTGGCCTCGGTGTACTTCCTGATGGTGGGCTACGTCAGCAAGGACGCTCCGCGGCGGGCGATGAGCGCGCGCTTCTGGATCGTCCTTTGCCTGGTGATGCCGGGCGGCATCGGCGCGGTGCTCTACTTTCTGCTGCGCCAGCCGGAGGTCTCGCGGTGCCCGGCCTGCTCAACGCAGGTGCAGAGCGACTTCCACTTCTGTCCGCAGTGTGACTATCAACTGACCGCCAGTTGCGGACACTGCTTCCGGACGGTGCGCGCCTCTGACCAATTTTGTACGCGGTGCGGCCATGAACTGGCGCGGGATCAGATGCCGGCGCGGCTGCGGGTGTTGAGCCAGTAAGCCGCGCCTTGCAAATCGGCCATCGCTGAACCCCTGTCCGAAGCCCCCCTGCTCGACATACCCGTGAGCGGTGTACACTTTTCCTTCGCGCCACTGCTGACGTTTCCGCAGCGCGAATAGGAAAATACTATGCGCAAATGCCCATTTGTTCTCTCTCTTGCACTCGTCTCTGTTCTGACCCCGTTTTGCCCCGCCCAAGCCACGCAGCCCAAGCGTCCCATGACCTTCGAGGACATGATGCAGATGAAGCGGCTGGGCGAAACCGCCGTTTCGGCGGACGGCAAGTGGCTGGCCTACTCCGCCACCACCGTGAATCTGGAGCAAAACACCAAGACGGCGGAGCTGTTCATCCAGCCGATCGCCGGCGGTGACGCAAAACCGCTCGCCGTGGCCCAGGCCGGCGACTCAGGGCCGCAGTTTGCTCCCGGCGGGCACTCCGTGCTCTTTCTCTCCGGTCGAGGTGGTTCGCAACAGGTTTGGCTGGCCGACTTTGATCCGGCCACCGGCGCGACCAGCAATCCGAAGAAGCTCACCAGCATTTCGACCGAGGCTGGCGACGCTATTTGGTCGCCCGACGGGCGCTCTGTGCTCTTCACGTCCGCTGTCTATCCGGATTGCCCGGCTATCACCGCAGCGGATGGCGCGACAGGCAATAAATGCAACGCCGACCGCGACGCGGCCCAGGCCGCCAGCAAGGTCAAGGCGCAGATCTTCACTCACCTGCTCTATCGCCACTGGGACCACTTCACCGGCGCAAAGCGCACCCATCTTTTTCTGGCTTCGGTGCAGACGGGTGCGGTGAGGGATTTGACGCCCAACGATCCGCGCGACGTTCCACCGTTTTCACTCGAAGGCGGCGGCTGCGGCTGCGCCTTTGCGCCCGACTCGAAGGAACTGGCCTTTACCGAGAACATTGATCCAGAGCCAGCGACCAGCGTGAGCACGAAGATTTTTACGCTCGACCTGACGAATGCGGCGGCGAAACCGGTGGCAGTCAGCACGTCGAAAGGCGGCAACTTCAACCCCGCCTACTCGCCTGACGGCAAGTATCTGGCGTGGCGCTCCGAAGAGCGGGCAGGCTACGAGGCCGACAAGTTCCGGCTCTTCCTTTACGACCGCGCGGCGAAGACGGCCAAGAATATGCTGCCGAAGTACGAGAACTGGGTGGATGAGTTTGCCTGGGCTTCCGACTCAAAGAGGATCTTCTTTACGGGTGGTAATAAAGGAGAATCGCCGATTTTTGTGACGACTCTCGATGGCGCTTTCACTACGGTAAACAGTAATGGAACGTATGGCGATCTGCATCCTCTTGCTGATGGACACACGGTCGTCGCTACTCGCATGACTGTCAAGGCTCCTAACGAAGTCGTCGCCCTGGTCTCGGCTTCAGGCGCACCCAATGCCAAAGCCGGAATCTCTATCCCTGGTATTCCCGGAAAGGCTGGATTTGGCCCCATCACAGTAAGTCAAGTTAATCCGGTGACCCATCTCAACGATGTCATCTTCGCGCAGCTCGACGAGCCGAAAATGGAAGACTTCTGGTTCACCGCTGCCGACAAAACCAAGCTGCAAGGCTTCCTCATCCGGCCTCCGGCGTTTGATCCGGCGAAGAAGTACCCCGTGAAGTTCCTCATCCACGGCGGGCCGCAGGGCGCGTGGGGCGATGACTGGAGTTATCGCTGGAACCCTGAACTTTTTGCCGCCAACGGCTACGTTGTCGTCATGATCAATATGCGCGGCTCGACGGGCTATGGGCAGACCGTCGTCGATGGTGTCAATGGCGACTGGGGCGGCAAGCCTTTCACCGATCTGATGGAAGGCCTGGACTACGCCGAGCAGCACTACTCCTTCATCGACAAGAACCGCGAGTGCGCTCTCGGCGCCAGTTACGGCGGCTACATGGCCAACTGGGTTGAAGGCCACACCAACCGCTTCAAGTGCATCGTCAGCCACGACGGCATGTTCGACGCCGAGTCCGCCTTCGGCACAACTGAAGAGGACTGGTTCAACATCTGGGAGTTCCGCGGTCATCCGTGGGACTACTACGGCAAGCCGGACGCGGAGAATCCCTTCCGCAAGTGGTCGCCCTCGCTTTCAGCGAAAAACTTCCACACTCCCATGCTTGTCGTCCATGGCCAGCTCGACTACCGGCTGGACGTGAGCGAAGGATTCCAGATCTTCGACACTCTGCAACTACTCAAGGTGCCGAGCAAGATGCTCTACTTCCCCGACGAAGGCCACTGGGTACTGAAGCCGCAGAACGCGCGGCTGTGGTACAAGACAGTGAACGAGTGGGTAGACGAGTGGACAAAGCAGGGAACAGGGAATAGGGAATAGGCAACAGATTCAGGGTGCCCCAGGTCTCGATTTTGAGACCTGGGAAAGCACACACCTCTATGCGGTCTTCCACAGAATCAGAGCAACTACTATGCCCTTTGGCCACAAACCCGCCAAGCCACGCGCCTTCCTGGGCGAAGCCGGGCTCTATGCCTACGGGGTAAAGTCCCTCAGCGGCCAAATGCGCTCGGAGGCCGATCTGCGCCGCCTGATGAAGGCTCGCGTCGAGCCGGGCGAGCGGGGTGAAGCTGCCATTGCGGCCGCTTTGGCGCGCCTGCGCGAGCACGGCTACCTGGACGACGCGGCCTATGCCGAGGCTTATGCCCGCCTGCGCCAGCAGAACGAGAAGTTTGGCGTCCGCCGCGTCCGCCAGGACTTGCAGCAGAAGGGCGTCAACACCGAGTTGATCGCCGAGACCCTCGAAGCCCGCTATGGCCAGACCAACGAGGAAAGCCTCGCCCGCGAGTACCTGGAACACAAGCGCCTTCGCAAGCCGGAAAACGAAAAGGAGACCGCGCGGATTATGCGCCGCATGGTCGGGGCAGGATTTTCGACCGGCGTAATCCGCAAGATTCTCCGCCAGTGGGACGTGCCTGACGAAGCTCTGTCCGCCCTCGATAATCTGGATGAGGAGCCGCGCGAAGAGTAGAGATTGCCGCGAAGCGCGGCATGAGCCGTCTTACCCCTTGCGCCGGTAGAGCACCTGGAACTCATAGCCCTGGTTGGCGGGGAAGAGGCTTGCGACGTGGCGCAGGCGTTCGGCCAGAGCCGAGGCGGCCAGCAGCGGATAGTCGCGCTCGCGCAGGTCGTGGTAATCGAAGTCCACGGCCAGCGACAGCATGTAAATCGCCAGAGAATCCGAGAAGGCCGTCTCGAAGTAGGCGCTGCGCGCTCGCTCGTCGATGCTCTTCGGCCCCATCCGGCCTTCAAGCGTCCGGCTGTCCTGGGCGTGGCGGCGAGTCTCCCAGGCGTCCTGGCTGGTTTCGCCGCGCACCTGGGCCTCGGCCTGCGACC
>CAYQSI010000073.1:0-13788 GCA_964420185.1 uncultured Occallatibacter sp. | reverse complement strand
ACCGATTGTCGAGTTGAGCCCCTGTTCATTGAATGTTGGTTCAACCAGCGTTGATTGCCCACCTGCTTTGCAGGCCGGTTTCTATTGCGAATAGTATGGGCGCCGGCTAGAAATTACAAGTCTTGTGCGAGAGGGCCGCGGTGTGCTACGTTTTTTGACCCACCGCTCTGGGTGCGGTGCGCCCAAAACGGTGAGCCGGGGATCTTCTTCTAATCCGGGGTGCTGAGAGACTTGTCGCTCGTGGCAGGCTTGCCCACCGCCGCCGAGGGCTTGCTGTTGGCCATCTCGGCCGCCCGCGCAATCAGCTTCTTGAGCTTCCCCTCAATATCCGCATCGCCCACATGCTGGTCCTCGAGTACGCCATCGGCGTCGATGGTGAAGGTGGCCGGGATCACCGTCACGCCGAATTCCTTCGAGATGCCGCCCCCGAACCCGCCGTCGCGATACTGCATCCACGTCATCCCATTCTTCGCGACAAAGTCTTTCCATTTGGCCTCGTCCGAATCCAGGCTGATGCTGAGCACCACAAGCGGCTGCCCATCGAACTTCCTGGCAATCTGCCGGATGTGCGGCAACGCCTCGCGGCACGGTCCGCACCAGGTGGCCCAGAAATCGATGAGCACCACATTGCCGGAGAGGCTTTCAAGCGTAAGCGCCCGGCCATCGAGCGTCGTCAAGCGGAAGTTGGGTGCGACCTTCGCGCGGGCTAACTCCGGACGTTGGACAAACCGCTGCGCCCGCGCATAGTCCACGTCATCCCGGCCGGCGCTTTTCAAGAACTCCTGGAAGCGCTGTCTGGCGGCGTCATCGCGCTTGAGATAAGCCAGCGCCGTTCCATCGGCGTACAGATAATCTTTATTTCCGGGCCGCAACTGAAGCGCCGCACTGAATGCCGCCTCGGCCGCCTCTATCGGTTCGTCATGTTTATCGCGCCTGCCCATGGCTATGCATGCCTGCCCAAGAAAGAACTGCGCCTGCGCCTTGTCGCCCGGGCTGGTTACGTGGGCAAACATCGCTTCGGCCTGCTCCCGCGCCGCTTTGAAATCACCTATTTCGAACGCGACTTTGTATGCCTGGAATTCGCAGAAGATACAGTGCCCGCCATCCTGTTTGTCCGCCTTGCGAAAACCATCCAGCGCAAAAACTGCATGATGCTCTTGCAGGAGCTTGATGGCTTCGTCATAGGTCTTTCTGGCTTTTGGATCGGATGGGCCGTTGCTGGGCGCTGCGGGCTTGCTCTGCGGAGATGTTCCAGGGGATTGGGCCGCCGAAGCGGCGATCAGGGCAGTGAAAAACAAAGAACAGACGAGCGAAGATACAACCCGGCGCATTGTGCCTCCAAGATCACACCCACTTTATCACCGAGTGTTATCCCGCAGGAGAAGAAAATCAGGAATCCGTCTTCCGCTCTTCCACAAGCACCTCATCCAGCAGCCCGCGCAGGCTGATCGCACGCGCATGGGCCTGCCGCGCATCGGCGCCGCCGGCCTGAGTGGCCTGCGATAGCTCGTCGGCAAGATTCAACGCGGCCAGCACAGCCACGCGCAGCGAGTCCACTGTGCGGCCCTGCTCGGCCACGGCGCGCATCCGCGTGTCCACCAACCCGGCCAGGCGGCGAATGTGCTCAGCATCCTGCCCGGAGAGGTGATAAGTCTGATCGTAGATCTGAACGGTGACGTACTCGGTCGGGTGGCCGGATTCCTCTTGAGCCAAGGCAGACCTCACAGTTCCAGTGCGTCCAACTGAGCGAGGAGCCGCTCCACGCGCTCCCGCACATGGTCGCGCTCAGCGTGCAGCGCGCTCACTTCCTTTTGCAGATTCTCCGCCAGCGGCGTCTGCTCGCGCAGTTCGGCTTCCGCCGCGCTGGCGCGCTCCTCGGCCGCGGCGCGGGCCAGCCGCTCGCGCTTCACCACATCCACCGCGCGCAGAATCCGTTCCTCCAGCGCGGAAAAATCATCTCCGCTCAACGCCAGGGAGCCCGATTCCGCCTTCGCTTCCGCGATCGGTTCCGCTGCCGGCCGTTCCGGCTGCGCCTCTTCCACATCTTCCGATTTCCATAAGGAATCCGTCATCAAAAACCTCCGCGCCAATGCGCCTTATCCATGTAAGTATAGCGGCAAGTCGAACGCCGATCCAGAGTGTTTCTCCGCCTGGAGCTTTTTCGGAAATAGTGTAGACCGGGATTTTTCGGTATCCCACCCATTCCGCAGAAAAACGCGGAATGGATGGGGCACGGAAGTTTATAGCAAAAGCCAAAATGCTCTAACTCCGCAGCCGTGCCCCAGCCTTGCCAATAGCTTCCACCACGCGCGCCTGGAAGCTCTGCAACTCCTCCTCGCGCAGCGTGCGGTCCGGCGCTTGAAAGGTTACGCCCAGCAGCAATGAGTACTCACCCGCGCCCAGCTTCGCATCGCGAAAGACTTCGCGCACCCGCCACTCCACCAACTCGGGAATCTGCAAGCCAGCCACCGCCTGGTCGATCTTCTCCCACGCAATGCTCTCGCCCAAAATCAGCGAAAAATCGCGGCGAACGGATTGGAAGCGCGAGATTTCCCGCGCCGCAGGCTCGCGCAAAGGCAGTTTATACAGCCGGTCGAGATAAAGCTCGCCCAGCAGCACCGTCTCCTTCAGCTTGCGTGCCGCGGCCACGCTCGGATGCAACTGGCCGAACCAGCCCACCGTGACGCCGTCAACCACCACTCGCGCCGCTCGATACGGGTGCAGCCACTCCGGCGTCAGCCCGGCCTCGGCGCCGAAGCGGTCAAAGTACACTGCACGCGAATGGAAGCGCGCCACGACCTGCTCCACGACACCTTTCACGTCATGAAACTCAATTGCCCGCGCCGGATGCAATGCCCCCTGCTCCGGCAGGTTGCCCACCGCGCCAAAGGCCAGCGAGGGACGCTCCTCCACCTTCTCGGTGCTCCCGCTGAAGACCGTGCCCAGCTCGAAGAGACGCACGTCGCTCACGTCGCGATTCAGATTGCCGGCGATCATCGCCAACATGCCCGGCACCAGCGACGGCCGCAGCACGCCCGCCTCCTCGCTGAGCGGATTGCCGAGTGGCACAACCAGCCCCGGCTGCGGCGCAGTCAGCGCAGCCTCAGCCGCCGAACAGAAGGAGCTCGCAATCGCCTGATGGAATCCGGCCGAACGCAGCGTCTGCCGAACAACGGCTTCGCTCTCCGCCCAAGGCAGCGCGCGCACTCCTTCGCCAAAAGCCGGCAGCGTGTTGGCAAAACGGTTGTAGCCGTAAACCCTCGCGACTTCTTCGATCAGGTCGATCTCGCGCTCCACATCCAGCCGCCAACTGGGCAGCGTCACCAGCCAGGCAGCCTCATTCTCACTCGCCGGCTTGCTGACTTGCTGACTTGCCAGTTCACAGCCCAGCGCCTTGAGCACCACTTCGACGGTCGCCGCGGTAATGCCTTCCTCGTCCACCGTCGCGCCCAGAATGCGATTCACTTCGCTCAAATGCAGCGCAACGGGCTCACGCCTGGCGGTCTTCGCCTCCATCGCCGGAACGCGCACATCAACCACATCGCCGTCGATCCATCCTCCGTTGACCAGCAGAATGCTCGAAACCAGATCCGATCCAGTCAGGGCGGCATTAAAATCCGCGCCGCGCTCGTAGCGATGGCTGGCGTCGGTGTGCAGGCCGTGGCGACGCGCCGTGCGCCGCACAGCCATCGGATCGAACCACGCCGACTCAACCAGCACATTCTTCGTCGCCGGCGTAATCATCGTCTCCCAGCCGCCCATCACACCCGCCAGAGCCAGAGCCTTCTGCTCGTCGGCAATCACCAGATCCTCAGCGTCGAGTGTGCGCTCCACGCCGTCCAGAGTCTTCAGCTTTTCGCCCTTCCTGGCGCGGCGCACCACAATGCCGCCCTCAACCTTGTCGCAATCGAAAGCGTGCGTCGGCTGGCCGATGGAGAGCCACGCATAATTCGAGGCATCCACGGCGTTCGAGATCATCTTCTGATCGAGCAAATTGAAATAGGTGGCCACTTCGGCCCCGGCAAACCAGTCGCGCGAGTCGCCGATCTGAATGTCGCGCAGGAGACGGGCGCTGTAACGGCCGCAGGCGTCCTCGGCCTCAATCCGCACCGGAAAGGGCTTGGCCGCCGGGCGGAACGCGGGCAGCTTGTAAACCACTTCGGGCAGCGTCAGCCCATAGATCGCCGCCGCTTCGCGCGCCACGCCGTAGTGGTTCATGGCGTCCACGCGATTGGTGGTCACGTCCATCTCAAAGTACGAGCCATTGCCCGCGCCCAGATCGTAGACACCATCCACGGCAATGCCGCGCAGGGTAAGGTCTTCAGCAAGCTGCGCATCGTCCACCGGTAGTCCCGGCAAGTAAGCTCTAAGCCATTTTGTCAGTATCTTCATGGGAATCCTTCTTAAGCAGGTCAGCGAGTCAGCAAGTCGGCGAGTCAGCGGCTGTTGTGGCTAGGACGCCTCCAATGCCGCAAGCAATCCATTCATAAGTCGAGCAACTTCTTCGCATTTCTCCATCAAGCCTTTGACTCTTGTTTCGTCAAGGAACTTTAAATCGCCGGCTAGTTCCAATTGTGTCTGCAATTCAAAAAGCGATCCGCGAGATGTGGCTAGAAACTGGCGAAAATGTCCATCATTCAGCCTCCCGTGTCCCTCGGCAATATTGCTTGGCACTGAAACAGCTGCCCTGCGCATCTGCGACTGGAGACCGAACATCTCGCTCTTCGGAAGAGCCTCCGTTTCGCGATAGACTGCCCTCGTTAGGCTCATGGCCTTTTGCCAAACCAGCAGGTCGCGATAATGTCGCGTTCTTGCGGTGCCCGGCGATCCGTTCCTCTTGTCTATCAATGCATCCCACGCTGACTTGCCGACTCGCTGACTTGCCGACTCGCTTACGCAAACTGTTCCAGGAACCGCATATCTCCCGCGTAAAACTGCCCGATCTCACTGATCCCGTACTTCATCATCGCGATGCGCTCCACGCCCATGCCAAACGCAAATCCGGAAATCTTCCTGGAGTCGTACCCTGGCTGTTTTTCCGCCGCAAAGGCGAAGACCGCCGGGTCCACCATGCCACAGCCCAGCAGCTCAATCCACCCCGACTGCTTGCACTTCCGGCAACCCTTTCCGCCACAGAAGATGCAACTGATCTGCACGTCCGCGCTCGGCTCCGTGAAAGGAAAGAACGACGGGAAGAAGCGCGTCTTCAGCGACGAGCCGAAGAGCGCCTTCATGGCGTGGTCCAGCGTCCCTTTCAGGTCGCTGAAGGTGATGTTGGTGTCCACGCACAACCCTTCGACCTGGTGAAAGATCGGCGAGTGCGTCGCGTCGGCCGCGTCGTTGCGGTGCACCTTGCCAGGGATCACAATACGCACCGGCGGCGGCTGCTGCTCCATGGTCCGCATCTGCACCGGCGAAGTGTGCGTGCGCAAGAGCAGCCGGTCGCGCTGCGGGCGCCGGTCTTGCCCGGCCACGACCAGCGTGTCTTGCGTGTCCCGCGCCGGATGGCCCGGGGGAAAGTTCATGCTCTCGAAGTTGTAGAAGTCGGTCTCGACCTCCGGCCCCACACCGACCGAGTAGCCCAGCGCCGCAAAAACGCTGGTAATCTCGTTCAGCGTGCGCGTAATCGGATGCTCGGCCCCGGTGAGCCGCCGCGTGCCGGGCAGCGTAATGTCGATGGCCTCAGCCGCCAGCGCCGCATCAGTCGGCCCAGCACCCAGCGCCGAGTCCAGCAGGCCTTCCACCACCGCCTTGAGCGCGTTGAAGCGCATGCCCAGCGCCTTCTTGGCCTCTTTGGGAGCGGATTTCAGCCACAGCCCGGAGACCTCGTTGAGCCGCCCCTGCTTGCGCCCCAGCCACTCCAGGCGAAAGGCTTCAACCGCCGCCTCGCCGTTCAGTGCAGCGGCAGCCGCGCGCGCCTGCCGCTCCAGCGCCGAAAAAGCCTCGTCCAGCGCAGCCTCATCAAATGCCGTCAGATTGGGAATCTCTTCTGTCATAGCGTAAAGACAAGGATAAACCACTATGCTTCTGCTTCATAAATACGGCGCGGCGCCGGGGAATTGTCTCCCCGGCGCCGCGCTCTTTGGAGTTGTCAAAAAAACTCTGAAAGTTCCTCGATAGATTGTTAGAAATCCACGATGGTGCCATCGTAGCAGCACTGGAAGATGCGCTTGACCTCCGCAAAGGTCGGCTTGCGCGGGTTGGTTCCCGTGCAAGGATCGTTGAGCGCATTTTGCGTGATCGTATCCAGCTTCTCGGCCCAAATTTTTGCGTCGATGCCGTATTCCTTGTAACTTTTTTCGATGCCGACGCTCAGGCAGAGATCGCGCACGGCCAGGGCAAAATCCTCTGCCGTCTTCTTTCCGATGACCTCGGCCAATTGTTCATACTTCGTGGTGCTCTTGCTGTTAAACCGGATCACGTTGGGCATCAGGATCGCATTCGAGCGGCCATGGGGAACGCCAAACATTCCGCCCACCTGATGCGACATCGAGTGAATGATGCCCAAAATCGCGTTCGAGAAGGAGATGCCGGCCATGCAGGAGGCGTCGTGCATCGTCTGACGCGCTTCAATATTCTTGCCATCGGCATAAGCCTTGGGCAAATTGGCAAAGATAAGACGAACCGAGTCCTTGGCCAGCGCATCGCTATACACACTGGCAAGGGTTGCAACATACGCCTCGCAGTCGTGTGAAAGCGCATCGATTCCGGTGTTCGCCGTGACATTAGCGGGCATGCCCACGGCTAACTCGCCATCGACAATCGCTATGTCCGGACAAATTTCATAACTGACGATCGGATACTTGGTTCCTTTTTCGCGGTCGGTAATGACCGAGCAGCAGGTTACCTCTGTCCCCGTTCCGCTGGTGGAGGGAATCGCAATAAAGTGCGCCTTCTTGCGCAGCGGCTTGATGGCGAATGGCTGGCAGATCTCCTCGAAGGTCGATTCCGGGTGCTCGTACAAGACCCACATTGCCTTGGCCGCATCGATCGCCGAGCAGCCGCCCAATCCCACAATCAGATCCGGCTTTTCGCGATTGAAGACCTCGACGCCCTTCATGACTGTGTTGACCGAAGGGTCGGCTTCCACGCCGTCAAAGACAACCGACGCGATTCCCGCCTCTTTCAAGAGCGCAATCGTTTTGTCAATAAATCCGAGCCTTCTCATGGAACCGGAGCCGGTCACAATGACCGCCTTGGTCCCTCTGACGGACTTCAAATTGTCAATGCAACCTGGACCGTGATAGATCGTACGCGGAACGATAAACGAAGACATATGCTTTCCTCTCATTCTGGTGGAAGTGGTGATACTGAGGCAGCTGTCTCAGGTTTGTTGTGGACTAGATGGCATACCCGTTGTCTGGTGCGCGATCCATTCGATAAATTTATATCGATAACCACATACTCAATGTAAGACGGGGCTGGTTTAGAAACTGTGACAGCGGTCACATTCCCTGGAGAAAGGGTTGAATCAATCCCTTAAGTGTCTGATGTTGAAATACTTATTTTTCATGAGGAAATATTGGTGTCGCGGCTCTTCGAGGGGCACGCCCCGGCCGCGCTGCGAAGGCTGGGCCGCCCTCGCATCAATCCTGCAAGCTAAAAATCTGAAGTAATTTGTGAGCGCCGTCCGTGCTTCTATGCAAGAATGGCCCGGAATCCATTGGATCCCGGGCCATTCTGCTCAATTCGTTCGCTATACGCTGAGCTTCTTGATCATCTTCTCTGACACCAACGCCGTCTTGGCCTGCTCCACCAGCCGGGTAAAGCCTGGCGCGTCCTTCACAGCGATTTCGGCCAGAATCTTGCGATCCAGCTCGATGCCGGCCTTCTTCAGGCCGTTAATGAGCTGCGAGTAGCTGAAATTGTTCAGCTTGGCCGCGGCCGAGATGCGCACGATCCACAGCGAGCGGAACTGGCGCTTCTTCTGTTTGCGGCCGGTGTAGGCAAACTTCAGGCCGCGCTCGACGGCCTCCTGGGCTGCCTGATAGAGCTTGGACTTCGTAAGGAAGTATCCACTAGCCCTCTCAAGAATCTTTTTGCGGCGGTCATTCCGCTTGGTACTGCGTTTTACGCGGGGCATATCGATTTCTCCATTTTGCGTTCGGTGATGCGGCTGGAGGCTGGAGGCCCAAACCCCTTGCGGGCCGGGCGTTAAACCTCTTCACTCGCTCATTCAACCCTTGATTTCTCGGCGAATCCGGACTCAAAACCGTCCGGCCTGCCGGGGGCCCGTGCAACGCGTTTGCTGGGGCCCTGAAGCGCTGATTCCGGCTTATGGAATCAGCTCAGCAATCAAAGGTAAGGAATCATGCGCGCTACCTTATTAAAGTCACCATCGGAAACCAGCACGGATTTTCCGAGCTTGCGCTTCGTCTTTGGCGACTTTGAAGTAAGGATGTGACGCGTCTTCATCTGGTGCCGCTTGATCTTGCCGGTGCCAGTCTTGCTGAAGCGCTTCTTCGCGCCCGTATGGGTCTTCAACTTGGGCATTTTCTTCTCTTTGTCCGGCAGGGTGGGGTCACTCGGCCGCGTTCCCCGTGAGACAGGGACTTCCCTGTCCTCTTGAGGCTTTTATCAGTATACAGCAGACCGGGAACACCGGCGACTCGGGGTCTACAGCGAGCGATTTTTGCTCTCTGAAGTGAGGCGGCAGGCCTTTTCCGCAGAAATAGAATCGCCGATCGCATTGCGGCGAGGGCCACTGACACGCGAGCATCCTCATCCCGCTCGTGCCCCCATCAAATCCGTAGAGGTGCACCGCGACGCGCTCGCTTCCATAACAGCGCAGACCGCGCTCCGAGTCGATTGAGACTCTGAGCGCGGCCTGAATGTTGTGCGGGCTCTTCGAGCGGTCTACCGCGCCGGCGGTGGCGGCGCTGTTGGCTGCGGAGCGGCGGCGGGCTTGGGCTTGGGCGCTTCCTGCTTCTTCGCTGGAGCAAGGATGGCGTGCAAAGTGGTGCCTTCCATGCGCGGCATGAACTCCACTATTCCGGCATCGCCGATGTCCTGGATCAGCCGGTTGACAATGGCGTAGCCCAAATCGCGGTGAGCCATCTGCCGGCCGCGAAAACGCAAGCTGGCCTTCACCTTGTCTCCGCCGACGAGGAAGCTGACCGCCTTGTTCTTTTTGGTCTGGTAGTCGTGCTCATCCACGGTCACGGAGAACTTGACCTCCTTGACCGTAATCACCTTCTGCTTCTTCTTGGCGGCCCGTTCGCTCTTTTCTTTCTCATAGAGGAAGCGGCCGTAATCCTGGATGCGGCAGACCGGGGGAACCGCGTTGGCCGAAACCTCCACCAGGTCGAGGCCTCGCTCGCGAGCAAGCTTCAACGCCTCAAAGGGCGCCAGGATGCCCAGTTGCTCGCCGTTTTCGTCGATCACGCGAATTTCGCGCGCGCGAATCCGGTCGTTGATACGGATAAAGGACTTTGCCGAACGTTTGTCGAGTGCGATGGTGCTCCTCCAAAAGTCGCCGCTACAGCATTTCCAGAATTGAACTCCGGTAAGCCACTACAGTCAAGTGGCTTTTTCAACAAGAAAAAGCCGCCTTCCAAGAGCTTTCCTGCGCACGTAAACTCAGGAAATGCTTTGCCCGCCTCCGGGCTCTACCGGAATCGCCGCGGGCACACGAGCGCACCCTGAGTATAGCATTGGCTTGGCTAACCTGAACAAAGGGTTTATCTCAGGTTGCCGCCCGCTCCGCGCCGGCATCGGGGCCGACGGGGCAGGGCGGGGCTCATTTCGGGAATCCGGCATGAAAATCCACGCTCAGGCGGAGAGCGCTGTCGCTTAACCCTGAACCGGCTTCAACTCTGGCGCCAAAGCTTCCAGCGCCCCCTCGGCGGTCAACCCGGTCACCCGCACCCGCACCAGCCGATTGGCTTCGAGTCGCCCATCCAACTCCACAGGCAGAAAGTTCTCCGTCAGCGCGGCGGTCCAGCCACGCGCCTCCAACTCCACAGGCGTGTGCAGCGTGATCGCCTCCAGTTCCCGGCCCACAAAGCACCTGCGGTGCGTCTCACTCTTCTGAGCGGCCAGAGCGCGCAGAACAGCCATGCGCTCCTCGACCGCCTCGGCCGGGACTGGCCGCTCAGCGTGCAGCGCCCAACCCGGCGTGACTGGCCGCGGCGAAAACGGAAACAGATGCAGGTAGCCGAAGGGCAGCGCCCGCACTAAAGCCACGGTCTCCTCGAACTCCGCGTCGGTCTCGCCGGGAAAGCCTACCATCACGTCCGCGCCCAGTGTCAGTTCCGGCCCGGCGGCCCGCATCAGCGCGGCAACCTTCTCCGCGTAGTGCCACGGCCGGTAGCGCCGGTGCATCCGCCGCAGCACGGCATCCGAGCCTGACTGCAAGGGCAGGTGCGCATGACGCGCCAGCCGCGCCAGCCCGCATTCGGGATTGCCAAACTCGGCCATCAACCCAATCAGCTCCGCGTCCCAATCCATCGGCTCAATCGAGCTGAGCCGCAGCCGGGGCAACGCCGTCCGCTCGAAGATCTCGCGCACCAGCCCCGCCAGGGTCGGTCTGCCTGGGCTTTCGGAAGCTGAAAAATCCCTCCCCCAGCGTCCCAGATTGATCCCGGAGAGCACCAGTTCGTTGCCCCCGGCAGCCACAAACCCCTCCACCTGCCTGAGAACATTGGCAGCGGGCAGGCTTCTGGAAGAACCGCGCGTCTGGGGGATCACGCAAAACGTGCAGCGATTTCCGCACCCCTCCTGAATTTTGAGATTGGGCCGGGTCCGCGCGCCGGGTGCCATCTGCGCCTCTTCAAGGAAAGAATGGGCAAACCGATCGTCGGCCCAGATGGGAGCCAACGCTCCACCGGAAAGCAGCGACTCCACACGAACCAGGGCCGGGCTGACCAACCCAGGCCCTTCCGCAGCTCCAACTCCAGCCCGTCCTTGCGCCAGCCCCAAAATGATCTCCGGCGCCAGCGCCTTGTGGCTGTTGCCCACCACGGCGGCCACGCCCTTCAGGCTCGCCAACTCCTCCGGCGCGCGCTGCGCATAGCAGCCGGTCACCACGATTCTTGCAGCCGGGTTCAGCCGGTGTGCCCGGCGGATGAAGGCCCGCGCCGCCCGGTCGGCCTCCGCCGTCACGCTGCACGTATTCACAACGACTAAATCAGCCGCTGGGGGCTGCCGCTCGCAGAGCCCCGCGGCGCGCAGCCGGTCGCTCACCGCCTCGCCATCCGCGCGCGCGGCCCGGCAACCGAAATGCTCCACATGAAAGCTGGACCCCATGATTTCAGTCTAAGACCTGCTCATCGCGCCCGCATATCTCCGCACGCAACCTCCGTTATACTGGAAGTAGCCGCAGCGTTCTGCGGATTTCCCTGTCAACCATGCCATCCTCTGCCACCGCCTTCGCTCCTGCCCCGTCTCTCGCCGACTCCAGCGGCGACACCCGGCAGATCCTCGGCTTCGTCTACTTCACCTTTATCGTCTATCTCTCCATCGGGCTGCCACTGGCCGTCCTGCCGCCCTATGTCCATCTGCGGATGGGCTACAGCGCGGCGCTGGCCGGCCTGGTCATCAGCATTCAGTACATCGCCACGCTCGCCAGCCGTCCCTGGGCCGGCCGCATCTCTGACCGCGCCGGAGCCAAGGTCTCCGTGCTCTGGGGCATGGGCTCCTGCTCTGCCAGCGGAGCGCTGCTGATTGTCGCCGCTGCCCTGCATTCGATTCCATGGCTCAGCCTTGCCACGCTGTTTCTGAGCCGCCTGGCGCTGGGCGTGGGTGAGAGCCTCGGCTCCACGGGTTCAACCCTCTGGGGCATCACCAGCGCTGGTCCCGGCAGCACGGCCAAAGTTATCTCCTTCAATGGCATCAGCACCTACGGCGCCATGGCGCTGGGCGCTCCGCTGGGCGTGGTCCTCGATCAGATGTGGGGCCTGGCCTCCATCGGCCTGCTCACCTTGCTTATTGGCGCCTTCAGCCTCGCCCTGGCCTGCCGCAAGAGCCCCGTCGCCGTAACCCCCGGCGAACATCTTCCCTTCCGCGACGTCATGTTCCGCGTAGCCCCGCACGGCTTCGGCCTGGCGCTGGGCGGAATCGGCTACAGCGTGCTGGCCACCTTTATCACCCTCTTCTACCTGAGCCGCCACTGGACGGGCGCCGCACTCTGCCTCACGGCTTTTGGATTGGCGTTTATCGCGGCGCGCCTCCTCTTCATCCAAACCATCAACCGCTTCGGCGGCTACCCGGTAGCCATCGTCTGCCTCTCAGTCGAATCCATGGGGATGCTGCTGCTGTGGCGCGCCGCCTCGCCGTGGATGGCCTTCACCGCCGCCGCCCTGGCGGGTTTCGGCTTCTCGCTGGTCTTTCCCGCGCTGGGCGTGGAAGCGGTCAAGCGGGTTACGGAAGGCAATCGAGGCGCCGCCCTCGGCGTCTTCACCGCCTTTTCCGATGTCTCCTTCTTCCTTACAGGCCCGGTGGCCGGAGTGGTCATTGGCGTCTGGGGCTACTCCAGCGTCTTTCTTTTCGCGCTGCTCTCCGTGCTGGCCGCGCTGGGAATCGCGATCGTCCTGAAGCAGATGCAGGCCCGTGATCTGGAATGCCTCAAACCGCACGCCGAAGGCTTCGATCCCTCAAAGTCCTGCTAAGCACAAAAAACGGGGCTGGCTTGGCTTCAATACGCCAGGCCAGCCCCCGTTTTCAGGCTGGAAGTTCGATTTGTGACTTCAGGCCAGCTTGCACTTGATGAGGCCGGCCAACCCCGCCAGTCCGCTGCCTAGCAGCAGGAAGCTGCTCGGCTCCGGCGTCGTGGAAAAGTCCGCTCCCCAATAGCCATTGGCCGCGTCGTGTTTTGAGGTAGTGCCGCTGAAGCTCGCGCTCGTCCCATCATTACTGGCCCAACTATCGCCTAACAATGTGATGGGTGCGTTCACCGTGAAACCTGTATCATTCCAGGTCCAGGGATCGGTCTCGCCGCTGGCGCCGTCGATTACATAGGTATCGCCCGCGATCAGCGTAATCGGCGTGATGGAGTTGAACTTGAAATTACCCTGCGCATCGGTAGACGATGCGTTCGTAATGATCGTGGAAGCCAACAGAGTGCCGGTCGCATCGTACATCGCCACCGGATGGGAATCGGACATTCCGATAGACGAGTCGTAGAAGTAGCCCATAGAGTAAACGACGATATTCTGCGTCGGCGTGAAGATTTCACCAAGGGTAAAGCCTAACTCAGAGTGGCCGTAGTTCGTTGGACCTACGGAGGTGAACTCCCAGGCAGGCGAAGCAGTGGTTGTTACAGGGGCTGGTGCAGCCTTGGCCGCAACCGGCACCAACAGGCCCGAGAGAAGTAACAGACCAAAAAACTTTTTGTTCATTATTCCTGCTCCACGTGTGCGGATTGTGCAGACAGCCCCCCCCTAGAGGCTAGCTGCTCGTGAAATAATGATGCACGTCATAGTCCAGATCAATATTCTTTATTATGAATAACCTGGGGAAATTTACGATTGGCAATACGCAAATTCTTGCACATGGAATGCACATTTTTTGCCTTTACTGTCCTTTGAGATTCTCGCCGTGGCTCCATCGTCAGCTTGCCTTCTTCGCCACGCGCTTGGCCTGCCGAAGCCTTCAATTTAGCGCTTTTTCGGAAATTGTGTAGACCGGAATTTTGGCGGTATCCCACCCATTCCGCAGAAAAACGCGGAATGGATGGGGCACGGAAGTCTATAGCAAAGGCTAAAATGCATCTAGACAGAACGGGCATCACTACCTGTGGAGTCTCAAGAGGTTGTTCCGATTCAGACCAGCGCGGGAAGCGGGTGTATT
>CAYQSI010000072.1:0-14387 GCA_964420185.1 uncultured Occallatibacter sp. | reverse complement strand
TGACGACCACTTCGTCGTCCTTGCTTGCGTCCACTATGTCCAGAAGATCGAGCCACCCCTCGTTCTCATCCAGGTTTACAAGCGAGAACGACTTCACATCTTTTTGGTAGGCTTTGCCGACATCCGGGTTTGCCGTATCGGTCTCCACCAAGGACACCTTTCGACTTCTCATCTCAAAGTAATCAAGGAGACCGATCGAGCCCACCGACTTTCCCACACCGCCCTTGCTGCCTGTTACGAAGAACACTCTTGCCATACACCTAACTCCTTTCTTACAGGGTTACGTCCGGCTTCATCTGGAATTGTCCGCGCCTCACTTCAACAGTTGGCGACGGGGCCGAACTTCCCTTACGAGCCGTTCTTGGTTGCGCTTCTTCCCTTGCCTGCGCCAGCTTCGAGAGATATGTCGAGAGAGCGTTGGTTGTGATTACAATGCCGTTCTCTTCAAACACACGCGCCAGCACCTTCAACGAGTACCCGTTTTCCCGCAACTTCTTCAGTTCCGGGTATACAGCTCGTACGATCTCCCCCATCATGAACTTCTCAGGTTGCGGGGGAGGTTCATTCCCTTTCTGAGCCAGACGTGTGCGCAAAACCTCAAGCTGTGCCGTGGTAAGTATTTGCACTTTACGTCGCTCCTTTTCCATCACCTCTCCTAATCCCCGTCCTTGCCAACTGAACGCATATACAATAGCACAATATTGACAGCTAATGTGTAATATAGTAAAGTCAGAATCGTTATGGGACACGGCAAGGTGCGCACTGGATATACCAAAACTCCCTGCGGTCGTTTCGGCATATCCACCGGACCAAACACAATCCGCTTCGCTACTCGTGTTTGGTCCTGCGCATCTTGCTCAGGGCTTCGCCCCGAGACCCCAAAGGAATCCTGCAATGGTCAGACCGAAGCTGAAAGAACATCGCCGAGGGCAGCTCATCAAACTCCTGTCGGAAGAGAAGCAGATCATTCAACGTAACGCGTACGTGGCCGGCTTAACCGTCAGCGAATACATGCGAAGATGTTCGCTCAACAAACGGCTTCATTCGCGAATCGACGATAAAGCGATCAACCGCTTAAGCAGTCTATGCGGCCTCATGAAGCATCTGCTGATGCAAATCGTGGACCACCCACACGAGGACGAACTCAGGAGCGAACTGAATGCTATTCTTGCGAGGATCACCGCAACACTACGAACCCTTGTCAACAATGACGAGGACTCGGAATGATCGCCAAACGGGCACATCGTGGCAATGATTCAGCGCGTAATCTCCGACGGCGCTTCAACTACCTGCCAACGGAACTCGATCCGATGGACGGCATGACCAACATAGTGATCGATGTACCGTTAGGCAAACCGGCTTCGTACAAACGCAACGACTCCCCTCATACAAGAGCACCGACTCCGTTCTAAGTGCCGACAGAATCGTCCACAGTTCTTGGCATACGCGCACAGCACATCTATCCCAGAGCAGGAGCAATACCGCTCAGCACTTCACAGAACGACGGTCTGTATCAGGGACTGAATCGAAATGTACCGCGGCACCAACCATGATTGCCAAAGTCCAACCGAGCAAGCGCAAGTCCAGAAGTAGTTTCAAGCGGTTGCTCAACTACCTCACGACAGAGCGCGACGCAGATACCGGCGATACTCGGCTGCGAGGAGATGTCGTATTGTCCGGCAACCTCGTCGGCATCGACACAGCAGCAGCCGAAATGAAAGCGCTTGAATTCTTCAACCCACGCTGTCACGATGCAGTGTTCCATTACGAACTGGCATGGCCCCCAGGTGAACGTCCGTCTCGCGCAGAATGGACCGATGCAGCCTCACACACACTGAAGCAACTTGGATTCAACGAACACTTGTACGTCATCGTCGCTCACGACGACAAGAAGCACTTCCATATCCACATCATGGTGAACAAGATTCACCCCATAACGTACAGAGCCCATACGCCATCTTTCAGTTGGCTGACTCTCGATGCTGCAGTACGCTTTCTTGAAGCAAAACATGGTTGGGCGCACACACCTGGTCCAACACAATGGGATGAGGAATCGCAACAGGCTGTCCGCATCTCAAGATCCGAACGAAATGCGCTTCAACCCGCCCCACAACATCCAACCGGGGCGGCGGCACAATTCGAACATTACCAGGATCAGGAATCATTCCAATCCTATGTGCGACGGGAAGTGGCCCCCAGTGTCCGGAAACTTCTGACGCGGCAGAATGTCACCTGGGATGACCTCCATCGCTTTCTCTCGAAAGCTCATCTCCGACTTGAGAAGGGAGAGATGGGCGGATATACCATCCTTGCCATCGACAACGACATCCGGGTAAAGGCGTCCGACGTGTTCCGGAACAACTTCGCAGGGAAAGTCAACCGCCAAGCCACAGAGACAGCTCTTGGGGCCTGGACTGCCGCCTCAACATCCGGTTATGAAGCCGGTCAACATATCGTTCGTACTCCTGTTCGTAATAGCGCACTGAGGGAAGAAAGAAGAGAGCAACGACGCGCCGACCGAGTTTCCTTGATGGCGGATTATAACCAGTACCGTAATCGTCAACGGGAAGTATGCAAGGGCCTGACCGCACAAGGAAGAGAAGCACGTCAGCAACTGGTTCTGAATCTCCGGCAGCGAAAGAAGGAAATTCGCGCGATGGCTGTCCCGTGGCCGGCTAAGAAAATACTGTTGTCGCAGACAACGGCTCGATCGGTGATCAAGATAAGAACTCTGAAGGCAACGGTGCAGCAAAGACGACACGAACAATCCCCGAAAGATCTCCGCGCCTGGGTTGCTGAACGCGCCGGCGAAGGGGATGCGCGGGCTGCCGCCCAACTTCGAGGATGGCGCTATGCCGACCAACGCAATCAGCGACAACTCGATGCAAGGCTGGAAGCAAGTGCACTTCATATCGGGCCGCCACCCGAGGATAATCAGAAATCCGACTGGGCAGGCTTTGTGCAGCAAAGGCGCTTGGCTCAACAGAAGGAACAGAATCTGGCCAGACAGATCGCCACAACACGCATCTGGACGATCGACCGCAAGACAGGCGACGTATCGTACCTGCTCAACGGGAGGGTCTCAGTCATCGACCGCGGGCGCCTTGTGACCGTTCTCAACCAGGACGACTCCGCAATCGTCTTTGGACTGGAGATGGCAGCCCGGAAATACGGATCGCGCATTGCCTGTACGGGAACAGACCAATGGAAGCAAGCAGTCGCCAGAGCAGCCGTCCAATACGGCATCTTCGTCCAATTTACCGATCCGGATATGCAGCACGCCTTCGACTGGCAGAAGCAGATGGCCAATCCTCTTCAACTTCGGGCTGCCCAGTTACATTCGATCGAAACCAGGCTCAGGACAGATGAAGTCGACGATCTTGTTTTCACCGATGAAACCGAGGTTCAAGAACTGCTCTCATGCCTCCAGCCGGCGGCTCATGTGCACCGGATGCTGGAGGTTTTGAAAGCTTCACGTGCTCCAGACGCAAAGGCCAACGTGAGTGGCAAGCTTACCCTGACGATTCTCAAGGCTCCCCAGGGTCAGCTCACGTTCAAGGTCTCCATCCATGAAGGAAAGCGCCAGGAAATCATCGACCGCGTCGACCAGCTTCGCCAGGCGGCGCAGTGGGGCGTGCACCGGAACATCAGCACCCGCGCGCGCGAGGCGGAAGGCCGGTAAGAAACTGACCGAAGAGCAGATCGCATTCGGCCTCACTGAGCGCCTCCGATCTGCCCGATGTTTTGTACGAGTGCGAATGTTAGAGATTGTGGCATTCAACTGCCCCCGTGCATTCGCCTGCCGGTGTCTTTAGCTGCCGGCGTGAATTTACGCAAGATGAACTCCTGCGTAAAGCCGCTGGCCATGCGTTCAACGCTACCAATCGCAAAGTTTCCGAACACCAAGCCCTCACCACTGATTGGGGGTGTCCGCCGCTGCTTGACGCCGGCCATCGATGTGACACCTGCTATGGTGACCGAATCGATGGATACCTGAGCTACTTGACGCGCGGTTGCCAAAACGTTGGCTTCTGAGCCGTCAATGTCTTTCCCAAGACTTCGGAATCGATGAGCGATGCTGCAAGATTCCAAACCCGAGGGTCATTTTCTATTTCGTGATGTGGCTTGTCAAACACTCGGGCATACCAAGGATAGTTGTCGCAATTAATAGAGCGACCCTCATATGTCATGTGGAAATTTCCGATAATCGACGTCCGCCTCGGGTCGGCCGCGAATATCTGCCTGCGTCCATGAAGTGGTCCCCGCGATTGGTAGAAATTGATTGCTCTTTTCACATTTGCTGGAACCGTCGAGTCATCGCGCCCCACTTTCGCAATACTGTCCACCTGGATGGTCAGCAGAACGGGAATGCCTATCTTTCCAAGCTCTCGAGCAACTACTAATGTCTCCGCAGCGCCCCAGCTATGTCCATAGATGATGATTCTTGCGTTCGCCTTTTCGTACGGAAGTAGATTGTCTTTCCCGTCGCGAGCGAGGAGGCTAAGGACTTCATGACGAGCCTCTTTGCCATGATGATTGCCAAACACTTCTGCATAAATATTGGAACCATAATGCTCACGTAGATACTCGGCAAACTGCACCTCAGGATGCTTCTGGTCATTACTTCGAACGAACCCTCCCACGAATCCAATTACAATAAGCCTCTGGGGCCGGCTACCGTTCTCAATCACATCTCGGTCGACCCGCGCAGCTGCTTCTGTTGGACTCGGCTTTGCGGCCCAATCCGTTTCCGGCATTGCAAGATCGCTGAAATCGGGAGGGGTGGATGACTTCGGGCTTTGTGCCACGGTGCGGAGAGACATCGGTGCGACAAACAGAAGCAGCAGATAAGCAGGCGGAAGGTGTCTAATTCCGAGATACCAACACGAGTTAGTACAACGACTGCGATTCTCACTTCCGTCGAATTTGACCTTCTCTTGCCGCTCCATATGTAAACTCTCTGGATTTATGGAACAAATCCCGATCGCGCCAAGGACGACGTGAACGAATTTGAGAATTTCTAAGATCATGGTTCTTTCCTCCCCGCTTCGGTTGCCGGACCGAAACACTGGGTGTCTATTGCTGCCAGAGAATCAGTGGCTCTTCCAGAGGAACCGCCAACGTATCGAAAGCCGCGACAATGCGAACCGTATAATCACTTGCTGACCGAGTGGCTGGCGCTTTTGCCTCAAAGACAAAACCTCCCTGCACGCCTACCAGTTCGCTCGCCTGACTCATCTCAGAAATGAACGGCGTCTCATCAGGGTTATCTGCGAAAAGTTCGACGCGAACATGATCTGGGCAAACGGTTCCCAAATAGATGCGTACCCGCATGAGGTATTCGTTTTCGCCTTGAATAACCTCAAGTTCACGAAAGTGAATTTCGGACCAGTGTGTTCGTAGTTCCGCTTGCCACTTGCGAATCTGGACCGCGAGATCGCCACGGTCGCCTGTTCGCTTTGCGTATGCTTCTGCGGCTGGAAGATAGAATCGCTCCGCATATTCCCGCACGCTACGGTTTGCGGAGTATTGCCCAGTGAGCCGGGCCATGCTTTCCCTCATCATGCCAACCCATTCGGAAGGAATTCCGGAAGACTCGCGTCGATAGAAAAGAGGAATCACCTCGTTTTCCAAAACGGAGTACAACTGTTCAGCTTCTTCAGCATCTTGTGCCGCTTCAGTGGGATAGTTTTGATGGTCTCCTACCTTCCAACCGAGTGATGGATCGTACGCTTCCGCCCACCAGCCATCGAGAGATGAAAGGTTGAGTCCGCCATTCACAAGTACCTTCATGCCACTCGTGCCGCACGCTTCCCAGGGGCGGCGCGGGGTATTGATCCAGACATCCACACCCTGGACCAACTGTTCGGCCAAACTCATGTCGTAGTCGCCAAGGAAGACCACATGGCCTTGAACTTCCTGCCAACGAGAAAACTGTACCCATTCCTGGATCATTCTCTGGCCCTCGCGGTCTTCCGGATGAGCCTTGCCAGCAACCACCAACTGCACAGGGTGATTCGGGTTTGTCAGAATACGAATCAGGCGTTCAGGATTACTAAGAAGGAGGTTGGGGCGCTTATACGTCGCAAAGCGGCGGGCGAAGCCCAAAGTCAAAACATTTGGATCGAAGATGTTCGTTCCCCGATGACCCGTTGCAGACCAAGTGCCGATGGAACTCTCCTGTCTCTTATGGCGAATCCTTACCGCATCGATCAAGTGCCCGCGATTGGCACAGCGCATCTTCCAGAGTTCCTCATCCGAGGTGGAACGAATCTGCGTCTCAAGTTCTTCGAGATCCTGTCTCCAGCGATCGGAGCCACAGGCCTTATGCCACAAGGCATCGGATTCACTCGAATCCCAGCTCGGAACGTGCACGCCATTGGTGACACATGCGACAGGAACCTCCGCAGCAGGCCAACGCGGGAACAGGTTGCTGAACATTTTTCTGCTCACCTGAGCGTGCAACTGGCTGACTCCATTTACTGCACCGCAACCCCGAATGCCGAGATAGGCCATGTTGAATGGTTCATTCGGATCGTCGGGGTTTGCTCTCCCCATGGCTAACAGGTCATCGACTTTCACGTGCAGGTCGGTCGAGTACTCGCGGAGATAAGGTTCGATCAGGTATGCGGGGAAGCGATCGATGCCAGCATCAACGGGCGTGTGCGTGGTAAAAAGATTTCCGGCGCGGGTCGCGAGAAGAGCAACATCGAAGGGTTGCCCAGTTTCCTCCATAAAGATGCGAGCACGCTCCCATACAGCAAATCCTGCGTGTCCTTCGTTTAGATGGCAAACGTCAGGCCGAATTCCAAGCATGTGGAGCATCCGGTAGCCGATGATGCCGAGTATGACTTCCTGCTGAAGTCGCATTTCCGTACCACCGCCATACAATTCGCCGGTTACACCGCGATAGGCTGGAGGATTGGCGGGATCATTGCTGTCGAGCAGAAGAAGTCTTACCCTGCCTACCCTGGCCTCCCACGTGCGCAGCCACACCGCGTACCCTGGCAACTGGACGCGGACTCGAAGCCATTCACCCGTGCTATCCCGGAGCGGCAGAATCGGCAGTTGCGAAGGATCGTTATACGGATAAACTGCCCGTTGCGAGCCGTCTGCGTCGATGACCTGCCGGAAGTAACCTTGCTGATAGAGGAGTCCAACTCCAACAACCGGAACGCCAAGGTCACTGGCCGATTTCAATTGGTCTCCTGCCACATTGCCAAGCCCACCCGAGTAGATGGGCAATGCCTCACTGAGCCCAAATTCCATGCTGAAGTACGCTACCGTCCCCAGCTTGGAACCAGGATGAACCTTCTGAAACCACGTTGCCGATTCGCCACCTGCTGCGGCATCGCTCTCCCTTAGTTGATGGGCCCGAAGACGATCCACTTCCTCACGAAAGCTCTTTTTATTGAGAAGTTGTTTGAGCTTGTCAGGCGATGCCGTCTGAAAAACTACCCAGGGGTTATGCGTGATTTCCCATAGTTCCGGATCAATCCTTCCCCATAGCTTGTCGGAAGCGTGGCTCCAAGACCACCGCATATCAAGTGCCAGTTCAGCGAGATCTTCCGCTCCGGAAATGCTCTCCATTGCCGCTATCAGTTTTTTTGGCTGTGCCATGTGTCTTCCTCTCTTTTCATCTTGTTGACCAGCGTGCGGAACCTACGCGAAATGTCTGTACACACGCTAGGCACACTGTTTTGCGCTTTTCAGCGCAGTACCGAGACCATCGGCTGCAATTGCCGAGGAGTGATCCGATATGCTCCGTAGTCAATCGTCATCACTGCCGTGCCGCCAATGCGGACCTTTGTCTCGCTCCGGTTTTGTTGCGGAAGCCAGAAACCACCCATATCCGTGTTCACGTGATGGATAACTGTCCTAGATATCCAGAACGACGGATTTCTGCCCGGTTGCACTTCCATTCTGGCCACCGCAAAATCAATTCCATCCACCCAAATCCTGCCCCGGTAGAGGAACTTGCTTGGGATAATAGGTTCGACATCAAGAATGTAGGCAGATCGACCGTTGAGGGGCTCGCTGCCCACCAGGTGAAATTTATAGTTGGCCCTTGTCAATGCCGTTGCGCTTCTGTTCAGCGATGCTTCCTTCTCGCTGTCTACAGCCCGTTGGAGGACTTTTTCGCAAAGCGTGTGGGAACCGCTCTCCGAAAGAACTCGAAAACTCTTTCCGGAGGAAGCGTCGTAGTTGATCTCCACGTCCATCTTTGCCGCCAACGTTTTTGAGAACCCCCGATACTCGATCGCATAATGCCGCAGCGCCTGATAGCTGCCAAGCATTTCCGCCTGTGCCCGCTCATGCATCTGCATCCGATTAACAATCTGCTCTTCGTTCAAGGGCGAAGCGCTGTTCGGGTTTTGCGCCAATCCCATACATGTGAAGATGGCATCGGCCGCAACCACAAAGGCGCAGTTGATTCTGCGCATAAATGCAAGCCATTTCATGAGAGTGACCGTCCTTGCTCATGCGCGCTTGCGGTGCACGCGAGCGTTCGTTCAGAGTGTTCTCTATGCCCTGCGCCTAATCGGTCCGCAGTAGCTTTCTGCAACTGATTGCGATAGCGTTTAAGAAAGTAATCCATTGTCTCGATGCGAATGCGGATCGAGGCCAGCGGGCGGTTCTCGTCCAGGTCGCGGAAGGAGAAATGAGGCTTGCCGGACTGCTCGATGATCTGTTCGATGACCCGGCTGATAAAGGCGTCGTGGCCACACTTGAAATTAGACAGTTCCACCGAAATGAGATTCGGATGACGAGCCACAAACTTCGCTGCCCAAAGCTTGTGGTTGGAACTGGCAGAGAAAGTGTTCTTCCACACGTCAGAAATATCCAGAGGGGAAAGAATCTGGCCGGCGTCGACCTCGGCTCCAAACAAGCGCTCCAATAGATCGGGATCGAGCGGCAGCAGGCTTTGCGAAAAGATGGGATAGCCAAGCCGCTGCAACTCTTCGAGAATTCCCTGATTCAGACCCGGGTCGTGGTGATAAGGGCGGCCCAGCATTACGAGTCCGATGTTCCCGCCATGCTCCAATTCATCGAGCGTCAATCGCGCCTGCTTGCGGAAACGGGCTTCAAAGGCCTCCCAACTGCTATATGCGATGTCAACCGCGCGCGAGTTCTCCTCCCAGCCGAGGTCGAGCAGTTCTTTCCAGCAGGAGAACATCTGGTACTTGAATAGATCGCGATCCGCTATGTCGAGCACCGGATTCATGTACGCTACGCCCGCGTCCCGGAACCAATCGACCGTGCGAGAGAAAGCTGCTTTAACTGCTTCCGGCGTCGCTGACCCGGAAGGGCAGGCGCATGATGCGCTGCAGCCTTCGAGCGGCGTTGTCAGCACATCGAACATGGGGAAGAAGATTGCATCAAGCGGTTCCTTCTTCGCTCTCCGGAGCAGTTCGTAGACGTGTGCGACCGACACCTTGGATGGAAAACATGGATCGACGGCGGAAAACCCCGCCGCTTCCTGGTAACGCTCGGGGCTCGAAAAGTGCGAGTAGTGCAGGTTCCCCGCCGGGATCCTAAGGCTTTCAAAATAAGAGGAAAACAGCGGAGCATACGTGAAGAGATTCAGCGCTCTTGGAATCCCGATCTGTATGCGAGCGCGGCGTTGCTGTTTCGCCTGAATTCGATGCGCGGAGGGCAGAATCGATTTTCGATGCGAAGTTGTGATGGCAGCCACCGGATGCATGGGGATCCATGCCTGCTCACCGGCCAACTGAACGTAATTGGGGCAATGCTTCCGGATGGCTGTCCAGGAAGCGCTGATTCCCTTGGCGGCGGTAGTGTCTTCCGCCTCTCCACGCTCGCAGGTGGCGATGATGACCCGTTTCAGATCGGACGCAGTCGAGGTGGCTGTATTCAACTCGACAAAGGTTCGCAAGCAGCGATTGGCGCAAAAGTGGCAACGCGTGGTTTCGTCCCTCCGGATTGTGTATTGCAGCGCATCGAGAAACTCGAAACCGGGAAAGACGGTGGAGTGACCAGACTGGTAATGCTCCATTGCTTCCAGCGCGGCGCCAATGGCTCCGGCCTCGCAGCAGTTCGGGTGAACAACCACTTCAGGCTGCCCATTTCCGTGATAGTGCGTCCGGATAAAATCGACCTCCGCTTTGACCACCGCAAGATTTTTCTGTGTGCCGCCCTGGAGCACGAAACGCCTTCCGAGCGTCGCGACATTGGAAACTCCCGCAACATAGAGGAAGACATTCTTGGGGAGCACATTGGCCAGTCCGGCAAGGATCTCTTCAGGTTTCCATCCCTGGCGCTGAAAATTAACAATATCGGACTGAAGAAAGACGGCGCAGCCATAACTGAACTGAGGCATGCGCCGTGCCGAGAATGCAACATCGGCAAAATCCTCTACCTGGATGCCGATCCCTTCTGCTGCGACCTGCAGAAAATATCCATTGCCGGCCGAGCACTGGGTATTCAGCCTGAAGTCTTTGACGGCGCCATCCTTGAGCACAATGATCTTAATGTCCTGGCCGCCGACGTCGATGATGGCGTCAACGTTGGGGAACAGACGCAGCGAAGATTTTGCGTGGGCCACGGTTTCAACCAAGGCAACATCCGTCGAAAGGACCTTTTTCAGCAGGTATTTGGAGTAGCCGGTGGTGCCCACGCCCAGGGCTTTGGCGCGCGTTCCGGATAACTCGAGTTTGCCGCGCAGATCGCGCAGAACCGATACCGCATCGGCAATGGGATCGGCCTGGGAAAGTTTGTACGTGGAGGCAAGGACTTCACCGTGCGCGGAAAGAGCTACGGCCTTGGTGGAAGTCGACCCGCCATCCAAGCCAATGAAGACTCGCGATTCGGTTTCACAAAGAGCCAAAACTGCTGTAGCTGGTTGAGAATAGGCCCTGCGAAAATTTTCCAACTCCTCTTGGTTGGTGCATAATCCACTGGCGCCGGATGTGCGCTTGTGAGATGCTTCGCCCTCGCGGATGTAAGACTCAAGAGCCTGCGTTCCCTGGTATTGCACGGCGCCGTCCGATTCAGCGGCTCCAAATTCAATGGCGCCGACGGCAGCAAAATACTCCGCCATCGGAGGCACAACTATGAGTTCTTCAGGAGGCGTTCCCTCGGGTATTTGAATGTTCTTTCGCTTCCAGAGATCAAGCAGTCCCTTTCGCCAAGCCAACTGCAAACCCGGAAAATAAGCATTGGGGCCGCCCAACAGAAATACTTTGGGCAGCAGTGTGTGTCCACGCGTGAGGACACTGAGATTTTGCAGAACGATGGCCTGAAACAACGAAGCTATCAGTTGGGCAACCGGAACACCTTGCTTTTGCAGCCCCGTGATGTCGGTTTCGGCAAACACGCCGCACTTGCCGGCAACGGGATAAAGCTCCAAGCCGTCGTATCGTTCGACGAGAAGATCCTCGTCCGGAATGTGTAGTTTGGCAGCGATCTTCTCAATGACCACGCCGGTTCCGCCGGCGCACTTGTCATTCATCGACGCGATTTTCTTGCGGCGGCCTTGAACGCTGCCCTCTTGAAAAATGATGATCTTGGCGTCCTGGCCGCCCAGTTCGATCACGGAGCGCACTTCCGGGTACGAGGTTTCCACGGCCAGGCTGACCGCCGCCGCTTCCTGCACGAAGCGGGCGCCGAGTAATTGCGCCAGTTGCTGTCCTCCGCTTCCGGTCATGAAGAGGCGTGTACCGCCGTCCGACATGCCAAGTTCACGCTTAGCCTGTAGCAATACCGCTAACACGGTTTCCGCCTGGCGACTCTCGTGACGACGGTAGTCCTTATAAAGGATTTCCTGGGTGTTGGCGGTGCGCACAATTGTTTTTACGGTCGTCGAGCCCACGTCGATACCGGCTAGAAAAACCTGCGGGGCGGAGGCAACGGCCATGGACCAAGAACGGCGGACCACAGGCTCTGACGTATTGTCTTGCGTTTTCAATCCCTACTCCATGTTGCCGCGTACGCCCTGGAACCCATGCAGCGACTGTTTGAAAAGCCAGCGAATCACGCGCGCGTCGTTATAGCAGAAGGCCAGAATGTGGTTGAGTGTCGAGAAACAGTTCGCTTCGCAGGTGCGCTTCATCGTCGCCAACTGGTTCGGTTCCATCCGCGGCGCTTCAATTGTGCCCCAGTCGTGATTCGCGGAATACATGGGAAAGCACGAAGCGAGGGTGCCGTCGGTACGGATAATAATGCTGTTCTGCCCAGCGCGGCATCCCCACTGGTCCAGCTCCTTATTGATGAACTTCTTCATCTCCGCGAGACGCTGAACAGAATTCACCATCTGCCAGCCAGCATTCTGTTTCTCGATCAGCCAGTCGATTAACTCGCCGATGGCGGCATGATCTTCCGGGCGGATAAAGACTGGGTTATCTTCCAGATGTTTGAAGTCGTCCTGCTCCATCATCGGAGATTCGCAGATGTGATAATCGGTCGCGATGCCCGTGTCGTGGGCTAACTCGGTCAGCATCCGCACATCATTCAGGTTGTTGCGGCAGATGTTGATATTGAGGAAGACCGAATAGCCGTACTTATACTGCTTGCGCACCAGGTGGTCGAAGTATTCACGAATCGGCGTCATCGCCTTTGGCAGTCCGGGTTTAACGTCCCATGCGTCCACCGCCAAGTTGACGGTTGCAACTCCGGCATCGGCGACGCGGTCAATCAGGTCGGGTTTCATCAACCTGCCGTTGGTCGGCAAATATACCCAGAAGCCCTGTTTCGCAGCGTAATAGATCACCTTATGCGCGAATTGCGGACGCAGCAGTACTTCGCCTCCCATCAGCGCGAGAACGCGGCACGTTGTCGAGTGCAGCCAGTCGATCGACCGCTTGGCAATGTCTTCCGTCATCCCGCTGACGCGATTGTCGTAGGCCCAGCAGTAGTTGCAGTTCAAGTTGCATTTCCATTCGTTGAAGAGATAGGCGATGATCGGATGGAACTCCCCGCGCTCAAGGCGCGAGCGAAAGTACGGAAACATCCAGCCTTGCATCGTGTGGTAAATCTGCGGAACAGTCCAATGCCGCTTTCCGTTTTTCGGCAGATAGGCTTCGTCCGGAGCTGCGTAGAGCTCGGGCCTCCGCGGGAACACGGGCTCCGACAGAGTCTGTGGCACGCCTCCAGGTGGCGGCGGGACCTGCGGACGTTGCCCATCCATCAACTCGTCGTTAAGGGCGCTACTGATGCGATACGAAGGATCATGCTCAACCGTGGATCGAGAAAGTTCACTCATGACTCAGTCTCCTGTGTGGAATGGATTTGACTGAGAACCGGAGAATTCACTTCGTGTTCTCGTTGCGAATGCGGTCCAGTACCTTCCGTGAAACGGGCAGACATCAACCGATCCGCATACAACAGAAAATTTGCGGCGGTAGAGACGACACCGGGCTGGCGTGGAATCGAAGAGAGGGGAGAGCGCAGCTCCCTGTGAGCCGCAACAAAGGCGCGAATCTCTTCAAGCGAATGATGCGCTGTCTTGAGTGCATGCTCAAACTCGAGCATTGCTTTTGCCCGAGCCTCGGACAGCGCCATTTGGACGCGGCTATACGCGTGGATCTCTCCGTCCGCGGAGGTCTCGATCGGCAGGAAGCTGACCTCGGGAAATTTCTCCACAAGCGATGCCTGCACCGCATCCGACTGCACGGATGGAAGGCAGCCGAAAGGCTTAAGCGCCAGCACAAGATGACACGCTCTGTGCTCGGTGTAATAGAGCGTTTTGCCGACCTCCAGATGCCCTTCGCCGCCGCGTAGAAACGTACTGTAGTAAGGGGCCGCCAGTGACGCGAGCGCCTCCTGCGACGCCAACGCCTGATCGGGGAGCGAAAGCAGTTTTGCTAACCGGCTGAAGTGATGGAGATAAATCCTCGCTGCAAGCGCAAAACCCATCCGCTTGCCCCACAGGGCTGTGCGAGCGGCGATAGCTTTTCCTGGGGAAGTCCATGGAACGGTATAGGCTGCCATCCTCTGCTGGTAGACGGCGCGCGTTTTTCTCTGGTGGAGCAAATAGAGCAGCCAGGTGCTGATCGGCTCAATCGAGACTTCTGCTCCTTCCTTCTCTAAGAACTCCAACATGCGAAAGTTGCCATCGCTTTCGGTCATCTGCGCCCAGAATTCGCCGATCACCTTGACGACCGGCCTCACCCGGAGCCAATCCACTTCGATATTCTTCAATTCGTTCGCGGCATCAGGGAGGACTGTCGTCAACGCATTGCCGTACAGATGCGACCACAGCTTCCCAAGCGAATTGGGAAAGCGATACCAACGAGATTTCCTGTCGGGGAGCAGGAACGCAGGCAGAATGTCCTGCAATTCAAAGCCCGGATTGCTTTGGAAGTGCTTAGCAATAGCATCTGCCGCCCTGGCAACGGCTCTATCAGTCGCCCCCGCATGGATCTCGA
>CAYQSI010000071.1:0-14414 GCA_964420185.1 uncultured Occallatibacter sp. | reverse complement strand
GTTGAGGGCGCGAGGACCGGTCTCCTGACTTGCGCTCTTCCAGCCACCTTCCCACGGACGGACCTGAAGATGATCGCCTGCAGTGGTTGATGAGGGACTTCCGCGACTGGCGGAAAGACCTTGGCTGGTTCCCTGCCCTGGACGATAGAACGAGCCGAAGGACAGAGGCGCTCACAGTTGCGGGGCAGTGGCGGAATTTCACCGTCTTCCCGAGCATCCTGGCGATTGCCGTGGTAAAGTGCGTTGCTCCATGAAGGAGCAGGCGTGATGGTATGGAACGAATTTCCATGCCATCAACTTTTATAGACGGGCGAGGGGCGCGAAGTCAACACCATGAAAGGCTCTAACGCCCGACGCGACGTTTCACGGAAGCCCGCGTAGAGGGGCGACAGGGCGGATATCTGGAAGGACGGGCAACGCAGGAAAAGGAATGGTGACCCCGGGCCGATTCGAACGGCCGACCTGCGGTTTAGGAAACCGACGCTCTATCCAACTGAGCTACGGGGCCACATCTGGAATCAATAGTCTACAAGAGAACCGCAATGTTCTCGGCGCACAGTTGGTCACTTTGCGATACCCTGCCGTGCTTCTCCCGTAGGTTCTGAAGGCGGCTCAAAATGAAAATACTGAAAGCACGCTATAAACAGGGTAGCATCACCAGAGGTTGTCCCGGTAGTTTGGGTAGTTTTTGTCGTTTCTCAAGTGAAGCTCCGTTTTCCGGCTTCAAGCGGTTTCAGGGTTGCTGTCATGGGAGCCAATGAACTCAAGTGGCATCTTCGCTGCGATACCTTCACCCTGTATCTGCCACATCTTTTCCGAGGAACAAAATCTGAACATCTTCCGCCGGAGCCAGTTACAACGAAGCTGAATATACCGGCTGGATGAACTCTCTGAGGCGTGCCAGATCGAGCTACCCGGATCTGGCGATCTGGTTGTGGATATGGTGAAATAGGGCACATGGCTGAAATTATTCCAATCAAATTCGATGCTGTATGGAAGCATGTCACCGAAGAGTTTCAGTGCGATCCTGATTCGATTCACGGACCAGATCACTGGCGGCGGGTTGAACGCAACGCATTGAAGATTTCCGCCAGCAATGGCGCAATTGTTGACGTAGTGAAGCTCTTTGCCGTCTTTCACGATTCGCGGCGAGAAAACGATTCCTTGGATTTCAAGCATGGCGAGCACGGGGCTAAATACGCTGCAAGCCTACGAGGCATCCTATTCGATTTGAGCAATGAACATTTTGAACTTTTGGAGTATGCCTGCATTTGGCACGCTCATGGACAACTGAGCGACGACCCTACGATCGGAGCGTGTTGGGATGCTGATCGGCTGGACCTTACCCGCATTGGAATAGCGCCCAAGGCAATATTCATGAGTACTGCGCCTGGGCGCAGCTTGTGCTCTCAGGAGTAAGCGCCGTAGTTGACCTCAGCCGCCGCTTTTTGTTTGCGCATAATTCAACAGCCGAGTATTGTATCCATGGAGCAACTGGCTGACCCTGCGTGGCGTTATGACTTAGCTCTGCGGCGGATTGTCCAGTTGCCTGGACCTATCAGGGAGGATTACATGGGAGTATCGGAGATTTTGGCCACAATTGACAGCGAGATCGCAACACTCCAGCAGGCGCGTGCATTGCTGAGTGGCGGCGCCGCACCGGCGCCGAAGAAGAAGGCAGGCAGGCCAAAGAAGGTAGTAGCTACCCCTAAGAAGGTAGCGGCAGTTGCACCCGCCACCGCGAGGCCCGCGAAAAAGAAGAAGAGGCATCTCTCCGCAGAGGGGCGGAAGCGCATCGCCGAGGCGGTCAAGAAGCGCTGGGCCGCACAGAAGGCAGCCGCTGCGAAGTAATCCGCAGCCCTCTTGACTGACTTGAGCTGGCGTAGGTCCTCCGCCGCGCCAGCTCAATCTGCAGCGTTGGTCTCTTCCTCAGGCCAGAGCGGCGGCTGAACTGCGCGGGTTCGCTCATGTCTTAGGTCGTCCACGATCCGGGACCAGTAAAGAATGCTGCGTTCAGTCCGTTTCAGGCGTTGTTGCGCCTCTCGCAGCTTGCGTTCGGCGTAATGCATTCGGCTGCGGCGAGCCTGATTGGGCTTTGTGTCTGTGGGCATGCGGGGTCTCAATCCTGAATTAATCAGAATAATCTATGCACGCGCACAGGAATATCGCCTCATACGGTGGAATGCGCATGCCCAGATCAATCTGCAAGGAAGGCTTGGGTACCTCCAGGATGCCCCGGAAGCTCGCCGGAGATGCAAACACCACGAGTTTCCTGCCCATGGATGGGCGTTCTTTCACTGAAAGACTGGACGCAGGGCATCGCCTGGAACAACCCGAATATCGTAAGCTACCCACATGCCGAGTGTTCGCAAAGGTTCGATCCATCTATTTCGCCTCGCCGGAGTTGACCTCTTTCTGCATTGGTCCTGGTTCGTCGTGGCAGTATTTGAGATTCAGAGCCGAAAAGGCAGGTACTCATCTGTCACCTGGAATGTATTGGAGTATCTGGCGCTATTTTTAATTGTGCTGCTGCATGAGTTCGGCCATGCTCTGGCTTGCCGGCAGGTAGGGGGAACGGCAAACCAGATCGTGCTGTGGCCCCTTGGCGGAGTGGCGTATGTGAATCCACCGCAGCGGCCGGGTGCAACCCTCTGGAGCATCGCGGCGGGGCCTCTGGTCAATGTGGTACTCCTGCCTGTGCTTTTCGCCGCGGTTCTGATGAGCCGGTCATTGGGTTGGGCGCACGCCATGCCCGATGCCTACCAGTTGTTACGGGCGGTCTTTTACATCAACGTGTCCCTGCTGGTCTTCAACTTGCTGCCCATCTATCCTCTGGATGGCGGCCAGATTCTTCGCTCTTTGCTGTGGTTTGTGCTGGGACGCGCCCGCAGCCTGATGGCGGTCACGATTCTGGGCTTTCTCGGCATCACTGGTTTCATCGGCCTCGCCTTATGGATAGGCTCCTTCTGGCTTGGTGCAGTTGCCGCCTTTATGCTTTTGAATTGCTGGGGCGGACTGCGGCACGCGCAGGACCTGTTGCGCCTTGCGCGGTTGCCACGCCGGGAAGGGTTTGCCTGCCCAAGCTGCTGGACAGCGCCGCCGCTGGGCGCCTACTGGCAGTGCGGACAGTGCCGGCAGCCATTCGACACATTCCAAACCCAAGGGGTTTGTCCGCACTGCGGGGCACAGTTTGCCACGACGCAGTGCTTGGACTGTGGCGAACAACATCCCATGAACGACTGGATTGTTAGTGCCTATGAGGGCCGCGGCGTGGTGAGTGGCAGTTTTTCGGCAAAATAGCCATGGCCTCGGCGAGTTGTTGTAAAAGCGTTTTTCATTGAAGTGGTACATTCCGATCATGCAACCCGTCTAGCTCCGCTTTGGTGACCTTTATGAAAGAGAACGAAACTGAGCATCTGTTCGATGAGATCGGCTGGAAGATTCTGGGCGAGCTCCAGCAGAATGCCCGCATTCCGTTTGCCGAATTGGGCCGGCGGGTCGGATTATCGACGCCCGCTGTTACAGAGCGAGTCCACAAGATGGAAGAGGCGGGTATCATTCAGGGCTATCGCGTCCAGATCGATCTTGCCAAGGCGGGGCTACCAATTCTGGCGTTCATCACGGTCAAGGTGAGCGGCGAGAACCTGAATCACTTCATGCATCTCGCTGCCAGCCTGCCCGAAGTCCTGGAGTGCCATCGGGTCACTGGTGCGGATTCATTCCTGCTCAAAACTGCCGTCTCTGACGTTGCTCACCTGGAGCGCTTACTGGATGCACTGATGCCGTGCGTGGGCACCACTACCTTGATGGTCCTATCGACTGCCCTGGCATGGGGAAACATCGTCAAACCCGACGGCGCGTCTGAGAATCTCGCGCCTGCTCAGCCTACATTCCGTTAGGGCCCGGGCAGCGCCAGACAATCCAAAAGCATTTTAAATATCTACTTCTATTTTCCCTCGCAAATCAAGCCAACAACCGTCATTTCTGTATGTAGTTTGGGGCTCCGGCGTCTCTATCATTGGTTAGACGCTGGGATGCGTCCTGCCTCGGATACGCCGAAGCAAACTTCTCTACAGGAAAGATCAGATGCCCGCATTTGTTTGTCAGGGAATCGAAGTGCCGCTGGATGAGGATGGTTTCATACAGAAGCCGGAGTGCTGGAATCAGGAGATGGCAAGCGCGCTCGCCGCTACAGATGGCGTAGAGGCGCTAACGCCCGACCACTGGAAAGTCATCGACTACATTCGTGCCTACTACAAGGAAAACGATGTTGCACCCATGGTCCGCAGGATGTGCAAGGAAACTGGGCTGAGCTTGAGGCAGATTTTCGACCTGTTTCCTTCCGGGCCAGCCAAAGGCGCATGTAAAGTAGCGGGGCTGCCGAAACCGACCGGTTGCGTGTAGGAAAGAGTCCCCATGCCCCTGCTTACTCTCACGTTGATTGCGGCGCTTTCGGTCTTCCTGCTCGGCAACCTCTGCCGGGTAGTGAAGGTGATGCGCATGCCTGCCCACCTTCGATGGGATCTCTATCCGATTCCCAAAGGTCCGCGCGACAGGCAGCGCTACGGCGGCTCTTATTTTGAGGAGACCGAGTGGTGGACCAAGCCCATCGGCGCCGGCCTCTGCGGCGAGCTGGCTTTCATGCTGAAGGAAGTCTTCTTTCTTCGAGGGGTATATAAGAACTTTCGCGCTCTGTGGGTCTGGTCGCTACTGTTGCACTGGGGACTCTACCTTTACATTGCCTCCACCGCAGCCACCGTTGCCGTTTCAGTGATCGGCGATCATCTTGTTTTCCAAAGAGTGCTCTTTTCGAATGCTGCTTTTGCCGGGTGCGTTGCCGCATGTGCGCTTGGTGTAATCGGCAGTCTCGGATTGCTATTCTTGCGGATTTTCAGCTCCCGTTTGAAAGCCTTCACATCGCGCGCAACGATCTTCAATCTCTGCCTGCTTGCCGCGATCTTTGCCACAGGCCTCGCGGCCCTTTTGAATCCCCGCCATGATCTTCTCAGTACCCTCGTCGATGCCGTGAATTGGCGCCATGCAACGGGAGTGTACTCCGCGGCCTCATCTTGTCATTTCGCGCTGGTCGTGTTCTTTCTCGTCTATTTCCCGTTCACCCACATGACGCATATGTACATGAAGTACTTTACGTGGCATGACGTGCGCTGGGACGACACGCCCGCCCGCTTCAACGAAGGCGGACGAAAGGCCATCGCGAACAACTTGCAGCGACGCGTTTCCTGGCAAGCTCCTCACATCCACGGCGCGCCTGAGCAAACGTGGAACAACGTAGCCTCCAGCAGCGGGCAGGATGGGAATACCGGCCATGATTAGGATCGAAGAGATTGCGCGTCCAGCCGACAGGCTCACCGATGTTGACCTGGAGCGCCTGCTTCCGCTGCCCCCTCCCTACGATGGGGTTGACGCGTTACCACCGCGCAAGCTCCTCAGCGATCACGCTCGTGCGAACTGCGACTGCTCGCTCGACGGTTTCCTTGCCGTCGGTATGCCCCGGCCAAAGACTGAAGACGAAGAACGACAACTCGTCGAACGCTTCATCGCCGGACTCGATCGGCTGCTCTCACCCAATGACAACTGGGCGTTTCTGCAACAACTCACGCTCTCGCTCGACCACTGTGCGGGTTGTCAGACGTGCGTCGAGTCCTGCCCCATTTACACAGCCAGCGGCCACAATGAAGTGTATCGCCCGACATTTCGCAGCGAAATTTTTCGCCGCATCGTGAAAAAGTACGCCCGGCGCGGCGGCAAATTCCTGGCGAAGCTCAAGGGCGAAGACATCCAACTCAACGCCACCACGATTCTCCGGCTGCTTGAATCGGCCTACCGGTGCACTCTTTGCCGCCGTTGCGCCCAGGTCTGCCCCATGGGCGTTGACAATGCGCTTCTCACGCGCGAGATCCGCAAGCTCTTCAGCATGGAACTGGGCATCGCGCCCAAGGAACTTCACGAGAAGGGCTCGGTTGTGCAACTCCGCACGGGGTCAAGCACCGGCTTGAAAGCGCCTGTGATGAAGGACAACATCGAGTTTCTCGACGAAGAGATCCGCGAGCAGACAGGTCTCAACATCCATACGCCGTGGGACAAACAAGGTGCGGACGTCCTGCTGATCCACAACGCCGGAGAAATTTCCGCCTGGCCGGAAAACCCCATGGCCTTCGCCATCATTCTGGAGGCCGCGGGCATCAGTTGGACGATGTCGAGCGATCTGGGCGGCTACGACAGCGTGAATTACGGGTTGTGGTACGACGATGCCCAGTTTGCGCGAGTGGCCCTCCGGCAGATGCAAGCCGCCAAAAAACTTGGCGTGAAGAAAATTGTCCTTGGGGAATGCGGCCACGCGCACAAGGCCACCATGGTCACCTCCGACCGGCTTTTGCCGCGGGATCTCGACATTCCCCGCGAAAGCGCAATGACCTTTTTACGCGACATCGTGATGAGCGGCCGACTGAAACTCGACCCCGCGCGGAACGCTTTCCCGGTTACGCTGCATGACCCGTGCAATCTGGTCCGCATGATGGGCATTGTGAAGCCGCAGCGCGACATCCTGAAGGCGATTTGCCCGCAGTTTCGCGAAATGGCGCCACACGGCGTGGAAAATTACTGCTGTGGCGGAGGTTCCGGCTTCGCCATCATCTCGTCCTTCAACTTTGAAGACTGGCGATTCCTGGTCGCCGGGCGAACAAAACTGAAGCAAATTCTGGAAGCCTTTGCCGACTGTCCCGAGCCAGAGACGAAGAAATACGTATGCGCCCCCTGCTCGAATTGCAAAGGGCAGTTCCGCGACCTCTTCAGCTATTACGGAGTTTGGGAAAAGTCAGGCATCCTCTACGGCGGCCTTGCGGAGCTGATTGTGAATGCAATGACCGATTTCGAGAAGCCTTACATCAAGTGGGAATCCCACTAAGTTCAAGTACCTATCCGCATTCTTATGGAGTGAAAAATGGAAGAACGATTGATCTACTTCGACAACGCGGCAACCGTCTGGCCCAAGCCAGAGGGCGTGTACCAATTCATGGACCAGTTTTACCGCACCCACGGCGTGAACCCCGGTCGCAGCGGTTACGATCTCGCGGTCGAGGCCGGCTCGATGCTGGACAAAACTCGGAAACGCCTAACGAAATTCTTCGGCGGCGATGAGGACGCTCCCGAGCGCTTGATCTTCGGATCGAACGTGACCGACGCGCTCAACCTGGCGATTCCCGGGCTGGTCGGCGAGGGCGACCATGTCATCGCCACCAATCTTGAACACAATTCCGTGATCCGGCCCGTCAATCACATGGTTCGCGATCATGGCGCCGAAGCCACCTTCCTGCCATTCAACGCGGAAGGATTCATCGAGCCCGACGATGTTCGCAAGGCGATACGCCCAAACACGCGCGTTGTCATCGTGAACCACGGGTCGAACGTCATCGGCACCGTCCAGCCGATCAAAGAGATCGGGGCAATTTGCCGCGAGCACGACCTCACTTTCGTCGTGGATACCGCCCAAACCGCGGGCGTCGTTCCCATCAACATGAAAGAGATGAACATTGACGTGCTCGCATTCACCGGGCACAAGGCTCTGATGGGAAGCATGGGAATCGGCGGGCTCTCTGTGCGCAAGCACGTCGAGATTCGCCAGCTCCGCAGCGGTGGCACGGGCGTGCGCTCGGCAGACCCTTATCACCTCACCGAGTATCCGTGGCGCCTGGAATATGGAACGCCAAACATGGTTGGAGTGGCGTCGTTGTGGGCCGGACAGGACTGGATCGATGCGCATGGAGTCGCGAACATCAACCGGGAGGAAATGGCGCTCGCCAGAAAACTCGTCGCCGGCCTGCGCGCCATCGAAGGCGTTAAACTCTACTGCTGCGACAGTCTCGAGAACCATCTCCCGACGATTCTCATGAATCTGGAAGGTGTTGACCCAGGAAATGTCGGAGTCATGCTCGATGTCGATCACAGCATTGCTACGCGCACTGGCCTGCATTGCGCGCCGCTTGTGCACAGGCAGCTTGGAACCGAAGCGGCAGACGGCGGAGTCAGGTTCTCTGTGGGAGCGTTCAATACCGAGGCAGATATCGACGTGGCCATAGCGGCCATCGCCGACATCGCACAATGGTCACGTGAGCGTCCGACCAGAAACCAGGATCGGTGCGAACAACTGACACGGTAATTGAAGCCATCGGAACAAACATTTCGGAGGCTTTATAACCAGCAACGATTGGAGAGTGGGCCGGATTCTACAAAGACGCGGCCCACATCCCCACTACGGCTACGAAATATACTCGTCGCCAAGCCATAGACGGGAAACTCCAGTTATGGCTGGATGAGAAAAAACGGGGTAGGTCACAGGCATGTCGGCTGAGGTATTCGTGAGCCTTCGTTGATTGGTCAATTCATACTAACTGGACAATCCTCGCATCAGGATGTGGCGAGCTTCTGCTCAGAGGTACTGGATGATCACCCGTTTCATGTGTTTACTCTCCAGTAACTGCGCAATGCGCTTCACGATATTGCGCCGCAGATCGAGCTCAACCGGGATGTTGGGGTCCTGGTGCGCCTCATTGATTCGTGTGCCAACGGCGAACTTCACAATATCGCTATCGAGCAGCATGTTGGCAAGCCGTACGGCCGCATTCGACTTCATGCCTTCGGGAGCGAATCCCTCTTCCAGTAAGCGAGCCACTTCGCCCAAAGTGAGCGTGCCTTCCGTCACCAGCTCGAAGCCTTCCATCCTGGCGGAAGGCGGGACTTTTGGATCGAGTTGCTGTCGCATGTCGATCTTGATTGCGCGACCCAGCAACCTTGAGATGATGTTGGCCGTCGTTCCGCCGCAGATGACTTTGCGCCCGGAAGTACGTTCGGCCATTCTCGCCAGATCATGGTCGTGAGCGCGATTGAAAGGGGCCCCGGTCATCACCAGCAGCTTGCGAGGACTCCGAAAATAAACTACACCGCAAGTAATGTCGTCTTTCGCGCTGAGGCCGTCGACTTCTACAGCTTTCGCAACCAGAATGCGTGACAACTCGCGGGCCGAAATATACGGGTCCCAGCGAATCTGTTCACGAACAAATTTGTCGACGTTTTCCAAGCCCCATCCGAGAGGCGTGCGGAATTCGCCCATGCCCGCCTGCGTAATGCCATCTGAAAAGAAGATAATGCGATCTTCGCGCTGGACTTCAAAAGCAGAAAAGTTGATGACGCGGTCCTGCCAGCGTTTGGGACGCACTTCAGTTTTCTCAATACTTAACTCGCCCTCCGGGCGAATCAGCAAAAAGGGCGGGTTGCCGTGCTCAATGATGCGGGTCTCGCCTGTGCTGGTCATATCGACGACGGTGAACGTCGAATAGCTGATCTTCCGCACGCTGCAGATGGGCAGAGTGTCCATAATGATCTCGGCCGACCGGCGAAAATCCATTGCGCTGGCCGCGAACTTCAAAGCCATGGTTGCCGTCATGGTCGCCAGCACGCTGGCTTTTACGCCGCTGCCCAGGCCGTCGGAAAGAACTGAGACGACGCGGTCTTCAAGTTTGACTTTCTGGGAAAGAAAGACATCCCCGGAAATCAACTGGCCCTGCTTGGCCTGCTGGCAGGAATCGACTTCGATAAAACTCTCGGCGCTAGTCACTGCTGCCCCCGGCCTCGTCGTCGTCAACTTCTTCTGGACTGAACGAGCGCACGATGGAATTAAGAATAATCTCCGAATCGGCCGCATTCTCGCCGAGAAGAAAGGCAATCTGCTGGACGGTCTTCAAGTTCTTCTGGATGACCTCTCGTGCGCGCCCGATGATCTGCTCCTTCTGGAAAATCGGCTCGGTGATGTCCTGAAAGATTCCGCACAAAACTGAATGAGGCTCGATGGTGAAGATGCTCGTGTTCAGGGTGCCCCGCTGGTAGCGGATATCGTGACCCACAATATCTTCGCCCGAGTCGAGTACCCGGTGGAACAGATAGGAGAAAGGCATCACGTCGCCCAGTGCGCTACCTTCCAGCTTTTTGGACTGTGCGGAATCGGCGGCGAAAAGGTGTGCGAAATTCGGATTGCATTCGATGATCTTCAGATCGTCATCGACGATGACAACCGCGGACGGCATCTTCTGGAGGAGTGCATTGGCCTTCTTCTGCGCCAGCTTGCGTGTATATGCGGCGCACATCATCCGCTCGGCGTTACGGGCAATCAGGGCGTGGGCGAAATCGCGGCAGGAGTCATATCCGCAGCCTCCGCAGTTCAGTTCATCGTCTATGGAGTACTTGCCCACGGTGCGCAACGCTTCCTTCAATTGCAGCTCACTGTACTCGTTGCGGGTGGCCGGAGAAGCGGCATAGCTGTGAGCGATTTCAAGCAAGGGCTGGCGTGGAAGTTCGGCGGCAGGCTTTGCGTACTGGACGATGTCGTAGCGGCGGCGCGCGACCGATGTATTGTGCGCCGCCTTCGGTCCATTTACGCACGATCCCGAACACGCGCTCATCTCAAAAAAGATGTTTTGCTCAGGCGACCATTTGGAAATATCCTTCAATGCCTGCTCAATATTCGGTATTCCTGAGACAGACAGAAACTGTAACTTGTCGACGCCGTGTTTGCCCGTAAGGCCCGCGGCCATTCCGCCCTCAATGGGGAAAAGCGCTCCCTCTTGCGCATCCTCCGGCTCAAAGCGATCCTCTGACGAATCGACAACCTCCCCAAGACGGATGTTCTTTTCCATCAGCCAACTGTCCAGATCTTCAAACGTCAGCACTACATCGAGAAGCTCAGGATGCTCTTCGGCTTCCTTCTTCTCCGCAATGCAAGGCCCGATGGAGACGACTGCGATGTCATCGCCATAATGCGCGCGCAGCATCTTGCAGTGCGTCAGCAAGGGCGACAGAACACCGCAAAGATGAGGCAGGCATTCCGGATGATATTTACTGATGAAGTCCACGACTGCGGGACACGCGGATGAGATCCATATCTGCTTGGGACCATTGCGCATCAGCGAGGAGACACCAGTCGCAACCTGCTGGGCGCCCAGCGCGGTTTCCGATACGGCATAGAACCCCAGCTTCTTGAGAGCATGAATCAACTGCGCCGGGCGCACGCCAGGATACTGCGCCACAAACGAAGGAGCTAGCGAGGCGACAACCCTGCGCCTGCAATTCACCAGAGCTTGGGCGGTGGGCAGATCGTCACACACTTGTTTTGCGTTGCTGGGACAGGCCAGTATGCAATTGCCACACAAGATGCAAAGTTCAGGCACGACTTGAGCGCAATTCTCCTGTACACGAATCGCCTTCACCGGGCATTCGCGGATACATTTATTGCAATCCTGGCACTCGTGCTTCCGGGTCTTGATGAAATTAAGACGTTCCATGCTCTTCCCCCAGTGGACTGCCCGGCTGCTGCAGCAGCTCGCGCAATCTTTCCGTGGTGACGTTGTGATGGCACTCTCCATCAATCGTCAGATTAGGTCCCTGCTTGCACTCGTCCTGGCAGAGCCTGCCTGTCAAGCGCACGGAAGCGTCCAACCCGTGGCTCTGCACATACTTATTTATGATAGCGAGATTCTCTGAATTCCCACGAGCAAAACAGGAACTCCCGAGGCAAACTTCAATTTCAACAAAGCCGTCATCAGGGGGCATGGAGTACCTCTTAGTTCTGCAACTGAACAAACTGTGAGAACGCATCCGTAGTGATTTTTACAGGAGCCTCGATCAAAGTCTCGACCGCGCCGCGTCCGCCCGGCCCCTGCCCTGCAAAACGACCGAGCGAGTGAATCTGCCCGCGCAGGCATTGATTGCAGTCAACCGCGCTTTCCTCGATGCATGCCTTCGCGGGATATATCTCATACATGCGGCGGTACTTCGTCTGCGTCAGATTCGGCATCACCACATTCGCGCCGGCCTTGAGACCCAGCATCCGCCCGTTGACTTTGTTGATGGTCGCAAGCGCTGTCGTGCTGGGAATGTTTGCGGCCGGGCAAACAAGACGCGTCAGGGCAATCATCTTGTAGACCATCTCTTCGCTGCTCGGGACCTGCTCCGATGGGGCAACCGCCGGACGAAGCGTGCCAGAGCCCAGCGGCGTAGCGGCGTGTGCAATATAGGGGCCGATGCCGATCATGTCGAGATCCAGCGCGCGAAAAGTGAGAACGTCTTGCGCCAGGCTCTCGAACGATTGGCCGGGAATGCCGACCATGACGCCGCCGCCAGCCTCGTAGCCGAGGTCTTTGAGTTGCCGCAGCAGCGTCAAGCGGTCAGGCGCGCCGGAAAAGCGGCCAGGGTGAATGACGTCAAACAGACTTTCGTCCGAGGTCTCGAAGCGGAGCAGATAACGGTCCGCGCCCGCGGAGCGCCACAGCCTCAATTCGTCTTGCTGGCGCTCGCCCAGACTCAGCGTCACCGCCAGTGAAGTTTCGCGCTTGATCCACCGCACGATCTCCGCGATCCACTCGGCGGTCAGCAGATCGTCTTCACCAGCCTGCATCACAACGGTGCCGTATCCCAGCCTTTCGGCTTCGCGGACGCAGTCGAGGATCTCCTCCCGCGTCATGCGATAGCGCGGCAACGCGCGATTGCCTTGCCGCAGTCCGCAGTACATGCATTGCCGCACACAGTGGCTGGAGATCTCAATCAGCCCGCGCAGGTGCACGGCATCCCCAACGTGCTCCTTGCGAACAGCATCCGCCCATTCGTACAAAGCCTGAAGTCGGGAGGGCCTGCTCTCGCGAAGCCATCCGAGGAGATCGACTTTGGTCAGTTCGGCCACAGCTAATTGACTAAACTCATGCTGCTTTCATCGACGCGAGACAACTCTCTTGCCGCAAGCAATTCCAGATGCTCTTCCCGCGCTTCCTTATAGGCTGCCAACGCTTCTGGAAAGGGCTCCAGCGCGCGCTCAAGAATGCCCAATGCATAGGCAATCACCAAACCGTAGTTCGTGATGGGCACTCCCTGACGATGACACTCGCCAATGCGATTCAGCATCTCCCGCCGATTCCACATGCACGCCCCGCAATGAATCACGAGCTTGTAAGGCGAGAGGTCTTCAGGAAAATCGCGCCCTTTTACGTGAGTGAATTCCAGCTCGCCGCCGACGTACCGCTCCAGCCACCGCGGAATCTTCACGCGCCCAATATCTTCTTCGACCGGGTGGTGAGTGCAGGATTCAGCGACCAAAACCTTGTCGCCGGGTTGCAGCAAATCCACGGCAACGGCCGCCCTGGTCTGCGCAACCAAGTCGCCCTTCAGGCGCGACAAAAGAATCGAAAACGCAGTGAGTGGAATGGATTCGGGAGTGATGCGCGCGACCTGCTCGAATACCTGTGCATCGGTAACGACAATCCTGGGAGGAGTTTTCAGATTATCGAGGGCCTTCTTCAGTCCCGCGTCTTTCACCACCACGCAGGAAGCCTCGCCGTCGAGAAGATCGCGGACACACTGTGCTTGCAGTTGTTTGATGCGGCCCTTCGGCGCTTCCTTGTCAATCGGCATCACCAGCACCGCGGTTTCGTCCAGCCCAACCAGGTCGCGCAGAACCACAGGAGAGTCGGCAGATTCCGCCGGCGCAATCTCCCAGAGCTTTGTGCGGAAGGCATCTACGCCTACGCCGCTCGTAGCGACAAGCTCCGCATACGGGAGCTTCTCCTGCTCGAAGCGAATCAAGTGCTCTGGATCGGGACGGCGCAAATCCGCTTTATTCAGGGCTACCAGCACGGGAATTCCATGCGAACGAAGTTCGGCCAGAAGCTTTTCCTCAAACTCGCTCCACACACCGGATTCGGTAACCAGCACGCCGACATCGGAACGGCCGATTGCCTGGCGCGTCTTCTCGATGCGCTGCGCGCCGAGCGCTCCAATGTCATCCACTCCGGCAGTGTCCACAAAAAGGACCGGCCCAATGGGAAGCAATTCCATCGGCTTCTCGACCGGATCGGTCGTCGTGCCCGCCACCTCCGACACGATGGAAACCTTCTGCTGGGTAATGGCATTCAGCAGGCTTGATTTGCCCACGTTGCGGCGTCCGAAGAAACCGATGTGCAGCCGAAATCCTTTTGAAGTTGCCCGTATCATGGTGATCTCCCTTTTCTCTTTCTAGACGAAGACGTCGCGTTCGCCGTCGCGAACTTTATTCAACATCGGCAGCGCGCAAGCGGTTTGTTTTCCATCCATCTGTTCGAGTTGAATCGAGATGAGCTTTTCGCCGGCGGTCTTTGCCTGAGGGCTGGCGTAGTCGCAGAGGTACTCTTGAAATGTTGAAAGCGCATTGGGATAGCAGTGGTACTTGATCTCTCCCGGTTTGGCGAGATCCATAAAGTCATGCCCGGTGCGTCCGGTACGATAGCAGGCGGTGCAGAAGGAAGGCAGATAGCCCAGCGAGACGACGTCGCTGACAACCTCTTCGACGGAGCGGTGATCGCCCAGTTGAAACTGGCTGC
>CAYQSI010000070.1:0-14515 GCA_964420185.1 uncultured Occallatibacter sp. | reverse complement strand
TCCTCTTCGTGGACATCCGGCCGGAGATTGCTCCGGGCGCGATTCAGCAACTGGTTAGCAACTTCGCCGATCCGAAGGTCGGCTGCGTGGCTGGCGAACTCATTCTGCGCAGCGAATTCCACGATGCCGCCTCCGCGGCTGTCAGCGGGGGCTATTGGCGCTATGAAAAGTGGATCAGGACGTGTGAGTCTATCTGCGGCTCCCCGGTCGGCGTCTATGGCGGCTTCTATGCGATTCGGCGCGAACTTGCTGTGCCGCAGCCGCCGGGAATCATCCTGGATGATATGTTCCAACCGCTCTCGATCATCCGCGAGGGCTACCGTTCAGTTCTCGATGCGCATGCCTACGTGTATGACACCTGGCCAACGAGAATTGAAGCGGAGTTTCATCGCAAGGTACGCACGCTGGCGGGAAACTTTCAACTCTTCCGCCTTGCGCCTTGGACGCTGACCCCGCTGAATCCAGTTTTCTTTCGACTTGTTTCGCACAAGGTCATGCGCCTCGTAGTACCCTACCTACTAGTTCTGCTGCTTGTCGCCACCTTGGCACTTTCGGGCGATTCGCTTCTTTATGCGATATTCGCCGCTCTTCAGCTTTTTGTCTGGACTGTCGCTATTGCCGGGCTGCGGTACAGGATCCCCGTGCTGCACCGTGTCGCGGCTCCGGCCAGCGCGCTCCTAACACTCCAAGCGGCGGCCGTCGTCGGGTTTTACAGATTTCTCTTCACGCGCGGCCCGCTTTGGAAGATATGGACTCTTCCTGAGCCGGGAGAGCAGACTTCGGGTGCTGAATCGGCGAACTCCGCATCGCCGAAACCCTTTGCGTCTGCCTCGGGAAATCACCAGGCGTAGAATTCTTTTGAAAGATTCACATTTGTGAGAGGAGCATCAAACCGTCATGAATCACTTGAGGGTGCTGTTCATTTCCATACTGGGAATCGGAGCCATGGTGACCGGCTACGGTCTTCACAACCACATCGTCAAAGTGAAGGCAGCGAAGCTGGACCATATCGCCGCGCCCGCGGCCTACTTTCCCCCAGGCTCTGCCTGGACACAGGATGTGAGTCACGCGCCCCTCGATCCTCAATCCTCCACCATCATCGACTGGCTCGCGGGTGCGGGTGGCTGGGGTAACAACAATCGAATGCAGGTCGACTTTAGTTTCCGGGTCGTCCAGGCTGACGCCTCAACCCCACAAGTTCCTTTTAGCAAAGGTTCGGGGTTTTACGCCACTGATTCCGATTTAGTCCCCACCGTTCCTCTTCCCGCCGGAGGCGGTCTGGAAGCGCAGCCTGGCTATCAGTGTCCCTCGGGGGGCGACTGCCACCTCATCGTAGTCGACCGCGGCCACGGCAAACTCTACGAAGCCTACGCGGCCAACTACGCACAGAATGTTCTTACGGCAAACTCTCTTGCAATTTGGGATCTCAACCGCGTGTATCCGCAGTCAGGACGCGGAGATCAATGCACCAGCGCCGACGCCGCCGGCCTACCCATTGCTCCGCTGCTCTTTAATGCCGACGAGCTCGCCACGGGAAGCATCAACCACGCCATCCGCTTCATTCTTCCCAATCCGCGGATTCGCGCGCACGTCTTCGTACATCCAGCCACGCATGCCGGTGCTCCGCGCGGGCCGATTGACGCCCCACCGATGGGAGCGCGCTTCCGCCTGAAGGCATCGTTTGACATGTCGAAACTGACGCCCGCTGCGCAAGTGGTCGCGCGCGCCATGCAGAAATACGGCATGTTCCTTTCGGACGGCGGAAATATTGCTCTCACCGCACAGAGCGACAAAGATACTCAAGCAAAATACGCCGACATGGATTTCGGCTCTCACGATTTGCAGGATCTGAAGGTAACCGACTTCGAGGTCGTCGATATGGGAGCGCCAATCCGGTTGACCTATGACTGCGTGAGGAATCGGTAGAGCGAACAGTTGCGCTACGCCAGTTGGATTCAAAGCTAGGGGCGGAGACGCTCTGGTCAGTTCCCGCCGGAATTCAGGAGGGAAATGAAGCATTCGAGATTGGGCCTAATTAACCCGGCTCTCTTTTCAGGTTCGGTTTCCGAACTGCTTCACCCTCCTGCCAGTCAAATCCCCTTTCTCGACGGCTTGCGATCCCTCGCCGTACTACTTGTGATTAGTGGTCATCTTAGTGCGCAATTCGCGGCGTCAAACGGCCCAAATTTCTATTCCAGACTGCCTTTTGTTGTTCATGGCTGGATCGGAGTAGATCTATTCTTTGTCCTCAGCGGCTTCTTTATCGGGGGACAATTGTGGAAAGAAATCCGGGATCGGGGATCCATCGCAGTTGGCCGGTTCGTCCTACGCCGCGGATTCAGGATCTGGCCGCTGTACTTCTTCACTTTTCTGTGTGTCCTTGTGTTTTCTCTAGCCTTTGGCCACGGTGCGTCGGCCAAGGAGTATGGTTGGTCGGACCTCATCTTCATTACGAACTTCCATAATCGCGGCTTGGTCATGGGCAGTTGGTCCCTCTGCACCGAAGAGCAGTTTTACATCGTTGCACCGCTTGTACTATTTTTCTGCGCAAGGCATGTGCGGTCGATCCGCACGTTCCGCCCCTGGTTGTGGGGGCTGTTGCTGGCCGTTCCGCTACTCCGAACGGCTTTGTGGATGCACGTGACCGGGCACTTTTTCCAGCATAGCCCGGCATTATTCGCGCCACTCTTTTTTGCATCTGTTACTCATTGCGATGGGCTTATCATTGGGTTGATCATTTCGAATCTTTGGGTCGCGCACGACAAGCCCGCGTCCAGATTCGCAACTCCCGGTATCTTGATTGCCGTGGCTGCCGCTTTGATGATCGGGCTGCATCAGTTACAAAAGGAGATTTTCGATTTCACTGTCCTGGCACTGCTTTTTGGCTCGCTTGTCTGGCTAGGACTCCAAAGTAAGTCAGCGCTCTTCAATTCAAAGTTTTTCTATTGGATCTCCCGGCTATCCTACGGTATGTATTTAAATCACGAATATATGTGCCCGTGGCTTGTACGCGCGGTGCTTCCCCGGCTACCATTTTCAGCGCGATTTCCGGTCGTTACAAATCTCACGGGCGTTATTTTGGTCGCGATGTTTTCAGCAGCCATAGCATTCGTGACCTTCTGCTGTGTTGAGTACCCATTCCTGCAATTAAGGAAGGCGGTGTTGGGACGCCATACGGATCGTCCTAGCCATCGCGAGTCAATTGTGCCGGAATCGCAGGTTCAGGAGATAACTTGAGCGTTCTTTAAGTCGTTGATGGAGGAGAGCCACCCCGTTTGACCGATGATAGCGTGCGGAATCGACGAGAAGGAAGACAGAATCAGCGTTGCCTGCTATCGCTACCCCGCTCTCCGCGCGATGTGTGTCTCCATCGGCAGGCGTCTGGAGATAGATCTGAGCACACTTGAGGGAGCGCCTAACCGCACTCATCGCTTAAGCGTGCGCCGGGCTCGCGGAGTATCCCGATAAAGGTCCACGTAGGCATCGACCATAGTTTGCAGAGTGAAGCGCGAGTGGAACGCCGATTCAGCGTTCTGCGAGAATTGCTTTCGTTCCGCATCGCTGCCCGCTAGCCGTAAAATCGCTGCGGCCATCTCCGCCGGATCGGTCACGGATACCGCAAATCCTGCCTTCGCCAGCCGTACGACTTCCGCCATCCCGCCCACATCCGTCACGATTGCCGGCAGCCCAAGCGAGAAAGCCTGTAAGAGCGACATGGGCAACCCTTCCGATTCCGAAGACATGATGAATGCATCAGCCGCGGAAAAGAATGGCGCTACGTTGATTTGCTGTCCCCAGAATGTCACTTGCGCGGCGATGCCGAGTTCCGTTGCCAGGCTCTCCAGGCGCTTGCGTTCACTGCCATCGCCCACCATCCAAAGCCGCAAACTTGGGCTGGACTGAAGCGCAGCGCGAAAAGCATTCAGCAGAAGCGTATGGTTCTTCACAGGCTCAAGCCGGCCGACGTAAACCAGCGTAAAGCCGTTCCCAGGCGGGCACTGCTCCCGCGTGACCCGCTTGAGCGGGACCGCGCCATTGTAAACACGCACAATCTTTCGCGACGGAACGCTGTGAAGGCGCTTCAGATTGTTTGTGGTTGCGTCACAGATGCCGACGATCCAGTCACAACAGGTGGCCGCAAGGGCATACTTCAACTCCTCAACCAGCCTGCGCGGCTGGGCCACGAGGCTGTGCCGCGTCGACACGATGCTTGACACGCCCGTCATCCTGGCAGCCATGGCCGCATATATGGTCGGTGTCGGGTTATGAAGATGGACCACGTCGGGGTGCGACTCTTTAAAGATGCTGAAGAAATTCCGTGCGGCGTCTGGCAGGTGCCGACCCACGTTCGCCTGCACGGCGAAGCCTTCTGCACGCATCCGTTCGCCGAGTGGGCCAAGAGTCGCCAACGAATAGACGGATGGGTTATGCCCCTGCTCTCGCTGTAGACGGCACATCTGTGAAACGAGAGTCTCAGCGCCACCGATCTCCATGCTATCGACAATGTGAGCAATCTTCATACGGGTGGCCTAAACTTCAGTCAGCACGGTATCTATTAATTCCTTGTTCCTGACATGAATCGCTGTAATCTGCTTGACCGCCTGCATCAGTGCATCAGGTTCAGGATTCGAAGCATGATATACAGCACAAGCACCAGCAAGAATGCCAATCCGCCGGCATAAGGAAGCACGCGTGCCAACCGCCAGCGAGGAGCTATCATCCCTCGTTGCAGAGCCATCTGATAAACCACCTCAACGATGCCGCCCAATAGGAAAAGCGTCATGACAAAGGCGCGCGAGAGAAACCACGCTGCAACCAGAAAGCCTGTGAGCGACAAAATCAGCAACCGCCCCAGGCGATTGATCTCCGCCTTGTCTATCGTCTCAATCGTATTCGCCGCCCGTGGAAAGAGTCCTTTCTCGGGCACGATCGCCTCTCCTTCACTTACCTTCGCCGGCGAAGCAATGGTCAGAGCATCCCTCACCATGGGGAACAGGAACAGGCACCAGAAGTACAATCCAATCACACCAAGTTCTGCCGCGCAGACTGCGATCGAGTTGTGCGCGGTAAGATGGGAATCGGTATAATCCCCCATCTTATCGAAGCCTACCCCGAACATCGGATGAGACTTCAATATTTGCAGGCTTTCGCCCCAAAGAACCGTGCGGTCCACTCCCGCATTGACAGAGATATCCCGTCCACCAGTAAAATTCAAGGCCATGGCCACAATAAACACTACGCCCGCAATCAGCAGCGCAGGCAGCGTCCCAATGCGGCGCCGCGACGCCACAAGCACCACCGCCACCAAAGCCAGCAAGGCGCCGCGCGAGTGTGTCAGAAACAGTCCGAACAGCAACACACACACCGGCAACACTACCAGTACGAGGTTCCGAAGCGCCTTCTTGGGGCGCCAACTGATAAACATCAGCGGGATCAGGCAGACGATCAACTGGGAAAAGTCGTTCGGGTCGTGGATTTCTCCCAGTCCTCTCAGCCGGCTATGCAGTTCGCCCGTTTCGTTTCTCGCCGCGCTAAGGTAGGGGTGCTCCACGTCCCACAGACTGACAGCTGATGCCTCCTCGAAATCTGATTGACCTGGCTGCATCGGGGCGCGCTGGGGGACTCCATGGAGCAGATCGCCGACCCCGTGCGCTATCACGAACAGGCAGACAAAGAGCAGCATGAAGACGAGAATCTGCAACTTCTTCTTCGAGTCGCAGTACAGGCATACGAGAAAGTATGCAAAAGCGCTCGGGAGAAAAGACAGGAAAGCATGCACCGCTCCCCCCGGCCAACGAAAGGGGATAAGCACCGACAAAAAGACCGCGAACGCCAACCCGATCAAAGCCAGTGACTGCGGCGTCTTAAGGGTGAATGATTTTGTCATCGCGGGCAGTGAGATCAAAAAGATCAGTGCCGCTAGAATCAACTCAATGCGGTAAACCGCTAACGGCCCGAATAGGGCGGCCGGCGTGAGGTAGGACGTAACGAAATAAAAAACGCTTAGAACAAAGCCCATTGTGAATGGCCTTAGCACGGTTGGCAGCCTAAACAGGATATACCCGGCAGCAGCGCTAACCCCATTGAAATGATCGTCCAGAGTTGAGAAAGTTGTTATCCCACGTGCGAATTCTACGCTTGATTCTAGCAAATTCGCACAGCATGTTAACAGGAGTGAAATATGAAGTATTTTGCCAGCACGCCCGGCAATTTAAGTATACCCATGTGTCTTGAGGGACACTTGCCTATAATGGGAGCTGCTCTTCAAAAATCTGCTCTCTACCAGATGCCACATCAGTAAGCCAGCCAAACCGACAAATGAAAGGTTGACTACTAGGAAAAGAGTCGGATTCAGTCTTGCGAGCCCGAGCGCAACCAGGGTCTGCAATATGGGAAAATGCGCAATATAGACGCCATAAGAGAAATCGCCGAATTTTGAAAAGTTTCCTAGGTAGCGCCAGAAGCCGAAGACAAAGACCACTCCAGGTATCCACAAAACGTCGAGCGTTCCTCTCGTGAACCAATGGTCAAGAAGAAATAGACATCCCGTAATAACAGCAATGCTTCTGAAATGGAGTTTTAGCTTATCGAAATAGAGCAGTATCAATTCTCCGGCGCAAAAATAGATGAGCTGTCCCGGGAACTGCACCTCTAGTTGTGAATAAATACTGCGCGACCTGTCCAATGAAAAAATGCCCGGCGAACTGCCCATGGAAGCCAACGATGCAAAGCCGAACTTCCAGATGCCAGAAAGGAAAATAATCGTCGCCATCACTTTTTTGGTCCCAAAGCGATTGCACAAATAGTAAATAACGGGAACCAGTAAGTAGAAAGCGACCTCAATTTTAAGTGTCCAAAGCGCGCCATTTACAGCAGGCATGGGGTTTGATGCGAACACCCCTGGCAACGAAGGTGCGAGAAAGTTGAGAAACAGAAGATTCGCGACCAGGTACTTCCAGAATCCAACTCCAAAGTAATGCGATGGAGGCTGTGTACTCAATAGGCACATCGTAATGGCCGAAATCGTCACGACCGTAAAGTAGGCTGGATAAATGCGTCTGACGCGTTTCTCCATATACGAGCTGATGGAAGACGACCGGGAATAACTACGATAAATAAGCATGCCGGTGATTACAAAAAACGATCTGACGGCAAAATGTGGAGAAAAATACCCACCACAAGCGGAGATGGCTGGAACACCTGAGATTGCACAGAGATGAAACATAACAACAATTGAGGCCAAAATCAAACGAAGGCAATCCAGGTTGTTCTTACTGAAGTCAGTACTTCCACTCACCTTGAAGTCACCCCGGATTCCCAGGTTGTTATGGGTGCCTGCTGGTAAGTTGAAATCCGGCTCGCATCCCACGATATTAATCGATGAAATCGAAACATCTGCAACTTCTTCTTTGAGTCGCAGTACAGGCATACAAGAAAGTATGCAAAAGCGCTCGGGAGAAAAGACAGGAAAGCATGCACCGCTCCCCCCGGCCAACGAAAGGGGATAAGCACCGACAAAAAGACCGCGAACGCCAACCCGATCAAAGCCAGTGACTGCGGCGTCTTAAGGGTGAATGATTTTGTCATCGCGGGCAGTGAGATCAAAAAGATCAGTGCCGCTAGAATCAACTCAATGCGGTAAACCGCTAACGGCCCGAATAGGGCGGCCGGCGTGAGGTAGGACGTAACGAAATAAAAAACGCTTAGAACAAAGCCCATTGTGAATGGCCTTAGCAAATGCCGTCGGCTGAAGGAGAATTACAAGAATAGTGCCGGAGTTATTCATTCGGTCGATCCCGGCGTAAGGGAACCTGCAACCAACATACGCATTTCTACGCCTCATTGTAGCAAAAGCGCAACAGCCCCGTGAACCGGACCGGTCAGGGCCTGCTACCATGGGACAGGGCTGTGAACTCGACGACCGCACGTTAGAGGCACCGATATGGATGGTGAAATCGCCCCCACAATGGCAGGCCATCTGCCGTCGCTCGACGGCCTGCGGGCCGTATCAATCGCTCTCGTCCTGCTGGGCCACCTGAGCGGAACGCGGGGCTTTGTAAAGGCTGATCCGGGCATAGGAGACTATGCCCACCTGGGAGTGGTCGTCTTTTTCGTAATCTCGGGCTTCTTAATTACGCGCCTTATGCTTTTGGAACGCACAAGAGAGGGGAGTGTATCTCTCAAGCTCTTTTATGCCCGGCGGGCGCTGCGTCTTTTCCCGGCGGCGTACGCATTTATCGCCTGCGTCTGCCTTCTCTGGTGGGCCGGAATTGTGCATTTGCAGGCCAGGGATATCTGGCACGCCGTCACGTACACGGTGAATTTTATGCCGGGAAGGTCATGGGAGATTGGTCATCTGTGGTCGCTTTCCGTCGAAGAGCAGTTCTACCTGATTTGGCCCTGCACCTTTGTTATATTGGGACTGCGGCGGGCGGGTTGGGTCGCCTTAGGGGTGATTCTGTTTGGGCCAGTCGCGCGCTCTTGCGCCTGGCTGTTCCTGAGGGGAACCCCGTATCGCGATCTGGAAATGTTTCCATTGGTAGCAGATAGTCTTGCAACGGGCTGTCTCTTGGCGCAGGTCAGCGGCTGGCTCGAAGGGAAGAACTGGTATCTACGGCTGTTCCGTCCAGCCTATTCGGTTGGGTTGATGGGTCTAATCCTGTTGATCAATCGCTACATGGGTTACACGGTGGTTTCCGTCTTCGGCACATCTGTCGTCAATGTAAGTCTGGCTATCCTCATTCACCGCAGTGTTTATTGTTCCCGCGACAGAATTGGAAGAGTCCTCAACTGGAAGCCAATTGCATTTGTAGGTCTTCTCAGCTATTCACTCTATCTGTGGCAACAACTGTTTCTCAACCGGAATTCCACCGCCTGGATAAATGCGTTTCCACAGAACCTGGTTTTTACGGTTGCCGCCGCGCTGGGGTCATATTTTCTGCTTGAAAAGCCTTTGCTCAGGCTGCGCCATCGGTTACGTGAACGGCAACATGCAAAGGTAGAATCAATTCCATGAAGCTGCCTCGCCATGCAGAAATCTGGCTTGTGCCGTATCTGAGGGACCGCCTGCGAAAGAACATGCGGCCTGCGCGGCCGAAGCGTGCCTGGATTGCCATCACCGACCACTATGAGCCGCTGGGCATGGGCGCGTCGGTTGAAACCGCGCTCGGGCGTGTTGCGCGGTGGCGCGACAAGTGGCCGCGCATTGCCGCCGACGCCCCCAGAGACGCCGCGGGCCAGCGTCCGCAGTACAGCTTCTTCTACCCGCAAGAGGAGTACCGGCGCGAGTTGCTAGACGGCATAGCGGAGATGGTCCGCATCGGCGTCGGCGACGTCGAAGTGCATTTGCATCACGACAACGAAGAGCGCGACGCCTTCATCCGGAAAGTTACGGAATTCTGCCGCCGACTGACGGATGACCACGGCCTGCTTCGCCAGCAGGACGGCCGCACCGTCTTTGCCTTCATCCATGGCAACTGGGCGCTCGACAACTCTCGTCCAGATGGAAAGTGTTGTGGCCTCAATGGCGAGATAGCACTTCTGCGCGATCTCGGCTGCTATGCCGATTTCACCATGCCTTCTCTTCCCTCGGCGACCCAGGGGCACATCGTGAATCAGATCTATTGGTGCACGAATAGCTCCGGCAATCGCCCGAAATCTTTCGATCGTGGAATCGAAGCCACCGTTGGCGGCGGCAGGCGGGGCGACCTGCTCATGATTACCGGACCGCTTGGCTTGCGCTTCGGAGAACGGCTGCTGCCGCGCCTGGAAACCGGGGAGCTTGCTGGATACGATCTGCCGACGCCTGCGCGGGTGCGCCAGTGGTTCGATCTTGCGCCTGCAATCGGCGAAGATATTTTTTTAAAGCTCTACACCCACGGCGCACAGGAGAGGAATTTCGAGCCATTGCTCAACGGAAGCCTCGGCAACCTCTTCGGCTGGCTTGCGGAAGAAGCAGACCGAAGAGGCATCGAGGTTCACTGGGCGACGGCCTGGCAGATGTACCAGGCTGCCGACGCACTGATTCATGGCCGCGAACCTGTCTCTCTGTGCGCCGGCTGAAGAAATTCGGTAAAAGGATTCGCCGCGCTGCCATGCGCCTCGAACAGCAATTCACATCTTTTTAGGGCGTGATAACTCTGTCCGCAGCTTCTCCAACACTTTTGCCACCGTTGAGTCCCAAGTGTTCCCCTCGACAGATTTCTGCCGAAGGGCAACCAACTCCGGCGAGTTCGAGAGGAGCGCCTCCTCGATCCCGTGGACGAACCCAAGTCCATCCACAGCGGTGTGCACGGCCTTGCCGAGTAACTTCGCCTCAGCCAGCGGCACAGCCACGATCGGCTTCCCAGAGGCCAGGTACTCGCGCAGCTTCAAAGGACTCGACTGGGAGTTCAATGAGGTCTTTGTGTAGGGCAGAATACAGACATCGATAGCCTTGGCCCACCTTGGTAGTTCTGCATAAGGCCTCACTCCGGCAAAGATTATGTTAGGTAAATGCCTCAACTTAGACGCATCCACGGCCACACGTCCGATGAGCAAAATTGTCCAGTCTGGCCGTGTGCGGGCAATATCCTCCAAAATGGAGAGATCGACCCGTTGATCGATGAGTCCCCAGGCCCCGATGATAGGTCGAGGACAGAGTTTCAATTCTTCCGGTTTCAGGGTGCCGGGCGCAGTGGCAAGAGCAAAGGCCTCTGTGTCCACGCCATGTTGCGAAAGATAAATGTTATCGTTGAGCGGTCGGCGAGCTTCAACTAGCTTCCGATTGCAGGCGAAGATAATGTCGGCCGCTTTTGTGAGCTCGTCGTCCATTTTCTGAACAGCGATTCCGTCCACATCTGGAAGCTTTGAATAATCATCGATGCAATAGAATACAGTAAGCTTCTCTCCCAGATGTTTGGCCAGGAACCCCGGATGTGGCACATGAAACCAGGCGATCGTATTGGTGAAGCAGAGCCTTCGAATAGCTCTGCGAATGAGCACTTGCGAGAGAATTCTGTTTGCCGCACGGACAACGGCTAAACGGCGAAACGGAATTTGCGGCAGCGTCATGCGCCAGAAGTGCGGAGCGACTAGTTGCGGCGGCTGGAAGGTCATGCGGAGCTTCTTGATCAACTTGCGCAAATCGCGAGTGTTCACCTTGGGAGCGCGCAGCCCTGGCACCTCGACATACAACATCGGGAACCTGGCTCCCAGACGCTTGGCGATATGGTGGCTACTGGTGCGATTCTCTGCGAACCAGTCATTCCCAAAATAAATGAATTCCATAGACCGCCTCTTAGAAAGCGGCCCTATAACCGTCGAACATCCAATCTCCGCATGAGACTGTGTAAATGGCCCGATGTAGTTTCGCTTCAGTAGTATCATATTCTCTTACGTACGATTTTCGCTTCCTGAAGCCACCTTTTTACACATTCCTGAGGTTTCCGGCCTCAATCCAGCCTCCACGCTTGGTCGCGATCTATTATTGAACCACCTTCACTCGATTGCGGAAGAAGCGAATCAACAAGATATTCCGGGTCGCTGGATGGCAGCTTAACAACGTGCCAGGCAACCGGCGTGCTGATTCAAAGCGTGAAATCTGTTTCTGCTACGGCGGATGCTGAAGGCTGAGGGTTAGTTTCCACCTGTCGTCCCCGGCATCTTCTGACAGTATGCAAAGGATTGTCGTCTGTGTGGGGCGATGTTAATGTAGCTGTGAGGGGAATCCAGTATGAAGGTTATGCACGTAGTTGGAGCGCGGCCAAACTTTATGAAGGCGGCTCCCGTATATCGTGCGCTGGGAAGCAGAGGGCACGAGCAGACGCTGGTGCATACCGGCCAGCACTATGACGCGCTCATGTCGGATGTGTTCTTCAAAACATTGGAGATTCCGAATCCAGACGAAAGCCTGAATGTCGGCTCCGGATCTCACGCGCAGCAGACGGCCATGATCATGAGCCGATTTGAGCCGGTTGTACTGGCGCACAAGCCGGATATTGTGCTGGTTTATGGGGACGTGAATTCCACCGTTGCGGCCGCACTGGTGTGTTCCAAACTCGGTATTCGTGTGGGGCATGTCGAGTCAGGCTTGCGCTCGTTCGACCGCTCGATGCCGGAAGAGATCAACCGCTTGGTTACAGATCAACTCGCGGACATTCTCTTTACTCCGTCGGTTGACGGCGATGAGAATCTTGCCCGCGAGGGCATTGCCAAGGAGAAGGTATTCCTTGTCGGCAACGTAATGATCGATACGCTGATTCGATTCTTGCCGGAAGCGGACGAGCTATTTCCAAAGATCAAGGCAGAGTTATCGCTGGGATCTTATGGATTGGTAACGCTTCATCGTCCATCGAATGTCGATGACGAATCGACGTTCTTGCCGATGCTGCAGGTGCTTGATAGTTTGAGCAGTGAACTTCCCCTTATATTTCCAGTCCACCCGAGGACGCGCCAGAAATGGTCGGCGCAGTTGCAACAGTGTAACCCGAATCTCCATGCCATTGAACCGCAGGGATACCTTGAGTTTCTTGCGCTTCAAAAGAATGCCAGGGTTGTCATAACAGACTCGGGTGGAATACAAGAGGAAACCACATTTCTTGGAACGCCATGCCTCACATTGCGCGAAAACACCGAGCGCCCAATCACCGTAACTCTTGGCACGAATGTCCTGATAGGACGAGATTGGGAATTGCTCCGGAAAAAGTTTCATGACGCACTGAACGGGGGGCGCGGGCAGGTTGGTCATCTTCCACTATGGGACGGGAAAGCATCCGAACGGATCGCCGAGATTCTTACTCGGCAAGCTTTTTAACGGAGCATTTTTCAGAGACGCAAACAACGCGCTATTCGGAAGTTGTTGAAGATATAACTCGGACGGAAGATGAGTCCTGAGGGGCTAAAGCCATCGCTGTTTTGCGGCATTTACGGCACGACTGAAGTTGTGCCCTTTCAAAACATCAACTTGTGCGGAGATTCCTTAGCTTTCCCTGTTGCGGGACAACTCTGCTTGCAGCTTCTCCAGCACATTCGCTACCGCTGCGTCCCATGTGTTAGTCTCGACCGATTTCTGGCGAAGCGCAACCAGTTCGGGCGTGTTTTCAGCGAGCGCCTTCTCGATGGCGCGGACGAATCCGGGCCCGTCCACAGCGGTTAGCACGGCATTGCCGAGCAATGTTGCTTCAGGAAGGGGAACGGCGACAGTCGGCTTTCCGGCGGCCAGGTACTCGCGCAGTTTCAGCGGGCTCGACTGCACCATCAACGAGGTCTGCGTGAACGGCAGAATGCAGACATCGATGGCCTTGGCCCAGTTGGGCAGTTGCGAATATGGCTTCGTTCCCGCAAAGACGACGTTCGGCATCCGTCTTAGCGCAGGCGCATCCACGGCCACGCGTCCGATGAGCAAGATCGTCCAGCCCGGTCGGGCGCGAGCTATATCTTCCAGGATCGTGAGGTCCACCCACTGATCGAGGAGTCCCCAAAAGCCGATGATCGGCCGAGGCAGGCCTTTCGCTTTCTCAGGAATTTGTGTGTCGGGTGAATTAGCCAGTGCGAATAGCTCTGTATCCACGCCATGTGGTGAAAGATGGATGTTTGCGTTGAGCGATCGATGAGTATCAATCAGCTTCTGATTGCAGGCGAAGACAATGTCGGCCGCCACCGTGAGTTCGTCGTCCCTCTTCTGCACGGCGATTCCGTCCACGCCGGGCAGCTTTGAGTATTCATCGATGCAATAGAAGACAGTGAGCTTTTCTCCCAGGTGTTTGGCGAGGAACCCTGGATGCGGCACATGAAACCAGGCGACCGCATCGTTGAAGCCGAGTCGGCGAATGGCTCTCCGGATGAGCATTTGCGAGAAACTCCGGTTCACCGCACGGACAACTGCGAAGCGACGAAACGGGATTTGCGGCAGCGTCATGCGCCAGAAGTGCGGAGCGACCAGTTGTGGCGGCTGAAAGGTCATTCGAAGCTTCTTCAGCAGCTTGCGTAAATCGCGAGTGTTCACCTTAGGCGCTCGCAACCCTGGCACCTCGACATACAGCATCGGGAACCTGGCGCCCAGTCGCGTGGCGATGTGGTGACTGCTCGTGCGATTCTCGGCGAACCAGTCGTTGCCAAAATAAATAAATTCCATTGGTCTCCACTCAGGCTGCGGCGCCGTTACCCTTTCACTGTCAATCCGGAAGAAAATGACCGGGAAACTGAAAGCGCTACCACCTCAGCAGTATAATCGCTCCATGAAGCTCAGCCCAGCGCGAGCTTCTACGGGTTTCGAGGTGTGCTCCTTCCACTATGAATAAGTTCAGAGTTGGAATTATCGGCGCAGGCTATGTTAGCGCGCATCATCTTCGCGCCCTGAAGTCTCTTCCGTCGGTTCAGGTGGTCGGGGTTGCCGACCTTGACCTGGCCAAGGCGCAGGCTGCCGCAAAGACATTTGGCCTGCCCGGCGCTTATGGAAGCGTCGAGGAGTTACTGGCTTCCGGCGTGGATGTGGTTCACGTACTTACGCCGCCGGTTTCTCACGCGGCGCTCAGCA
>CAYQSI010000069.1:0-16113 GCA_964420185.1 uncultured Occallatibacter sp. | reverse complement strand
CCAGCTTGGATTCCAGTTCGTCGGGAACGCAGTCGATCACCAGATCGGCCTCGCGGACCGCGTCCTCAATGGTGGAGACAAAAACGATAGCCTGCAAAGCCTCCTCCGATTCCGCCGGAGGAGTGCCAGGGCTGAGTTGTTGACGGAGCAATTCCTGGGCGTGATGGAGGTTCGCCGGCATCACGTCTTCCAGCAGCACGCTGAAACCGGCTCGGGCCGCGGCCAGGGCCAGCCAACGGCCCAGCGGCCCAGCTCCGATGATGGCGACGCTCTCAGGCAACGGGGGCGGACTTGGGGGCCAGCGCCTGGGCCAGGTCTTCGGCGTTGGGTCTGGACTGCTGCAGGTGTTCGGCAACACGAGCGCGCTCCTCGGCGGTGAGTGTGGGGATGGTGGCCAGCACCCGGCGCAGGGTCACGGCAACGTCGTCAATGTAATTCATCAGGCGGATGGCTTCTCCGGAGAGCGGCATAGTTTCCCTCGATCTTTGAACTTCCATCTTCATTGTAGGGGGTGCGGTCAGGAAGATGAAAGGCGGAGGCAGCCCGGTAGGCTCCGAGTTGGAGCAGGCAGGTGGCTGGTGGCCTAAGTCTGACCATCCCAAAATGACTGGGTGCCCCAGGTCTCGCTTCTGAGACCTGGGAGACCACGAACCTCAATGATCCGGGCGTAGGGTTTTATTGTCGGGACAAACATAGAACTTTAAGATAGCTAATTACCTCATGTCCCGCCTTTGGGCCTGGGATTCTGCGACCGGTTCGGATGTGATCGGTAAATACTGAACCTATCCCTTCATCATTCCAACATCCTACATCCCATCTCTCAATTACGAGACATTGGCCAACGGCATGGTTACAATCTCCGCATGAGCGATTCAGCGGAGTCTGCGGCACAGGCTTTTGTTCGGGCGATCAACCGGCAGGATGTGGCGGGGTTGGTGGAGTTGATGACCCCTGGGCACCGGTTTGTCGATTCGCTGGGTGCGGTTGTCGAGGGAAGGGAAGCCATGCGCGCGGCGTGGGCTGGGTACTTCCGCCTGGTTCCGGATTATTCGATTGCCGTGGAGGAGATATGCTGTGACGGGCCTTTAGTGGTGATGCTGGGCGTGGCGCGGGGAACCTATTCTCCCGATGGGAAGTTGCGAGCAGAGAACTGGTGGGAAACTCCGGCGGCGTTTCGGGCTTGGGTCGAAGATGGCCTGGTGGCCGAGTGGCGGGTCTATGCCGATAACGAGCCGATCCGGCAAAAGATGGCGCCGATCCGCTGACTTTTTGACTCGCCCACCATCCTCGTTGCCGAAAATAACTCGCCATTGGCGCACACTAATGGATAGATGAAAACTGAGCGAAATCCCTCTTCCGCCGGAGAAGCCATGCGCAACAACCCCCGCCAGTCCAGCCCCGCGCTCTCCATAGCTCCGCGAACCACGCTAACTTCGCGAACCACGCGAACTCCGCTGTTTTTTCCCGTTTTTGCCAGTGAAACTGTGGAGCCATACCTAACCTACTAAGAATCAATTATTTAAACGGACAGACTTCACGGGAACACAAAAAGCGCAAATTCGGTGAAAATGCGGACCACTATCTAACCCATGCAAAATCAAAAACTTACGCGCCCGTCTTGCACAGGAGCACGCACACTGTGAATTTGTGGGGTTTCCGGGCCGGGCAGGCTATTTGGCTTCGGGGCCGCTGGCGTCTTTCTTTTCGCCGGCGACGGAGATGCGCAGGGAACGGAGGAAGCTGAGATCGTTCTGGGTGAAGGCCTGTTCGTCGCCGGGGTGGCCGGCATGAACTTCAACCTGTTCGGCTTCGGCCTCTTCGGCAAGGTCGTTGAGGGCGATGGTGGCCTCGAGCATCAGCAGCACATCGTAGCCGTGCCTGCGGATCTCCTCGACTACGCCGGAGATCTGCTCACTCTCGATGACCGACTCATGTATGGCCTCGCCTAATTGCTGAATGAGTTCGCGCAGACGGGTTGTCACGGGGCACCTCCAGGGGCTGCGACCGGCGCAAGGGGGAGGCGTGGGCGCAACATGGGTTTTATCTACCTTACTTCCGTCTCCGTTCAGGAGCAAGCGTGAATCGGCGGAAGTTTATCAAAAAGCAGCTCAACAACCGCCGCTGCTACCATCATATCGGAATGAGACCTCAGACTATAGGGCGCGCCCTGGGTATCGGGCTGCGGGTTGCCGGACGGATCGTTGGCCAGCGCATCAGCGCCGGAACGCCGCCGGCCACCACCGCGCCTGCTGTTCAAGCGGTTGCGGGCGCTGAGGCGCGCGGACGGGCGGCAGGACGGACAACGAAGGGTGTGGCGCGCGGTGTAGGCGGTTTTTTGCGTCCTTTTCGCCGCGTGGGCGGCATCGTGTGGCTGGAGGTGACAGGCACCTTCTTCTTCATGTTCGTGCTGGTTTTTGCGCGGGCGATGTGGCGCGTGAGGGCCAACTACGCCTACGGTCAGGATCACTTGCGGTTCCTGGGCTATGCCGCGATGATGGCGGTGTTTCTTTATCTGGGCGTCAGTTCCTTCTGGCGGGCGCGGAAGCGGTGAGGGGGCGGCGGCTGGCCCCAGCCTGTCCATCTGGTCCCAAGCTAGAACGCAGGGTTTGACCCGGAAGCCGGTAGATCACTATCGTAGGCAGGGTGCAATTGCACCGATGAAAGGAAGACTCATGACCGATTTAGCCTCGCCTATCGCCTCCCCGTTGAAGAAGACCGCCCTGAACGCAGCCCACCGCGCGTTGAAGGCCAAGATGGTGGATTTTGGCGGCTGGGATATGCCGGTCGAGTACCCCGGCGCTGGTGGCGGGCTGATTGCGGAACACGTGGCCGTGCGCACCAGCGTGGGTTTGTTTGACGTCAGCCACATGGGCGAGATCTGGTTTCGCGGCCCCGGCGCGCTGGCTGCCGTGCAGCACGTTACCATGAACGACGCCTCTCGCTTGAAGGACGGCCAGGCCCACTACTCCGCGCTGCTCACGCCGCAGGGCTGCTTTGTAGACGATCTGCTGGTGCATCGCGACAACGAGAACAACTACTTGCTGGTGGTGAACGCGGGCAACAAAGACAAGGACTACGCCTGGATTATGGCAAACGCCGGTTCCATGCCGGACGTGCGCATCACGGACGACTCCAGCAGCTACTCGCAACTGGCCGTGCAGGGACCGCGCGCGCTGGAGACGCTGCAAAAGCTGACCAAGGTTGAGCTGGCGGGGATAAGGAATTATTGGTTTACCTGGGGCGAAGTGGCTGGCGTGCCCAACGTGCTGATCACGCGCACCGGTTACACCGGCGAGGACGGTTTCGAGGTTTACCTGCCCGGAGACGTGGCCACGACGGAAAAGATGTGGAATGCACTGCTGGAAGCAGGCCGCGAATTTAACATTCGCCCCTGCGGCTTGGGCGCGCGCAACACCCTGCGGTTGGAGGCGGGCATGCCCCTCTACGGGCACGAAATCACCGACTCGGTCAATGTCTTCGAGGGCGGTCTGGAGCGCTGGCTTAAGCTGGATAAGGGCGAATTCATTGGCCGCGAAGCTCTGCTGGCCGTGCAGGCCGCAGGCGGACCGAAGCGCAAGCTGGTGGCTCTGGAAATGGTGGAGCGCGGCATCGCCCGCGATGGCTATCCGGTACTGGACCTGGATGGGAACGAGATCGGCAAAATCACCTCAGGCTCGCCTGCGCCGTTTCTCAAGACCAACATCGCTTATGCGCTGCTGCCCACGGCCGTGGCTGCAAGCGGTGCAGATGTGCTGGTGCAGGTCCGCGCCAATCGCGTAAGGGCAAAGCAGATTCCGGCGCCGTTCTACAAGCGGCCGAAGAAATAAGCCTCGGCCACAGGAGGCAACCGGACGTACAGCCTTACAGAAACAGTTAGCGCAGCTATGCAACGGACCCCGCGTACCTTGTCTCCAACGTGCAATACGGACCCAACGGGCCGCTCAGCTACAGCTTGGGGAACGGACTCGCGGGGACGTACACTACGATGCGCTGGGGCGCTTGAGCGGCGGGACGGTTTCCTCCAGCGGCACGCAGGTCTACGGCTTCGCGGACGGTTGGAAGGGGAAGCAGTTGACCGGCTCGCTAATTCACTGCCCACGAAACATCTTCCAGAATTCCGCAAATCCCTTCAGCCGCACTACTTGGAAATAATCGCTGGCGACAAGGTAGAAGATCACGGCCATGGCAGAAATCCAATGCAGAGTGCCGGAGCCGAGCTGATTGCTGAAGGGCAGCGGCGCGGCCGAGAGCACCATGGCCAGCACCAGGAGCGCCAGCTTGACAATGCCCATCACCAGGTTGATCTCGACCAGCTTGGCCGTCATGGCCTTTCCCAGCCTGAGGCTTTGACCGAGGGAGGAAAGCGCGGAGCGATCCTCAAGCAGCATCAGCAGCGGAGCAATCGAAAGCGCCCAACTCGCCAGCGCCCACGCCGTAAAGAAGCCCAGCGAGAGGAAGATGACGCCCACAGAGTATCCGACCAGATCCGGCTCAGCGCCGGGGGTGATGTGCGTGGCCGCCACCCACGCGATGGAGCGGAACCATCCCCAGCAGGTGACGGCAAAAAGAGCCAGCCACGCAGCTTGCAAGGCAATCATCCCGAGGGGACGGAAACGCAGCGACGGCTCCATCCGCTTGAGTACTAGGCTGCGGCCAAGGCCGGAGACGACGACCCAGGCCAGCGCGGCCACGGGCAGAAGCCAGCACAGGACAACGGCAATATGAGGCTGGTAGAGCGCCCATGCGTTGCTGAGCTGTACCGCGGCCACCCAGGGGTTTTGCGGGTCGAGGGCGGTGATGCCCGCGGACTCCGGCGGCAGCGCGGCGAGAACCCGCTTCGCCTCGATCGAGCAAAGGGCCAGGAACGGCACCCCGAAGATCCAGCGCCAGGCTACCTCAAGCGCGGTGAGCAACGGCCGCTCGAAGACCCAGCCCATCTGGCCGACCAGCGACTGGGTCCCGCGCAGCGGTGCTGACATGCTACTCCTCACAACAAGGCGCCGGTTGAGACTGAGGGTTCCCACCCTTGCGACAAAAACAAAGACGTCGCAAGGATGGGGCACCCCGAGCCATCGCGGCTACTTCACCACCAGATTCACCAGCTTGCCCGGCACGACGATGACCTTGACCACCTTTTTCCCCGATGCCCGCGACTGAACCTTTTCGTCAGCAAGAGCCACAGCCTCGATGGCCTTGGGAGCGGCATCGGCAGAGACGCGAACAACGGTCACCAGTTTGCCGTTGATCTGCACCGGAATCTCCAGCTCGTCTTCCTTGGCCAGCTCGGGATCGCTTACCGGCCAGGGAGCGCGCAACACGTTGCCCTCTTCGCCCAGCTCTTCCCACAGTTCCGCCGCAAGATAAGGCGCAAACGGCGCCAGCAGCAGCACCAGCGAGCGCAGCAGCTCACGCATCACCGGAGCCGGAACTCCGCCCGCTGCCAGTTGCGCATCGGCGGCCTGGAGTTCGTTGACCAGCTCCATGATGGCAGCCACGCAGGTGTTGAAGTGCCAGCGGCCCTCAAAGTCCAGCGAGATCTTGGCGATGGTCTGATGCAGCTTGCGCAACAGCTTGAGCGAAAGCCCGGTGGGGGCTTCTACGCTCTGGCCTTCACTGGAATGCGCAAGCGGCGCGTATTTTGTGGCGAGTCGCCAAACGCGGGCCAGGAAGCGGCTCACCCCGGCCACGCCGTCCTCCTGCCAGTCCAGATCGCGGTCTGGCGGCGCGGCAAAGAGGGCGTACATCCTCGTGGCGTCGGCGCCGTAGCGGCCTACCATCTCGTCGGGCGAAACCACGTTGCCCTTCGACTTGGACATCTTGGCGCCATCCTTGATGACCATGCCCTGCGTAAAGAGCCGCTGTGCCGGCTCATCGTTCACAATCAATCCCAGGTCGCGCATCATCTTGGTCCAGAAGCGCGAGTAGATCAGGTGCAGAATGGCGTGCTCCACGCCGCCGATGTACTGGTCGATGGGGAACCAGTACTGGGCCTTCGCCGGATCGTAGGGGGCGCTGGTATTCTTCGCGTCGGTGTAGCGATAGAAGTACCAACTGGAATCGACGAAGGTGTCCATCGTGTCGGTCTCGCGCTTGGCCGGCCTGCCGCATTTGGGGCAGGCGACGTTGACGAACTCCGGCACGCGGCCCAGGGGCGACCCTCCCTGCTGAGTAATCTCGATTTGATCAGGCAGCACCACCGGCAACTGCTCGTCCGGCACCTGAACCAGGCCGCAGCTCTCGCAGTGGATGATCGGGATCGGCGTGCCCCAGAACCGCTGCCGGCTCACGCCCCAATCCTTCAGCCGGAAGGTAACGGTCGCCTCGCCAAAGCCCTTGGCCACGGCAATTTCTTGCAGTTTCTTTTCGGCGTCGACGCAGCTCATCCCGTCGTATTCGCCGGAATTCACCAGAACGCCGTCTTCAGAGCAGAACGGGAGGCTCTCCGAGCCCTCGGCGTTTTGGAGGGGCTTAATCACCTGAATAATGGGCAGGTTGTACTTGGTCGCAAACTCGAAGTCCCGCTCGTCGTGTCCCGGGACGCTCATGATGGCGCCGGTGCCGTAGTCCGCCAAGATGTAGTTTGCTACCCAAATCGGCACGCGCTGGCCGTTGTAGGGGTTGATGGCAAAGTGCCCTGTCGGAATACCGTGCTTCTCAATCGCACCCAGATCGCCTGCCTCGCGCGCCTTCTTCTGCTGCTCCAGCAGCTCATCGACCTGCGCTTTGAGTGCGGAGTCCACAGCGGTAAACCGGTCCACAAGAAAATGCTGCGGCGCCAATTGCACGCTGGTCGCGCCGAAGATGGTGTCCACGCGCGTGGTGAAGACGCGAATGCGCGTCTTTTCTGTTCCCTTGCCAGCTTCTTCTTCCAGAAAGAAATCGACGTCCGTTCCTTCGCTGCGGCCAATCCAGTTGCGCTGCATGGTGCGGACTTTTTCTGGCCAGCCGTCCAGCTTGTCCAGGCCGTCCAGCAGTTCCTGGGCATAGGCGGTGATGCGCAGGAACCACTGCACCAGGTCGCGCTGGTCCACTTGCGTGGTTTCATGCCGCCAGCAGCAGCCATCGATCACCTGCTCGTTGGCCAGCACCGTAGCGCACTCCGGGCACCAGTTCACCTTGCTTTTCTTGCGGTAAACCAGCCCTTTTTCGTACATGCGCAGGAAGAACCACTGGTTCCAGCGGTAGTACTCCGGCAAGCAGGTGGCGATTTCCGTCGCCCAGTCGTAGCCCAGGCCCAACCGCTCCATCTGCCGCTTCATGGCGGCGATGTTGCTGAGGGTCCACTCGCGGGGAGGGGTGTTGTGCTTGAGCGCGGCATTCTCCGCCGGCAGCCCGAAGGCGTCCCAGCCCATGGGATGCAGCACGTTGTAGCCGCGCATCCACATGTGCCGGGCCAGCGCGTCGCCAATCGAGTAGTTGCGCACGTGCCCCATGTGCAACTGGCCGCTGGGGTAAGGCAACATCTCCAGCACATAGTACTTGGGCTTGCCGCAGGATGCGGGTTCGGCCGCATACAAAGTGGGGTCCGAGGCCCACCGCTGCTGCCATTTTGGTTCAATTGCCGCCGGGTCGTAACGCAGTTCGTTGTCTTCCGCCATATCTCTTTTAGTGTAAACGGGAGACGCGTCAACTTCAGGGCAACAGTGCCCGCAACCACTCCGGAGTGGGTTTATGCAACTTGATTTCCTGCCCATTCTCCCGTGTGGCGACTAAGCGGTATCCCTGGTCAAGCTCGCTGTGATCGTAAACCCATACATTTGAGAGTTCGGCCATCGCTCTTTTTAAGTTATTCATGATGCGCGGAAAGCGTTCGACCAGCTTTTTCCGTGGAACGTCGTGACCGCCCTGCGAGACGCGCATAGCGACGCGGTCATCGGAAATCTCCGGCCCGGCAATACCGATAAAGACCAGTACAACTGTGTAGCCTGCACTTTCGGTATCTTTCAGAAAATCGAGTTTATTCCCTACTGGATCAGAAAGAACAGTCTCAAATACAAAACTTTTCCGCTGCTCCACCAGTTGCCGCCGGAGCGTATCCGCCAGATTCGCTGCCGAATAGGGATTCATCGTCAAAGAAAGCGCGAGTTCATCCGCGTTGACGAAATACAGCCCTGTTCTCGCCAAATAGGCGTCGAAGAAGGTGCTTTTTCCTGCCCCATTCGGACCAGCCAGGGCAACGACAATCGGACGCCGGTCGAGCAGTGACTTCAGGCCCACGCTTCCCGTTCCTTCGGCTGGGGCACAGACTTTGCTTTGATCCGGACGGAAACTGATTTCGTCCTGGAACTCTTCTTGGCGGTCCGGAGTTGCCCCCCGGGGACGGACTGGTTTGACAAGCCAGCGCTGACTTCAACCGCCGTAAACCTGCGGTTCACAAAGCGGCCCACCGTCTGAGAACCATCCTCATCGATTCGAAGGAGCAATCCCGGCCGACCGGAATACTGCTTGTAGTGTGGGTAAGGCTGACTCGCGAGAACATCCGCCAATCGCTTCCGGCCTGCTGGAGTATCAACGGAAGCCAGAGCCTCCGACAGTGGCTGCGCTCCGGCACTCCTGCGCAGCGCCAGCACTTGCCGCCCATCCAACAACAGGTCCATAGATCGCCCCAACTTGGCCCAGAACTCGACCTGCCCGGCAATCGAGCGCTCCTGCGTTGCTCCGGCAATCCGGGCATCCAGCACCAGCGCATCCGAAAGTTTGACTGGCTGACTCATACGTTCACGGTAGCATAATGCTACCGTGAGTTCAACCAAGAATTTTGTCGCTATTTCACCAGGCTCTTGAGCACACCCACATTCCGTTCCTCGTCGCCGGGCGCGTCCACCGGGGTTTCGGCGATGAAGGCGGCGTGGGCAAATCGCTCGTCATTGAGCAGGCGGCGGAAGGGTTCAAGCCCCATGGTGCCCTTGCCGATCTGCTCATGGCGGTCGAGCTTGGAGCCGCGCGCGGCCTTGGCGTCGTTCATGTGCCAGACGCGCACCGCGTCCAATCCAACGGTCGCGGCGGCCTGGGCTACGGTTTGCTCATAACCCTCGGGAGACACAAGATCGTAGCCAGCGACCCAAGTGTGGCAGGTATCCAGGCAGACACCCATGGGCGCGGTCGGCTTGAGCCGCTCCACCAGCTCAGCCACCTGATCAAAGCTGCCGCCCAGCGAAAATTCCGCTCCCGCCGTGTTTTCGATGAGGATATGGAACGGAGTTTCCTGCCACGCGAGGCCGTCGATGGCGCGGGTGATCGAATCCGCGGCTAACTTGAGGCCCTCGTCGCGGGTCAGTCCCTTCCACGAGCCGGGATGCAGCACCAGATACTCGGCTCCCAGCGCCAGCGCCCGCTCGATCTCGCCGCGAAAGGCCGCAACGCTCTTCTCGCGCACCTCGACCGTCTGGCTACATACGTTGACCAGATAGCTCGTGTGAATTACCAAAGGGCCAACATCAAGGGCAACACGCAGTTCTTTCATGCGCACGGCCTGTTTGGGGTCGATCTTGGGCGCGCGCCACATGCGCGGGCTCGACGAAAAAATCTGCAAGGTGTTGGCGCCAATCTCCCGCGCCTGCTCGATGGCGTTTGATGCCCCGCCCGCCGTGCCCAGATGGATGCCGATGCGCTTTGTCATGGGAACAGTGTAATTGGCCGATGAGCGGGGCCGTTTGAGATTTGTGGCTTTCCAGGTCTCAGAATCGAAGCCTGGAAAACCCGGCCACATCCTTAATCGTCGTCATCCTTCGTGTTTTTCTTGTGGCGCTCTTTCAACATGGCCGGAACAGGCGCGTTGCCCATGGCATCTTTCCACAGGATCACGTTCAGCTTTTCGGCGGGGGCGCGATCAGCGTGGCGGAAGTCCATCTTCATGCTTTCCCTGGCTCCCGCGGCCGTCTGCGGGTTGGCTGCGTAGATCAGGCCATTGTCGCGGTTCGAGTAATCGGCCGCAAAAGCTGGCTGGTCGCCGGGGCCGGTGAAGAGCGTGGAAATCAGCGAGCTGAAGGCGTCGTTATTGTTCATTGGAGGCAGGCCGAGCAGCGACTCCATGGTGCGGATCATGCTCACGGTGGAGTAGAAGCGGCTGTCCACAAAGGGCGCTCCGCCGGTCCCGTGCGGAGCGTATTTGCTGACGATCAGCGCAGTGCTGCGGTGGGCGTCCACGTGGTCGCCGCCGTTCTGGGCGTCGTCTTCCAGAATGCAAAATGCGGTGTCGTCCCAGAAGGGCGAGTGGGAGACGGCTTCCACCGCGCGTCCGACCGCCAGATCGTTGTCGGCCACCGAGGACTTGGGCGTGGGTCCGCCGGGCCGTGTGCCCGCGGTGTGGTCGTCGGGCAGACGAATCAGCACGAAGTTCGGCATGGTCTCCTTGCCCTGCGCCTTGTCCGCGATCCAGCCCTGCAAATGCCGCAGGAAAACTTCAATCCGCACTTGGTCGGGGATCATCAGGTTGAAATCCGGCGCCTCCACGGCGAAGTGGCCCACCAACTCCGCCTTGGTAGCCACGTTCGAGGCCATCAGCGGAATGGGCCAGGGCCATTTGCTTTTCTCGCCGCCCCACTCCGGAGGAAACGCCTCGCCCGGCGCAACGGCGTTGCGCGCGCAGGTGCTGCCGGCGAGCATTGCCCCCAGTTGCGGGTCCGCAACCTTCGCCGCATTGCAAAACGTCGAGGAGATATATTCGCCGAAGTGGTAGTAGCTCTTGCCGTGGGCAGCCAGATTACCCCACAGATAGCCGCTGGCCGGCTCGTTCACGTCGGGAATCTTCTGCAGCAGCGGATAACCGTCGGCCACCACGCCCTCGTAGTCATAAGTCCGCTGCCCGCCGCGATAGCCCTGCTGCCAGGTCTTTTCCAGATAGTCCGTGCCGATGGCGGCATTCGACCAGACGTGGCCGTCGCCGGAGATTTCGGCGGAATCGTAAAAGTTGTCGAGTACGCCGAATTGCAGGGCCAGCTTGTGCTGGTTGGGCGTAATCTCTTCGCCGTACATGGTCAGGCTGGGATCGCCATTGCCCACCGGCTTGCCGTCCTTCTTCAGGTCGCCGAAAATCTGATCGTAGCTCCGGTTCTCCTTGAGGATGTAAATCACGTGCTGGATGCGGTTCTGCGCGCCCCCGGCAAAGGCAATCTTCTCTTCGGCTGCTTTCATGCGGTTGGAGTCGAGTACCGCTTCGGTCCACAGCGGCAAATTCTTCTCGATCCCGGCCGCGTCCAAGGTGGCCACAGAACCGTAGAGAAGCGTGGCGATGTAGGTGAAAGGCCTGGACCACACAAACTTTGATGCCGCTGTCGCCGGCTGGAGCGCGTTGTTCGGGCCGGTCCCTTTGCCCTTGGCTGTGGCGACATAGAGCCTGCCGCCGGAGGGTGTAGGAAGAAAGACCATCGACATGGGCATCCATTCGGTGGGCACAAAGCCGAGGGGCTCAACCATGGCCTTTCGGGCTGTTCTCGGTGTCAGCTTTCCGGTGTCCTCCACGGCAACGGCATCGCTGCCCATATTGGCCACATAAAGGCGGCTGCCGTCGGCGTTCAGCGCCAATGCCACCGGTTCCGCGCCAAAGTAGCCCTGGTGCGGCAGGCGGGTATCGAAGTAGCCCTTCACGGAGAACTGGCCGGCATTCACATTCACGGCGGCAACGGCATCGCGGTTGGCCAGCGCGACGTAGAGGGTCCGCCCATCGGGCGAGAGCTCCAGAGCGCAAGGGTGCGTGCCAGGAGCGATTGGGCTGGAAGGCTTGAGCAAGGTGAGCTTGCGCTCCACAGTTTCCCTGGCCAGGTCGAGTTCCACAATCTCCGATGCGTTCCACAAGGCGACAAAGGCGCGCCCGCCGTCCTTTGAAACCGCCAGGGCAACGGGATACGTGGAAGGCACGGCATCGCTTTCGGCTAGGTCGAATCGCTTCTCGATCTGGCCGCTCGCGGCATCGAGCAGCAGAACGTCGTCGGAGAGGTTATCGGCGACCAGAAGCTTCTCTGCGCCGGCCGGGCCAACCACCGCGATCGCGGCCGGATAGGGCACCCCCTTGTCGCTCTCCGCTCCGCCGGGCAGCTTGGTTTTCCTGCCAGGAGCGAGCTGCTGGAGGGGCAACTGAATCATGCGTTCCGGCGAGATTTTTCCCGCGGTGAAGCGGTACACCACAACGCCGCTGCCGGTCTTGTCCTTGCCGCCGTCAAGCGGGTCGGTCATCGAGGCCATGCTCGCGTACACATGATTTCCGTCGCGGCTGAACGCCAGGCCGGAGTAGAGCGTCTGCTTGGCTCTCACCAGAGTGCGGTCGTCGGGAAAGTCCGCCACGGCGCCGGAGCGCGTATCGAGCACCGCCAGCGACTGCTTGTAGTGCGATTCGAAGGTGCCGTAACCGGCGTTCACTGTGACCACATAGCGTCCGTCCGGAGAAATGGCCATCGAGATAGGCAGACTGTTCAACCGCTGGGGATTTCCCGGAATCTCTCCAATCAACTGCTTGCTGGTGGGCAAATCGATGGTCTGCGCCGCAAGAACCCCTGCTCCAAGAATGAAAGCCGTACAGGAAACCGCCAACTGCGCCGTGGTATGCATGACCAAACTCTAGCAAAGAAAGGGCCGCTCACGCTCGTCCGGCGCGCAGATTCGAGGAGCGGTTGATCGGGAGGGCGCTGTGCCTGTAATAATTGACACTATGCGAACGATACTTACAGCGGAGCGGCTTTGGGATGGCGCCGGGCTGATCGACTTGCCCGTGGTAGCGATCGAAGACGGCCAGATTGCCTCCATTTCCACGCGTGCATCCGGCGATCTTCCCGGCGCGGCGCGCGTTCTTGACTTTCCCGGCGCAACACTGGCCCCGGCGTTTTTTGACGTGCACACCCACGGGGCCAAAGGCCACGACGCAATGGAGGCCACGGCCGAGGCGCTCGGCGCCATCAGCAGCTTCCTGGCCTCGCGCGGTACAGGCAATTTTTTCCCCACTACGGTGACCGCGCCGCTGGATGCGACTCTGCGGTCGCTCTCGGGGCTGGCAAAATTGATGGCGCAGCCGCCAGTCGATGGCCAGGCGCGGCCCATCGGCATTCATCTGGAAGGCCCGTTTCTTTCCCACGCCAAGCGCGGCGTCCATCCGCCCGAGTGCCTGATGGCGCCCGATATTGCCCTCTTCGACCGGTTCTATGAAGCCGCCGAGGGCCACATTCGGCTGATGACGCTGGCGCCCGAGCTGCCTGGAGCGCCCGAACTGGCTGCGCACGCTCGCTCACGCGGCGTTCGCATCTCATTGGGCCACTCAAACGCCACTGCCGCCGAAACCCAAGCCGCCATTCGTGCCGGAGCCATCAGCGCAACGCATACCTTCAACGCCATGCGGCCGCTGGATCATCGCGAGCCGGGCATTCTGGGCACGGTTCTCACCTGCGATTCGCTTTATGCGGAGATGATTTGCGATGGCATCCACACCGCTCCGGAGATGGCGAAGTTGTGGTGGCGAGCCAAGGGGCCGGAGCGGGCCATTCTGATGACCGACGCGATGAGCGCCGCGGGAATGCCCGACGGCGAGTATTATCTGGGCGGGTTTGCGGTGCAGGTTGCCCAGGGCAGAGCCATGGCTGGCGGCGTGCTGGCCGGCAGCGTACTCACGCTCGACCTCGCCCTCACAAATTTCATGAAATTTACCGGCGCGCCGCTGGAACAGGCTCTGCGTCTGGCGACCGTGAACCCGGCAGCCATGACTGGCCTGGGCAATCAGGTTGGTTCCGTCGCTGTTGGCAGAGTGGCCAGTCTGGTGGCCGTGGATCGAGCGGGGAAATTGGTTGGCTCGGTTGTGAATGGGCAAGCGGTTGCCGCTGCAAGATGAACGCAGGCCTAGTCTCTGACAGTATCATTTTGTATTTTGCCTAGAGTGCGGTGGTATCCCACCCTAGGCGCAAAAACAAAGACGCGCCGAGGGTGGGGCACCCAGTTGGTACATCTTCTAGCGGTCAGAGACCTCGTGGAATTATTGGTCTCCCAGGTCTCCGAAATCGAGACCTGGGCGCCCGGCAGAAGTGACGCTCTAACTACACGATTTTGTGGGTAACAGGGCTTTGCGGGCAGCGAAAGGTGTGCATAGACATACATCGAATTCTGAAATAATTGATCCAAAAACGAGGCAATTCAGCGGTTTTTAAGGTGAATTTGACCGCAATAGCCTGCACAGCGGCGCAATTCGCAGGGGTGCGAGCTACCAGGCTGTAGAGAAACTCAAAATTGCAGAAGGGACTTGTCTCGGAGATTTGAGGAAAGGTTAGGATTCGAAAAATTTGGGTACGCAACCCGCCCGCTCATCGCGATAAAACTGCGATGAACGGGGCGCAGTCCTTGATACAGTGATGTGTGGGCCACCTTCCCATCCCGAATGCTTACGGTTTTTTTCCGATAAGAATAAACACGCTGGTGGAATTGCCTGTATCAACTGGAAGGGGGCCAAGGTCTCCCTCTGGAGGGGTAATACCGGAAGCTAATCCGCCCTTTAAGGCCATCGCCGCTCTGATGTATTCCGGAAGCAGGTGCACGGGTATTGCTTTGAGCTCATCCACCGTTCCAGTAGTCTGCGCTCCCACGTATACGCCTGACCGCGAAGTAATCGGAACAGCAAAATCCTTCGAGATATTGAGTTGGATGTCCCCGAAGGAATTTTGGGGTGGCAATTTGCCTCGCGTCCATCCGGCGTCTGCTAATGCCTTGTCGAGTTGTATCAGCAGGTTTATCGAATCTTGGTCTTGGAAACAGCCAATAAACGTGTACTCCGTTCCATTGAAAGTCTTTAGGGAGTCTGTTAGACCTAAAGCGTTAGTTAGAGACCTCGGTGTCCTTATCCGCTCCAGTTCGAGATTAGCCTTTGCCGCTTCGGCGGTAGCTCCCGCTACTTGTGCTTGGGCCTCGGAAGACGCTTGGTTTGCCTTGGCGATGTCTAGCCGAAATCCCTCTGCTTTCGTATTCGCTTCCGCTGCGTGTTGTTCCGCAAGAGCCAGACTTTCTTGTGCCTTCCCGGCGCGCTCATTAGCGTTCGCAATATCGAGGCGGAAGCCCTCGGCTTTGGCATTTGCCTCTGCCGCATGTTGCTCGGCCAGCGCTATATTTCCTTCTGCTATTGCTGCTCTCTCTTGTTGAGTGACTAGTTCGGACTTTGCTTTCGTCATGTCGAAATCAAAAGTCTTCAATTGTTCAGATTGGCGTTTATTGATAATGTTGCCGGTTAGGAGTACACCAGCTCCGGCAAGGAAGGTGAATCCCAGCAACACTACTGTCAATACATCGCACAAAGATTTCCAGGCCTCTACTGTCATAGAAGAGCTCCTCAACCGTATTTTTGTAGTGGTCGTCATGGGCAGGTGGCCCCGGCATCGATTCTGTCTCCTTCGATCATTAGTCAAGATAGAAGGCTGTGCCCCATTCATCGCGGCTTTATCGCGAGGAGTGGGACGCGAAGTCTTGCCGTCCACTCTGACTCGATTTCAACCGCTCCTCGAATACCAGTTGCGTAGTGGTTGAAGCTACTCCATTGGTATTCTCCGGGAGATGTAACCAATCCGCGCTTTACTGGATTCCGATGAATGTAACGTATCACTTCAGAGCGGGCATCTTCACCACGGACGTTACGGTCAAAGTAGCGTTCCTGCCAGAACTTCTCATGCTGGCCTCTCAGTTTGCGCGAAGTGATCTGCTTTACGGCTTTGAGAAACTGGGCCACGAGAATCGATGGTGGCTCGTTGATGAGTATATGGACGTGCTCGGGCATCAGGACGTAGGCGTAAACCCTCGCCTGATGTCGTGCACGAGTCAGTTCCAGTATGGCCTCAACAGTGTTTTTGGGGTCTGGCGCATCGAGAAGGGGGAGACGGTGAAAGCAACTGAAAGTAATGAAGTGGAGAGCTTCTGCTTTCTGGAACCGTTTCAGACCGTACGGCATGGCTCCATCATAGTCAGGCCACGATCTGACCTCAAGCCACCCGCCCGCCCGCTCATCGCGATAAAACTGCGATGAACGGGGCACAGCTTCTCATGCACAGATTCTCATGGTGTATAGCGATTCTTTGGGGTTGATGTGCTGGCAACCTGCCCATGATCTGATCTCAAGACCCGCTCATCGCGATGAAACTGCGATGAACGGGGCACAGC
>CAYQSI010000068.1:0-16247 GCA_964420185.1 uncultured Occallatibacter sp. | reverse complement strand
CCACCTCGTGGGCGAAATCGCGAAAGAGTACCTGAACAGTAACGGCGGTGACAATGCGGGTACCTTGGTTGGCAATATGGCCATCCAGGTATGTGACCTTGCCTCCGGAGAGGTTGCCGGATTCGCTCATGGCCAGGCGGGTCAGCGGGAGGTTCTCCGCATAGGGATCCAGGGGCGCGGAGATTGGCGTAACCTTGGCCGCACCCTTTCCGCGCGCGTTTTTGTATTCCAGGCTGACGATCGCCACAGCGGCAATCGACAGAACCACGGCAGCAGCCACAACCAGCGGCAGCCAGTTGCGTGTTTCTTTCTCGGCGGGAGGAACGAGTTCAGGACCAATGCTCACGAGCGGAATTTTACACCCCTGAGTGAAGAAAATCCCCGAGTTCCCATGTTTTGAGGAATAATGTTGGATGACGCGGCACTAAAGGGTAGATCAATAGCTTTATGGATATTTACCGGCCAGGAGGAAAGAATGCCAGACGACAATCCCAAGAATAAACCGCCGGTCTACACATTCCAGGGCGATTCGCCAGCCGACGAGCTCCACGAAATTGCCCGCATCCACTACAAGGAAGCGAAAGAACTGCTTGACCGCGCAAACGAGTCGCTGGCCGAGGACCGGCAAGAAGAGGCCAAGTTATTGATTGATCTGTCGCGCTCACGGCGAGAAAGGGCAGACGAGTTCGAGAAGGCGGCCAGAGGCGAGGGCGGTGACCCGATTGTGGCTGAAATACTTGATTCGCAGGAGGATAACTGCCCCGGCTATACCGAATATACACCTACATTCATGACACCAGAGGATCTGTTGCCTGTCGAGTTGCCACCGGAGCCGAAACCACCCCTGTCAAAGCGCATTGGCCACATTTTGGTTGGGATATGGCACTTGATCAAGTGATTCGCGGACCGCGCGCTTCTGGCAAGGACGTTTCTTCGTTCCACGCTTAAGGCCGGTCCCGTGGCAACCGCGGCCAAGGGCAGCCAGGTACATTTCTCCCGGTGGATCAAGACAAGTTCAGAACCAATGTTCGGGAACGTGATTTTCTACCGTTACCAAAGGAATCCTGTGGTCTTTTCGATTCCCGTCATAAAGCAGATGCTTTTTAATCCTTGACCGATAGGCAAAGTAGCGTCACAATCTGTGCGGTTCTTCACCGTTGTTCCGCATCTTTCGAAGAGATTTCGTGTCTAAGGATGCAGAAGTGAGAACCGGCCAGATCCAGAACGCGTAACCTTTGCCGCAAGGCACGGAAAGGCAGGCCAGCGATGCATTCCTATTCCCCAATCGCATCCATCGCCATGGCAGCGCCCGCCGACGGACGAAGGCGCTCCCAGCAAACAGAAGATCTTGTGTACCATGCCGTCACGATCGCTGCCATCCTGTTGGTGCTGGCCAGCTTTTGTCTTTTCTAAAGGCTGGAGCCGGCTGTTGACGGGTGCGATCAATACGCTATGAATCAGATCCCGCGTGCGCTGCCCGGCGCATGGCCACAATGAACCAGGCGACGGTATCGAGACGATACAACTCCGGGGAGCTAAGCTTAGCTGAATCCCCGCGCTTTCTTGACGCTTTGGCGGAAGTCTTCGCCGGTCATCTCGACGCAAACGCACATCTCAGCCAGGCGTGACCTCATGCGGTCGCCGATGCGGTCGCCGAGGGTGTCCTCGCTTTTGGCGGGCTTGTTGCCCTTCTCATCGACTTTGAAGCCAGCGCCGGCCGGCAGGTCAGGCCAGTTGGTGGTGATGATGGTGGACAGTTTGTCGTTGTAGCGGGTGTTGAGAATCAGCGCCACCGTGTCCCATACCCATTCATTGGGCTTCTGCGCGCCCAGGTCGTCCAGCACCAGCACTTCGGCGGCAAAGACGGGCTTGAGAAGCTCCAACTCGGTGGTCTGCACCTGGGAGTTGTAGCTGTTCTGGATGTTCTTGAGCAATTCGCGGTAGTCGCAGAAGAGGCCACGAACGCCGCGCTCCTGCACCAACCGCTGGAGCACGCCCACAGCCAGATGGGTCTTGCCTACGCCGATGGAGCCGGTGAAGAGCAGCCCCTTGCCGGCGGTATCGACTGGAAAGGCCTCGACAAACTTGCGGGCGGTCAGGTGCGCGCGGCTCAGCGAGGGGTCGGCGCCGCGAAAGGCAGTTTCATAGGTGTCCAACGAGCAAGGGCGGTAGCGCTCGGGAATGTGAGCGGCGACGAGGCGGCGCTCCTCGCGCTCCCTTTCCTGGCACTCGCAAACGCGCGAAACCCATTGGCCTTGAGCGTTGACCACCCGCACCAGCCCGACTCCACCGCAAATATTACATTCACTCATCTGAATTCAAGCGTAGCGCAATTGCCGCGGGGGTGCGCCGGTGCAGGTCCGGTCCCTTATTGTGGAAAAGGCATTGGCCCGCCTGAAGCGCCATTGCCTACAATCGGAACCACGCGGAAAAAATTGCCTTTGGCCCGCGGAGAGATGGAGACTCACTCGTGAATCGAATGGTATTGCGCGCCGTTTTCGCCCTTCTTGCCGTTTTCGTTTTTCTACCGGCGGCCACCCTGCCGGCGCAGATCGCTGCCGCAGCGCCGGAGGCCAAGACTCCCTGCGTGATGCCCAAGACGCCGGAGGTTTCCGCATGGCAAAAGGCGCGCGACGCGCAGATGAAGGACGATTTTCCCTGGCTGGCAAAGTTCAAGGAGGCCGATTTGAAGCTGGGTCCGCCCGCCGCTGGCGAAGACCGCGTGGTCTTCATGGGCGACTCGATCACGGAATTCTGGAAGATCGAGGAGCCAGAGGGATCATTCCCCGGCAAGCCCTATATCAATCGCGGCATCAGCGGACAGACTACGCCACAGATGGTCTTGCGCTTCCGCCATGACGTGATCGCGCTCAAACCCAAGGTGGTGGTGATTCTGGCTGGCATCAACGACATAGCCGGCAACACCGGCCCAGAGACGCTGGAGCAGATCGAAGACAACCTGACCTCAATGGCCGAACTGGCCACGGCCAACCATATTCGCGTGGTGATGTGCTCGGTGCTGCCGGCCTTTGATTTTTCATGGAGGACGGGCATGACGCCCGCGCCCAAGGTGCTGGCGCTGAACGCCTGGATCAAGGCCTACGCGGCAGAAAAGGGCTACCCTTACGTGGACTTCCACACGGCGATGAAGGACGAGCGCGACGGGCTGCCGGCTACGCTGAGCAAGGACGGGGTGCATCCGCTGCCGGCCGGCTACGCAGTGATGGCGCCGCTGGTGGAGGCAGGGATCGAAAAGGCGCTGAAGCAGTAAGGGATAGGGATTAGGGGTTAGGGGTCAGGGGTTAGAAAGTTGACTGAAGATGGTGCATCTTTCGCCCACGAGTCAAGGGCCTTTTCGCCCTCCGTCGGGGTTTTGATGGGGGTCGAAGTTGCGCAACGGCCCCTGTTCCCTGTTCCCTAATCCCTGTTCCCTGCTCTTCCGCAATTGCTAAACCGCCAGAATCCACCTACAATAGGAGCATTGCAGGAAAGGTCTGTCTAGAGCGATGCCGAAGGAAAAGATTCATCCCAACTATGCCGCGGTGCGGGTTCTGTGCGCCTGCGGGAACAACTTTGAGACCCGTTCGACCCACAAGGGCGACATTCACGTGGAAATCTGCTCGGTTTGCCACCCATTCTTTACCGGCAAACAGCGCCTGGTGGATACAGCGGGCCGCGTCGAGCGCTTCCGCCGCAAGTATGCCAAGTCCGACGGGGCACAGGCAGCAGCCGCAGCGGCCGCAGCCAAGTAACCGGCACGCGGCACGCGGCCAGCAGGATTGGGGCCTCCGCCACGGCGGAGGCCTCGTTGTGTTGTAGCACGAACAGAAATGTCCGGATATGGCCCGTACGTTTTGAATGTGAGATGGGGCCAACAATGCCACGCGCTAAACGCTCGATTCAGTTCGCAACGAAGATCGACGGCGTCCCGCTTATCTGGCGTTTGCACCGCGAGCAGCAATGGTGCACCGCTGAGGGGTGGAAGGGCGTGGCAATTCATGTCATGGTTGCCGAAGGCGCGCATCGGGAGCTTTATCTGGAATACCCAGCGGTAAAAACGCAAAAGGTCAGCTTTACGAGGACTGACTTTGTCCTGCAGAATATTGCGCCCGCGAAGGTTGAGGCTCATATTCGGCAGGCGATGAATGCGGGCTGGGATCCGGAGTCGCGAGGCAAGCCGTATGTTTATGAAATGAATGAGCTGCCCGGCTGATTCCGGACTTGTTGTGGATGAGGTTCGCATGGCGGGCAAAGGCTTTACCGTGAAGAAAAACTGGGACAATCCCAAGGAGTACGCGATGCCCGCGGAGGCGCGGGTACCGGCCGAGGTGCGCCTGGGAACGGTTGTGGTGGCTCCGGCCACCGTGCTGGCTCCCATGGCGGGAGTCACAGACACGGTCTTCCGGCGGTTCATCCGCCACGCCAGTTTGTTCACGGCTTCCCAGGTCTCAGAATCGAGAGCTGAGGCACCCACATTGGATGCGGAGAACCCGGTCGGCTCGGCCATCGACGACGCCGTGAGCAATGAGCAGTCCGGCTGCGGGCTGCTGATGACCGAGTTCACCTCGGCCGACGGCCTGGCCAGGATGCGGGAGACCAAGCGCCAGCGCTATTTGACCTTCTACGGTGACGAACACCCTATCGGAGCGCAACTCTTTGGGGCCAATCCCGAGACGCTGGCCGAGGCGGCGCGGATCGTGGAGGAGACCGGCTTCGACCTGGTGGACCTGAACCTGGGCTGCCCGGCCAAGCGGGTTGTGGGGTCGAACGGCGGCTCCGGCCTGCTGCGCGACCTGCCACGAATCGGCGAGATCTTTCGCGCCGTGCGCAAGGCGGTGACGATTCCCTTCACAGTGAAGTTCCGGCTGGGCTGGAACGACGCCGAAATTGTGTGCCTGGAGCTGGCACGGATGGCCGAGGCCGAGGGGCTGAACGGAGTGACGCTGCACGCCCGCACCCGCGAGCAGGGCTATAGCGGCCAGGCGCGCTGGGAGTGGATTGCGCAGGTAAAGCAGACGGTGGGGATTCCGGTCATCGGCAACGGAGACATCTGCACTCCGGAAGCCGCGGCGGCCATGGTGGCAGAAACCGGCTGCGACGCGGTAATGATCGGCCGGGCCGCGCCGGAGAATCCGTGGATTTTCCGCCAGATCGCGCAGTACACGGCCACCGGAAGCTATGAGCGGCCCACCGTGGAAGACCGTTACCGCATGATTCGCGCCTATTTCCAGATGCTCCTGGACGAGGCCGAGGCCACTAAGGATCTTCCCAAGGCCGCGCGGCTGGGCGAGACGGCTGGCAAGATGAAGCAGTTTGCCACATGGTTTACGCACGGCGTGCCGGGCGGAGCCAAGCTGCGGGGCGCCATCTACCATGCGCGGACAGGTGCCGAGGTGCTGGCCCAGGTTGACGCGTTTTTTAGCGCCCAAGCTGCGGGAGACGCTGATTCCGGTCAAACGTCTGAAGAGGATAGAGCGGAAGGCTTCCCATACGAGACGCCATTCTGCGATTGAAGCTGAATCCGGTGAACCGGCGCTCAGATTGAGATTCTTCCAGAGAATCTAGATTCCGCTAAAACCTGTTAAATGCGCTCGACAGCCAGCGCCACCGCATTGCCACCACCCAGGCACAGCGCGGCAATGCCCCGAGTCATGCCGAGGCGGCGCAAAGCGTAGAGCAGCGTGGTGAGTACGCGCGCCCCGCTGGCGCCGATGGGGTGGCCGATGGCGACGGCTCCGCCCTGCACGTTGACCTTCGCCGGGTCGAGGTCCAGGTCGCGATTGACGGCCAATGCCTGCACGCTGAAGGCCTCATTCAACTCAAACAAATCGACGGTTTCGAGCGGCCAACCGGCCTTTGCCGCCACCTTGCGTACAGCTTCGATGGGAGCCAGGCCGAACCACTCCGGCTCGCCCCCGCTGGTGGCCTGGGCACGAATCACAGCCAGCGGCGCAAGACCCAATTGCCGGGCCCGCTCAGCGCTGGCGACCACCAGGGCCGCGGCGCCGTCGCTCACGCCGGGAGAGTTGCCGGCGGTAACCGTGCCTTCCGGCTGAAAGGCCGGCTTGAGCCGGGATAGGATTTCGACGGTCGTCTCGGGGCGGACCGACTCGTCAGCATCGAAGAGCAACGTGGCGGCACCTTTTTTGGCCGGTGGAATCTCGACAGGCAGAATCTCTTCCCGGAAGAACCCCTCCGCCGTGGCCGAGGCGGCGCGACGGTGTGACTCGGCCGCAAAGGCGTCCTGCTGCTCGCGGCTGATGGCGTAGCGGGCCGCGATCTTCTCCGCCCCCACGCCCATGTGGAAGTTGTTGTAGACCTCCCAGAGACCGTCCTGGATCATTGCGTCCACCAGCACGCCGTTACCCATGCGATAGCCGGCCCTGGCCTGGGGCAGCAGATAGGGAGCGTTGGTCATTGACTCCATGCCGCCAGCGACGACCATCTCAGCGTTTTCCGTTTGGATAGCCTGCGCGGCCAGGGCCACGGCCTTCAGCCCCGAACCGCAAACCTTGTTGATGGTGAGCGCGCCCACCTCGGGCGGCAATCCTCCAAAGAGCGCCGCCTGACGCGCGGGGTTCTGGCCGAGGCCGGCCTGCAGAACGCAACCCATGATGCACTCATCAATTCGTGCGGGTTCGACACCAGCGCGGCGCACCGCCTCGCGCACCACAAGCGCCCCCAGTCGCGGAGCAGAAAATGACTGAAGCGAGCCCTGGAACCGGCCCACTGGGATGCGCACCGCTGAGATGATCGCAACTTCCTTCATATCGATGACTCCTGCTCGCCAGAATCTGGAGGGACAAAAGCACCCCAAGGAACGCAAGGTCCCCCGCCAACCCGGACATCCTGGCGCGTTCATTGCATGGATCGCCAGCAGCGCCCGGCGATGGGCCGCCGCGGGGCGATCAGTAATACCAGAAGGTAAGGTAGGCCAGCACGCACACAGCAGCGACGGCCAGCAGGAGCATGGTCATCACGATCTTGAGTGCGAGGTAGTTCTCGGCTCGAGGGGGTGGAACATCGGGAGGCGGAATCAACCGCGCCATCTCGATGCCGATGTTGTCGTGGCCACCGGCAGCCAGAGCCAGCTCGAGCAGATTGTGGGCGGCGGCTTCCACTGTGAGATCGAGGGCCTCTGCCACCCTATGGATATCCCGCTCCGGGACGAATCCCCAGAGGCCGTCGGAGCAGAGCAGCAGCGTGTCGCCGATAGCGAGCGGGAGTTGCTCGATGTCGATCTCGACCTCGGGTTGATGGCCGAGGCTGCGGGTCAGCACCGAAGCGTCGGGATGGTGCTCAGCCTCTTCCGGGGTAATCAGGTTGCGGCTGAGCAGGTTCTGCACGGCGGAGTGGTCGACGGTAAGACGCTGCAGGCGGCCGGCCCGCACGAGGTAGGCGCGGCTGTCGCCGATGTGGCCGATCCAGGCGTGGGTTCCGGCGGCTTCCTGTTGCAGCAGGGCCAACACTACCGTAGAGCCCATGCGCGCATGCGGCGAGGCGGGCGCGTTGGCTGCCGCCAGGATCTTCGCATTGGAGCGCGCCGCAGCTTCGCGGATGGCATTGTCGACCGGGTAGTCGGGCGGCAGGGACGCCAGATGCTCGTAAAAACCCTCCACCACCATTCGTGATGCGGTAGCTCCTCCCGCGTATCCGCCGATGCCATCGGCGACGATCAACAGGTCGCCCAGGGGGATGTGGACATGGAGGACGGAGTCCTGATTCTCTTCGCGCAGGACGCCGCGATCGCATTCCTCGGCAAAAAGAATGACTGGCTGCCCAGAGATGGATACCTCGCTCATGCCTGAACCTCACATACAGGACAGAATCCGCGCTTTACGGTTAAGCGCAAACCCATGCAGAAACTACGCCAGCCTCCCGTGAAAAACCCTCCCAATTACTCCTGCGAAAAGTTAGCGGCAGTTGGGCGGCCTCGTTCCTGCACTCTCTACTCCAACCGGACCTTGCGAATCGTAGTCCAGCCTGCGCCGAGCTTCTTTCATCGTCTTGCGCTCCGGTTAACCGGCTTGGCTCATCATCGAACATAAAAACAAAAACTGGAAAGATCAACCACAATGTAACACGGAAACTTCCCTTCCTGGAGACGCGCAATCGGCGATGGCACTTTTTGGCGCGAAAGGGGAACGGTCTGGCGCTTATGGATGTAAATGGCCGATTTCGGGGTGTGCGCCAACTCATCTTCCAGCGGTGCGGCATCCTGCAAGCGCGACTAGCGGCCGATGCTTGCGTGCTGGCGTCACAGGTTCACAGCTGCGTGTTCCCGTGCGGGCCACGTGTGGAAATTATTGATTTTGAATGAGTTCGGTAGGGTTCCACAGCTTCACCGGCTTACAGTTTGCGTGTATCCGTGCAGGGCGCTTGTGTAAATTATTGATTTTAGATTGGTTAGGTGTGGCTTCACAGTTTCACGGGCAAAAACGCGGAAAAACGGGGCTGGTGGGGGTAGTGGGGTTGTGGAGGCGGCGGGGCTTGCGTAGGCGGGGTTGCTGCGCATGATTTCTCCGGTCGATGAGGGGTTTCGCTCGCTTCTCTTCTATCTCCCAGTGTGCGCCAAGGGAGGGTTATCTTCGGCAAACCCCTGCGGTAGGACGAACTGCCCTTTGGGCCAGGTGGCGGACGAATGGCTGAGGAGATTGAGGCTCTCGGTCCTTGAATCAAAAGCGATTCAAGGATGTGGGCACCTGGCTATGAACCGCGGCCCTTTCCGTCAGGCCGCAGTAGGAATCTTCGCGGTCAGTTGTACGCCCAGTGCATTCATGACGGCAAGCGTTGTCTTCAGCGTTGGATTTCCTTTTTCGCTGAAAGAGCGGTAGAGCTGCTCGCGGGACAATCCTGTTTGGCCGGCAATCTGAGCCATTCCCTTGGCGCGAGCGACCACGCCCAGCGCGTGCGCTATGTAGCCAGCGTCGCTGGTTTGAAATGCCGCGGCCATGAAGATAGCAATTGCTTCGTCCGAGCCGAGATCTTCGGCTGGATCATAGGTTGTGAATTTCTCAGGCATTTTCCTCGCTCCATTCTGCCGCCAGGCGCTTCGCTGTTTGGATGTCCTTCGCCTGTGTGCTCTTGTCACCGCCGCACAGCAGGATGATGATGGTGTTGCCCCGCTGTTGGAAGTAGATGCGGTAGCCTGGGCCATAGTCGATTCTGAGTTCACTGATTCCTTGACCTGCTGGCTTTACATCCCCTGCATTCCCATAGGCAAGGCGGTCAAGGCGAGACGCAATCAGAGCGCGTATCCGCTCATCCTTGAGCCGTATACGCCATTTGCGGAAGGTCTCGGTTTGTTTGAATTCGACCATGGCGAAGCTTGTAGTTTGTAGACTACCATATTTCATGTCATTCAACGCTGGGCCTTGAAGGGATGGAATAGGATTGTGCGGGCGGATCGCTTCTCTTTTTACTTCGTCGCAGTCGGTAGAATGTAGGTTAGGATCTTGACCATGCGGCTGTTTACCAGGAATTTGGTGATGCTTCTGACCCCGGCGGTGCTGTTGGCGGCCGGCTGCGGCAGCGGGCTGGTGACGGCAAATTCCTCGAATGCAGCCTTTTCGATCGCTCCGGGCGCAGCGGCCATCGACACAAACTGCTCCGGCTGCAATGCAACCAACGCGCAGGGCGGACAGGTGAACCAATTTACAGCCACGCTCACCGGCGGCGGAGCGGCGGAGGTTAGCTGGTCAGTCTCCGGCGGGGACGTGACGAGCGGGCCGGGAAACATCAGCGCCAGCGGCCAGTACACGCCGCCCAGCTACCTGACCGGCGACCGCGCCGAAGTGGTGGTAACCGCGACTCTGAACGCGGACCCCAGCCTGAGAGCGAGTTCTGTGCTCACCGTGACGCCGGGATTCCTGCAACCGCTGACACCGGAGAACGTGGCCCTGGGCGCGAATGGAAGCGTCACCATCACCGGCATTCTGGCCGAGGCGGGCGGCTCGGCAGGCATTGATTTCAAGCTGGCAAGCTCGGCAAACGGGCAAAGCGGCGGGCAAGGCTCACTGGGCGCGTCGAGTTGCCAGCGCGACAGCAAGGCTTTCACCTCCTGCACGGTCACCTACATTGCACCTGCCTCGGTGCAATCCACCGGCGCGACGTATGTGGTGGCCACGGTAGGCAACTCGTCGTCCAGGACTGCGGCCTTGGTGCTGGTGAACTCCTCCGGGGTGATGAGCAATCCCGCCACGCATCAGGGGCAGTTGGCAGGGTCGGTAGTGCTGGGCAGCTCGGGCGGCAACAACACGGACTACGACACCCAGGGCAACCAGATTGTGGACTGCTGTAGCGGGACGCTGGGCGCGCTGATTGAAGACGCGAGCAAGCGAGAATACCTGCTGAGCAACAATCACGTGCTGGCTAAAAGCGACCATGCCAGCGTGGGCGACGCAATTGTGCAGCCGGGGCTGATTGACAATAACTGCACGCCGCTGGGAAACGGCGCGGGCGTTGAGCCGGTGGCCTCGCTGACCGGCTGGCTGCCGCTCCGATCGAGGCTAACCAACGCGGACGCGGCAATTGCTCAAGTGACCTCGCGCGCCGTGGACCCCGCCGGCAGAATTCTGGAGTTGGGCGGGAGGCAGCCGGGCGGCACACTGGCCGCAGCGCCTCCGGGCATCAGCTCGACCGGCGGACGGGGCGAGACCGCGTCCCTTGATTTGAAAGTGGCCAAGAGCGGACGGACGACGGGGCTGACCTGCGGCGGGATCTCGGCCATCGATCTGGACGTGAAGGTGGAGTATTACCTCGATTGCGCAGAGACCCGGCCCTACCTGACCAAGACCTTCACGCGCCAGTTGGGCATCAGCGGCAACCAATTCAGCGACGCGGGCGACTCTGGCGCGCTGGTGGTGGACGCGGCAAACGCCGAGCCGGTGGGGCTTTACTTTGCGGGCGGGACGGACGCCTCCGGCGTAGGCCAGGGCGTAGCCAACCCGGCCTCCGATGTGCTGAGCGAACTGAGCGCGCAACTGGGCGGCGGGGCTTATACCTTTGTGGGCACGGCAGACCATGCGGTCAGTTGCCTAAGTTACGGCGACAACACCACCTCCGCGGCGCAGGGCCGCACGCTGAGCGATGCGGAGACGACGCGCGCCCAGCAAGCCCTGGCGCAAGCACGGATGCTGGTGAGTTCGTCGACAGGAATTCTAGGCGTGGCGACCGGCAAGAGCAGCGACCACCCCGGCGAGGCCGCGGTGATCCTGTACACGGACGAGAACAGGACAGTGAATGCGCCAGCCACGGTGAACGGTGTGCGCACACTGCTGATTCCCACGACGGCTCGCGCGGTGGCTTACGGAGCCGCGCCCCAGACGCCTGTCGAGACCGGCATTTCGTCGCTCACCGCAGCCGCGCTCGCTCAGGCCGTGACCGTCAAGAACCAGGTGGCCTTCCGGCTGATGCGGCAGAACCCGGCTTTCTTCGGCGTGGGCGTAGGCCAGAGCCTGGACAACCCGCGCGAGGCGGCACTGGTGATCTACGTGGACCGCAATCGCCTGCCCGCCCAACTGCCCGCGACCGTGGACGGAGTGCGCACGCGGTATGTGGTGATGGACCGGCTGCACGTGACCCGCTCCTTTGCGACACCAGGGCCTACGCGACTCCACTGCAAGCCAAAGCCAGCCGGCCAGCCAGCGCGCTTCGATCCGCTGGGCCTGTTCAGGCCGCGGAGTCTGAAGCTGGACTGAAGCGCGGTGTAGCTGACTGGCTTTACGGAATGCTGCCACCGAATGCGGCAGAAGTCTGCAAAATAGCTATGTTGACCAAATGGTAACTTCCGGCTTGGCGACGACGCACTCGGAACCTGATTCGTGGTCCCATTTGTCGACCCAGCAGTACGCCGTTTTGCATCTGGCCAGTAGTACACTTCCGTTGTGAAGAAAAGACAAGATATTCCACCTTATGATTCTTGGATCACCATCAAACCCGGCGAATCCTTGACCATGAATGCCACGCTCAAGGCCGAGTGGGACCGACATAAGCAGGTCCTGCGGGAGTATCGCGGCACCATCCTCGCCAACGCCTTCCAAATCGAGATGCAGGTAGACCGGCTCCTCTGTGAAATTCTCTTCCCAGCGTCCGACGACCCGAACATCAAGCCCGAGCAAAACATCCCACTCACCAAAGGGAGCGCGAAAGCACTTCGCAACCTATTCGATGAGTTTGTGCTGAAAGCTAGCACGATGCCGACCATATCTTTCGGCTACAAGATCGAGCTGCTCGGGAATTTGGCCGGGCAAATTGGGGAGGTGAAAGCTGTCGTGCCACCAAGCCTGATCAAAACCCTGAACAACCTTCGCAGGATAAGGAACAATTTTGCGCATTACCCAGTCACCTTCATCCCGAAAGGCCCTGTCGGGGAGCAGACCCTTGAAATCGTGCTCGCTACCCACAAGGCACAATACAAAATAGATCAGGCGTATTTCGAGAGCACCGGGGCGATGTTTCACGAGGCGGACGAAGGGCTCAAGGCCGCCAACGAAGCCATGCGTAACAATCTCAGCAGGGAGCAGGACGCCACCCTGAGAGAAGCTCTGGGCGAGTGACCGCCAAACCGGAAGTTACTACTTCATTCCCAATCCACTACGCCTACAGCGTGGAGGATGCTTTGCGCGGTCGCAGGTCGGTGATGGCTGCAATATGCTGCACCCGGCGGCCAAGCCTCACTTGGCCGTGAGCGCAGCGGCAATCTGGCGTCCGTGGAGGCGGTCCTTCTCGATGAAGATTTCCTTGGTGCAGGCGCCGGTCATGGCGAAGACGAAGTCGTTCTTGACGGTTACGCGGCGTTACGCACGGCGATGGCGGCGAGCGTGTCTGGCGCGGCGCGGCGCATAAGTCCACTCCCTGACGGGACCCGTGTCTACGTGGATGAATTGACCTCTAGGGTAGTAACCCACGCCACCAGCGCCGAGTGAAAGCGCAGCGTCCCGCAACTCCACCGCTGGAATGCCAGGAACCCGGAGATCGAGCGCATTTGCTTCGATATGCTGGGAGTGCTCGGCTGCGTTGGTGGTTCCACTCTCACGGAGAGCATCGTTCGTCTCTTTTGTCCGGTAGCCGCTGAGGATCTGGATTACGCTGCTTGATCGATCCAGCTTGGCAAGCATCGTGTGGAGCACGTCGAAGGTGCGGGGATTGTAGCTCTTGACCTCATCGTTGTGGCTGTCGCGCAGGAATAGGCTGAGCCTGTCGAGAGCCTCGGGGATATATGTATCGCCCACCCTGTAAATGACGTCGATGATCTCGCCACCCTGCCGCGCGAGCTTGAGCTCAAACTTCTGGCCATCCTCAGGCACGTCGTCGTCAGAAACGGAACCCATGCCAGGCAGGCCAACATTCGCCAGCATGTGCCTCATCGCGTGGAGATGAGGATGCCTGTGGTGCTGGGTGTTGCGCGCGCTGGCCGTAGGACCGAAAGCTATGAGCACAACAAGGGCAGTGAGTGTGCAAACTTGACGGGCAGATGCGAGGCGACGAACGGACGTGGCGAGATGCAGCGGCAAAAGGGCAGGACTCCTGAATTCGATTCGCAACTGCGGCCGTGGCACATCCCTCATGCAGGCGGCGAGGGGATCGATATGCCCGACCGCGCGAGGTGGTTCGTTGCCACACTACAGCTATTATCCTTAATTCTACCGGAGCCGCAGCCGTCCCGTCCAAGGACACCTGCGGCGTGGAGGATGCTTTGCCTGGTCGCAGGTTGCTGATGGCTGCAATGCGCCACCCGGCGGCCAGCTTCACTTGGCCGTGAGCGCCGCGGCGATCTGCCGTCCGTGGAGGCGGCCATTCTCGATGAAGATTTCATTGGTGCATGCGCCGGCCACGATGACTCCGGCGAGATAAATGCCGGGGACGTTGCTCTCCTTGGTCTCCGGGTTGCAAATCGGCCGGCGGTCCTCTCCTTCAACACGCACGCCCAACGCCTCAAGAAAGTCGAAGTCGGGATGGTAGCCGGTCATGGCGAAGACGAAGTCGTTCTTGACGGTTACGCGGCCCTGGGGCGTCTGGATGAGGACCGCATCGGGGGTGATTTCGACGACGTGGGAGTTGAAGTGGGCAGTAATCTCGCCAGCTTTGATGCGGTTTTCGAGGTCCGGCTTGATCCAATACTTTACGTGCTGGTGCATCTCAGCGCCGCGATGGACGAGCGTGACCCGCGCGCCGCTGCGCCAGAGTTCGAGCGCCGCAATGGCCGCCGAGTTCTTGCCGCCGATGACCAGCACATCCATCCCCGAGAAGGGGTGAGGATCGAAGTAGTAGTGATGCACCTTGCTGAGGCTCTCGCCGGGAATGTGCAGGTAGTTGGGCAGGTCGTAGTAGCCGGTGGCGAGGGCCAGCTTGCGGGCCTGGATGGAGCCGGAGCGGTGAAAGCGGTCGATGGTGCGCACGGTAAAGGCTCCGTCAGCGCCCGTGACGCGCTCCACGCGATGATATTGGCGGATATCCAGCTTATAGTGGGCCGCGACGAGCCGGTAATACTGGAGCGCCTCGGCTCGGCTGGGCTTGGCGTTGGGGCTGGGAAAGGGAATGTCGCCAATCTCCAGCAGCGCGGAGGTGGTGAAAAAGGTCATGTGCGCGGGATAGTGGAAGAGCGAGTTGCAGATGCAGCCCTTGTCCACCACCACAGCGCGCAAGCCGGCCTTTTGCGCCTCAATGGCGCAGGAGAGCCCGATGGGTCCGGAGCCCACTACCAATAGATCGAAGATGGCGTCGTGCGTAGACTGCGTTTCCAGCTTGGATTCGCTCATGGCACTAGATTAGGGCATCGGGGAGGTTTACGGCTGGACCGGCCGGTTCTTTTCGATTTGGTTGCGGTTTTTGGTAGAATGGTGGACGTAAATGGTGGAAAGGTGGAATGCGATGGCAATCAACATCAAAAACCTTGAGGTTGAGACGCATATTCGTGAACTGGCGGCGCTGCGAGGGGTGAGCCTTGTGACCGCGGTGACGGTGGCTGTGGAGCGCGAGATCGAGAGAGAAAAACAAAGTCAACGCAAAAAGAAACTCATGGCGGATTGGCTCATGAAAATCAGCCGTGAGACTGGGCCGATGATGAATGACGGCAAGACCTCCAAGGAACTGATGGATGAGCTTTACGACCCGGAAACGGGGCTGCCGGTATGATCGTTGACACCTCGGCCCTGATCGCAATTCTCAAGAATGAACCGGAAGCTGAAGCCTTTTCCGAGGCGATAGAGGCGGCAAGGGTGGTACGCATTTCCGCTGCATCCTATCTTGAGTCGAGGATCGTCGTGAGCCGGTACAAGGATCCGATTCTCATGGCCCGCTTGGAAGAAATTCTCGAAAATCCCGGACTCCAGATCGAACCGGTAACCGCAGCGCAGGCAAAGATTGCGTGGGAGGCTTACCGCGATTATGGCAAGGGCAGCGGCAGCCCAGCCGGGCTAAACTTCGGCGACTGCTTCACCTATGCCCTGGCACGCGACAAGCGCGAACCCTTGCTCTACAAGGGCAATGACTTTGGGCATACGGATTTGCGGTCGGCGGTGGCACAGCCGTAGGCGTTTGGCGCTACGTTCCTTCGCATGAAAACGATGTTGTTCGCCGGGATTGCGTTGACGGCACCTGCCTGCGGCAAGTGTGGGGGACAAATATGATCCCCGTACATTGTCCTAAACTGTTCACGAGGAGCTTCCCCATGACCGTCATCCGGCAGGAAGATATTGTTGCCAGCGTTGCTGCGGCGTTGCAGTACATCAGCTACTACCACCCGGTGGATTACATCACCAGCTTGGCGAAGGCCTATGAGCGGGAGGAGTCGCCGGCGGCGCGGGATGCGATGGCGCAGATTCTCATCAATAGCCGCATGTGCGCCGAAGGGCACAGGCCCATTTGCCAGGACACGGGGATTGTGACGGCGTTCCTGAAAGTTGGGATGGACGTACGCTTCGAGGGCCCTGCGGGCGGCAGCCCTTTGGTCGATCTTCAGGCGATGGTAGACGAAGGCGTGCGGCGGGCTTATCTGGACCCGGAGAACAAGCTGAGGGCTTCGATTCTGGCCGATCCGGCGGGCAAGCGGACCAACACCAAAGACAATACACCGGCTTGTGTCACCGTCGAATTGGTAAAGGGCGCGACGGTTGATGTGACGGTGGCGGCCAAGGGTGGAGGGTCGGAGGCCAAGGCCAAGTTCGTGATGCTGGACCCGTCGGACTCGGTGGTGGAGTGGGTGCTGAAGACCGTGCCGACGATGGGCGCGGGGTGGTGTCCGCCGG
>CAYQSI010000067.1:0-16463 GCA_964420185.1 uncultured Occallatibacter sp. | reverse complement strand
AGCAGTTGGTTCTTCAACTCGTCGAGACTTTGTTGAAAGCGTATGCGCGTCATCCGAACCTGCCTGTAATGTAATCCTCGGTGCGTTTGTCGCTGGGGTTGGTGAATATCTTCTGGGTCGAATCGAACTCCACCATACGGCCATTCAAAAAGAATCCCGTCTTCTCGGCGACGCGGGCTGCCTGTTGCATATTATGCGTCACAATCACGATGGTGTACTGCGACTTCAACTGAAAGATGAGGTCTTCAATCTTGGAGGTGGAAACCGGGTCGAGCGCCGAGGCCGGCTCGTCCATCAGCAGCACCTCGGGGTCTACGGCCAGGGCGCGGGCGATGCACAGCCGCTGCTGCTGGCCGCCGGAGAGGCTAGCGCCGGATTTCTTGCGCAGATCGTCCTTTACCTCGTCCCACAGCGCGGAATGCTTGAGCGAACGCTCGACGATTTCATCCAGCGCCTGCCGGTTGTTGAAACCGTTGAGCTTCAGCCCCGCGGCCACGTTGTCGTAGATGGACATGGTGGGAAAGGGGTTGGGCCGCTGGAAGACCATGCCCACGCGGCGGCGAATCTCGACGGGCTTGGCGTCGGCGTAGATGTCCAGATCGCCGATACGCACCGTGCCGGTGACGCGCGCAATGGGGTTGGTTTCGTGCATTCGATTGATGCAACGGACAAAGGTGCTCTTGCCGCAGCCCGAAGGGCCGATCAGCGCCGTCGCATGGTTGGCAGGGATCTTCAGATTCACGTCCTGCAGCGTGTGATTGTTGCCGTACCACGCGTTCAGGTTGATTACATCAATGCCAACGCCCACTTAGCTTGCCCCTTTCAATACGCCGCGGCTGGTGACATATCGCACCAGCGAAACGGCAAGCACAATCAGAACAATCAACACCAGTGCCCCGGCCCACGCCAGCCGGTGCCACTCATCATAAGGAGAGATGGCGTAGACGTAAATCTGCAGAGGCAGAGCGGCGATGGGCTCGTTGAGCTTTCCGGACCAATCGACGTTGCCGAAGGCGGTGAAGATCAACGGGGCCGTCTCACCCGCCACACGCGCAAAAGCCAGCATACAGCCGGTGATGATGCCGGGAGAAGCTGTCTTCACGGTAATGGCCAGTACCGAGCGCCAGTTGGGCACGCCCAGCGCCAGGGCCGCCTCGCGCACCGCGTTGGGCACCATCAACAACATTTCTTCGGTGGTACGGCAGACGGTGGGAATCATCATGATGCCCAAGGCCACGCCGCCTGAAAAGGCCGAGAAGTGCCCCTGAGGGACGACAATCAGCGAATAGACGGCGATGCCCATCACGATGGAGGGAACGCCGTTGAGCACGTCGGCGGTGAAGCGGACGGCGTTAGCCAGCTTGGTGCCGCGTCCGAACTCGGCCAGGAAGATGCCTCCGGCGATGCCGATGGGAACGCCGATCAGGCTGCCAACAGCAAGCAGAATCGCCGAGCCAGCAATGGCGTTGGCCATGCCGCCGCCCGACTCGCCTACCGGCTTGGGAATCTGCGTGAAGAAGTCCAGGTTCAGCGAGCTGGCGCCCTTGTAGACCAGGTAGGCAAAGATAGCCACCAGCGGCGCCACCACCAGCACGGTGGAGAGCACAGCCAGACAGGTCGCCGCGCCATCGGTGAAAGCCCGTTTCCGCTCCAGAAACTTGGCCCGAAATTTGAGTTCCGTCTTCAGCTTGTCTTCTCCGTAAAACTGCCTACAGTGAAAAAGCCCGGCTTCAATGCGCCGAGGATGGCTCTCCGCGCGTCACAGCCCAGACCAGCAGCCGGGCAAATGCATTCACGATGATGGTGACGATAAACAGCGCCAGCCCCAGCTCCATCAGGGCGCTCAGATGCAGGTCGCTGGAGGCCTCGGCAAACTCATTGGCGATGACCGAGGCCATCGTGCTTCCATTGGCGAGCAGCGAGCGGTGAATCTCCGGGCTATTGCCAATCACCATGGTGACGGCCATGGTCTCGCCCAGGGCGCGCCCCAGGCCCAGGATTACCGCGCCCACAATGCCGATGCGGGCATTGCGCAGGACGCCCATGCGAATCATCTCCCAGCGCGTGGCGCCCAGCGCCAATACCGCCTCGCGCTGCGAAGTCGGCACGGCGGTCATCACTTCGCGGGTGAGAGAAGAGATGATGGGAAGAATCATGATGGCCAAAATCACGCCCGCCGAGACAAAGCCCAGGCCGGTGGGATTGTCGTCGCCGAAAAAGCCCGTCCAGCCCAGCAGTTTGATCAGCCAGGGGTTTACATGCTCGCGAAGCAGCGGCACCAGCACGAAGACTGCCCACAAGCCATAGATGACGCTGGGGATGGCCGCCAACAGCTCGGTAATGAAGGCCAGCGGCGCGCGCAGAATACGTGGGGACATCTCGGTGAGAAAGACGGCCACGCCGATAGCCAGCGGCACCGCCAGCAGCAGAGCGAGAAACGACGAGACCAGCGTGCCATAGAGGAACGGCAGGGCGCTGAAGTGCCCGTTCACCGGGTCCCAGTACATGGGCTGGTTGGTGTACGTATCGACGAAAGCTTTGTAGAAAAAGTCCAACCCGAAGCTGGCCCAGGCCAGTCGCGAGCGCACCACCAGCTCGAAGGCAATCAGCACGACGATACCGAAGATGCTCAGGGCGCACAGCACCATCAGCCAATGGAAGCCGCGGTCGGCAATCGCCGAGTTGCCGCGCGAAAGCAGAAAGGCGCGAATGGCCGATACTTCGCCCGGAGCCGCCACGGCTGAGGGTTGCTCGCCTGGAGAGCCGGGCTCGGACAAAAGCTGAGATTGATCGATGCTGATCTCGGGCACTTGGGCCATCCCAAGAACAGGTTACCGGCCCAAGATGAACAGGAGGTTACAAGGGAGCAAAATCATGCGCTTACAAAGGGGAAAAACCGGCGGGCGCAGGCTGAACTACCCCCAGCGCAGACGCTTCTCAATTGCCCTTGCTCCGGGTCTCGCCTCCGAGGCATGGGAAAGCGCGAACGGCTGTTCCCTATTCCCCGTTACTCCAGCATCTGCAAATCCAACGGCTCTTCGAGCAGGTAGTCTCTGCCGCGGATGGCTTCCAGAGCGCGTTGGAGAGCCGAGGAGTTGCACGGCTCAACGGTGACCACGAAGGGCAGCGCGTGCTGCGGATAGCCGGGCTTCTGGACGATGGCGCGAATGTTGATGCGCTCTTTGGCCAGAGCGCCGGTAATTTCGGCAACAATGCCCGGCCGGTCGTTGACCAGAAAGCGGATGTAATACGGGACCTCGAACTCGGCGCTCACGTGCGCCGGGACCGAGGGAATCTGCACCCGCTGCGATCCGTGCGCCAACGCCACGAGGTCGCTGACCACGGCCACAGCGGTGGGATGGCCGCCGGCGCCATGACCGGAAAAGACCACATTCCCGCCGTAGTGGCCTTTGAAGATCACCATATTTTCCGTGCCGCGCGACCAGGCCAGCGGCGAATGCAGATCCACCAGCATCGGCCCCACGGTGGCCGCGATCTTGCCTTCGGCCCGCTCGGCGCGCGCAACCTGCCGGATGGTGCATCCCACCTCGCGCGCATAGCTGAAGTCCAGGGCGGCAATCCGAGTGATGGACTGCGGCGTAATCTCCTCCGGGTCCACCTCTGCGCCGAGCGCCAGGCGCATCAGAATAGCCAGCTTGGCGCGCGCATCAAAGCCGCCCACATCCTCGGTGGGGTCGGCCTCGGCATAGCCCTTGGCCTGCGCCGCCACCAGCACTGTTGCATACTCGGCGCCATCCTGCATTCTGCTCAAGATGAAGTTGCAGGTGCCATTCAGGATGCCGTCAATGCGCTCGATGCGATCACCGGCCAGCCCTTGCTCGAGCCCTGGAATCACGGGAATTCCGCCAGCCACCGCAGCGCCGTACTTCAAGTGTCCGCCCTTGGCCGCGGCCAGCCGCTCCAGTTCGACGCCTTGATAGGAGATCAGTTTCTTGTTGGCCGTGACCACGCTCTTGCCGGCGTTGAGCGCCGCGCGCACCCAGTTTCCAGCCGGATCGAGGCCACCCGCCAGTTCCACCACTACGTCCACGTCCGAGGCCAGCACCGCATCGGCGTCCTCGCTCCAAACAACACTTGATGGCAACCAGTCCACGTGCCTTCGGGCCACGTTGCGAACGTATACGTGGGTCAATTCGAGGCCCTCGGGCTTCGACTCGGCCAGAATCCGCGCCACCGAACTGCCTACCGTCCCAAAGCCAAAAAGAGCGATGCGCAAGGGGCGCTGAATGTGAGACTCCTGCGCAGAAAGCTGTTGCATGGACGCGGATCGGTTCGACTCAGACATGGGCATTTCCTCTGGGAGGTGGATAAGAATAGCGATAACTCGATGATACCTGAGCAGCGGCCATGGCCTGCCGGGCAGACGAGCCTGCACATCTGGGAGGTAAGGACCTCAGGGTTTGCGGATTATTTTCGCGGCGGGAATATCATGAGAACCTATGGCCGGAATTTTTGAAAAACTCAACCTCAAGGATCAGCAAGAGATCCTCGTTCTGCACGCGCCCGAGAGCTTTATGCCGGAGCTTGCGCGCCTCCCCGTTCTCACCATTCATCACCACATTGAGTCGGTAGCCCGGATCGACTTCCTGCTTGCGTTTGTCACGCGGAAGAGCGAAGTAGACGCGCTTGCCAGTGCAGTGGCCACGCGCGCCACAGGAGATGCGACGGTGTGGTTTGCCTATCCCAAGGGCACGTCGAAGAAGTTCAAGTGCGACTTCAATCGCGACACCGGCTGGGACGCTTTAAATGCTGCTGGTTTTGATACCGTGCGCGCCGTCGCCATCGACGAGGATTGGACGGGGCTGCGTTTCCGGCGCAAGGAGTACATCAAGACTCGCTCGAAAGCGCCAACAGCCTGAGTGCTTAACAGCGCCGGCGCGCTGGCTTGCTATCTCCGCTCCACCACGAACAGCCCCGGCAGCACTTCCCCCGCCTTGCCTTCGACGACATGCGTAAAGGCCGAGGCGTTCAGCGGCGGCTCAGGCCCCACGTAGACGGTACGCGCTCCGGCTTGCCGCGCCCAATGGACAAAGTTGGCCGCTGGATAGACCGACCCTGACGTGCCAACCACAAGCATCAGCGTTGCCTTGGCGATCTCCTGTTCGATGCGCTCCATCTCCAGCGGCATCTCGCCGAAGAAGACGATGTGCGGACGCAGCCGTCCGCCGCAGGAGCAGTGGCCCACCTCGTCCAGGCTGCGATAAATCGCATGATCCTCGACCGGCGCGTGGCCGCAATTCCGCTCGCAGTGCGCCTTGGACAGTTCGCCGTGCATGTGCACCAACCGCCGGGAGCCGGCCCGCTCGTGCAGGTCGTCCACATTCTGCGTGCAAAGGAAGAAGCGGTCGCCCAGCCGCCGCTCCAACTCAGCCAGCGCCACATGCGCCGGATTGGGTTGAGCCTTTGCGCCTGCTTCGCGCCGCGCGGCATAGAACTCCCACACTTGCCATGGATGGAGCCGCCACGCTTCCGGGATGCACACATCTTCTACCCGATGTCCGGCCCACAACCCGTCTTCGGCGCGAAAGGTGGGCAAGCCGCTCTCCGCGCTGATGCCCGCCCCGGTAAGAACGAACACTCTGTCTTCAGTGGTAATTGAAATCTTGCTCATGGTCTTCTTTCCTAAATACTGGCAGTGCGTTTTTCTATAATCTCCCAAGCCTCAAAATCGAGGCCCTGAATCTCAACAAAGAGGCATCCTGGCCGGTTATTGAAGGCTGTGCCGATTCAGCGGCTTGCGAAAACAAAACATTGCTGGACGCGCAACTTTTCTCATGGTACAACGTTTAAGTCATCAGCCGGCCGGAAGGCGCTGATGATTCCGGCAACTGAAATCCAGAACTTTAACCCAGGAGGAATTGATTCACCGTGAAAAAGATTGCACTGGCACTCTTGCTCGCTTTCACATTGTTCCCTGCGGCTTCGTTTGCGCAGATTGTGGTTCGCATCGGGCCGCCGGCCCCCATCGTCGAAGAGCGCGGCCGTCCTCCGGAGCGGGGATTTGTCTGGATTCCCGGCTACCATCGCTGGGAGGGCGACCACTACGTCTGGACTCCTGGCCGCTGGGATCGTCCGCCTCGCCCGGGCGCGCGCTGGGTCGCGCACAAGTGGGTTCGCCGCGGCGATCACTGGGAGATGCAGGAAGGACACTGGCGGTAGATTGCAGTCTCAACCGACAGAAAAAGCGGGGCTCACGCCTCGCTTTTTCTGTTTTCGAGCGATTGGGCCTTCCCGCTTAACTGATCTCGATCACCTCGGTGGCTGCGGCTGCCGCAGCCTCGGCACGCTCCATCAATTTTTCAGCGATGGCGTAAAACTCGGCTGCCTGCGGGCTCTTGGGGCCAGCCAGCGCGACAGGCAGGCCGCGGTCGCCGCCCTCGCGGATGGCGGGAACCAGTTCAATCGAGCCCAGGAAGGGAACGTCGAACCGAAGAGCGGTGCGCTCGGCTCCGCCCCTGGAAAAGATATCGATCTCCTTGTGGCAATGCGGACAAGTGAAGTGGCTCATGTTCTCGACGATGCCCAACACCTCGACGTTGACCTGGGCAAACATCTCCAGAGCCTTGCGCGCATCCTGCAGGGACACGTCACTGGGCGTGGAAACAACCACAGCGCCGGTCAGCGGCACGGTCTGCACCAGCGAGAGAACCACGTCGCCGGTGCCTGGGGGCAGATCGACGATGAGGTAGTCCAACTCACCCCAATCCACCTGTTGCAAAAACTGGCGAATGATCTGGTGGAGCATCGGTCCGCGCATCACCATCGGCTTGTCACCGGGGGAGATGTAGCCGATGGAGATGGTCTTCACTCCGTGGGTCTCATTGGGGATGATGCAATTGCCCGGTCCGAGGGCCGGCTGCTGGGTTGAGCCCATCATCAGCGGTACATTGGGCCCGTAGATGTCGGCGTCGATGAGGCCCACGCGCTGGCCGAGCCGCGCGAGCGCAATGGCCAGATTGACGGCGACCGTGGTCTTGCCAACTCCGCCCTTGCCGGAACCGATGGCGATGATCTTCGAGATGCCCGGCAAAGCGACGGGCGAAGGCATGGCATTTGAATGCGCCATAGTGTCTGATTGCTCCTTTTTAGAAACCCTGCTCTTCTTCAGATGCGGTTCAGTTCGATTGCGGTTCGGCGGCGGCCACGTCTTCCTGGGCGGCGGTGGCTCGACGCTCCTCCTTGCGGCGCACGCCCTCTGCCTCGCGATGCTCGCGGCGCAGCAACGCATCGGCATAACGGCGCTGCTCGTCGGCGGTTTCAGGCTGTGCGTGCGGCACGTGCATCCGCTTCCCGTCCCGATCGATGGCCACAAAGACCAGGTAAGCGCTGGCGACGTGCACCAGCCCGCCGGTCTGCGGGTCTTCCGTCCACGCCTTGACGCCCACTTCCATGGAGGTGGTAAACGCGCGGTTGACGCTGGACTTGAGGATGAGCAGGCTGCCGACATGAACCGGGTGAATGAAGTCGATGTGGTCCATGGCCGCGGTGACGACGTAGGTGCGCGAGTGCCGGTAGGCGGCGATGCCGGCGGTCAGGTCAATGAAGTGCATCAGACGCCCGCCCAGCAAGTTGCCCAAGATGTTGGCGTCATTGGGCAGAATGACCTCGGTCATCTCCGACTGAGTGCTGGCGATCGTGCGAGCGGCCGGGTTGGTTTCGGTGGAACTCATGATGGGTCTGCTCCATTCCCTGGTGTACCGCTGGAATTCGTCTGCCGCCAGATACAATGAAGTTGGAGGCGGCCAGTCCGAAAGAGCGCTTGAGTTCCAGTTTCGGCAATCGCCGCCAATTACGCAAATCCCATTTGAGCGCGGGATGGCCATATTCGAGCAAAATGAACAAGATCGCAGGGCTGAAAGAGATACTCGAACTGGACGCGAAAAACAGTTTTGCCCGCTACGGGCTGGCGATGGAACTGGCAGGGCAAGGCGAGACAGTTGCGGCGCTTGCCGAGTTTGATACGCTGCTGGCCAACGATCCGGGCTACACGGCGGGCTACTTCATGGCCGCGCAAACGCTGGCCACGGCGGGCCGCACCGAGGAGGCAATCGCACGGTTGAAGGCCGGCATCAAGAGCGCCGAGCGCAGCGGAAATCGCCATGCCCTCAGCGAGATGCAGGCCATGCTTGATGAACTGGACAGATAATTTTCCACTCCGGCCCAAGCGTTTCAGGATTTCGCTTGAGCACGGAATGGCCACCATTCCGAAAGGAATGTAATCCTTTTTCACCAAAGCGGAGTCTACTCTAACAACATGGCAAAATTTTCAATTGTCGTACCTTTTCACAATGAAGAGGAGAATGTAACTGTTTTATACGCGCGCCTGGTGCAAGTGATGGAGCAGGTGGGCGATAGTTTTGAGTTGGTGCTGGTGGACGACGGCTCTAACGACCGCACCTACAAGCTGTTGGGAGAAATTGCCGCGGTAGACAGCCGTGTGCTGGTGATCAAGCTGCGCCGCAACTTCGGGCAGACATCGGCACTGGCCGCGGGATTCGATCACGCCTCAGGCGATTTCATCCTGGCCATGGACGGCGACTTGCAGCACGACCCCAGCGAGATTCCCAGCTTCATTGAAAAACTGGACGAGGGATACGATGTGGTGTCGGGCTGGCGCAAGGAGCGGACCGACAACCTCGTGATGCGCCGCATCCCCTCGCGCTGCGCCAACTGGCTGATGGCCAAGATCTCCGGCGTAGACATTCACGACTTTGGCACCACCTTCAAGGCATACCGCAGCGAAGTGATCCAGAACATTCCGCTCTACGGCGAAATGCATCGCTTTATTCCCGCGCTGGCCAGTTGGTATGGCGCGTCGATCTGCGAAATTCCCATCAAGAACGTACCGCGCAAGCGGGGCAAGAGCCACTACGGCATTGGACGCACCTTCGGCGTCTTCTTTGACCTGCTGACCATCCGCTTCCTGCTCAAGTACATGGGCCGGCCGCTGCACTTCTTCGGCGGACTCGGCGCGTTGGGCATCCTGGGGGGCGGTTTCATGGCTGTGCTGCTGATGGGGATGAAGATTCTTAACCCCAGCGTGGGCGTGATGCACCACCATGCACCCATGTTTGTCATCGGCTCGGTGCTCATTGTATCCGGCATCCAGTTGATGGCCATTGGCTTGCTGGGCGAGTTACAGGTGCGCCACTTCCATACCGGCCAACAGCGCACGCCGTATACCATCGAACGCATGGTGCGCCTGCGCATGTCGAAAGAGCCGCGCGTGCTGTCAAAAGGGTAAAAACAGGGATCAGGAATCAGGGTTCAGAAAAACATCAAGCCTCGCCGGGGCATTGCCTGGGCGGGGCTTCGTGATTGTGGCTCCGGTCCAACTTTGGACAGCACTACGCAAATCTCGTCTTGCGATGTGGTTCCACTATTGGTACCATGGGGCGTGGCGGAGATTGCCAAAATTCTCGACAAGATGCGCAACGGCCCAGCGCAGGTTCGCTTTGCGGATTTGTACAAGGTCTGTGTGGCTTATTTCGGCGAGCCGCGTCAGAGCGCGTCCAGTCACGCAGTCTTCAAGACTCCCTGGCCTGGAGATCCGCGTGTGAATATCCAAAATGCGAAGGGCAAGGCAAAGCCTTATCAGGTTCGGCAAGTCTTGCTCGCAGTGGACAGAATGGTCGAAAAAGATGGGATGGAGAAACCGCAATGAGCCAGAAGAACTTTGACCACTATAGCTATCGGGTCACCTGGTCGCCTGAGGACGCCGAATATCTCGCCCTCTGCGCGGAGTTTCCTTCACTAAGTTGGTTGGCCGCCTCTCCAGGAACGGCGCTGGCCGGGATTCGCAAAGTGGTGGCCGCATCTGTAGCCGACATGATCGCCAACGGCGAGGTTCCGCCCACTCCGCTGGCGGAAAAACATTACAGCGGCGAGTTTCGTGTCCGCATCCCGCAGCGAGTTCATCGAGCGCTGGCACTGGAGGCGGCTGAGCAGGGCATCAGCCTGAACCGTCTGGCGAGCGCCAAGCTGACCGTATAGCCCACACTTGCAGCCGCCGGGCCTTTGGGTACATTCTTGGCGTGAGATGAAAGCCATACAGATTTACGAGACAGGCGGGCCGGAGGTATTGAAGCTGGCCGAGTTGCCCATTCCTCAACCAGGACCGGGACAAGTGTTGATCCGCGTGGAAGCTGCCGGGGTCAACTTCATTGAAATCTACTTCCGCAAGGGCGTCTACAAAGCGTCGCTCCCGCTGACGCCGGGCAGCGAGGCGGCGGGCACGGTGGAGGAACTGGGTCCGGGCGTGACGGGTTTTGCCGCCGGGGACGCGGTGGCCTCGGTGAACGTGCTGGGCAGCTATGCCGAGTACGCGCTGGTTCCGGCGGCACAACTGGTGAAGGTGCCGAAGGGGCTGAGCATGCAGCAGGCCGCGGCGGCCATGTTGCAGGGGATGACGGCGCATTACCTTTCCCACTCAACGTATCCGCTGAAGGCAGGTGACACGGCGCTGATCCACGCCGGAGCTGGAGGTGTGGGCCTTTTGCTGACGCAGATGGCCTCGCGGCTGGGAGCGCGGGTGATCACCACGGTCTCAACACCGGCCAAGGCGAAGCTGTCGCGCGCGGCGGGCGCCTCGGACGTGATCCTTTACACCAAACAGGATTTCGAAGCGGAGGTCAAGCGGCTGACAGGCGGCAAGGGCGTGGATGTGGTCTACGACTCGGTGGGCAAGACGACTTTTGAGGGCAGCCTGAACTGCCTCAAGCCGCGCGGGCTGCTGGCCCTGTTTGGCGCATCCAGCGGGCCGGTGCCGCCCTTCGATCTGATCCAGCTCAGCGGCAAAGGTTCGCTGTTTGTGACCCGGCCGACCCTGTGGCACTACGTAGCGACGCGGGCGGACCTGGAAGCGCGCGCGGATGATGTGCTGGGCTGGGTGGCCACGGGCGAACTCAAGCTCCGCACCGAGTTTGTGTATCCGCTGGCCGAGGCCGCGCAAGCCCAGATCGATATGGAATCACGCAAGACGACCGGAAAGATTCTGCTGGAGCCGTAAGAAGCAGCGGACAGCTCACAGTTGTCAGTTTCTCGGAAAAAGCGAGACCTTGCCGGACACCCGACAAGGTCTCATTTGTCTGATCTGAGGGTCTTCACGCCACCTTGGCCAACGCCTCAATCTCCTCGGCCAGGGCCGCGGCCGCCGTCACGCAGGCCGCGCGATCCACGTCGAGGTGCGTGACCAGCCGAATTGCATCCGGCCCAAAAGCGCTGGCCAGAATGCCGCGCGCCTGCAACCGTGCCACCACATCGGCAGCTTTCAGCCCTCCGGTCAACTTGAAGATGACGATGTTGGTCTCGACCGATTTGAGGTCGATGGAGACGTGCTCCATGTGCGAGAGCGCCTCGGCCAGCAGGCGCGCATTAGCGTGGTCCTCGTGGAGCCGTGCCGGCCCCTTCTCCAACGCGATCAGCCCCGCCGCCGCGAGGATGCCCGCCTGGCGCATTCCGCCGCCCAAAGCCTTGCGGAAGAGACGCGCCCGAGCCATCAGCTCCGCCGAGCCAACCAGCATGGAGCCGACTGGCGCGCCCAGCCCCTTCGACAGGCAGAACATCACCGTGTCAAAGCCGCTGGTCAGCGTCTTCACGTCTACGCCCAGCGCCGTGGCCGCATTGAAGATGCGCGCCCCATCCAGATGCGTGGGGAGCTTGCGCTCTTTCGCATTGGCCCAGATTTCTTCCAGCACCGGCAGCGGGGTGCAGCGCCCACCTGCCAGGTTGGCCGTGTTCTCAATCTCGATGAGGCCCGTGGCGGCGCGAAATGCTCCGCGACCGTAGATGGCCGGTTCGATCTGCTTCCAGGTCAGAATGCCTCGCTCAGCGACGACGGCCCGCACCAGGCAGCCGGAGAAGACCGCCGTGGTGGCCATTTCCCAATCCAGGATGTGCGCCCGCGACTCGGCAATCACCTCCTGGCCCGGCTGGGTGTGCAGACGAATGCCAATCTGGTTGCCCATGGTGCCCGAGGGCACAAAGAGCGCCGCCTCGCGGCCAAATCGCTCCGCCGCACGCCGCTCCAAAAGATTTACGGTGGGGTCCTCGCCATAAACGTCGTCGCCTACCTCAGCCGCGGCCATCGCCGCGCGCATCTCCAGCGTGGGCCGCGTAACCGTGTCCGAACGCAGATCGATGATGGTTGCCAATGTCTTTTCCTTTCCTTGTCTTTGGATTGTCCTTGAAAAAAATGAGTCTAGTTTGGAGATGTTCGCTCTCCTATCCTTTCCGCAAAAAGCGGAGAGGATCGAGCACCCAGTTTATTTCCTGCTTCCTAATCCTTGCCCCTGCCCTCTACGGAATCTGCGCCATGGGCAGCTCGATCACCGGAGTCCGCTTGCCGTCCTTTACAGCGTAAGCCCACAGCCCATGAAAGCTCTCCCGCAGTCCCGGTTGCGCCTTCAGAAACGCGCTCAGCACGGCAACGGCCTCGGTGCGCTGGGCAGCAGGATCAGTGACTCCGGTCGATTCGTAAACCACGCCCAGATCTGCATGGCCCAGCGTCACGTCCAGGCTGACAGCCTCAATCTTCCAGGTGCGCGGGCCGTCCGGAAGCGTCAAGGGAAAGACGTTTTGCGGAGAATTCCTGATTGCCGTCTGCTCGCCTCCGAGTTTTTCCAGATTCGGCGAGGAGAGAAAATCGACTGGCAGCAGCAGCATCCGCGCGGTCTCGTAGGCGTACCACGCCGGCCACGGCTGGTCCGTCTTGGCCAGTTCGCGGGCGCGCGACCAGTACCACACGCCGTCATGGCCATCGAGAGCGCCCGGACGCACCGTCAGGCCGCCCAGCATCCAGCCGGTGGCAGGCCCATCCCAGGCCAGGATGAAGCCCAATTGGCCAGCGTAAGGCGCTCCGGCGGCATCGGCCAGCACCACGGCATAACGGCCCGGCGGCAGCGCCCGCATGGTCAGAGTCACGGTCAGCGCACCGCTGGCGTCCGTGCAGAAGAACTGCGTGTCAGCGGGCGCGGCCAAGCTGGTGGCATCCAGCAGGTACAGGCTTCGCAGTTGAATCGTCCCGCCCTTCATCAGCGGCGCTGAAGCCTCCGCCCCCTGGCGAATCCCATCCCAGTCCTGAGCCACTGCGGGCAGCAACGCGGCCTTCAAAGTGGCAAAATCCTGCTCGGCCACGGCCACGGCCAGACGTCCCCCGGCCGCCGTCAGAGCATCGCGGTCCTGCGGCAACAGCTCAGCCGCCGTGGTGCAACTTGTGGCGCTCACCGGCGCCGGCGCCGCCAGCAACAGCAACAAGAGCGCAGACGCGGCAAAACCATTCCAGCAGAGGCGCATCTCCTGAATCCTCTCTGTCCGCAAAATCCCTTGTATGAGCGTCCGCGGGCCACTGTTAGTCTAGTACACAGTAGAGCGGCAACGGCTTGCCAGGCTCTGGCGCCTCGGCCCGGACCGCTCCACCGGAGCCGAGAGGCCGATTTCCATGCGCACGACCACATTGCTCAACTCGCCGGTTTCGCCTGGTCTCCTTCGCAGGCGGGTTTTGGCCCCGCTGGCGGTTCTGGCCGCAGCTCTCTGCGGAGCGCAGATGCTGGCCGCGCAGACGCCGGCAACCGCTGTACCAGCCAAACCAACCGCCTCGGCGCACAAGCCTGCTCATCCGCACAAGCGTCCGGCTGCGGCCCAGGCACAATCCCCAACGCCTCAAGTAGCGGTTCTGCCGGCAACGCCTCTCGCGCCCGAAGTTCCAAAGTGGCCATCCAACGAGAAGCCCTCCCCAGCCTCGGTCACATGGGACAAGCAGGGCCTGCGCATCGACGCAGCCAACTCCAGCCTTGCCCAAATTCTGGAAGATGTGGCCACCGCGACCGGCGCAAAGGTGGAAGGATTGGACGCCGACCAGCGAATCTTTGGCGTCTACGGACCCGGCCAGGCGCGCGACGTGCTCGGCCAGCTTCTGCAAGGCACCGGTTACAACGTCGTGATGGCCGGCGATCAAGGCCAGGGAACTCCGCGCGTGATCGTGCTCAGCTCCCGCCACGTGGGGGCTACAACGCAAGCCGCCAGCGCCGCCCCGGCCAACGATGATGACGCCGATACGGACGAGCAGCCGGCGCAGCAGCAGCAAACTCCGCAACCCGCCCGCCCAGGCTTTGCACCCGGCGGGCCGCCACGCACATTCCAGCAGCATCAACAGCAGCCACAGCCACAACCGCCCAACAACCCGCAATATTAGGGGTTGGGGATTAGGGGTTAGGGGTTAGTCCTTTGGAGCTGTGTGGCGGAAGTGCGGGATCGGTCACGGATGTTGATGGGACACTTTGGATGAAGATGGGGCTTCTGTTCATCAAGCCCCTGGTCCCGAGTCCCTGCTCTACAGCGCCCGCGCTGCTTCTTGCTGGGCCTTTACCACGACTGGCCGCCGCTGCGGACGCATCAGGGCAAAGGCCACGCGCAGGATTCCGTAGGCCGCAAGAATGCCGAACGCCAGCGAGCCAACCGACGCACAGATTAACATCACCAAATTCAATACGTCCGCCATCGCTTCCGCCTTCGCTCACTTCCCATTTGTTCTAGAACGCGCAGCGTTCCGCTCTCAGGCCGCCCAAAACTCGCCGGGCAGCCGAGAAACCGCTGTCTGCGATTGTCGCAGAAGAAACTGCCGCGTTGGCCCTGATTTCTATTGACCAATAGAATACCTGTTGAGGTGTTGCAATTCGGTGAACGGCCTGCCGCACTGCCCGGAGCCGCCCGATGACAGCGGATTGCCGCAACCTTCCATCGGATTCAGCCCCGCGGATTTCGAGGCAATCAGAACCTGATTGCAGGCCGGTTTCCTATGGAATCATGCGGCGGTTCTCCGATATCGGCGATAATCTCCCTAGAGCATTTTTCGCTTTTCCCGTAATGCGGGCATCGTGCTATCCCACGTTAGCCGCAAGAACTCGAGAGGCGGCGAAGCGGGAGATTCATGACCTTGCACTCTCTGTGAAAATGCTCGATTGCGTTTCGAGGAGGATTATCCATGCTAGAACCTACGATTGCCCAGAAGAGTCCCTATCCCGTCGAGGTCGAAGCCGGCAAGAGCTACTACTGGTGTGCCTGCGGCCGGAGCGCCAGCCAGCCCTTCTGCGACGGCAGCCACAAGGGGAGCGAATTCACGCCCGTTAAATTCGATGCGACCGAATCCAAGACCGTCTACTTCTGCGGTTGCAAGCACAGTGCCAATCCAGTTCTCTGCGACGGCACCCACCACAAGCTCTAACGCATATCCACGCTTGCCGTCCTGCGGCCATTGCACGATCCCATTCTTTGCAAAAATGCGAGGGATGGGATGCCCACTTTGATTTGAATCATGCCCATCACTCACATTTCGGTGCACGGGGCGCGCCAGCACAATCTGCGCAACATCAGCGTGCGCATCCCGCGCAACACGTTCACGGTGGTCACGGGCCTCAGCGGCTCGGGCAAGAGCTCGCTGGCCTTCGACACGATTTATGCCGAGGGCCAGCGGCGCTACGTGGAGACCCTCTCGGCCTATGCGCGGCAGTTTCTTGACCAGATCGAGCGGCCCGACGTGGACTCGATCGAGGGCCTCAGCCCGGCCATTTCCATCGAACAGAAGACCACCAACCGCAGCCCTCGCTCGACTGTGGGCACCATCACCGAGATCTACGACTACCTGCGCCTGCTCTATGCTTCCATTGGCACGCCCCACTGCCCCAACTGTGGAAGGCCCATCGCCCACCAGAGCGCCGACCAGATTGTCCAGCGCATTCTCGAACTCGGATTTGGCGAGCGCGTCACGGTGATGGCACCCATCGTCCGCGGGCGCAAGGGCGAGTTCAAAGAGCTGCTCGACCAGCTTGACCGGCAAGGCTTCCGCGCCCGCGTGGATGGCGAGTTGACGGACCTTTCCGAGCCGGTCAACCTGGACCGGCGCAAGAACCACACCATCGAAGCGGTTGTGGACCGCATTCTGCTGAAGAATCCTCCGGCCGATGCGCCCCCGCTTCCGCCCGGCAAGCCCTCGGTGGAAAAACGCCTCGACAGCGCCGTGGCCAAGGCGCTGCAACTGGCCAACGGCCTGGCGCTGGTCGCTATTACCGGCATCGACGAGCAGTTGTTCTCCTCCTCGATGGCCTGCCCCGACTGCGGCCTCGACGTGCCCAAGCTGGAGCCGCGCAGTTTCAGCTTCAACTCCGCCTTCGGCGCCTGTCCCGAGTGCCACGGCCTGGGATCGCTCTACGATCTCGATCCTGCCAAGGTCATCACCGACTGGTCAAAGCCGCTGCTGGACGGCCTCGGCCCCGGTTCCACCTCGCAATATCTGCTCCGGCTCATTCATTTGGCCGCTGACCGCTACAAAATCGATCTCAAAACGCCATTCGAGGAACTGCCACCACGCCAGCAGCATCTGCTGGTCTACGGCCCGCCCAAAGGCGAGGCTCCGCGCACCGGCTTTCACGGCGTCCTGTCCTTTTTGC
>CAYQSI010000066.1:0-16693 GCA_964420185.1 uncultured Occallatibacter sp. | reverse complement strand
AAGTAAACGAGTTTCTCGCTCACTTAAACAGTTGTTCAGAAAAGGGAATCTTCGTTATTGCAGCCACGAACCAGCCTCAGAAGATCGACCCGGCGGTAAGACGAACGGGGCGTCTTGATAAGCTCATCTATGTTGGACCGCCCGACCTAGAAGCGCGCAAGGAGATGCTGACATTCCATCTGGAGGGTAGACCGCTGGCGCCCGATACCGACATAGAAGCATTGGCCGAGACTGCGAACGGATATTCAGCCAGCGACCTGCGTTTCCTAGTGGACGAAGCTGCGCGCGACGCACTTAGAATTCGCCAGCCTATATCTATTGAGTCTTTCCAATCCGCAATGGGCCGTATTCAGCCTTCCGTGACATCCGAAATTGAGGATCAATATCAGTCCATCGAGCAGAGAGGCTTCTGAATCTGTTGAAAAATGTCTAAATTTTGCTCAAGAACGAGGACTGCTGAAGTTCTTCCATCAAATACCGTGCTTCTTGCCTTGGATTCACTTGAACACGAAACTCTTTTCTACTTTGAGAATTCCAAGACCGGGCTTCTTGTCCTCCGGTAGCTGCTTCCATGCCACAAAATTCTCTTCTTCTGCTATATGTATATGGTCTTTGATGGCTTCACTGATATTTTGTCGGATAGCTAGCTCTCTTCAACCAGTGCGCTGCCCCCTTGCAATTAGGAATGACAGTTGACCAATGTTCAGCGACTGACTTACCCCCTCAAGATTCTAATGTCGTTTGCAACGCACTCTTCCGATTCAAAACCAAGGTTTCTCCTCGAAATTCCAGGCTGCCGTTATTGAGGAGGTTATCCCGTTGCTCTTCAACAACCGCACGCATTTCCTCGCTTACTCGTGCAAACCCCAGCAGTCGGCAAGTGGCAATGGCCACATCTTCAGTGGCTAAGCCAAAGCTCTCTTCAACCGTCTGCTCAATGGCCGCACAAATCTCCTCTGGAGCTACCAAATCAATCTTCTTTTGCTGCTGCGAAAAATCCGAACGGTCACGAACCTGCATTGGCGAGGGCTCGTATGTCCAGAGAAACCCATTTCGGTTCTCGAATTTCTTGCACAAGTGCCCATAGTTGCAAGCGGTTTGAAATGCGCTTTGAATGCGGCTGCCAACGCGTTGAATACCTGCCGCATCCGCGATTCGCCGCGTCGCTTCGAGCCAATGAACCGGACTCTCGACAGCAACGATCTGCGTAAGCCAATTCGCAAGTTGCTCTTGGGCAACTGCATGGAGTTCTAGATGCCCGAGATTGATACTGATTTCGGCAAGCTGATATTTCGCTGCACTCTGGCTAGTTCTCGATAGCGGAGGGGGATCTTCCCTCGCTACCTGAACTTTAGAGCTTGGATGTTTAACCGCGATTTTTGGACGGTCAGTCGAAATCTTGACCTGCGTTTTTTGCTTTTTTGCTTCTTCAATGGCGTCTTCCAGCGCCTTCAGTTCCTTTTCAGGGGCGCGAAACCACGCTGTGGACCAAATGCGATGAATCTTCCAGCCAAGAGACTCCAGAACCACTTGGCGCAGCCGATCACGATCACGGGCTGAGCGTGCGCTATGATACGCCGCGCCGTCGCATTCTACTCCGAGCAAATAGCGTCCAGGAGTAGCAGGATCAACTATTGCCAGATCGAGAAAGAACCCGACGGACCCGACTTGAGTGTGAACCGTGTGTCCATGTCTTTGCAGTGCGCTGAGGACTTCTTCTTCAAAGGGGGAATCCGGTGGACGCCCAGTGGCGATTGGAACATCAAGATGACCATGTTCAGCATATGTCAAAAATGTTTTCAGTGCGTATACGCCCAACGTGTTACTGCTTTCAGTGTTGATGTCTTCAGAACGAAGGGCAGTAAATACTACGCAGCGGAGCCTGGCACGACTGAACAGTACATTCAGACGGCGCTCGCCGCCTGCGCGATTGACAGGACCGAAACTGTTTGACCAGTACCCTTCCGCAGTCCTCGCATATCCAATGCTAATGAAAATAACGTCGCGCTCGTCGCCCTGGACATTTTCAAGATTCTTTACAAAAAAGGGTTCGTGAGGAGTTGCCAGGAAGAACTCCTCTGTATCCGGCGATTGTCGACGGAGAATCTCCAATTGGTCCAGGATTGCGTCACGCTGTGCAACGCTGAGCGCGGCAACGCCAAGCGTAAGCCTATGTTTTTCTGTTTTCTTGAGTTGCAGTGCAGCATGACGAATCACCGCCTCTGCAATCGCTTTAGCCTCGACTGGATTTGTTCTGGTTCTCGATCTGTCATAGTGCGCATTTTCAACGCGGCGGTAGACTAGCCCAACATCCTCTTTGTGTCGATCTGGACTCGGAAACACCACCAGTCGATCATCGTAAAAGAGATGATTGGAACCAGCAATCAGCGATTCATGCTTGCTTCGATAGTGCCAGCGAAGCATCCGCTGATGTGCTTGACGCGAGCAGAACAACCCCAGAATACTTTCAATATCGGAAGTGGCGACAGCATCCTCCTCCTCTGTCTCCGCGTCCTGGGCCACCATCGTATCGAAGAAGCTTGTAGGCGGAAGCTGCTTGCTGTCTCCGACTACAACTGCCTGTTTCCCGCGGACGATTGCCCCCAGCGCATCTGCTGGCTTGACCTGACTGGCTTCATCAAAAATAACAAGATCAAAATCAACGGTTCCAGGAGGCAGAAAATTTGCAACCGAGAGTGGGCTCATCATGAAGACTGGCTTGATTGCCTGAATGACGTTGCCAGCTTTCAAAATCAGCTTCCGCACAGGAAGATGGCGGGCTTTCTTCTCGAACTCGCGCCATAACACGCTGATCTGCCCGCTGTCCGCCCCATTTCTTGGAAGCCCTTCAATATGGAGCTTTGCGAGCGCCTCGCGTTTTGACTCAATGTGCCGTGCATCAAGTTGTTGAAAGGTTTGAACATTGTTTTTCTGTCGCAACGCATCGAAGGATGCGAGTGCAGGATTTGCCTGAAACGCCGCGTCTAACAGGGCAGATACCCTGACGTATTCGAACAGATCCAGCAGGCTTTGTTTAGCTTCCTCCCAACTGTCTGCCAGCGCTGCCACACTCTGGAGCCCTTCCGAAATGCATAGATCGCGATCCTGACCATATGCGACCAGACCCTCGAGTTCATGCACTCTGGAAGCTAGATCGTTCCAAGCCCTTGCTGCTTCTTCGCTCCACAAAATCGTCACTGACGCTCGAAGTTTTTCATCCGCAGCTTCGTCCAGCTTCAGCTTGTCGATCACATCCTTCAGTGCCGCAGCATGATTTTCCACGAGCTGTTCCGATTCAGATAGATGATTGCGCAATGCCGCTTGATTCTTGAAACCAGCAGCTGCATCAATGCACCATGCGCTGAGATTGCCCGTCTGAATGCCTTGGTGGGTGGAGATGATCCACTCCAACTGCCGCTCCATCAGTTTGAGATCAGATTCGCTGCCCGCCCAATTGGCTCCGTAAAGACTTTTCAGCAGGGAATCTGACGCATCCATTGCCGTTCTATCTACCGATGCGGATCGAATTGCTTGCAGAATCTCAGCAACGCCTCCCGTCGAACGAGACAGCGGCGTCGAAACGAGCTGGGCGATGTCTTGTTGCAACGCCTTCCAGCGCGGAGAGATAAATCTCCACCACTTATGCCCAAGTTCGTTTAACGATGTTTCCAGTTGGGCAATATCAGTAGTCCACGCTGTTGGCAGAATCGTTTTGGCCCATCGTGATTGCACATCCACATAATGAATCGTTGTAGCTATAACAGACTTGATTTTTGCCTGCTGGGCCAGCCAGTCAGGGGCGGTAAGGTCGATGCCGTTGAGTTCAGGAGCAATGGCGATCTGCTTTGCATTTGCACAGAGCGACTCGAATCCGCTGTGCGAATCTGGAGGATCTTGTTCCAGCAACTCGGCGATCACTTTGCCGGTGTTTCCAAGAGCAAGCGCCGCCGCAGCAGCTTGGCTTAGTGCGTTTCGAACAGCGTCCTTTGTGGACGGCAAGACAACGCGAAGCTGGCTCCCCCAGAAGATATGCTGAGTAGGTATGCCAATTCCGGTTAACCTCTCTTGAAGCCGAGCAACTATTTCGCGGCGACGGTGTACGTCGGCAGACGACCAGTTCAAGCAGCCGGAAAGTTCCAGCGACGGGCGACTCGCCCCATCGAGTCGATCGAGCAATGGCAACAGAATTCCGTAAAGATCACGAATATTCTCGCCGGAGTTTCCCGCAGAAGCATTGACTGCATTGCAGTATTCATTCAGCCTAGTCTTTACGTCCTCCAGGACTGATTCGTCAATGTCGTTTCGATGGCCGCCCCTGGGTTGCAGCCATGCGGTCTGCTTCAGCTCATTGATGACTTCCTTCTTCTTGACTTTGTTACTATGAAGTTCTAGGCAGGCAGCGCCCAAGCCAATCCGGTCAAGCCTTCTCTTGACAACCTCCAGAGCAGCCTTCTTCTCCGCAACAAAAAGAACCTTCTTGCCGGAGGCCAAAGCGCCTGCAATCAGGTTGACGATGGTCTGCGACTTTCCCGTTCCTGGCGGTCCCTGAATCACCATGTTGAGTCCGCGCGCCACGTCCAGGATCGCGAGGGACTGGGTGCTGTCTGCGTCCATGACATGGGTCGCGTCGGAAACAGAAATATGGTCGTCGATGAAAGACTCATCGGAGAAAGGTGAGGCATCGCCAGAGAAGGTGTTGGCTCCTAGAAGGCGATTCAAGACGCTGTGGTTCAGCAGAAGCGCTTCGTTTTCCCACTTTGCTGGGTCCAGGTCCCTGTACATGAGCAGTTTGGCAAAGGAAAAGAAGCCCAAAGCAATCGACTCAGGATCAACGCTCCAACCATCTTGCTTCGATACGGACTGCCCCACTGAATAGAAATAGTCGCCTACATCGATCTCCTCGGAATCCATTAGATCGTCGAGTTCGATCCCCACCGACTGCTTCAGGTACTCCAGCAGACACACATTTGGCGATACGTCCTCGCCTGAGTACTTCAAGCGAAAGCCTTCTCCCGCGCTACGCCGCTCCAACTCTACTGGGACTAGCAGCAACGGTGCACGGTGAATCTCCGTGTCACGCGGATCGTGCCACATGAGCATACCCAGCGCAATGAAAAGTGTGTTCACGCCTTGCTCCTCGATGGAGCTTTTGGCCGCGTAATAAGTCGCAAGAAGGCGCTTTTCGAGTTCCTTTTCAGGTATACCTGTAGGAAGTTCTTTCTGTCGCAGCCAGTCCTCTACTGGTTCCTCGGTCCGTCTTTTACGGCCCTGTACAGTCCGCACCAGAGATCGGCTTGTGTCCTTGGCTCTGCCGTCCAGAACAAGAGGAGACCCTGTCCGCAACATTTCTTCAACGCCAAGGAACGATAATTCCGCGCCTTCCGCCACGAGCGCTCGGAAAACCTCGGCTGGAGCCAGCCCAGAAACTTCCAGCCCCCGTGCTTTCAGAAGCCGATAGTTCAGCAGTGGATTCCGGAGGCCGAAATCGAGCAAGTCCTTTCGGGCCTCCGCCAAAGGCGCACGCAATTCCTCATTCACCTGTACAGGGGCGCAAGCCATAAGACACCGATCTTTCAGGGTTTAATACACAGGCCAGTATATCCTTCCGTGCCCTGTTCAGCACCCTTCGCTGTTCTTCGCTCCGCCCTAAACGGCAGAGCCGTCTACACTTCAGCTGACGCATGACCGTCCGACCTCTGCCGGGGCGAGGGAAGCGGTCGTCATCTGAAACAATCTACTATGTTTACAAGAATCGCAGCGTCAACCAGAATAGAAAAGTGGGCGATGTGCACGACATCCAAAACAAGTACACGCTGACCAGCGTGTGAATGTCTCATGGAACCGAGGACCTTTGTATGGCAGACGAACTGATCGAAACCTCCGGCAGACCGAAGGACATTCGACCGCTGTTGGCTAATCTGCGAGGGTTGATCCAAGACGCGCGCAAGCAGATTTTACGCAGCGCAGATGTAATTCAGGTTCAGACCTGCTGGGAGATCGGCAGGCATATTGTCGAGTTTGAGCAGGATGGATCTGACAGGGCACAATATGGCAAGCAGTTGCTGCCAGCCTTGGCCGCTACGTTGACGGAGGAATTCGGCAAAGGGTTTGACGTAACCAACTTACGGCACATGCGCGGATTTTACCTGGCGTTCCCAATTCGCGACGCACTGCGTCGCGAATTGAGCTGGACTCACTACCGCACGCTCCTGCGGGCCGATGATGCGAAAGCGCGCCTGTGGTACATGAATGAATCCGCCGACCAAGGTTGGAGCACTCGCGCCCTGGAGCGCCAGATCGGCACACTCTATTATGAGCGCCTGCTTGCGAGTTCCGACCGCCGGGAAGTCGAGCAGGAAGCTGCATCCAATATCGCGCCGCTCCAGCAGACTCCGCGCGAATTTGTGCGCGACCCGGTCATGCTGGAGTTCCTGGGGCTGCCCGGTACGGGAAAACTGCTGGAATCGAATCTCGAACAAGCTCTCTTGGACAATCTGCAAGCGTTCCTTCTTGAACTGGGCAAGGGCTTTGCTTTTGTCGCGCGCCAGTTGCGCATCAGCACCGAGTCGAAGGATTTCTATATCGACATGGTGTTCTACAACTATCTGCTCAAATGCTTCGTTCTGTTCGACTTGAAATCGGGAGAGCTATCCCACAAGGACATCGGGCAAATGGACATGTACGTGCGAATGGTTGATGCTCTTAAACGCGCGCCAGATGATAATCCAACCGTGGGCATCATTCTCTGCACACACAAAGACGCATCGGTGGTCCGCTATTCTGTGCTTCACGAGAATGAACATCTCTTCGCAAGCAAATACAAACTGGTACTGCCTTCTGAAGAGGAGTTGCGCGCTGAACTTGACCGCGAGCGCATCTCTCTGGAGGAGCGGCAAAAGCACCTCGGCTCAGGCTCATCGGCATCGCGCAATGACTGATAGCCTGCTTCTGTTTCGTAGCTCAGTCATACTCGACCGGCATGGAATGCGCTCAGGAAAAGTCGACAAAGAGGTCGCGAGGAGGCACCGAAAGCGCCTTCGCCAGCTTCACGATGTTTTCGAGGGCCACATTCCGCTCGCCACGCTCCACCCCGCCGACGTAATTGCGATGCAGTTCCGCTCGTTCGGCGAGTTCCTCTTGCGAGTAGCCTCGCTCGTCGCGGAGTTGCCGCAACGTATTGCCGAATCGAGATTTGACGGAGCGTGTGGCCACACTCCCATACTTGAGCCCTGACCACTATGAGTCTACACACGATGAGTGTGATACTTTATCAGCGATAGTTCTCCCCGATGCGGACGGGCTACCGAAACGGTTGCGCTTGTTCCCCGCCGACCTTGTGGAAAAGTTCCAGTTCGATTGCCATGCAACTTCCGATGAAATATGCGATTCTAGGGAAATTGAGAGGTTCAGATTCATGCAGGATGACTACATCGAGTGTCCTGAACTTTCGGGAAAGACGATTCAAACCTTCCGCATTCATAAAGATACGGGAGATGGAACCAACCTTCAGATTGAATTGTCGGACGGAACCAGCTTTTCTTGTTGTCTCAACCTTCGTCCAGATGTTAAAGCCTCTTTATATAGAGGCGGCGTCGGCACCCCGGAAACCATTCGAAACTACGAAATATAGGCTTTAAGCAGCGCCCGGCCAGTCGTTATTCCTAAAACGCATAACGCTCTCCCTGGAATTCATTGGACGCCGCCGCCGGATTCGCCCTAGCTTTGCACCATAGCTGACACGTCAGGTCAGCGGAGGTGCAATGTGAATCGATTCCGTCCTCTCTTCCGACTGGATAAGACTGCCATTCGGTCGTCCATTCTGCCCGCCAATCGGCAGACAGATCGCTCCCTCAAACCAATCCTTCTCTCTGCCATCCGCGCGATGGCTCCCACCCTTCTCGCCCTCTCTTTCGCGGGCGTTGCCCATGCACAAGGAACGATGGACTTCTCCGGGGCGCAGACGCTCATGGGGACGTTCAAGACATTCGCAATCTACGCGGGTGCTGTCATCTGTTTCGGCGGACTGATCTTCGCCGGAATACGAATGATGAGCGGTCGCTTTCAGGATGCCATTCCCGGCCTTTTTGGCGCGCTGTTCGGTGCAGGCGTGCTGGGATGGGGCGCTGGTTGGATCGGCTCGCTAACCGGCCAGTCGATGTGACGGTGCGCCATGACCAAACGGGGAGAGCCGTTACCAATCAATCAGGCCATGAACAGACCGAGAGCCAAATTAGGCCTCGACCTCTCAGCATGGATGGCGATCGTTTTCGTAACGGTAACGGTTTTCCTCGTTGGGTTCCGAATGATCGCAATCATCAGTTTCCCAATGATGGCGGGCGGGGCATGGCTGATCGTCCGCAAACACCCAAAGATGTTCCAACTCTGGGGCCTGAGTCTCGGCCAGAGGTCTTACTATGACCCGCGTAAACAGTGAGCAGAACAGGCATACGCCGTGGTTCGCAAAGGCCGGAGCAGCGTGCAGCATCGTTCCGATTGCGCGCTTTGTCGGGCCAAATATCTTCGCTCTCAAGGGCGGCGGCTATGGGTGCCTGTTCGCGCTCACCGGCATCGACGAAGAAGGCTTGACGGACCTGGAACTTGACTCGCGGATGCGGTCCATAGAAGGGGCGTTGCGTGGATTGCCGGAGGGATCGTGCCTCTATCAATATACCCGCGTCATGTCAGGCTTCGATCTTCCGCGACAGAGAAAGTACACGAATCCGGCCACAGAAGTATTCGTTTCCGACCGCATTGCGTTTCTGGAAAAGACAGCGGCGTTTCGTCGAATCGACCTGCATTGGTGCCTTACACTGGAGCCGTCAAAGGCCAATGCGTTCGAGCGCAAACCGCAGGAGAATGCAGCCGACACTTCGCGTATGCTCGTAGAACTTGAGAAGACGGCAACCATTCTTCAGAGCCATCTCGGTAGCACGCTTGGTTTGCAACTGCTTGGCAAGGCCGAAACGTTCCAGTTCTTCAGCTACCTGTTCAACCTTGAGGAATGGTCAGAACGCGACCAACTCCGCAGCGATACAGGCGTAGACCGTCAGATCGTCAAGAGTCCAGTTGCGTGGCACAGCGATTATTTACAAGTGGGCAAACGCCATGTCCAGATGTTCTCGTTAAAGATGACGCCGGACGCGTCTAGGCCGTGCCTCTTCTCCGGCCAACTCACGCTTGATTGCGATAGCGTGCTGTGCTCTACATGGCGAGTGAAATCGACTTCGGCTGCCCGCAGCGAAATTGATGCGCAGGAGAAGTTCATTTCATTCTTCAAAGTCGGTGTGCTGACACGGGTCATGAGCGGACACGACACCGCGTCGCTCGAAACCGGAGCCGGTGCCAAGGCTGCCAACATCAATGTCGATGACCTGAGCGAAGTCATTCGCTCACTCGACAAAAAGGCTCAGGGCGAATACTCCCTGCGACTGCTGCTGGCAGCGCGCAGTCAGGAGCAGCTTTGCAACACTGTCCCCGCTGTGCATCGAATCTTCGTCGATGCCCGCGCACAGGTGATGGAGGAGACGCTTGGCAATCTGTCGGCGTTCTATGCGATGTTCCCTGGCAATCACAAGTTCAACGTCTTCCCGCTGTGGCTGGCAGAGGACCACCATGCACGGTTGTCCTCTGTGTTCGCTCCACACATCGGTCATCCGCACTCGGAAGACCTTGACAATGAATACCTCAACATCTTCGAGACGAGGACCAGGACGCCATTCTTTCAGGACGTATATGTGGATGGCGTCCGCGTTATGCTCATCATCGGACCTACAGGATCAGGTAAGTCCGTGCATGGAAACGCGGCTGTCGCGCTGGAGCAGAAGTATGGCGGCTTCACGTACATCTTTGACATCGGCGGCAGCTACGAGAGCGTCGTGGAATTGTATGGAGGGCGCGTTGACCGGGTAGGCAAAGATGGCCCACGAGTGAATCCGTTTGCTCTTGAGCCTACTGAGAGCAACATCAAGTTTCTGTACTCCTTCGTCAAATTGCTGCTCGCCAACGGCGGCGCGGAGCTTGAGCCAGAGGACGACGACGTGATCCACAAGGCCGTGCAGGATATGTACCTGCTCGACGCGGAGAATCGTCGCCTATCGAATCTGTTTCTGCCCAAGAAGCTAGACCGCTATCTTTCGAAATGGGTTGGTAAAGGCATCTATAACGCTGTCTTCGACAACGTCGAAGACAGTCTCTCGCTCTCACGGCTTCAGTGCTTCGACTTTCAGGGCGTGAACAACGAGCAGTATGCCGACCTGATTGAGCCACTGATGGTGTGGCTACTACGGCGCATAAACGACGTGCTCTATAACCCCGCCAATCTTGGCGTTCCCAAGCACATCCTCATTGAAGAGATCTTCTCTTCGATGAAGAACAAACAGCTCTTGGATGGCGCGCTTGCTTCAATCAAGACGGTTCGGAAGAATCTGGGCGGCGTGACCATGATCGGCCAGTCCGCCGACGACCTTGGAGCCAACGCCGACAGCATTGTCAATTCCTGCACTTCGTTCCTGTTCCTGAAGGATACGACTTTCAACCGAAAGCGGTATGCCGAGCTGTTCAAGATGAATGAGCAGCAGATCACTCTATTTGAGAGCTTGCAAGACCGTGAGGCTCTGTATATGCGGCGCGATGGCATCACCAAGGTCGTCACGCTCAATCTCGACAGCCGTAGCTACGCCACGTTCTCCACCAAACCGAAAGACCGTGTACGCCGGTCGAAGCTGATCGAAAAGTATGGACTCACTGAGGGCATCACACGCTTTGCCCAAGGAGAAACCGTGTAACCAATCCACCCCAGAAAGGGCCAGTGCCATGAAACCACTCATTCCCCTCGTCGTATCCGCCGGACTCGCGCTGACCTCAGGCGCGAGCCACACGACAGAACCTCACCCACTTCAACCGAATGCACCTCGCACCGTCACCGTGTCCGAGGCGGACACGCCTCCTGTGATTCGCGCGGGGCTTCTGCAATCGACGCTGATTGTGCTCCCCGCCGAGGAGAAGGTGGCCAATGTCTTCGCCGGAGATACAGTAGATTGGCTTTTTGATGGCGGCCATGTCGCCAGCCGCTTTATCAGCGTGAAGCCAAAAGTTGCCAACGGCTCAACGGACATCCATATCGTCTCTGACCACGGCAACGAGTACACCTTGCAGTTGCATGAAGTTTCCAGCGACCAAGATCCCCATTTTGATTCCAAGGTATTCATCGCTCCCGGTGACCAGTCTGCAAAAGACCGTTTGACGCAGCTTCCTGTCTTCGTGCCTGCCGCCGAGTTGGACAAAGCCAAGCAGGAGGCCTCGGCAGCAAAGGCCGCTCAAGCGGCTGAACTCAAAGCCGAGGAGACAAAAGCTGAGCAGTACCGCAGCCAGTATCCCGGCTCCCTGCACTTTGATTACACATGGGACAAGCCGAAGGGCAAGGCTCTCGGACTTGAGGAGATATGGCGCGACGACAAATTCACATACCTGCGCGGCCAGTTCCAGGAAACGCCTGCGCTCTACGAGGTGAAGGACAAGAAAGGCTCGCTTATCAACTTCGATTTCAACGCGGGCCTGTACACCGTGCCAAAGCAGTTGGACAACGGCTATCTCGCTATCGGCAAACAGAAGGTTGAGTTCCACCGCGTCGGAGGGGCGAACTAGCTATGTCAGAGATCAATCAAAATCCCCCTGCAACTGTCCCCGAGCAGCCGGAGGCGAAGCCGCCGCTCAAAAAGGGTATGCCGGTGGTCATCGCCCTGGTCGCCATCATTGCACTCATCGGCATCGCCAACGTATCGAGCCTCGTGAGCGGCAACAAGAAATCGGCACCTACAAGCGCGTTACCGATGCGTCCGGCAGCACCGAGCGCGCAGCAGGTTTCGAGCTTCGAGACGCAGCAGCAGATGCAGGCGCGACGCGATGCCGAGGAGCGCCAACACCAGCAAGAGCTGGCTGCTTCCATACAGCAACTCCAAGCCGAACAGAGTGTCCCTGGTCCAGAGGTTGCAGGAACACAGCCGATGACGACGGCCCAGCGCGACGCTATTTATGGCAATAGCCCGAATGCGCCGACGCGGACCTCAAATGTGTCGCAGGCGCAGGCCGAGGCCAAGCAGAAGGTGCTTGCAATGGAAAAACAGCGGCAGGACGCCGTCAACAGCGATACCGTAGCCATCGACTTTGCCCATGCGAATGCCGCACCAGCGCCCGCCGTCCCTTCGTCAGCAGTTACGGCTGTTCTGGGTGAGCGTGAAGAGGCACGCCCTCAGGGAGTCACGGAAATAGCCGGTGGAACGTCTTCCACCGGCACGAGCGACATACCGGGAGCTGTGCCAGCAGCTCCTGGCCAGCAACCGAAGGCCACCACCAAAACTGATCCGATGGCCGGATACGACTTCGATACCTACCAGGGCCGTCTCTATCGCGTCTTTGAAGGCACAGTTTTTGAAGGTGTCGTCACCAATCACATTGACGGTGGTTTCAGTGGACCAATCCTTGTCATGCTCACGACCGATTATTACTCGCACGATCATCAGCAGCTACTCATGCCACAGGGGACCCGGTTGATCGGAACCGTGCAGAGTGTTGGCAATGCCCAGCAGCGCAAGATGTTTGTCACCTTCCATCGCGCCGTGTGCCCGGATGGTTTCTCACTCGACTTCGACAAGTACATCGGCCTTGACCCAATTGGCACCACCGGACTCGCTACCAAAGTTGACCACGGCTACCTGATGGCCTTTGGTGCAGCGGCTGCCGTGGGTGGCCTTGGCGGCTTGTCTCAGATAGGCAACAACGGCAGCGTCTTCACGCCTTCGACACAGATTCGTAATGGAATCTCAGAGCAAACGGCTCAGGAGGGCGAACAAATTCTGAATCACTTCCTCAATCGACTGCCGATCATCACGCTCAAGGAAGGTTCCCGAGCGCGCGTGTACGTCGGGCGCGACATCCTCATCCCGTCCTACGCGGAACATCGTGTCGATCCAACCCTGTAATGAAGAGGCATTGTGATGAACAAGCACCACCCAGGATACGAGCACTTACTCCGCAAAGCCGAAGATGCCAAGCGCGCCGGCCACGATGCTTGGGCTGTGCAGTCTATCGGCGAGAAAGTAGCGGTTGCCCTCGTTCTGAATCGCTCCGACTGGCTTGCGGAGCATGGGTACACCATTGCGGAAGCCATTGAGCGGGCCGGACGAGAATGGGTTGAAATGATTCCGCAAGTTGCGAGACAGCTTGCGGATGAGGATTAGCAAATGGTCAACGGTTTCATAACTCTTCACAGGTTTATCGTTGGGTCCGCAGTACTCGGGCTCGCGTTCGCCATTGCCGCCACGCCTACCGGACGGAATGCAGCCGTGAGTGCATTGGTGAACTTCGCCGAGATCACGGAGAAAGTCGGACGGCTTCCGTACTGGATCGTGGACCAAAGTAGATGCTTTTCCCTGGACAGGTTAGACCCAACCTGCCCACAGTGCATTTAACCATTTCACCAACCACAGGAGGCGTTATGAAATTCACTCTGAACACCCGTCGCAAGTGGCTTATCGGCGCTAGTGCAACGTTGCTCCTCACCGCAACACCCAGCTTCGCTCTCTTTGGCATCGGGGATATTGTCTTCGACCCAACCAGCTATGCCAGCCTCGTGTCCCAGCTCACCACGCTGGAGACGCAATACAAGATGCTCAAAAACAACGTCACTCACTTCTCTCTCAAACAGCAATGGCAGACCACACTCAACGCCATGAAGAATGCCAACGTTGCGAATATGTTTGGCGAGACGAGCGGAATGAGCATCGCACTCAACAGCAACTCACCCAGTGCATCATCCACGGCATGGAGTGCTGGAACCGTCAAGGTTAGCGGGAACACTACCACCTACCTGCAAGGACAGACACCCGGCAGCGCTCAGCTTTCACAACTTGCCATGATCGAAGCGTCAGATTCAGTCTCCCCCGACTGCTTGACGGCAGTTGGACAGTACAGAGGCGCGCGAACGCAGAATGTCACCGCAACCAGTATCCTTGCCTCCCAACAACTGGACAGTAGCGATGCCACCAATACCGAAGTAGAACAACTCAATCTCTTGAATGCGGCGGAAGCGCAGAAGATGTCCGAGATGCAGTCGCAGGGCGTTCTGCAAGCCTGCCTCGCATCACAGATGACCGTCGCCAACATGGAGCGCAGGAACGCCGCCGCGCAAGACCTGAATACTGCCGCCTTTGTTCAGCAGCAGCGTTCCGTGAATGACACGAGTGCCGCGAATGAAGGTAACACTTGGCAGACCTATCTTCCCTGATTAGGAGAAGTGATGCTGAATGCGATCAACACCAAGATACTGCTTGCAATTCTTGCGGCGCTGACGGCCATCGGCAGCGCCGTAACCTACCAACGGCATGAGGCGGAGAAGGCTGCCGAGGCGGCAGCAAAAGCAGCCGCAATCCTTCAGCTACAGAGGGACGACAACGAGTACCTGAAGCAGGAAAACGAGGCCCTTCGGAAGCAGGTCGAAGCGGACAAGAAGCGGCACAATTCCGCCGCAGCCAATGAAGGCAAGACCTGGAAGTCGTACATCCCTTAACCCAATCTGGAGGATGCAGCTATGGTTTCCCCTGTCGTCTTAGCGCAAGCTCTACCATCCGCGAGTTCCGGCGTCGATTGGCTCTATCAGTTCACCAACAATCTCACCAATCTTACAACGCAGAATGGTGGGGCGCTGACACAGCTCGGATTGACGGAGCTTAGCTGCATCTCTCTCTTCACGCTCATCAGTATGGTTATCAACTGGAATACGTCCGGTATGACGCTGCGCTTTCATACCCATCCTGTGCAGGCGGGTGACCTTACCAACTTCCTGCTTCGGCTGATTCTTTGCTGCCTGTTGGAGAACTACTGGGTGAATCCGTTCCCCGGTGCAAGTTTCGGTATCAATCACTTCTTTTCCTACATCGCCCAGGTGATGGTTGCGGCCTTCGATCAAAGCTCGCTCAACAACCTGCTTCAATTGCTGAAAACCGCTGGCGACAACACCGCAATGCCGTCGTTAACCGCGCCGATCCAGATCCTCTGCTACGTGGTCGTGCAGATTATGCTCGGGCTGGCGTCGGCGATTCTGTTCGTCATCAATTGCAGCGCCTTCATCCTCTACGGTGTAACAGCTCTGTTTGGTCCAATCTTCATTCCATTGCTGATGACGCAGAGCTTTCGCGCCAAGTTCTTTCACTTCCTGGATGTGCTTATTAGCTTCGCCATGATTCGAGCGGTTGCCGCAGCCTTCATCTTCGTCTGGTCAGGATTCATGAACGGCTTCCTCCAGCAGACATTCAATGGCAACTATTCGATGGATATGTGGATTGCGAATCTAATCCCTTGCATCATGGTATTCATTGCTTTCATCATTAATATGCTGTTCATTCCGAGCATGACCCAGGCCATCTTCGGTGGAGCGGCTGGATTGACATCGGCTGCCCCAAGCGCCGTCGGCGGGGGAGCTGTACTGCTCGCGAAGACTGGAGGTGGATAGTGAGGAAGTGGTTCTGGTTGGCGATCCTGACTAGACGCAATTTGCAGTGGCCTCGTTGGTATAGGCCAGTGTTGCTGCTCTTCCTGACCGGCATTTTGGCAGCCGGATTGATCTATGCCTTTGTCGTATTCAAGGCGGTATCGGAAAGGAGTCATTCTCCCCATGTCCACACGAACAGCAGTCATTGAGCACGACGCGCTAACGCCGGAGCAATCGCTGCTCACCGACCACATTGGAAATGAGGTCTATGCCTCGCATTACGCGGAGCGGAAAGCATACCGCCTCATCATCAGTTGTGGAACAGTGTTGCTGCTCGGATCGATGGGTTTGAACTTCTCGCTTGCCCATCGTCCGATTGCGAATCGCTACATTCGCATCGACGAGATGGGACGCGCTCAGGCGATCCAATACAGCGACCTCAACTATAGCCCCCGCGAGGGCGAAGTACGAACGTATCTCACGGATTGGGCCAATTATCGCTTCACCATTGGCCGGGACACTATCGCGAAGAAGTACCCACTCAACTACTACTTCCTCTCGCAGAATCTCGCCTCGCAATTGATGACGGCGGACAACGCGAATCACCTTGTCTCACAGGTGGTAGCCGGTCAGATTGAGACCAGCGACGTTCAGGTGAAAAACGTCACCATTACGTCGATGTCCGAAGAGATCGTTCAGGCCGCACGTATCGCCCGTGGAACGGCGCTTGTGGCCATTGACAAGTTCTACTCCCCGCAGAATACCCGCGAACCTCGCACGGAACATTGGCTGCTCAGTGTCACCTACTATCTGAATCCAAAACAGGTCAGCGACCAGGCACGCGTCTTTCCGCAGTTCGAGACGATCAATCCACTCGGATTGACCATCACGGAGTTCCACGAGAACCGACTCTCCGTCGATCCCATCGGCCCCGGAACCACTACGACGTTGCCGGCAGTACCGGCAACGCCAGCCGCAGGAGGGACGCGATGAGCTACCACCTGATTCTCCCCTTCTTTCCTGAAGAACTGCGTGCCTTGCTGCTTGATCCTTCGATCTCGGATTTGATGATTAACGGCACCACTGGCGTCTACGCAGATCGTAACGGTGTCGTGGAGCATATTCCGCTGGCAATGCCCTACACAAATGACCGGCTTCAGGCTGCGATTGAGCGTGTTGCTCGCATCCTTGGACAAGACCTCACAACGC
>CAYQSI010000065.1:0-17436 GCA_964420185.1 uncultured Occallatibacter sp. | reverse complement strand
GGCGGATTCTGGTACGTCACCGCGCATCTTCCCGTGGTTTGGGGCCATTGGTCGCCGCTGCACGCCAGCGGCTCCGGCTCCCCGCTCCAGCTTACCGAGGCTCAGGCCGCGCCCACCTACGACGCCGAGGAACAGAACAACATCGCCGTGTACAAGCGCGTGCTCCCCTCGGTGGTGAACATCACCTCCACCACCCTGGTCTTCAACTTCTTTTACGGAACGGTGCCGCAACAGGGCCAGGGGTCGGGTTTCATTCTGGACAAGGCCGGCCACGTACTCACCAACTTCCATGTCATCGAAGGCGCCAACCGCGGCATCGAGGTCATGCTCAGCAACAAGCGCCGCTACAAGGCCAAGGTCGTGGGCACCGACCGCACGCACGACCTGGCCCTCTTGCAGATTGACGCGCCCAATCTGCAGCCGGTCACGCTGGCCAACTCCGGCGATCTCTCGGTGGGCCAGAAGGTCTACGCCATCGGCAATCCCTTCGGCCTCAGCGGCACCATGACGCGGGGCATCATCAGCTCCATCCGGTCAATCAAGAACGCCGATGACGCGCTCATCGAGGACGCCATCCAGACCGACGCGGCCATCAATCCCGGCAACTCCGGCGGTCCTTTGCTCAACTCGCGCGGCGAGGTCATCGGCATCAACACCATGATTGCCTCCAACGGCGCCGAACAAAGCTCGGGCATCGGCTTTGCCATTCCCATTAACACGGCCAAGGCGGTGCTGGCCGACCTGACCCGCTACGGGCGCGTCAAGCGTCCCTTGCTGGGCATCGACTCCTACGCCATCGGCCCCGATTTGGCCGAGCAGATGGGGCTGGCCGTCGATTCCGGCATCCTGGTACAGAAGGTCATCCCCGGCGGCGCGGCTGAGCGGGCTGGCCTGCGCGGCGGAAACCAGCAGGCTTATGTGGGCAACACTCCCATCCTGCTGGGCGGCGACCTCATCGTGGCCCTTGACGGCAAACCGGTCTCTGATCCCCAGGATATTAACGTAATCATGGAAAAACATCAGGCAGGCGACACCATCAGCGTCACTTTCTATCGCGGCCGCAAGCAAATTACCCTCAAATTGATCGCCGGGGAAGCGCAGGGCAAAAACATGTAGAGCGGCAGATCGAATCGGGCAGTTTTCTCGATAAACATCAAGCCGTTTCTCTATCAATTCACCAGGGCCGCACCAGTTTTGGCGCGGCCCGCTCTGTGCATAAAACTCGAATCAAATGCGCGGAAAATATCGTACATTATCCGCAGTTTTTCGCGATGAGCGGGCGGGTTGAGTTTCATGGTCTCCCACTCATCCACGATAAAACTGTGGATGAATGGGGCACAGCAGTTCTTGGCTATTTTATGACCGGGCCACCTGCCTATTTTATGACCGGGCCACCTGCCACAGCAGTTCTTGGCTATTTTATGACCGGGCCACCTGCCTTTATGCGGGGGTTAAAACCCCCGCCTCCCTCCGTATCGTGTTTTTCAGCAACCTGTAAAGCCCTCGCTGATTTTGCGGCATTTACAGCAGTCAGGGCTAAAGCCCCGACCTACGAGTCGTGCCCTGACACAATCCAAGAGTTTTTCAACAAGTTTCTAGAAGAGCTTCATGCGGATGACCAGATACTTTTTGGGGTCTTCGCGGATGCCCTTCACTAACTGCTGGGTCTGATCGAGAGTCTGGTCGGCGTGGTCGTAGAGAGAGCGGTTCTGCACCAACTGACCCAAGCTGCCTTTGCCCTCGTCCACATTGGTCAGGATGTTGTCCAGGCGGGTGACGGTGTCGTCCAGCTTCTGCGCAAAGGCAGGGTCCGTGGCCAGCTTGCCCATGGCGCCTTTGCCGGCGTTGATCTGGGACACCAATTGATTCGTGTTCGTGACGGCGGCGTTCAGGTTGTTATAGAGCGAGTCGTCCTTGAGCAGCTTGCCCGCGCTGCCCTTGCCTTCATCCAGGGCTGTGGTGATCCTGTCGAGCCGGTCAACCGCCGAGTTGGCGCGCGTATAAAGCGTATCGTCGTTCACCAGCTTGCCCAGCGAGCCTTTGCCTTCGGCGATCGCTTTGGTGACGGTATCGAGGTTGGTGGCGATGGAGACAATCTTGCGGGCCAGTTCAGGATCGTTGATCAGTGTGCCCGCGGCGCCGCGCCGGGAGTTGAGCGTGTCCACCGTGATCTCCACCTTGCGCATGAGCGTGGTGACCTGCTTGATGGACCCCTCGCTGGTGCGGATTACGTCCTGAATGGTCGGCGACCCGGCAGACCTCAGTTCGGCGTTGTTAGCCGGAGCGGGGCCGCTGGCCTGGGCTGAGTTGAGATCGACGTAGCTGTCGCCGAGGACGCCGGCCTGGGCAATCGAAGCGGTGGAATCGGTATGCAGGCCGCTCAGATATTCGTGGCCCACCCGCATGCGCACCTCGACAGGCGTGGGGTTGCGCTCCGGAACCACGCGGACATGAATCACGTTGCCGATGGTCACGCCCTCCAGCGTAACCGGCGCGCCATCTTTCAGGCCGGCCGCATTCTCAAAGTAGGAGCGAAGCTCCAATTTGCGCGCAAACAGGCCGCCGCTTGAGCCGGACATGAGAAGAATCAGTCCGACCAGCACGGCCATGGCCGTCATCACCAAGGCTCCCACTCTCAGTTGCGACCATCGAATTTCTTTGCGGCTCGGCACGGCACTCCCCTCTAGTGAAAATAAGGCGGTTAACGCCTTGAGGATAGCAGAAAGGGCCGAATCAAGGCCTGTCCTCGAGCATGACACTGGCCATGGCCAGTTCGGCGGTGTGGGTCAGAGAAAGCGCGGCGCGGGCAACGCCCAGGCGGGTGGCAAACTCGGCCGCGCGCCCGTGAAACAGCAGCGTGGGCCTTCCGCCGGGCTCGCGCGCAACCTCAATCTCCAGCCAATTCACTCCATGGCTGATGCCTGTTCCCAGAGCCTTGGCTCCGGCCTCCTTGGCGGCAAACCGGGCGGCAAGGCTCTCGGCGGCCTTGCGCTTGCGCAGGCAATAGGCTTGTTCCGCGGCAGTGTACACGTGGTCCAGAAACCGCTGCCCGTAGCGATCCATGGACCGCTGGATGCGCCCTATCTCCACCAGATCGATTCCGGAGCCAACAATCATGCTACCTATGAAGCTACAACATTTCCCATTTACTTTGCTTACGTTGGCGTCAGATGGGCCTCGCCGCAGGCACAGGTGTATCAAAGCCGGCCAAGTTCCGTTCGACTCCGGGACAATGGTTATGTTGTGCTCCCCGGCTCCGATAAGGCGGATGTGAGACTAACGCTGCCGACCCACGACGCAGGACAGACGATGAGCATCCCCTGGGCGATGCAGATGAAGGCTGTCTCCATTGAAGACCCTTCGCGCCTGGTCCAGACCCTCACCGGCGCAATCCTGGGCTGTGGCGGCTGGGTTCTCAGCCGGGGAGCAAACGATACCGGCACCGTGACCATGCTATTTGAGTTCGAGCGCCAAGCCTGCGTGGAGATTTACAGCGTGATGATCGCCGCGGGCCTGGAATTGAGCCAGAGCGGACATATCCGCTTTACCGAACTCTGCCAGTGCACCCGCAGCCGCCAGCACGATTGTGGCTCCGAGATAGCCAGCATCGACCTGGAAATCCAAACCTTCCCCGTCGAGATGACGCAAAGCACACGCGCCACCAAAGCAGCCTGACGGCCGGCCGAATCGAAGTGCAGGTTACTTGTGCTTCGTAACTTGCGCCAGCAGTTCGACAACTTTACGGTATCGATCCGCGGCTTTTGGATCCATCGCGCTCTTCAACAGCGCCGGATCATCCAGTCCACCCTGGCGCAGTGTCGCCTCCATCTGAGAGGCCTGCACCTGGCTGACCACATCCAGCATTCCCAGCGCCAGCGACAAAGGCTTCAGGGCGACAGCCGAATTCGCCTGTCCATCCCTGGCTCCAGAATAGTTGGCATCGGCGCCGGCGTTGAGGAGGGCCTGGACAATCTCCACATTGCCATTGATGGCCGCGTAATGGAGGGCGCTCCAGCCGCTCGGCGACGTGCGGCTGTTCGCGTCGGCCCCTTTCGCGATGAGCTTCGTGGCTTCTTCGGTGTTGTCGGCCTTGACCGCCGTCATCAGCGACGCCGGAGTGGGCTTGCAGCCGGAAATGGGCAAAAGGGAAAGAACAAGAGCGAAAAGGAATAGCGGCTTACATTTCATTGCAGCGGGTTGTCCTTTCGACACGCCAGCCGATCCTGCCGTGCTTCTCTCTCTTTCAAACGGACAACGCCATGCGAATAGCCTTGAAGTTCTGCCGACTTGAATGGAGGATCGCGGTACTGATGCTATCAAGAGGCCGTTTGCACGGTCAACCAGCTTCCACCAATCCATAATGGCGCTGCCAGGCCTCTTTGAGCCGCGCCCAGACGCGCGCCCGCTCGACCTCCGTCACCCCGTTGACAGGTTCCTTTGGGGTATGGGGCGCGTTGGCAAAGCGGGCGGCTTCCATCTTGGCCAGCTCCAGCAACTGCCGGTCGCGCACCAGGTTGGCCACGCGAAAGTCGGGCAGCCCGGCCTGCCGCGTTCCGAAAAACTCACCCGGCCCGCGCTGCGTCAGGTCGAGTTCCGCCAGCTCGAAGCCGTCCTGAGTGCGGACCATGGCGTTGAGCCGCTCCTCGCCCAGAGGCGAAACACGCTCTCCGGTGATCAGAATGCAGTAGCTCTTCGCCGCTCCGCGTCCCACGCGCCCGCGCAACTGGTGCAACTGCGCAAGGCCGAAGTGCTCCGCGTGTTCGACCACCATTACGGTCGCATTCGGGACATCCACACCCACCTCGATCACCGTGGTGGCTACCAGCACGTCGATCTCGCCGCGCTGGAAGCGGCGCATGACAATCTCCTTCTCATCGGCGTCCAGACGCCCGTGCAACAGGCCCACGCGCAGGCCGGCAAGCGAGCCCGTGCGCAGCTTTTCGTACATTTCCACGGCCGACTTCAGCCCGGACTTCGCGCCGGGATTCGCTTCCTGGGCGGTCTTGGGAAAGAGGTCCGCCGTCTTGCCCTTGCGGACGAGCTTGCGGCTGGATGCCCCAGGTTTCGCTTTTGAGACACGAGATGCGGCGAAAGGCGGCGGCTCGATCCCAGCCTCCGGATCGTCGTGGGAGAAATCCAGCTCCGGCTGGTCCTCCTTGCTGCCCTCGATGACCGGGTAAACGATGTATGCCTGCCGTCCCTTCGCCACCTGCTTGCGCACGAAATCCCACACTTCTTCAGCCATTTCGCCGGGAACGCGGCGAGTAACGATGGGCGTGCGGCCCGGCGGCAGTTCATCCAGCACGCTTACGTCCAGGTCGCCATAGAGCGAGAGCGCCAGGGTGCGCGGAATCGGCGTGGCCGTCATCACCAGCATGTCCGGCTCAGCCTGATTGGGCTTCTTCATCATCTTGAAGCGCTGCATCACGCCAAAGCGGTGCTGCTCGTCGACCACCACCAGCCCCAGCCGGTCGAACTCGACCTTTTCCTCAATCAGCGCGTGTGTGCCGATCACCAGTTGCGCCTCGCCGCGATTGATCATGCCGCGCGTGCGGCGCTTGTTTTCCTCGCTGAGGGAGCCGGTCAGCAGGGCGATTCGATAGTGGCGCGAGGAGCGCTCCAGCAGCTTGCGGAAGGCCAGAAAATGCTGCGTAGCCAGAATCTCGGTGGGCGCCATCAGCGCCGCCTGGTAGCCGTTTTCCATGGCCACCAGCATGGCTTGCAACGCGACAATCGTCTTGCCCGAGCCCACATCCCCTTGCAGCAGCCGCCGCATGGGGCTCGGGCTGCGCATATCGGCCACAATCTCGCCCAGCGTGCGCTTCTGCGCTTTGGTGGGATGAAATGGCAGCACCTCGCGGATTGCCTCGCGCGCCTTGTCTGTTGTGTCAAAACTGATGCCGGCGCGCAGCCTCATGCGCCGGCGCTTGAGTTCCAGCCCTAGTTCCAGAAAGAACAACTCCTCGAAGATCAGCCGCCGGTGGGCTGGCGTCGCCCAACTTTGCAACTGCGCAAAGGGTGTGCCCTCGGGCGGAAAATGCACCTCGCGCAGAGCCGTTTCCCGATCAGGCAAATCGAGCCGAGCCAGCATCGACAAGGGCAGGCACTCCGGCACCGCGCCGTGCATTCCTTCGAGCAGGTGAAAGATCGTTTTGCGCTGCCAACGCGATGCCAGCCGCGCACCGCTCAGCGATTCGTACACCGGCGTGATGCGCCCCACTTCCAGCAGGCGGGTCTCGGCGTCGTCGGTCGCGTCGGGCAGCAACTCGAACTGCGGCTGAATCATTTTGAGGTTGCTGGTGGAGCGCGACGGCTCGACCCGCCCATACAAGGCCACCGTCTGCCCGGCGTGAAACTTGCCTTCCAGATAGGTTGCATTGAACCAGATGCATTTCAGCGCCAACCGTCCCTGCCCCACGGTCAACTCGAAGAGGGGCATTCTGCGCGTCCGCAACAGCGCCGAGCCACGCACCTCGGCAATGACGCTGGCCATCTCGCCGGGTGTCAGCTCATCCAGGCTGCGCGGATTCTGCCGGTCCTCATAGCGGAAGGGAAGGTGGTAGAGCAGATCCTCGGCGGTCTCAATGCCCTTCAAGGCGAGCATCTCCGCCACGCGCGGACCCACGCCGCGCACGTACATCACCTTATCGCCGAGGTTTGTCACACTCCGGATGCTAAATGGCTTCACTGCGAGGGGCAAACCGGGCGGGAGCCTGGAACCGGTTGCGGTTGAACCACGGAGAGCTGGGGTTTGCGGAGAATGCACAACCTTTTCTCCGCAATTCTGCGGAGAAGCCTTACCCAATGCGCCCAGCCGGCCGGGCCACGCTTCTCGAACGCCGCTCCTCACGACTTGGGCAGAAAATAAGCCTCGACGGCTTGCGCCATGGCCGCGTAATCGAGATGCGCTTTCTTCCCTTCGTACCGGGCGGCCCAAAGGACCTGGTTCACAATATCCCTGGGATAGCACTGGCGCAGTTCCTGTTTCAACGTGCCGCGGATGAAATCGATGAGGGCTTGGGGTATGCCGGCGTCAAATCCGACTTGATGCTCGTCGGCAACGCGCCGGAAAATTTCGCAGAATTGCTCGTCTGAAATCGCGCCGATCTTGATCTTGGTTTGAATCCTGCGCAAAAAGCAGGCATCCACCAATTCGGCCGGGTCCATATTGGATGCAAAGACGACCAGCATCTCGAACGGGATCTCAAGTTTCTTCCCTCCCGCAAGAGTCAGGAAATCGATCCTGCGATCCAGGGGCACGACCCAGCGGTTCAGCAACTCTGCCGGGTGAAGCCGCTGCCGTCCGAAATCGTCAATGATCAGAACTCCATTGTTGGCCTTCATCTGTATGGGGCCGACGTAGAACTTGGTAACCGGGTTGAATTGCAGGTCGAGCATCTCGACGGTCAACTCGCCGCCGACCAGGACCGCGGGGCGCCGGCACAGCACCCAGCGCTCGTCCCGGTTCTCGGGTTCCGACTTAGCGACCCGCCAGTGAATCGCCGGATCGTAAACCGTAATGATCTGGCCATCCACTTCGACCGCGTACGGCAGCCAAACTTCATCCTCGGCAACCACCCGCGACAAGGTCTCAGCCACGGTGGTTTTCCCCACTCCCGGCGGACCATAGAGAAAGATTGAACTGCCGGAGTTGAGCGCCGTTCCGAACTGGCGCAATGTCTCGCTGCCAATCACCAGATGCGCAAAGGCGCGCTGAACGTCTTCAGCATGCACCTCTACCCTTCGGACGCTCTGCTTCCGCGTCTGCTCAGTGTACTTGTCCAGCGACACCGGCGCGGGCCCCGCATAGTGATTCTGGGCGAGCAGGTCCATGGCTCGCGACCTGCCCTCGGAGGTGATGGCTATCTGAGGAATATGGCCGTTCATCCCGGTCACCTGGCAAAGGAACTCCGCGCGCAACTGGAAGGACAGGGCCTTGGTTACTTCGAAGCTAAGCCGGATCTTTTCGGATAGCTCGAGAATGGAGAGCGATCCGGATAGATAAAGAATCTTGAGTGTGAGATCCTCCAGAACTGCTTGACGTACGTCAACTTCTTCAATGGACTGGGGCCTGTACGTTGGTCCGTCAGCCGGTTCTGTTTTGAGAAAATCGTAATCGTTCGCAACTAACGAGGTTACCATTCTTGCCCCCACGAAGTTACTATTATCCACCTAGATTGGTTACCTATTTTTGACTCAACGCAGCAAGAGTATCATTCTTTTCTTGCTCCAATCATCAATGACATACGCCATTGGGGTTACTCCTTTGGCACCCCCCATTGACGGCCCTTCCGTCTATCTTCCGTCGCACGTTGTCGCATTTTAGCGTTGGCTTTGACCAATGACGGAGGACAAGAGGAATCGGACCAATCTCGAAAGCCTGGTCAGCGCCTTACAGGAAAAACGGAGCCTACTTAGCTAGTGGCAGAGGCCGTTTTCAACTTGTCCGGCACTTATGCATATTCCGGTGTATTGGGGTCAGGGCGCAGCCTGCGCGATGTGGGCTTTGTTACACTTCATGCAGGCCGGTTCCTCCGGTTTACCTGAAACCAGACTGCAAATTGAGCGCGGGAGAATCCATGCCAGTTGTCGAACTAGCGGGAGTGACCAAGGCCTACGAGAACAAGGTTGCCGTCAGCAACCTGAGCCTATCCATCGAGGCGGGCCAGATGTTCGGCCTGCTGGGACCGAACGGGGCGGGCAAGACCAGCTCCATTCGCATGATGATGGGCATCACCGTTCCGGACTCGGGCCGGATCAGCCTCTTCGGAAAGCCATTCCAGCGCAACAGCCTGGAGCAGGTTGGCTATCTGCCCGAGGAGCGCGGCCTTTATAAGAAAATGAAGGTCCTCGACCAGCTCGTTTTCTTCGGCTGCCTGCATGGGCTAAAAGCAGAAGAAGCGCAAAGGCGCGCGAGCGACTGGGCCAGGCGCATGGAGATTTCCGGCGCGCTGGCGAAGAAGACCCAGGAGCTCTCCAAGGGGATGCAGCAGAAGATCCAGTTCATTGCCACCCTGCTCCATGAACCGCGGCTCATCGTCATGGACGAGCCTTTCTCGGGTCTAGATCCCGTCAATGCCGTGCTGGTTGAAAAGACGCTTCTGGAACTGAAGGATCAGGGCAAAGCCATCCTGTTTTCCACGCATCGCATGGATCAGGTGGAGAAGCTGTGCGACTCCATTTGCCTCATCAACAACGGCGAGGCGGTCTTGAGCGGCAATCTGCGCGAGATCAAGAGCCGTTACGAGCGCAACCACGTAATCGTCGAGTTCGAGGGAAGCAGCGCCTTTTTGGATAGCGCTGAGATTGCGGAGGCCAAAAACTTTTCAGGCCACGCGGAGATCAAGCTCAAGCCGCACGGCGACGCGCAGAAGCTGCTGCATGAAGCCGCGGCGGCCGCGACGATCTACCGCTTCGAGCTCGTCGAGCCTTCGCTGGAAGAGATTTTCATTGAGACGGTGGGAGGCAAGGCTAATGCGTAACACTCTTCTGATCGCCAAGCGCGAGTATCTGGAACAGATTCGCGGCCGTGCCTTCCTGGTTTCTACAGTTCTGCTGCCGCTGCTGATCGTCGCGCTGCTCGCATGGAGTTCGACGACCCAACACAAGGCGGTGAGCGGAAATCATATAGCGATAGTTGCAGACAACGCAGGGCTGGCCGAGCAGGTTCGCCGCGAGATGCTGTACGACAAAGCGGCCAAGTACACCGTGGACGTGGTGGCTCCGGCCACGCCGCAGGATCGGGCGGAACTGCAAAAACAGCTTCGCGCGAAGGCCATTGACGGAGTGCTTGCCCTGGAAAGTTCTCCCACGGGAGAAATCGCCGCCACCTATACCTCGCTCTCCGCCGGCGGCTATGCGGGGATCGGCGAGTTGCAAAATCAGTTGAACCGCGGGCTGGTGCATGAGCGGCTGACTGCCACTAACCTGAAGCCGGCTGAACTCGACGGCATTCTCAAGTGGGTCTCGATCGAGACCCTCCAACTGGACGAGAATGGCAAGACCGCCAAGAGTCAAGGAAGGGCGCCATTCTTCAAGGCCTTCATGGTGATCCTCTTGCTGTCAATGCCCATCATGCTCTATGGCTTGGACATGGCTCGCGCGATCATCGAGGAAAAGACCTCGCGCATCTTCGAGGTCATGCTGGCCATCGCCAAACCGGACGATCTTCTGGCCGGAAAGCTGGTCGGCGTGGGAGCGGTGGGCCTGACCCAGATCGCCATCTGGCTGGTTGCGGCCAGTCTTTTCATGGGTTCATCGCTGGCCGCCTCCGCGCTCACCGGCAACTTCGCCATCCATTTTTCCTGGATGGAGGGCCTGTTCTTTCCGGTCTACTTCGTGCTCGGCTTTGCTCTCTTCAGCGCCATCTTCTCCGGCTTGGCCGCCACCTGCGAGACCGCGCAGGATTTGCAGAAGTTCATGCCGGTGGCCATCATCCCCCTGTATCTCAGCATGGGCCTCCTTTTTGTGCTGCTCAAGGATCCCAACTCCGCCTGGTCCGTTGCGGCAACGATCTGTCCGCTGACCTCGCCTTATGTCATGATTCCGCGCATGGGGATGGAAACGGTGCCGCTGTGGCAGTTGGCCGTCTCCATAGGCCTTCTGATCGTGAGCGTCTGGGCCACGCTCTGGTTCTCCTCGCGCCTCTACCGCGTGGGCATCCTTATGTATGGCAAACGGGCCACGCTGCCGGAGCTCTTGCGCTGGCTGCGCTACTCCTGAGCGGAGTGGTCGGATCTGCGTTTTGGCTGCATTCCAGCTAAAATCGAAAGAGTGACCGCCGAAGCCAAAGTTAAGTTCACCTTCACCCAGCGCATGGTGCTGGCCGTGGTCCCGCGTGTGGTGTGGGCGTTCTTGTGGATCGTCAGCCGCACCTGGCGCTTTGAGGTGATTGCCGAGGAGGGCGTCACGCCCATCCTCTTCGGCCAGAAGTCTCCGCCGGAGATTTTCTGCTTCTGGCACCAGTGCGTGCTGCCCTGCACGGTCTATTTCCGCCACTCCCGCGCCGTGATCCTCATCAGCAAGAGCTTCGACGGCGAGCTAATTACGCGCATTCTCAAATTGTTCGGCTTCGATGCCGTGCGTGGCTCCAGTTCGCGCGGCGCGCGCGAGGGGCTGCTGGGGCTGGCGCACGTCATCCAGACCGGGCGCACGGCCATCTTCACCGCCGACGGGCCGCTGGGCCCGATCTATCAGACCAAGATGGGACCCATCAAGCTGGCGCAAAGAACCGGCGCTCCGATCGGCGCTTTTCACCTGCAACCTGAGCGCGCCTGGGTGATTCGCTCCTGGGATAGGTTTTTGGTGCCCAAGCCCTTCACGCGGATCTGCGTCAGTTGGGCGCAGTGGACGCGCGTCCCCGCCGATCTGGCCGCAGAAGAATTTGAGCCCAAACGCAAAGAGCTCAACGCGGCCATCGAACGCGCGCGCCTGCGCTCTCTCGATTACTTCAGAAAGCCGCGCGCATGACGGAGCTGCAAGAAAAACCCGATGCCACGGCCGGCCTGCGCGTTGCTGATTTCGATTTTGATCTGCCCCCGGAGTTGATCGCGCAGCAACCGCCCGCCCAGCGCGGCCAGAGCCGTATGTTGGTGATGGATCGTGGAACCGGCGCCTTGCGCGACAAAAATTTTGCCGACCTCCCCTCTCTGCTCAATCCCGGCGACCTGCTGGTTCTAAACGAAAGCCGTGTGATTCCGGCGCGCCTTTACGCGCGGCGTACCCTGCTCCGCGACCACGAGAAACCATCAGGCCGCATCGAAGTGATGCTCACCGAGCCCGTGGCGCCACAAACGCTGGGTGCCCCGTTCTTTCCGCTTTCTTCTGCGGAAAGTGTGGGAGACCTTGAACCTCAACCGGCTGCGAGCGGCAACCTTTGGCGAGCCCTCGTCAGGCCGGGCAGGAAGGTCGCGATCGGCGAACGGCTTGTGTTTCCTGCGCCCAACGGCGAGCTTGTGCTTGAAGCTGAGGTGCTGGAGCGCGGCAAATTCGGCGAGCGGCTTTTGCAATTCAAGCCGGTGGACGATTTCTTCGCCGTCCTCGACCGCATCGGCCACATGCCCCTGCCGCCCTACATCCGCCGCGACGATGCGGAGGCGGATCGCGAGCGCTATCAGACGGTCTTTTCCCGCGAACGCGGTTCAGTGGCCGCGCCCACGGCCGGCCTGCACTTTACTCCGCAGGTGCTCGACGCAATCAAGGCTAAAGGTGTTGAAGTTGCGCGCCTCACGCTGCACGTGGGTCTGGGCACCTTCGCGCCTCTTCGTGTGGAGCGCGTGGAGGATGTTCATCTGCACCGCGAGCGCTACACGCTTTCTCCATCGGCAGCAAACGCCATTAACAACGCCGCACGCAGTGCCCGGCGCATCGTCGCCGTCGGCACCACGGTGGTGCGCACGCTGGAACATTGCGCGCTTGAGGCGGCGGGCAGCCCGCTTGAGCCGCACTCCGGCGTGACGGAAATTTTCATTTCTCCCGGCTTCCAATTCCGGCTGGTTGGCGCCCTGCTAACCAACTTCCACCTACCCCAGTCGAGCCTGCTCATGCTGGTCAGCGCCTTTGCCGGGCGCGAACGGGTTCTGGACGCTTATCGTCATGCCGTCCAGCAAAACTACCGCTTCTTCAGCTACGGGGATTGCATGTTTCTGGGCTGATATAGAGTGGGACCTTGCTGTTTCCTGTTTTCTGCTCGCTGACCCCTGATAGACTCTGTAGCGTGACAGCCCAATCCAAGCCGCCCGTTTTCCTGCTCGACACCATGTCGTTCATCTTCCGCGCTTACCACGCGATGCAGCGCAGCCGCCTTATGTCTATGTCCACCAGCTCGGGGCTGCCCACGGCGGCTGTCTTTGTTTTTGTGAACATGATCAAGAAGCTGCGCCAGGATTTCCAGCCGCATTACCTTGCCGCCGTCTTCGACGTAAGCGGCGAGGTTTTCCGCGACGAGCAGGCGCGCGAAATGCCCATGCTGCGCAAGTGGAACGGCAAGACGCAGAGCTTCGACGAAGTGAGCTACGAGGGCTACAAGGCCAATCGCGCGGCCACGCCCGAAGACCTCAAGCGCCAGATTCCCTACATCCGCCGCGCGCTGGAGGCTCTGCGCATTCCCATCCTGGAGGCTGAGGGCTTCGAAGCCGACGATGTCATCGGGACGCTTGCCCGCGAGGCCGCCGAGCAGGAGCATGAGGTCTTCATCGTCTCCGGCGACAAGGACATGATGCAGTTGGTCACGCCCGCCGTGAAAATTCTGAACCCGCAGAAGGACAACCTGATTCTGGACCCCGCCAAGGTGACTGAGGTGCTGGGCGTGCCGCCGGAAAAGGTGGTGGACGTGATGGCCCTGCGCGGCGATGCGGCGGATAACATCCCCGGCGCGCCCGGCATCGGCGACAAGGGAAGCGTGGATCTGATTGTCGAATTCGGCTCTCTGGAAGCGGTGCTCGAACGCGCCAGTGAGGTCAAGCGCAAGAGTTATCGCGAGTCGCTGGAACAGAACCGCGACGCCGTTCTGCTCTCCAAAGATCTGGTCACCATCGACTGCCATGTGCCGCTGGAACTGGATCTGGCGGCCATGGAGACGCAGCCGCCCGACATCGAAGCCTGCCGCGAACTTTTCACCGAGCTTGAATTCACTTCCATGCTGCGCGACCTTGCGCCCTCTGAGTCGGCCCCCGCTAGCAAACTCCTTGAAGAGCCCACCGCCGACGAGATCGACGCGTTCTGCGTTGCGGCGTATTCGCATGGTTTCGCCTTTGCGCTCGATGCGAAGCCGCCCGCGCCGGAAGACGAGGACGAAGCGCCGCAGACGCTTTCGCTGCTCGATCTGGCAGAAGCCGCCGAGAAGCAAATCAGATTCACTGTGGGCGTCTGCGCCGAGCCAGCCGTAGCCCTGTGCCTCTCGCTTACGCCCGAACTGCGCGCCCTGCTCGAAGACGCTGCCGTGCCCAAGAGCACGCACGATTGGAAGTCTGCGCTCCATCTGCTTGCGGTGCAGGGAATTGAGTTGCGCGGAGCAGTGGACGACACCATGCTGCTCTCCTACGCGCTCAATCCCACCCACGCCACGCAGTCGCTGGCCGATGTGGCCGCCCGCCACACGCAGCCCGCGCCGTCCACTCTGGCAGCCGGCGCTGCTGCGATTCATGCGCTGGTTCCGGCGTTGAAGGCCGAAGCAGAAAAGGCTGGCGTCGGGCGCGTTTACGAAATGGACCTGGCGCTTGCTCCGGTGCTCTTCCGCATGGAGCAGGCCGGCGTGCGCATCGATCTCGGCGTGCTGGACGGGCTTTCCAAGCAGTTTGCCATCGAGTTGGAGCGCGTGGGCGAGCGCATCTTCGAACTGGCCGGCCGCCGCTTCAATATCAACTCGCCCAAGCAACTTGGCGATGTGCTCTTTACTCATTTGGGCTTGCCCGCTCCAGCCAGCCGTGGAAAAGGCAAGTCCGTCTCCACCGCGCAGAAAGTGCTTGAATATCTCGCCGAGACCAACGAAGTCCCGCGCATGGTGCTCGAATTCCGCCATCTGTCGAAGCTGAAATCGACATACATCGACGCACTGCCGCTGCTGGCTGACGCCGAGTCGCGCGTCCACACCACGTTTCAGGAGGCCGCGACAGCCACCGGACGGCTCTCCTCCATCAATCCGAATCTCCAGAACATTCCCATCCGCACCGAATTGGGCCGCGAGATTCGCGCCGCCTTCACCGCTGCGCCGGACACGCAACTGCTCTCGGCGGATTATTCGCAGATCGAGCTGCGCCTCTTGGCGCATTTCAGCGGCGATCCGCTGCTGGTGCATGCCTACCAGAACAACGAAGACATCCACACGCTGACCGCCAGCGAGGTCTTCGGCGTGCCCGCCGCGGAAATGGACAAACAGACGCGCAACCGCGCCAAGGCTGTCAACTTCGGCATTGTCTACGGCATCTCGCCCTTCGGCCTGGCCGCGCAGCTAGGCATTCCGATGAGTGAGGCAAAGGCTTACATCGAGCGCTACTTTGCGCGCTACGCGGGCGTGCAGGCGTTCATTGAAAAAACTCTGGAGGAGACGCGCAAGACCGGCTCGGTGCGCACGCTCTTCGGTCGCGTCCGCCCCATTCCGGACCTCGAGAGCCGCAATGCGAACCTGCGTGGATTCGCCGAGCGCACCGCCATCAACACGCCGCTGCAAGGCACCGCTGCCGACCTCATCAAGCTGGCCATGATCGCAATCGACCGCAAGCTCACCGAGCGCGGGCTGAAGACTCGCATGGTCCTGCAAGTGCACGACGAACTTCTCTTTGAAGTTCCAGCAGACGAGGCCGCTGAGATCGAAGCGCTGGTGCGCGCGGAGATGGAAGGCGTGGTCAAGCTCAGTGTTCCGCTGGTTGCCGACCTGAAGTCCGGGAACAATTGGCGGGATATGGACTGAGTTGCGCAACGCGGCTACACGCCGAGTTCGGCGCGAATTGCATCCGCGATAGCGTTGGCGTGGAGGCGCATTGCCTCTTCGCTTTCGGCTTCGATCATCACGCGGGCCAGAGGCTCGGTGCCGCTGTAGCGGATGACGACGCGGCCGGAGTCCTTCAACTCTTCTTCGGCGGCGCGAATGGCGGCGGCTACGGCGGGAATCGACTCCAGAGGCTTCTTCTCACGCACCTTCACGTTGACGATAACTTGCGGGAAGACCTTCAAATCCGCGGTCAGCTCCTCGATGCTCTTACCGGTGCGGGCGATCAGATCGAGGACAACCAGCGAGGTCAGCAGGCCGTCGCCGGTGGTGGCCAGATGCGGCAGCAGGATGTGGCCTGACTGCTCGCCACCCAGCGCGGCGTGGTGCGCCAGCATCTGTTCGAGGACGTAGCGGTCGCCAACCGGAGCGCGCAGCATTCGAATGCCGCTACGCTTGAGAGCCGCTTCCAGACCCATGTTGGACATGGTGGTGGCAACAACCAAATCTCCAGCCAACAGGCCGCGGGTCTTCAGATCACGCGCCACCATCAGCAGAATCGCGTCGCCATTGATGACGTTGTTGCGAGTGCCGGCCAACATGCAGCGGTCGGCGTCGCCGTCGAAGGTGAGCCCAAGTTCCGCTCCGCGCGCCACCACTTCGCCAGCCACAAAATCCGGATGCAACGCTCCACAGCCCAGATTGATGTTGCGGCCGTCGGGAGCGATATTGAGCAGCGTGACTTCACCGCCCAGCCTCCGAAAAAGCTCCGGCGCAACGGCTGCTGACGCGCCGTTGGCGCAGTCGGCCACGATGCGCAAACCAGCCAGCGAGAGCCCCGGCACACAGTCGATGAGGAACTGGATGTAATCGGCCTGGAAGGCCGCGTTGTCGTGGACAGGGGGCAGAGTGGCCGGATCGGGCGCGGCGGATTGCGCCGCGTGATGCAGGATCTCATCCTCCATGGCCAGTTCAACCGCATCGGCGAGCTTGAAGCCGTCGCCGGCGAATATCTTGATGCCATTGTCCTGCCAGGGATTGTGCGAGGCCGAAATCACCACGCCTGCATGAAATCCGTGCGTGCGCGCCAGAAATGCGACCGCCGGAGTGGTGATCACGCCCGCACTTTCGACGCGCGCTCCTGCTTCGCGCAAGCCGGCGGCAAGCATGGCCGCGATCCAGGGGCCTGACGCGCGCGTGTCGCGGCCCAGAATGACTCTGGGTTCAGCGGTCGTCTTGCGCAGCGAGTGACCCAGCGCCAACCCGCAAGCGAAGATCGTGTTTGCGTCGAGCGGGGATTCGCCCGCAACGGCGCGAATGCCGTCGGTACCGAAAAGTCTGCGTGCGTTAGCTGCGGTCATAGGCTCATTTCCTGGTTCGTTGGTTAGATGCCGCGGATTCCACGCGGCTGATGAAGGCGCCGTCGGAGAGGCGCGTGGTGAGCTTGTCGCCGGGCGCAATTTGCGCGGTCGAACGTACCAGCCCGCCTTCAGCGTCGATTACCAGAGCGTAGCCGCGCTCGAGTACGGCGAGCGGCGACAAGGAATGCAGCCGCGCGTCGAGCGAGCCGACAGTCGCGGCGGAGCTGTGCAGCAACCGTTCCAGAGAGCGGTCAAGGCGTGTGCGGCAGGCGGCGAGCCGTTCCCGCGCCAGGCCAAGCTGCTGGCGGGGATCGTGGCGCAGAACGGCGGCTGTGAGGTCGGCGACATTGCGCTGATGCTGCCGGAGCTGCTCGCTGACGGCTGCTTCAATGCGGAAGGAAAAATCGTCCAGGCGCTGTTCCTGCCGATGCAGCAGCGCATTCAGGCGCGATTCGGCGCGGCTGACGGGCAGGCGCGTGAGCCGCTGGCGGGCTTGCAGCAACTGAAAGCGGGCAGCGCGTTCCAGCCGATTCGACTGCGTGGCCAGATACTCGGCGATCTTGTGCTGCGCCTCGGTAATCAGTTCGGCGGCTGCGGAGGGCGTGGGGGCGCGAAGGTCGGCGACAAAATCGGCGATGGTGAAGTCGGTTT
>CAYQSI010000064.1:0-17833 GCA_964420185.1 uncultured Occallatibacter sp. | reverse complement strand
ACGGCCGCCTGCTGCCGCTGGACCCGGCCAAGGTCAAGACCATTGCCGTAATCGGTCCCGACGCCTGGCCAGCGGTGACCGGCGGCAGCGGCTCCTCCGAGGTTCAAGCTTTCGAGCCGGTCAGCATCCTCACCGGCATTGCCAACCTGGCTGGCCCCAATGTTCACGTGCTCTACGCCCGCGGACTGCCCAATATGAGCGATGTCTTCCATAAAACCGCCTGGAAGGACGGCGTGAAAGTCGCCACTTACCCCAGCAAGGACTTCACCGGCACGCCTGAAGTTATGTCTTTGCCGAGCATCGCTGACTCGAACGAGCGACAGTGGCAGCCCGAGGCCAAGACGCAGCGCAGCATCCGCTACACCGCCAGCTACACACCGGCCAAGAGCGGCAGGTATCTGGTTCTAGCGTCCTCTCAGTCTTGGGGCAGCGATGAATACAGGGTACTGGTGGACGGCAAGGAAGTGCTGGCACAGGCACACGCCGAAGGCCAGACTCCGCAATCGTCAACGCTGGAGTTGACTGCGGGAAAGACCGTGACCGTGGCTGCCGACTACGTTCCCTACTCAGCCGACGTACGCTTTAGCCTGGGAATCGCCTTTGAGGCCGATCTGGTTTCGGCAGATGCCAAGGAGTTCGCCGCCAGAGCCGACGTGGCCGTGGTAGCTGCCGGCTTCAACCCGCCCACCGAGGGCGAGGGCTTCGACCGCACCTTCGAACTGCCTTGGGGACAGGACGCGCTGATCGAGGCCGTTGCGGCAGCCAATCCGCACACTATCGTTACTCTGACCGCAGGCGGCGGCGCGGATACACGGCGCTGGCTGGATAAGGTTCCGGCACTGCTCCACACTTACTACCCCGGCCAGGAGGGCGGAACGGCCGTCGCCGAGGTTCTCTTCGGCAAGCACAATCCGGAGGGCAAGCTGCCGGTCAGCTTCGACCGCAGTTGGGAGGAGAATCCATCCTTCGCTTACTACTATCCCATCAAGGGCGCAGACACCGCGCTGCACGTGACCGAAAACGACAAGCCGCCGTTGGATTATGTCATCCCCCACGTGAAGTACGGAGACAAGCTGATGGTGGGATATCGCTACTGGACCAGCACCGGCAAGCACCCGCTCTTCCCCTTCGGCTTCGGCCTCAGCTACACCACCTTCAGCTTTTCGAAGCTCAAAGTGCCTGCCACGGCTGCATCCGGCTCGACCGTCGCGGTTAGTTTCGACGTGACCAACACCGGCCGCGTAGCCGGCGCGGATGTGGCCCAACTCTACGTCTCCGACCCTTCGGCCACGGTCAGCCGGCCGGAGCGCGAGCTGAAAGGTTTCGAGAAAGTCCGCCTGGCGCCCGGCGAAATAAAGCACGTAACCCTCAACCTGGACGCCCGCGCCTTCAGCTACTGGGATGAGGCTGCGCATAAGTGGACCATCGATCGCGGCAAATTTGTCATCCGCGTCGGCGACTCCAGCGAAAACACCCCGCTCAGTGCGGACCTTACACTGAAGTAGCAATGCGAGGAGTCAACTTCGCCCTACCGGGGCAGCCTCTATCCACGGCTGACAGCCCCCCCGCCGCTCTAGCTTTTTCGGAGATTGTGTAGACCGGAATTTTGGCGGTATCCCACCCATTCCGCAGGAAATCGCGGAATGGATGGGGCACGGAAGTCTATAGCAAAAGCTAAAATGCTCTATGCGAAGTCGTCGAGGAATGCCTGGAACTGCTCCACAGGCAGTGGGCGGCTGAACAGATAGCCCTGGAAGGAATGACAGCCGAGACCAGTAAGGAAGCCCCGCTGTTCCTGGGTTTCAACACCCTCGGCGATCACCGACAAGCGCATGGCCCGGCCGAGCGAGATGATGGTTTGCGCAATGGCTCCGCTGGTCGAATCCACCAGAATGTCGCGCACGAAAGCCCGGTCGATCTTCAAGCGGTCAAGGGGCAGGCGCTTGAGGTAGGCGAGCGACGAATAGCCTTTGCCAAAATCATCCAGGGAGAATCTCAGGCCATGGGACTTGAGTTCGGCCATTTTGGCGATGATGTCGTCGAGATTCTCCACCAACGTGCTCTCAGTGAGTTCCAGCCGGAGGCTTTTCGGGTTGGCTCCGGTGCGATCGAGGGCCATCAATACGTGGTTGACGAACTCCGCCTGACGGAACTGCAGGGCGCTGATATTGACGGCAACCGAGAGATGAGCTGTTTGCTCGCGACCGGCCCAAGACGCAATTTGCGTGCAGGCAGCTTCCAAAACCCAATCCCCCAGCGGGAGAATCAGTCTTGATTCCTCTGCCCGGGGGATGAACTCATCCGGCAGCACGAGGCCGCGCCTGGGGTGGTTCCAACGGATCAGGGCCTCGGCGCCCGTCAGGCGGCCTTGCTCCACTTGAGGCTGATAGTAAAGCTGAAACTGTTTTGTTTTGATCGCCAGGCGCAGATCCTCCTCCAGCGCGGCGCGAACATTGACGGCGGCCTGCATGGCGGGGGAGAAAAGGCGCAGGGTGTTGCGTCCAGCGGCCTTGGCCTGATGCAGGGCAATATCGGCTTGCTGCAAGATCTCATCCGGGCTGTTTTGCCGATCCCCGAAGACGGTAATTCCGATGCTGGCCGCCGAAAGACATTCGCGGTCTTCGATCGGGTAGGGCTGGCCAACCGCGGCCAGGATTTTTTCTCCGGCGGCCCTGGCCTGGGCTGCGGCTTCCACGGCAACTTCGCTCAGGTCTTCGAGTATCGCAACAAACTGATCACCGCCCCACCGGCCCACAGTGTCGGCTTCGTGGGCGCAAGCGGCGATGCGCCGGGCGACTTCCTGAAGAAGAAGGTTGCCTGTTCGATGGCCGAGGGTCTCTTTCAAGGTCTTGAAGTTGTCAAGATCGACCAGCAACAGCGCCTGCAAACGCCCGCTTTGGGCGCTGGCGATCAGGACCTGGCGCAACCTTTCCAACAGCAGGCGGCGGTTGGGCAAACCGGTCAACGGGTCGTAGAAAGCGAGACTTCGGATGGTATTTTCCGCGGCTTTGACATTGGAGAGATCGCGGCTCATGGAAAGGATGCAGGGAACGCCGTCAATTTCAATTCCCGACGCCGATATCTCTCCCCAGAAAACCTCTCCGTTCTTCTTTCTGAACTGGGTCTCCAAACCCCGGCAACTCGGAATCTGGCGCAGCAATTCGATCATTTTGCGCCGGTCGAGAGGGTCGGCCCAGATCCCCAGTTGCAGCGACGTTCGCCCAATGACTTCTTCGCGTTCATATCCAAAAATATTGAGGAAAGCCTGATTGCAGTCGATATAATTTCCATCGCTCAGGCGGTTGATAGTGATGGCATCGAGACTAGTCTGGAATGCGGTGCGATAGCGTTCCTCGCTGTTACGGAGTTCCGTCTCTGCCTGCATGCGCTCGGTGATGTCGATGATGAAGCCTTCAAGGTAGAGATACCGGCCATCGGAGTCGTAGACTTTCCGGGCGCTCAGTGAACACCAGATGATCGTGTTGTCCTTGCGCCGGAACCGGCACTTGAAGCCCTGGAGAACTCCGTGCTCGCCGATTTGCCGGTTGAAGCTAGCAAGCTCATCTTGATCGATCCACATATGCTCGCGCACGTTTGAGACCGCAGCCTTGATATCTTCCGGGGAATCGTAACCCAGCATTTTCGCAGCAGCGTGGTTCGCCGTCAGGGGTTTGCCTTCGGGGGAAGTTCGAAAGATGCCTTCGATGGCCCCCTCGAAAATGTCACGAAGATCTTTCTCCGCCTCCCGGAGGGCTTTCTCGGCCGCTTTTTGCTCGGTGATGTCCTTTCCGAAGATGGAGACACCGGTCTTTTCCCCATCCACAACAATGGGATTGAAAGTCAACTCCAGGATGCGGCCGCCGACCAGCAGCGAATACTCGACCCGAAACGGGCCTTCAGAGAAAGCGCGTTCATAAAACGGCGGCCAAAGCACCGCCCTCTCCGGCTGAAACAGATCGTGGAAGCGCGCCCCAACCTTGAGCTGGACGCCAAAGGTGTTCTGGATGTTCTGCTGCAATGCTCTATTGAATGTAATCAAGCGATGGTCGAGGTCCACCGACCAGATCAGGTCTTCGGTGCTTTCGATCAAGGCGGAGAGATTTGCTTCAGCTTGACTGGGCATTCGGCCTTTCCTTACCCCTGGAGATCTCCCGCTGATTCGACAGAAAACGCGCTTCCTGAGGGGGCATAGATCGAGCAAAGCCTGGAAGGGCCGTTCACACGAAATATCTCAAGATGCATTTTCCCTTTTAACTTGTATACCTCATTTTCGGGAATTAGGTGCAATACCTTTGAGAGGCTTGTTAAAAACTCCGGAAACGCGCCTTTGGAACCAAATTGTGCAACAAGAAGGCCCCATTCCGGTATTGCTTCTCAGGGACAGCCGACAGCGGGTTCATGAAGATGGAGGCCGGGCGAGACTCGAAAGGGCGCCATTCCCGGAGGAGATGGCGCCCGTTTGAGCTTACGGATTGGATTGAAAGCTAGGCCTTGGCCAGCGGATGGTTGAAATAGTGCAGCAGCACGGCCACGGCGCAACTGGTGAGCCGGGTTTCAGCGGAATCCGCGCGGCTGGTGAGGATGGCGGGGACGCGCGCGCCGAGCACGATGCCGGCCAACTGCGCTCCGCCCAGGTATTCAAGCTGCTTGGCCAGCATATTGCCGCTTTCGAGGTCGGGAACCACCAGGATGTCGGCCTGGCCGGTGACCGGCGAGACGAGACCCTTGATCTTGGCCGCCTTGACGCTGACCGCGGTGTCAAAGGCCAGCGGACCATCGAGGATGCCGCCGGTGATCTGGCCACGATCGGCCATCTTGCAGAGCGCCGCGGCGTCCAGCGTGGACTTGATCTTGGGGTTCACTGTCTCGACAGCCGAGAGCAGGGCGACCTTGGGCTCGGGAATGCCCAGCGCGTGCGCCAGATCAATGGCATTCTGCACGATATGAACCTTGTCCTCAAGCTCGGGCTCGATGTTGATGGCCGCGTCGGTAATCAGCAGGGTGCGCGCATAGGCCGGCGTGTCCATGATGAAAACATGGCTGATGCGTTTGTTGGTGCGCAGCCCCGTCTCGGCCTTCATGGCCACCTTCATCAATTCGTCGGTATGCAGACTGCCCTTCATCATGGCCTGGGCATTGCCGTTGCGGCACAGGGCCACGCCCAGCTCGGCGGCTTTGCGCTCGGTCTCGGCATGAACGATGGGGTAGGGGGAGATATCGACTCCGATTTTAGAGGCCAGAGCCTTCAAGGCGGCTTCGTCGCCGATCAGCGTAGGCAGGATAAGGCCCTCGACAGCGGCTTCGACAGTGCCCTTGAGCGCTACGTCCGAAAGCGGCCAGACGACCGCCGTGGTGATGGCTGGCAGCTTCTTGCAGCGAGCGAGAAACTTGTGAAAGACGTGGTAGTCGGCGGGGTGGCCGACCAACGGGTCAACGGTAACGGATTCAGCCAGGGGTGCAAGATCGCTCATCGATATTCTCTCCCGGCCTGCGCAGTGAATGGCTGGCAGGCCTATATAGCAATTCTCTCTCCGCAGACTGTCTGTGCCTGTGCCAAGGGTCACAATTCGGCGCGATGTCTTGCATAGTGGAACACGTTGCTCCCTCTTCTGCCCCCCAGGGCCGGATTCAGAGCAAGCATATTTGAGAAACCGGCAGGTTCCCGGGGGAAAGCGTGAGGTGAATGGCTGGCAGGCCGGGGATGAACCCGGAGAGAATCCGCGCCGCCAGGCGGAAGAGATTGTGCGAGAACCCAAGTACAGTTTCTGCTCCGTTTCACGGTGGAAGCAAAGATGCGTTAGCCTTGTAAGCGATTACAGATGATCGAGGTTGTACCGATGCGCCGTTGTTTTGTAGAAATCTCCTTGCTTTTGTTGTGCGCTGGAGGCGGCGCGTTTGCCCAGACCGCTCCGGCAGCCGCAAATCCCTGCGCCGAGCTGCGCCTGGTGCCCGCGCCACGGGAGTGCACCGCCGTTCAGACGATTCCGCTCGACGGCATTGGATTCTTCGTCACTGCGGAGAAGAATGCGGAGGATCAGTTTGCAGTGGAGGACCTGATCGAGGAACGCCTGGGAAAGAGGACGGTGCTCGATGATGCTCCCTTCATCCGGCTGGAGCGCGCAGAGACCGCAGAGGCCCAGGCGCTGTTGGCGCAACACCACCTGACATTCGACCCGGCGATGCACGACGAGGGCTACATTATCGTGCCGGATGGGCAGCGCGGCCTGGCCGTGATCGCGGAGAGCCCCGCCGGCATTTTCTATGGCGCGCAGACGGTGAAGCAGCTAATTCGCGGCAGCGGCCATGACACAGTACTGCTGGTTCCCACGCTGCGCGACTGGCCGGCGATGGCCCATCGCGGACTTTCAGACGATTGGTCGCGCGGCCCGCTGCCCAACATGGAGTTTTTGAAGCGCGAGATTCGGACGCTGGCAGCCTACAAGATCAACACTTTTTCGCCCTACTTCGAGCACACCTTCGCCTACGAATCCTCGCCGGTGGCGGCCTTCCCCGGCGGCGCGATGACTCCCGACGAGGCCCGCGAGCTGGTGACCTACGCCGCCCAGTACCACATCACCGTCATCCCCGAGCAGGAGTCCTTTGGCCACCTGCACAATGTGCTCAAGTTCGAGCAGTACTCAACTCTTGGCGAGACGGCGCACGGCTCGGTGCTGGCGCCTGGCGAGGCCGCCACGCTGCCGTTGATCGGCAGTTGGTTCAGTGAGCTGGCCAAGGTCTTTCCCTCGCCCTACGCGCATATTGGCGCCGATGAGACTTTTGAGCTGGGCCTGGGAAAGACGCGCGAACAGGTGCAGCAACAGGGACTGGGCGCGGTCTACATCGACTTTCTCAAGCAGATCCACACAACGCTGGAACCCAACCACAAGCGGCTGCTCTTCTGGGGTGACATCGCGGTCCACTCGCCGGAGCTGGTGGGCGAGTTGCCCAAGGATATGATCGCCGTACCCTGGGATTACGAGATCCGGCCGGACTTCAAGCCGATCATCGAGCCGTTTACCAGGGTGGGTCTGGAGACCTGGGTGGCGCCCGGCGTGAACAACTGGAGCCGCCTCTACCCCAACAACACCGAAGCGATGGGCAACATTCGCGCCTTTGTGCGCGACGGCCAGACACTGGGCGCCACGGGTGTGCTCAACACCGTGTGGAACGACGACGGCGAGGGCATCTTCGACCAGAACTGGTTTGGCGTGCTGTTTGGCGCGGCAGCCGGTTGGCAGGCAGGCGAAAGCTCTGAAGTCGCGTTTACAAATTCGTTTGGGCTGGCGTTTCACCGGGATCCAACAGGCAAGATCGACCAGGCGCAGCGTGAGCTGATGGCCGCACACGCCGCGTTCAAGCAGGCCGGCCTGCGCGACGCCGAAGACTTCTACTTCTGGGTCGATCCCTTCTCGCCGGAGGGCCAGCGCGTGGGAGCCAAGCTGCGGCCCGTCGAGAGCCAGTTGCGCCTGCACGCCGAGCGCGCCATCACGCTGACAGCCGAGGCCAAGGCCGCGGCAAGGCAAGAAAACCGTACTCTCGAAAACCTGGAGGCGCTGGACGCGCTTGAACTGGGCGCCCGCCGCATCGATTTTGTGGGTCTGAAATTTCAAGCAGCCGACGAATCCATCGCTCTCTATAACCAGGCGCGAACGATAGCCGCTGAGAAGAGCCGCTGGCGCGAGGCCGAGGAGATGCTGTGGACCATCGGCTCGAACAACGGACGCCTGGAAGACATTCGCGACGGCTACACGCTGCTGGGCGGGCTCTACCGGCAGGCCTGGCTACGCGATAACCGGCCCTACTGGCTGGAAAACAACCAGGCCCGCTACGACCGCGCCGCGCAACTGTGGATCGGCCGCAGCGACCGCTGGAACCTGGTAATCGAGCAGTGGTGGAATACTCACACGCTGGCAACGCCAGCCGAGGTCGGTCTGCCCGAACCAACAGAAAAGTAAGGGAACCGGAAGCAGGGGACGGGAGTTCCCTGCTTATACTCACTCGACCGACAAACTCAACTGGTGGCGCACGTCAGCGCCGCGAATCCAGAAGATGACATCGGCGGCAATGTTCGAGGCGTGGTCGGCAATCCGTTCCAGGCTCTTCGCAACCAGGAGGCCGCTGATCGCCTGCGGGGTAAAGCCGGGCTTCTCCTGGATGAGCCGGAGCAGGTCTGCCTGGGCGCGGCGATTCATGCGGTCGATCTCGTCGTCCATCCCGTGCACGGAGTCGGCCAGCGCCGCATCGCCCTCCATCACCGATTGCAGCGCCGTGCGGATCATGTGCCCGGTAAACTCGCCCATCGCCGCAAAATCCACCGGCAGATCGATCTTCTCGTGCTTGAGAATCTCCTTGGTGCGGCGCGCAATGCCCATCGACTGGTCGCCGATCCGCTCCAGGTCGCGGTTGATCTTGATGACCGCGACAATGAAGCGCAGATCGATGGCCATGGGCTGCTCCTTGGCCAGGAGTTCATAGGCCATCTCGTCCAGATCGCGCTGAGCGGTGTCGATGGCTCTCTCATTCTGCTTGACGTACTTGCAGAGGCCTTTGTCGCGCTGCAGGAAGGCGTCCACCGCGGACTCGACCGCTTGCTGCGACAGGGCGGCCATGGCCAGCAACTGGTCCTTGAGTTCGGCCAATTCCAATTGAAAATGAATGCGCGGCAAGACAGTTCTCCTACTACCGATTGTGCATCATGCAATGTTAACAGGAGACGAATTTTCAGGTCAGGCAGAAGAACTATCACATCTGGCGTGACAATGTTCTACGCTACCAGCATGGACGCCGCACGCATTTCTCGAACTCCGATGCTCAGTTTGAATCCGGCCGAGTGCCAACCCCGGCAGATTTACAAGTTGATGACCGGCATCATCGTGCCGCGGCCGGTGGCGCTGGTCTCGACGATAAGCCGGGAGGGCGTGGCCAACCTGGCGCCCTTCAGCTTCTTCTCCGGGGTGGGCTCCGTGCCGCCCACGGTGATGTTTTGCCCGGCACTGCGCCCCGCCGATTCGGCAGAGGCGGGCCAGAAGAAAGACACGCTGCGCAACGTGGAGGAAACAGGCGAGTTCGTGATCAATGTGGTCAGCGAAGCCATGGCTTCGGCCGCCAACGCCTCTTCAGCCGATGTGCCGCCGGAGGTGGACGAATTTCCGCTCTCCGGGCTGACACCGATTCCCAGCGAGGCCGTCCGTCCGCCGCGCGTGGCCCAGTCGCCCGCCCAGATGGAGTGCAAACTCCTTCAGGTCATCTACACCGGCCACGAGCCCGGCAGCGGCGTCATCGTGTTGGGCAAAGTGGTTCGCTTTCACGTGCGCGAGGAGTTGGTGGAAGACTTTCGCGTCGATCCGGATGGCCTGGACGCCGTGGGCCGCATGGCAGGCAATACCTGGGTCCGCACCCGCGACCGGGTTGAAATCGTCCGGCCCGAATAGGGGTTAGGGGTTAGGGATTAGTTAATACGAATTGGGAAGGGATGGCTCATGCGCGCTTTGGCTGAAGAGAACTGCGAGAGGGTTGGCGGAGGATTGCGGCGGGCGGCATGGGGCGTTGCGGCAGGGCTTCTGCTTACGCTTGCGGCGCTGCCGGGTTGCCATGGTTCCGTTGTGAAGGAGAAGGCGATGAAGATCACCAGTACGAGTTTTCAGGGCAGCCAAATCCCAGCGAAGTTTACCTGCAACGGAGCGGGTATTTCTCCGCAACTGGCATGGACCGCACCCCCGGCGGGAACGGTGAGTTTTGCGCTGATTGTCACCGACCCGGACGCGCCACGCGGGACATTTGTGCATTGGGTACTGTACGATCTGCCAGCGGAAACGAGGGCACTTCCCGAGGAACTGCCGACGCAGGGCCAGCTTGCCGACGGCTCCCGCCAGGGCCGCAACGACTTTGGCGGGATCGGCTATGGAGGCCCCTGCCCTCCGGGCCATTCGCCGCACCACTATGTCTTCACGCTGTATGCGCTGGATAGGAAGTTAAATCTGCCCGTGGGCGCGACACGAGCACAGGTTGAGAGCGCGATGCAGGGACACACGCTGACGCGCGGCGAACTGATCGGGCTGTATCAGCGGTAGGCTGAAAACCACCGCTTCACGCGGCCGTCATCTCCTGGCCCTTGGCTTCGCGGCCCATGAGCGCCAGCCCAGCCAGGATGAGCGCCACGACGATCACGGTGACGGCCAGCACGAGTGGGTAGTTGCCTGTGCGCTCGGCGGCCAGAGCCTGTGCCTTGCCGTTCCATGAAGTGATGAGGCCGCCCAACTGGTAGGCCAAGCCAGGAGCTGTGGCCCGCACAGGAGCCGGCGATAACTCGGTGAGATAGGCGGGCACGACACCCCACGCTCCCTGCACCATGAACTGCATCAACACCGCGCCGATGCCCAGCGTGAGAGCCGAATGGCCGTAGGCGTAGAGGGGAATGACCGGAATCGATAAGAGAGCCGCGATAACGATGGCCCGCTTGCGGCCCCACGTCTCAGAGAGCGCCCCAAAGACAATGCCGCCGGCGATAGATCCCAAACCGTACAACACGCCGATCAGACCGACGATCTCTGGCGTGAGCCTGGCCTGGGTTGCAAGGAAGGTGGGATAGACGTCCTGTGTACCGTGCGAGAAGCTCATGAAGGCGGTCATCAGCAACACCAGAAAGAGGAAGGTGGGCAGGAAGGCCAGCAGCCGGGCCAGATCCGCAGCCCTGGCACTCCGCGCGTCGCCGACAGAGCGCACGAGGCGCTTCTTTTTGCCTTCCAGCCAGACCGGGGATTCCGCCACCCGCGCCTGGACATAAAAGACCAGCAGGGCTGGTGTCGCACCGAGGATGAACAACCCTCGCCAGCCTATCCAATGGAAGAAGAGAGCGAAGGCGCCCGCGGCCAGAATGGAGCCCAGCGCATAGCCCTCCTGCAGAATGCCGGAGAAGGCGCCGCGGCCCTCCCTGGGCAGCGTCTCAAAGACCAACGCCGCGCCGACGCCCCATTCGCCGCCCATGGCCATGCCAAACAGCCCGCGCAGCACCAGCAGCGCCGTGAGCGAGGGCGCAAAGCCGCAGGCCAGTTCAATCACCGAGAAGCTGAGGATATTCACCATTAACACCGGGCGGCGGCCATAGCGGTCGGCCAGCACGCCGAAGAACACCGCACCCACCGGCCGGAACGCGAGGGTCAAAAAAACCGCGCCCATCACCGCCGAGGGCCGGGTGTGGAACTCGGCCGCAATGGCCGGAGCGCAAAGGATCAGGATGAAGTAGTCAAGGGAATCCATCGTCCAGCCCAGGAAGGCTGCGACAAAGGTGTGCCGCTGGGGGCGGGTGAGTCGCCGAAAGTCGCTCAGAACGGACATCAACGCGAGAATAGCAGACCCCTGGCTGAACTTTCCTCTTCGCGCCTCGATCGATTGGATTCCTCTTCGATTTATCCTGTGCCGGATGGCTTGAAAAACGATCAATTTGTCTTGTGCCCGCTTCGGAATTTCTGAGAAAATGCCCGCATGAGCAGACAGGGACATCTCAAGCTCCGGCTGACCGTGGACATCGTATTGCTTTGCGCCTTCAGCCTGATTGCCCCGATCATTCTCTCGCCAGTCGGCAGAAGTTGGGGCGTACTGCCCATCTACTTCCTCATGTTCTTGATCTGCGTCGGATTCCTGTACGACGGCTTGCGAACCATGGAACGATTGCGCAAGCCTGATTCCAACTGAACCGCTGCAACACCGCGAAGTTGCGTGGCGGGCCACGCCGCAGTCCTGTATTCCGGGGCATGTTCTTCACGTACATATTTGCTGCAACGAACATTTCGCCTGAAGCATCCTACAAGTGCAGAAATATCCCGCGCGGGATTTACCCCGTTTCCCCTTGTCCCGCGCACATCCGGCGAGCGCTTCTCCTTGCGCTCCGCCGGCAACCCCGAAGACGGCCCAACGGCCCTGCACTGAAAGGAAAAATTTGATGATGAAACGTTTGGCAATTGCAACTGGCATTCTGGCGCTGGCGGCTCCCCTGGCCCTGGCGCAAACCTCCGCCTGGGCCACCGATCCGGCCCACAGCGAAGTCGATTTCACCGTTCGCCACGGCGGCGTTTCCAACGTGCATGGCCGCATTGGCAAGGTGACAGGCACTCTGGTGTACAACGAGGCTGATATCACCAAGTCCACCGTGACCGTAACCATCGACACCAGCACCGTGGACACCGGCGAGCCGGCTCGCGACGCGCACCTGAAGACCGATGCATTCTTCGACGTAGCCAAGTTTCCCACTGCCGCCTTTACCAGTTCCGGCGTGGCGAAGAACGGCAACAAGCTGACGGTGAACGGCAACCTGACACTGCACGGCGTCACCAAGCCAGTGGTGCTCGATGTGGAAGGCCCCAGCACACCGGTAGAGGGCGCGATGGACCATAAGCCGCACTCTGGTTTCTCAGCCACCACCACCATCAGCCGCACGGCCTTCGGGATTGGGAACAACTTTCCTTCAGCGCTGGTGGGCGACGAGATCAAACTGACGATCGAAGTGGAAATCATCAAGCAGTAAGCGCGGTCCAGCCGCTGGCTGCGATAATTGCTGCGATGCTTATGAAGACCAGGATGGCGTCGTTGGCAGGCGGCTTGGCCTGCGCTCTGATGGCCGGGTCTCCGCTCATCGCGCAGCAACCGGAGCCGCCCTCGCCGGTTGTCTCTGGCTACGTGATCGACGCGGAGATTGACCCGGCCACGCATCATCTGGCGGCCAAAGTTGTGGTCAGCTTTACCGTGCCTGAAAGCGCCGAGTCCAAGACCACAGAAACGGTTAGTTTCGGCTTTCATCCGGCGCTGAGGGTCTCCAAAATCTCCGACGAGGCCGGCACGGCGCTCACCGGAGAGCGCTCGGCGGACGGGGCAATCCGCATCACTCCGGCCACTCCTTTTGTCCGAGGGCAGGTCGTCCGCTGGAGCTTCGAGTACGAGGGGACAATCACCGGCAACAACGACGGCCCGGTGGAAGGCATGAAACTGGCGGCCATCCAGGAACCAATTACCTCCCTGCTCTACCCGGCGCGCTGGTTCCCTGTTTCTGGCAATCTCTCCGGCTACCTGACCAACCGCTTCACGGCGGAGATGCATATCCGCGTGCCGCAAGGGATGCTGGTCTTCGCCAGTGGCGGCCAGGGCGGCGCCAAACCGGTCACGCTGGCCAACGGCAAGCCCGGAGACCAGTACGACTTCAACTGGACGAAGCCCGGCTTTCCGGGCACGGTGATTGCCGGCCGATTCATGGGGCCGTTCACAGCTGGCCCCGGCAATGTGAAGGTCTACCTGACGGCGAGCCACCAGCAGTCGGGCAACGAGCTGGCGCAGACGGCGGCCAAGGAGTACGACTTCTTTACCGGCAGCTTCGGCGCACCCGAATCCAACCAATTGAATGTGGTGGAAGTTCCAGACGAGACTCTGCCCGCCATCTGGGCGCCGGAGTTGGCGGCGATTCCAGGTTCGCGGGTTGGCGACAAGAACGGCGTGCGCCTGCTGGCCAATACCATCGCCCGCCAGTGGTGGGGCTCAGAGGTAAGCCCGCGGACGCTGAACGACGCCTGGATCACCAACGGCATGGCCCGCTACAGCGAGCTGATGTACGTGGAGGAGGAAAACGGCAGGAGCGAGCTGAAGACGGCCATTCAGGATGTTTCCGCCGGAGCTTTGGCGTACGACACCATTCCCCTGTCAAGCGCCAGCCGGTTGAGTCCCTTCTCGCACGAGTTCCAGTCGATGACACTGGAGAAGGGCGCGATGATCTTCCACATGCTGCGCTGGGAAATGGGCGACAAGGCCTTCCTGGCCACGCTCAAGGACGCGCTCACCCGTTATGCAGACGGTGCGATCCGTACCTCGGATTTAGAGAAGCTGGCCGAGGCCGAGAGCCAGCAGCCGTTGGCCTCCTTCTTTGCGCAATGGGTGGACGGCACCGGCGCGCCACAGTTCACGAACAAATACGCCGTCTACCGGCTGGGCAACAACAAGGGCTTCCGAACAATGGGCGAGATCGGCCAGGATTTGGATCTGTTCCGGATGCCGGTGGAGCTGCGCGTCGAAACCGACGGCAAAACCGAAACGAAAAGAATCGAGATCGTGGGCACCGGCACGCAATTTGTTGTGGACACCTTCGGCCGTCCCCGCCACATCAGCATCGACCCGGAAAGCTGGGTGCTCAAGTCCACTCCCGAGTTGCAGGTGCGCATCGCCCTGTTGAAGGGGCAGCAACTGGTGGCCAAGGGCGACCTGAACGGCGCGCTGGCCGAGTTTCAGAAGGCCCTGGAGGTCAACTCGCAGAGTTCTCTGGCCAACTTCCGCATCGGCGAAGTGCTCTTCACGCAGCGGAACTACCAAGCCAGCGCAAACTCCTACCGGGATGCGCTGCGCGGCGATGGCGAGCCGCGCTGGACCGAGCTATGGAGCTACATTGCGCTGGGCAAGATCTTCGACATCACCGGCCAGCGCGACCGGGCGGTGAACGAGTACCAGCTTGCTGTGCAGACCGGCGACAACACACAGGGCGGGGTCAGCGAGGCGCAGATGTACCTGCAAAAACCGTACACGCGGCCAGAGAAGGAATAAGAACCGGTCGACGCACCGGGCCGTCCTTTCCGAAAGAAATGGGTAATTAGTTACCCAATAAACCGCAGAACTTTGCACTTTCCCTGGAAGGTACAAAGATAAGTGAATTTTTATCAAGGCTTTAGTATGGAACTCAAATTGCATTCAAGGTAGCAGCCGATTCTTGTGTCGGCAACTGCCGCAGTTTCTGGACAGCGGGCCAGTATGCGTCAGGTGTAATGAGGCAGTCCGCAGGGATGGGAGGTCAGCAGTGAAGAAATCAATATACAAGAGTTTCAGCGGATTTCGCTTTCTGGGGACTGCTCTTGCGGTAGTCCTATTTGGCGTGATCGGCGCCAGCAGCGCAGCGGCCACCACGATTTCGGGAGTTGATGCCTGGTCTCCAGCAGCTTCAGGCATAACCACAAATTGGGGTGCAAACTACGTGAATCTTGGCAACGTGTTTACGTCCATTCAATCCGGTACGGTAACAGCGCTGGGCATTTACGCCGGAAACAACGCTACCTACTCCGCGCCTGAGACGGTGGGATTGTATGACTCGGGCGGTAATCTCCTGACCACCGCGACGGTCACGACTTCCGATTACCTGTCTAACGGTTACTACTGGAGTGGCACTTTGACCACCCCCGCGTCTGTTACGGCAGGGGATGTCTACACCGTGGTCGATTTTACCAACGGCAATGGTTGGGGGTATGGACCCGCTCCGAGTGATTTTTGGGCCACCTTTGACTATGACGACTTTTACTACACCAACTCGCTTGCGTTCACCACACCCGCTACCGGCACCAACGGCTCCGGGCCGGCTTACTACGGCGGGAACGTCATGATCAACCCCAGTACTCCGGAACCTGACACCCTGCTTCTTCTCGGCACCGGGCTTCTTGGCTTGGCTGGAATGTTGCGGCGCAAGCTTATTCGGGGCTGAAGGCACAGCCTCCTATGTCGGCACGGGGTGGGTTCGCCATCCTTCGCGGTTGTGTGTGTCGTGCAAAACGGCCAGCCCTTGGGCTGGCCGTTGCTGGTTGGAGCGGGACTGGCAGATCAGGGTGGTGTTCCAAGGACTTACAGGCTGCGGAAAATGGCCGGGGGTATCCGAACTCCCGAGAAACATCCCACAAGGCCAAAGCCCCGTTGATTTTGCGGCAATTACGGCACGACTGAATAACTCAAGTCGTGCCCTTTTATAACGACGAGTTTCTCGCTGCCTGTTTAGCCGCGCCGCCAGGATGATACACATATCCCAGTAATTCAAAGAGAAGAAATCCGGCTACTGGCCGACCAGCTTCTGAGCCACCAACTCTTCATCCGTATCGGTATGAATAATCTTGTTGTGCAGGCAATAGAGGGCAAGTTCAAGCCGGTCGCTGACACCCAGTTTGTCGTAGATCTTCCGTAGATAATTCTTGATCACCTGTTCGGTGGTTCCCAACTGGAAGGCAATTTCCTTGTTGCGCTTGCCCTGGGTGATGCAGGTAATGATGGCCATCTCCTTGGGCGAGAGCTTGGGCTGGATGCGCGGGTTCACCATGGCGGAGGCTTGGGCGCGATAAGCCTCGATGACCCAACTGACCGACTGATTGTCAATCCAGGTCTCACCGGCGGCGATCCGGCGCACACAGCGGACCAGCAGGTCAGGCGAGATGGAGCGGCTGACGATGCCACGAACACCGCGGCGGTAAAGCTCGACGGTCTGGTTTTCGTCGGCTGCCACGGCCTGCACAATCAGTTTCACATCAGGGGCAAGGCGCAGGAGGTCGGGGATGACGTTGGCCGTGCCGGCCAGCAGACTGCCCTCCAGGAGCACGATGTCAGTGGGATAGCGCTCGATGGCCGCGCGCAGATTCTCCAGGGAATCAGCCTGGGCTACGACGCGAAGGTCGTCTTCAAGCGCGAAAATCTTGCGAATACCAACGCGGTAAATTGCCTGGGAATCCGCAAGAATCACCCGGATAGTCCCCGGCTTAACCGGGGCGTCGAGGGTTTCGCCGTCAGGAGAATCGTCCAAGAAATCCATAAGCGTGTGTCGCCAAGCCAAAAGTGGCTATTGCAAATCTGGCTCCGGCTCTCACTGCTCGGCGAATCGATACTCGTCGATCGTGGCGGCCGCCAGATAGTTACTTTGGTTCATAGAGCAGCGTACCACACGTCCTTGACAATGAACCAAAACATCGTGAGGAGTACCCAGAACAGCACCTGGCATTCGCAGCGAAAAATGAATCTCCGCCCCTGCTTTCATCGGGCTACTCATCTCAAAAGCCACTCCGCTGGCGGAAACATTCCGGGTAACCGCGGTAATCTCTCCTTTGCCGGACGACAAGACCACAGGCAGAGCAAGGGGAAAACGCACCGCACAACGCACTTCCTGCCGCTGAGAGTGCGGCCGGGAACGAGCAGAAGAATGCGGCAACGCGGATTTCGAAGCATCCATAAACTGCACCCGAACCCCAAAAGGGCCATATTCACTCTACCGGAGTTTTGCCGCCATCCCGAAATTTCCCGCGATCCCCAACGCACCAAAGTTTCCAAGGAAGTAACTCGGCCATTCCTCATTCAGCAGGAGCCTTGCAAGACCGGAAGGACGGCGGTCAGCGCCGCAGTGCTCGCAGGTTGTAGTCGGCCACTGCGCGCGCGACCTCGGCGGCCGGCGCACGCTGGGCGGGGTTCTCCTCCAGCCAACTGGTGAGGACCTCGAAGACGGCGCCCACCAGGCAGCGGGCGGCGACGGCTGGGTCGGCAACATAGATCGCATCCGAGGCCAGTTCCAATGAGGTGCAAACCTGTTCGGCCTGCTGGCGGAGGATGGCTCGGCGCACCTGCTCCAGACGGGGGCTCAGACCGGAAGACTCGGCGATGAGAATACGCGCGTCTTTGGGGTTCTCGGCAAGAAAGAGAAACAGCGCCTCCACGGCGGCGGGAATCTGCGATAAGGAATCGGGTTGGGAGAGCCGGGCCTGGTGGATCACGTCGTCCACCTTCTGCCCGAGAGCTTCGAGGACCGCCGCAAAGACGTCCTCTTTGTTGCGGAAGTGCGCGTAGAAGCTGCCCACTGAGCTGTCTGACTCGGCAACGATCATGGGCACGGTGGTGGAGTGATAGCCGTAGCTGCCAAACTGCCCGGTTGCGGCGTCAAGAATCGCCCGGCGGCGGGCATCCTTGCGGGCTTCGGTAGCGGCAGTTTTGCGATAGGCCATTTTTTATCCGGGAACCTCTTGCAAAGAATAGAATGACGTGTCATTCTATTCTTGTCAAGGAAGAAAAC
>CAYQSI010000063.1:0-17938 GCA_964420185.1 uncultured Occallatibacter sp. | reverse complement strand
CGCGGCCTGGATGCGGCGCTGGCCATGATCTGGCTGAAGGAGTACTTTGGCCAGTTAATGGATCGCGTGAAGATCAACGAGGTCTCCACATTCAATGGCGAACTCTGGGAGCCCAAGAGCTGGCCCAAGGATGCCGAGGGCGTTGGCCTCACCGAGGCGCCTCGCGGCGCGCTGGCGCACTGGATCAAGATCCACGACGGCGCGATTGAGAACTACCAGCTCGTGGTCCCAACGACCTGGAACGGCTCTCCGCGCGATGCCAAGGGACAGCGCTCGTCCTTTGAACAGGCGCTGATCGGCACTCCGGTGGCAAAGATCGGCGAGCCGGTCGAGATTCTGCGCACCATTCATTCCTTTGACCCGTGCCTGGCCTGCGCCGTGCATCTTTACGATCCGCAGGGACGGCACATAGCCCAGGTTTCCTTCGAGTGATGCCCATGAGTACACCAAGCTCTGCTACAGGTATTGGCGCGAACAACGGATTTTCGGCCAATGGCAACCAACCGATCGAGTACCGGCGGATCTATGTGTGGGAACTGCCTGTGCGCGCTTACCATTGGATCAACGCAATCGCCCTGGTTACTCTGTGCGTCACCGGATACATGATCGGAGCGCCGATCCGCATGTATTATGCGGCTGAAGCGTACCAGCAGTACTGGTTCGGCTGGGTGCGCTTCATCCACTTTGTGGCCGCTTTCGTTTACGTCTTCAATTTTCTGGCGCGCCTCTACTGGGGTTTCACCGGCAACAAGTATGCCCGGTGGACCGCATTCTTCCCGTTCACCAAGTCTCAGCAGCAGGAGATTGTCGACGTAATCAAGGCCGACGTGATGGAAATCAAGCTCCACGGGCCGATCTCCACCGGGCACAATGCGCTGGCCGGCCTGATCTACTTCTTCACCTTCCTGGCGTTTGTCTTCCAGACCATCACCGGCTTCGCACTTTACTCCAGCATGAGCAACTCATGGCTGCCACAGATGTTTACCTGGATCGTGCCTCTAATGGGGGGCGAGTTCGGCGTGCGCTTCTGGCACCATACGTTCCTATGGTTCTTTGTCACTTTTGTCATCGTTCACATCTATCTGGCCTTCTATCACGATTACATCGAGGGGCGCGGCACGGTATCCTCGATAATCGGCGGCTGGAAGTTCGATCGGGTGCAAAAGGGTGACAAATAGCTCAACAGCAACAAAGCAGGAGAAGACGCTGGTTTTAGGCCTGGGCAACGTCCTCATGGGCGATGAGGGCGTCGGAGTTCACGTAGTACGGGCTCTGGAAAAGCACGCTCTCCCGGCCAATGTGGAGTGTCTGGACGGCGGCACGGGCGGATTCGTTCTGCTCGAGCCGCTCCAGAGCGCTGGCCGCATCCTCATCGTGGACGCAGCGGCCGACGGCAACCCTCCCGGCACCGTCACCCGCACCACGCCCCGCTTCTCGCGCGACTACCCGCCCACGCTCACCGCCCACGACATCGGCGTCAAAGACCTGCTGGACGTCTTCTACATTCAGGGTGGAGGCCCCGATGTGGTGCTCTACGCCATCGCCATCGACCCGCAACAGCCGATCTCGATGGAACTCTCCCCCATAGCAGCCAAAGCTGCGGAGCGGGCTGTCGAGAGAATCCTGGCGGAGTTGGAATCCAACTCCGCCGCCTGACTATTTGGCGTGCGCGTTCAGCTTCTCGATCACCTGCTTCAACGCTTCGAGTTTCTGCCCGGCCTCGGCAAGTTTGCCCGCTGCCGTCAGCCGCTGATAATCGTCAAAGTCCCTGCCTGCCTCGGTAATCAGCGCATTCAAGTCTTGTTTCGGTTGAATTGCGGGGATAGGCGATGTTTGGGAGCCCGTTGATTGCGTGGCCGCTGTTGAAGACTCGGATGCGCTCAAGGACGAGACACCTTCGCCGAACAAGGATGACAACGCCGACTCGAAGGTTGGCCCATAGGCAAGCTTGTCTTGCAGCGCCAGCACCACCAGCCGCAACTCCGGCATGGGGCTGCGTTCGGCTTGCAGGTAGATCGGCTCCGCATAGAGCAGCGCGCGCCCGGAGGGAATAACCAGCAGTGTTCCGCGCCGCACGTGCGAGCCCTGCTGATTCCACAACGACAATTGTCCGGAAAGCTGCGCGTTCTGATCGATGCGCGCCTCGATTTGCAACGGCCCGTCCACCAGCCTGGTCTTGGGAAAATCGTAGACCACCGATGTCCCATAGTGCTCGCCGTCGCTGCGCCCGGCGATCCAGCCAATCAGGTTGTTGCGGTTGGCCGGCGTAAACGGCAGAATCTCCACAAACTCAGCGCCGGTTTCGCCCGGCAGCTTCATCAGCACGAAGTTCGGCTGCATCGGCTGAGTCGTTTGCGCGCCGCCTTCGCCCATGCCAACTTCCGTGGCGACCGTCCACAAGTCTTCCCTGTTATAGAAGACCGCGGGGTTGGTCATGTGATACAAACCGTAAACTTCAGCCTGCAACTTGAGCAACAGTTCAGGGTAGCGCACGTGCTTGCGCAGCCCAGCCGGCATGGTCGAAGCATCCTTGAAAAGGCTGGGGAAGATGGCGCGATACGCAGCCAGGATCGGGTCATGATTGTCGAAGACGTAGAACGTTGTGGTTCCGTCGTAGGCGTCCACGATCACCTTGACGCTGTTGCGCATGTAGTTGACGGGCTGCCCATTGACCATGGAATGCGTCGAGTAAGGATACGTGTCGGACTGAGTGAATGCATCGAGAACCCAGGAAAGCCGGCCGTCTTCGCCCAACACGATATAGGGGTCCTGATCGAAGGTGAGGAACGGCGCCAGGGCCGCAACGCGCTCGCGCACCCCGCGCCGCATCAGCAAACGGCTCTGGGAGTTCACATCGTCGCTGAAGGGCAGTTTGGCCAGGTCGCCGCGTTCGAAGGCGATCAGGATGCGGCGAAGGAAACCACCTAACTCGATGCCGCCCTTACCCTGATAGGACGTAAGATTGTTGCTATCGCCCTGGGGGTAGTTGAACTCCTGCTGCCGCGTCTTGACGTAGACGTCGGTGTTGGTCATTTCGCCAAAGTAAATTTCAGGCCGCGTCACGTTGAGGCTGGGCGACGTGCTTTGCACCGGCATGTTACTCAACAGCAGCGTGGGCATGCCCTCCGGCGTGAAGCCATTTACCGGGTTCATCGTGATGCCGTAGCCGTGGGTATAGATCAGTTTGTCGTTGATCCAGTTGCGGCTGCTCTCCGGGAGTTTATCCACGTTCAGTTCGCGCGCGGCCAGCATCACTTCGTGCATGGTGCCGTCGATCTGATAGCGGTCGATGTCGATGTCAGGAAAGTCGTAGTAAGTACGAATCTCCTGTATCTGGCGGAGCGTATCCTGCAGCGCTTTCACGTCCCACAGGCGGATGTTCTGCAAGGTAAGCTGATTGTTGGCCGGATCGGTTGCATCGACGGTCGTCTCGGCGGGAAACTCGCGCAGCAGGAAGCGGTCCAGCCCGTAGGCCTGCCGGGTCATCTCGATGTTATGAGCAATGTAAGGCTGTTCGCGAACCAGCTCGTTGGGCTTGACCAGAAAGCTGCTGACGTACCAGCCCACCAGCGCGACCGCCGCGTAACAGACCACGGCCGGGGCGACGGCCGCTGCCAGCCAGCGCGCGCGCGGCGCCATGACGCCGCTCCCCGCAGCGATCAAGGCCCCCAGCACCAGCGCCGCACAAACGACAAGCAGGCCGGTGATTGTGACGTGCGCACCTGTGTAGGTAACGCCGTCGAAGATCGTATGGTGATCGAAAAGTTGCTCGAAGCGGCTGATGTACACACGCATCGCGACGACGAGCAGCAAAAACGCAACCGAAATGGAGAGCCCGCGCCAAGGCAACTCGGAGAAGCTCCTGCGATCCCCGCTGAGCGCGCGAGAGCTGCCTGCGACAAGAAGGAAGAGAACGGCAATCACACAGACGATCACGCTAAGCGTCATCAGCCATCCGGCAATGAGTTGCCATGCCGGCAGGGTAAACAGATAGAAGTCGAGCGGCTTTCCAAAGATCGGGTCGGCCATGGCGCCCGTGGAGCGCGGCGCATACCACCAGAGCGCCAATGTTTGCCACTCCGCAGCCATCGCGCCGCCGCTGAGTACCGCTATGACCAGCGAACCGCCAATGGAAAGGATGCGGAGCACGGGCTTGAGCGACAGCTTCACTTCCTGGCCAGCGACATAGATGGTGTGGTCGCTGGGCAAATCGTCGAGATGGGCCCGCTTCAGAGCAGAAAATGCTCCGTACAAAATGAGAAATGTGAGCGCGGCAAAGGCCGCAAAAATGCCCCATTCCAGCCCGCGCGCTTTCCAGAAGACGTCCCCGTAACCCAGCGACTTGAACCACAGCAAGTCAACCCAGTAGGACAGTACGATCCGACCGCCAATGACGATGGCGGCGATGACGGCGAGGAGGAAAAACAATCCGCGGCGGTTGCGGCGCGGCGGCGGTGTCAATTCTGGCCAATTGATCGTATCAGGCATCTCTTTACCTTACCCTGCCCTTTTCATTACGGCTAGCTTGGAATTCCAAAGCTTAGTAAACCCCTGAGGCGCACAGGCCGTCGCGATTTTCCGTCCCGGATGTTTCGCCTCTTCAGTCCACTCTAGTCCTCTTATCAAAGACATTTGAAGCCGAATTTTGATGGGGTCTGGATATTTCATTACCAAAAACCGTTTTTTCAGGCTGAATGAAGCTGGAGTCCAATTCTCAGAAAGCAGGTCTGGCCCGTCATGCTATCCTTTTATCTCAACAGGACAAGCCGCTATTAAAATGGATCATATTTCCGCCCCTCCAGCACAACAAGCCGTTTCAGAATTGCCACGCGTCCTGAGCGCGACACAGGCTACAGCCATCGTCGTGGGCACGATCATCGGAAGCGGCGTCTTTCTGGTTCCCAGGGAAATGATGCTGGATGTCGGTTCTTCGACATTGGTGTATCTGGCCTGGATCTTGGGCGGTTTACTCTCACTGATCGGCGCCATGACCTATTCGGAACTGGGCGCCATGCTGCCCTACTCGGGCGGCGGGTATGTCTACCTGCGCGGCGCTTATGGCGACATTCCTGCCTTCCTATATATGTGGACATGGTTTGCGGTTTCCAAACCAGCCTCGGTAGCAGCCACCACCACTGGACTCATGCGAATAATGGAGTTTTTTCCAATATTTAGCGGGCTCGGCAATAAGGCCATTAGCAGCCCGTTCCCCATACTATGGTCGCAGATTGGCGCTGTCGCGGTGGTATGGTTCATGACGGGGTTGAACTATCTGGGCGTCAAAAAAGCTGGAGAATTTCAAGTTTTTTTCACAATATTCAAGGCCATTCTGATCATAATTGTCGTCGGTCTGTGCTTCACATCGGCTGCAGGCTCTATAAGCAACTACTCCACCAAACTGCCCTACGCCATGGGAGGCATCGGCGGCTTCATGGCTGCGCTGATCGCCACACTGTGGGCCTATGACGGCTGGCCCGACCTTGGCATTCTCGGCGGCGAGATCAAACAACCGGGGCGTAGCATGCCCATTGCTTTGATTGGAGGCCTGCTAATTGTAGGCTTACTCAATATTGCGACGGATGCCGCCATCCAGTACATCTTGCCCGCCAGCGCGGTTGCCGCCAGCGGGCGCCCCGCTGTAGCGGCGCTTGCGCGGGTGGCCGGTCCGATAGGAGCAGGTTTCGTAGCAGCAGCGATGTCCCTCTCGATCTTTGTCGCCCTCAACGGCACGATCATGACCGGTGCGCGCATTCCTTTTGCCGCCGCGCGCGACCGGCTCTTCTTCCATCAGTTTGCTCACATCAGCCCCCGTTTTAAGTCTCCTTCCACCTCACTTGGAATCCAGGGTTTGCTTGCCACCGTTCTGCTGCTGAGCCTCAGCGAATTTCAGCAAAACTTCTCGCTGGCCATTTTTGCCGAATGGCTCTTTTACGGGCTCATTGCTTCTACGATCTTTGTCTACCGGCGCAAAAGGCCTGACCTGCCACGTCCTTACAAAGCATGGGGCTATCCAGTTGTGCCGGCAATCTTCGTTCTTTGTGCGGCGACTGTATTTGTCTTCAGCTTCCTGGTTAACAAGAAAGGTTCGTTAATTGGCGCCATCCTGATTTTGCTTGGGCTGCCGGTGCTGTGGCTTGTGCGCAGGATGTATCCTGGGCCGTCCGCTGAGGTGGAGGGTATGGCGAAATAATCGCGGCTGAGAAGGAGCTTGGCCTTACCGACTCAATCCCAGCCTTCCTTCAGCCGTTGCACTACCCTTGCTTTTTGCTACTTCTTCATAGATATCGGCATATTCTCGCGCAGGCTGCTCCCAACTGTAGTTCCGCGCCATGCCATTGAGCATCAACCGCTTCCAAACGTCCTTGTCCTTGAAGGCAGCCAGCGCGCGCGCGATGGCCTCCAGCAGGCCCTCGGCTCTCAAGCCCCCGAACTTGAAGCCTGTCCCGGTTCCCTGCTCCGAATTCCACTCTTCGATGGTGTCGTCGAGTCCACCTGTGGCGCGCACCACTGGCACCGTACCGTATTTGAGCGAATAGATCTGGTTCAGCCCACAAGGCTCATAGAGAGACGGCATGAGGAAAATATCCGCGCCGGCCTCAATCTTGTGGGCCAGAGCGTTGTCGTAGCCAATGCGAACTGCGACATTCGCCTTGTTCCAGAATGCCCAGTCGCGAAAAAACTTCTCATAAACCGGCTCGCCCGCGCCCAGAGCCACCACGGCCACATCCAGGTCCGACAACTTGCCGGCGATCTGCTCCAGGAGATCAAAACCTTTTTGGACGGCAAACCGCGAGACGATGCCGATCACTGGCGTCGAATCGTCTATCTGCTCCAGTCCAAAGGCGCTGAGCAGATCGGCGCGGCACTGCTCTTTGCCTGCCAGATTCTCTGGCGAATAATGCGCCATGAGATTCGGGTCAGTAGCCGGGTTCCATTGCTCATAGTCCACGCCGTTCAGAATGCCGCGCAACTCGGCCGCACGCCCCTGCAGCACGCTCTCCAGCTTCTCTCCGAACTCCGGCGTCTGAATCTCTTGGGCATATTTGTGGCTCACCGTGGTGAGAATGTCGGCGTAGACCAGCCCACCCTTGAGGAAGTTGAATCGATCGAACTGCTCCACCTTATCCATGGTGAAAAGTTCCCATGGAAAGAGAAGCCGCTCCGTGGTCACCGGCGGAAACGCGCCCTGATAGGCGGCGTTGTGAATCGTCAACACCACCCCGGCGCGGCCCAGCACCGGGTCCGAGCTGTAGAGCGTGCGCAGGTAGACGGGAATCAGCGCCGCCTGCCAGTCGTGGACGTGGAAAACCTCCGGCACGCCCAACTGCTTGCTCGCCTCCAGCACCGCGCGGCAATAAAGCGCAAAGCGCTCGGCGTTGTCCGGATAGTCAACGCCGGCGATCCCATACAGTTCCTCCCGATCAAACAGCTCCGGGCAATCCACAAAGTAATACTGCACGCCAGCGCGCTTGCCACCGTCCACAATGCCCGCGAAGCGGTTGTAGTGCTGAAAGGGAATGGTGATGGAGCGAGCCGCGTACTGCAACTCCCCCTCGATTTGCCTCCGCACGCGCGCATACAGCGGCAGGTAGACCGTGACCTCGTGGCCCAGCTTGACCAGCTTCGGAGGCAGCGCCCCCACCACGTCGGCCAAGCCGCCGGTCTTGGCAAACGGAACGCACTCCGAGGCGGCAAAGACAATGTGCATCAAAATCTCCCAAGCCAGCCTAAAAAACCTTTTGAATCGGCCAACCTATGCGTCCACACGCATTCAAAGGGCCAGTCTACTACGCAACTGCTTTGTGGCGTGCGACGCGCTCTCAACCGCCGCGTTCAGCTACCATCAAAGAAGCCCATGCCCGTCAAACCTAAACTCGGCCAGAACTTTCTCCACGATGCTGAGGCCATCCAGCACATTGCGGCCTCCATCGGCGATCTTTCCAACCGCACGGTGGTCGAGATCGGCCCCGGCCGCGGCTCGATTACCGGAGCGCTGGCTGCCCGCGCCGCCCATGTGCTAGCTGTCGAGCTGGACCACGACCTTGCCCTCCGCCTGCGCGTGCACTTCCCGCCGGATCGCGTCACCGTTGTCGAACGGGACGTTCTGCACTTTGACTTTGAGACGGCGTGCAAGGATTTTCCGGAAGCCTTCCCATCTGGAAATGATCGCCTGCTCGTGGTTGGAAACCTGCCCTACGGCATCACTTCGCAAATCCTGCTCAAGCTGGCCGCGAGCCACGCCGCACTCGACCGCGCCGTGCTGATGGTACAGCGCGAGGTAGCTGATCGCGTCACTGCCCAGCCCGGTTCGCGCGACTACGGCCTGCTCTCGGTCACCGTGCAGATCTACGGGCCCGCCCAGCGGCTCTTCACCTTGCCGCCCTCCGCCTTCACGCCGCCGCCCGACGTACACTCAACTGTCTTTCGCTGGCGATTTGCTCCGCGCTTCGCCGAACTCGGCGTCGAAGAGGCCACCTTCCTGCGCTTCGTGCGCCAGTGCTTTGCGCAGAAACGAAAGACACTGGCCAACAACCTGCGCGCCGCCGGAGTTCAGCCCGCAGCCGTTGCCGCCGCTCTGTCCCAGGCCACCATCGCCCCCCAGGCCCGCGCTGAAGCCCTGCCCATCGAGAGCTTTGCGGCTCTTTGGCGCTGTCTGGAAGCAAAAGGGGCCACATCGCTCAGCGAAGCAGCCCCACAATCTGAACCAGCCTGATTCTAGCGGCGCGGCGCCTCTTGCAGCGCAAGCGTCTGCGCGGTGTGAATGTGGCAAATGGCGATAGCCAGAGCGTCAGCAGCGTCGGCCTGCTGCGGCACTTCAGCCAGTTCCAGCAGCCGCGCCACCATGAATTGAACCTGCTCCTTCTTCGCCAACCCGTAGCCCACTACGCTGGATTTAATCGTGAGCGGCGCATACTCGGCCACCGGAAGCCCCTGCACAGCCGCCGCCAGCAGCGCCACGCCGCGCACCTGCCCCAGCTTCAGCGCCGACTTGGCGTTCACCGAGTAGAAGACCTCCTCAATTGCCACCGCGTCGGGCTTCCAGCGCTCCAACTCTACGCTCAGCTCGCGAAAGACCTGCTCCAGCCGTACCGGCAGCGTCTTGCTCTTGGCCAGCCGGATGGCCCCCATCGCCTTCATCACCAGCCGCGGTTGCCGTCCCGTCTCGTCCGATTCGACAACGCCAAATCCGGTGATCTCCGTCCCGCAATCGATGCCAAAAACCCGCATGGGCATGAGTGTACCGCAGACGTGCCCTTCCCTGCGGTACTCTGCGCCTGAGGGCTGGGCCGGACTGCGGCAATTCCGCTCTCCAAACACAACGGCGGCCTGGGCGCGTTGCCCAGGCCGTCGCGGTGAACTGTGGGTATTGGACTAAGGCCATCGCGCTTAAGCGAGTGCCCGAGCATCTTCACTCCTGCTCCCAGACCGTGGTCGTTGTGTGGCGATGCCCGGCAAGCCGGACTCCTTCGGCGACAAGCTTCGTCGCTGTATTGAAGAATTGCCACTCCGAGCATCGGACTGAGGAATGCATCCAACAGTGAAGGTGCAGTAGTGTCCCATGCGGTAAATCTCTCCGCCGGGGGCAACCATTGGGGTCCGGGGCGCGATGCCCTAGGCCTCAGTCACCTCACGTACCAAACATCTCGAAGATACTTTCTGCATCAGTTGGACCTACCTCCTTTCCCGTGTGCGCTTAATGTACCCCTCCGCCCATGGCTCGTCAATAGCAGTTTTTACCATAATCAAATCTTTCGTTTCGCCGTTCCTCCCGCAGGAGAACTCACGTTCCAATTTTTTCCATTTCGCGCGCCTCTTCCCAAAGCGCCATGTCGGCAGATTCTCTTCCGATTGTGCATGTGTGCAAATATTTGCATGCTGGAAAACTTTAGCCAGCCATACCTCTGAGACATAACATGTGTTGTATCAATATCTTGTGAGTGCGATTTAACAATTTTACGAGACACGATTAGAAAATTCAAAATATAGCACTTGACAGGCCACATCAAAGGCATCTATAAGATTTAATACCACTTAAATAGGGCCGACTCAGTTGCGCAAAAGAATTCACCATCCGGCCTTCATCCACTTAACTCCGGTTGCTGTCTGGCTATCCCCCCATCCCCCTGACCAGAAGAAACCCGAACCCAAGAATGACTTCAGGAGGATAAAAGCAAGATGAAGAAGTTCTCAATTGCTTTACTCGCATTGGCAACAGCCATTGCGTTCATCCCGGCTGCAATGGCCTCACCGGTGACGATGGGCACGTTGGACGACCCCACGTACAACTTCAGCTTCAGCGGCACCGGCATCTCAATCTCGGGAGTTTTTAACGGCATCGATATTGGTGGCGGAGCAATGGAGATTACCAGCGTCACCGGTAGTTTCACTGATGCTAACCAAGGAATCGCCACGCAGCCAATCACCGGTCTGATTCCAGGAGCCGGAACTTCTCCAGATGGCCGGTGGTCTTTCGACAATTTCATCTCCACATCCGGGGGCTATTCCGGTAGTGTGTTTGATTCCAACGGAGTACTTTTTAACGTCGGCGATTACGAAATCAATATCTGGGGCAATGGCGGCAACAGCTACACCCTGGGAGAGTCCACCGGCGGAAACTACGTGGAATACAACGAGACTATGACCCTCGATTCCTCTTTGACACCAGAACCCTCTTCCTTGTTCCTGCTGGGCACCGGGCTTCTTGGTCTGGCGCTCATCTTGTTTCGCAAGAGCAAGACGTCCGGTTTAGTCCTGCACTCCTAGTCAATTTATTCCTTCAACGCATGGGAGAAAAAGGGCACGAAAACGTGCCCTTCCCTTTTACTTCGAGCATTGTGGATAGGCGAAAGGTTCTTTCGCAACCGTCTCCCCATTGCGATCTAGTTCAACCTATTCAGTCGTAGCGCGGCTTCGGCCGCCATTCTTGCTGCGGTACATCAGCTCATCTGCTCGGCGGACAAGTTCTTCGGCGGTCTCGCCTGTGCGCGACAGAGCGGCGCCCACCGAGACTGACAGGGATATGCGCTTCTCGTTGTTGCGGAGAACCGAGGTTTCCGCCATCAGGACAACGCATCTGCCCGCCAATTGACTGAGCATCTCGCCGTCCACGTTGCGGACGATAGCCAGGAACTCGTCGCCGCCCCATCTTCCGACGATGTCTGTGGGCCGAAGCGATCCAGTCAAAGTCTTTGCAGCTTCCTGCAAAACGCGATCTCCACAGGAGTGGCCAAAGCTGTCGTTGATTTCCTTAAAGCCGTCGAGATCGATTATCAGCACACCAAGTGTATCTTTGTGCATCTGGTATTCGGCCAACGCGGTCTGCAAAGACATCTCCAGAAAGCGGCGGTTTGGCATTTGGGTGAGATGGTCAAGGAAAGCCAGCCGATTCATCGCCTCGACTTTCCTCCGGGCCTCAATCACGGACGAATTGTCGTTGAAGATCTCGACCGCACCGATGATGGTGCCGTCGGCTCCCCGCATGGGCTGGACCTGTATGGACACTGGCACTCGCCGTCCCTGCTTATGCCGAAGGAAAACATTCGCCGCGTGCAATTTACCGTCGGCAATACATTCCGTTAAAGGACAACCCTGCTGGCACAGATTTTTCCCCGAATAATCTACGTGGCATAAGATGTCGTCCTGGCAGCACTTGCCCAGGAGTTCTTCAGCCATGTAGCCAGTCAGACGAGTGGCGCCTTCATTCCAGTACAAAATTCGCCGCTCCCGGTCAACGAAGTACACCCCATCTCCGACGCGGTCCAGCAGTTCCCGATAGAAGCTGGAACCGGTAGGAACAAACGGATTTTGCCACTCTTCAGGCTTTATAAAGGCCTCCAGATACTCCCTTTATTATCCCATGATGCGCGAACCTCTCACCATCATGAGCAGGTTCCCCAGGAAGAGCACTTCAAATAGCAAGACATTCAGCCCCATTTACCTGCTAGATTAAATGGATTGAAAACCCTCACAGAAATGACCGAAGCCTCCCAATTCGTCATCCCAAAAGGCTTCCGCTTTGGCGCCGCCAAAGCAGGGCTGAAGAAGAGCGGCCGCACTGACTTTGCCCTCATTGTGGCTGACGCGCCGGCGAGCGCCGCCGCCGTTTTCACCTCCAACCGCGTCATCGCGGCTCCGCTGACGGTGGACCAGGAGCATCTGCGGGCCACCGGGGGCAAGGTGCGCGTAGTCGCCATCAACGCAGGCAACGCCAACTGCGCCGCCGGCCAAGCGGGCATGGATGCGGCCCACGCCACTTGCAAAACTGCCGCGCAAATCTTCGGCTGTCGGCCGGAAGAGGTCTTTCCGTCTTCGACCGGCATCATCGGCGTTCCGCTTCCGGCAGAGAAGCTGGCCGCCGCCCTTCCCGGCCTTGCCGCATCGCTTGGCGATGACTTCGATCACTTCCAGCAGGTCGCCCAAGCCATCCTCACCACAGACACGGTGGAGAAGACCGCGTTCGCCAGGCTGGAAATCGCCGATTCCGGCGGCACGCCACGTAAAGTTCGCATCGCCGCGCTGTGCAAGGGCTCGGGAATGATTCACCCTCAGCTTGTGCCGCACGCCACCATGCTGGTCTACATCATGACCGACGCGGCAATCGAGCCGGAGGCGCTGGCCGGCTACCTGCTCCCGGCCATTGAGGTCAGTTTCAACCGCATCTCGGTGGACGGCGACACCTCAACAAACGACACCGTGCTCCTGCTGGCCTCGGGCGCCAGTGGTGTCGCTGTAGGCCCTGAAAATACGACGTTCGCCACCGCCTTGACCCAAGTTTGCACGTCGCTGGCCCGCCAGATTGTAGCCGACGGCGAAGGCGTTTCGCATATGGTGGAGTTGCGCATCGAGGGCGCGGCCACGAATGCGGACGCGCTCAAGATTGCCAAAGCCATCGCACATTCGCCGCTGGTGAAGACCGCATGGGCCGGCAGTGACCCGAACTGGGGCCGGCTGCTGGCGGCCATTGGCTACTCCGGCGCCCAGATTGACCCGGAGCGCGTTGACATCCGCTTCGGCGAGTTGACCATCTGCCGCAACGGCGGCCGCGCCGCGGAGTTCGACGAGACCGCCGCACACGCCTACGTCAACCAGCCGGAGTTTTCTGTCTCCATCCAACTCCACCAGGGCGCCGGCTCATGCGTCTTCTGGACCACTGACCTGACCCATAAATACGTCAGCATCAACGCGGACTACTCGACCTAAGCGGCTGCTTCCGCACAAGCCGGGGCGCAGCGGTTTATCGTCCGTTCCGGCGCCTGCCTTCTCCTCTCCGCCGTACGCATCGCCAGGAAGAACACCAACCCAAGCGCTACTGCGCCGCAGGTATCGAGCAGCACATCGCTGAATTGGCCGGTCCGGTTCGACAGAAAGCTTTGGTGGAACTCGTCCGCGCTGGCCACCAGGAAGGTAGCCAGAATCGCCAGCCCGTGCGCTTTCAATTTCCGCAGCAGCCGGGAGGCCACGCCCTGCAATGTAATCCAGAAGCTGCGAAAGCAGACCAGGGAAAATATTCCGTAGCCCATGAAGTGGCCGGTCTTGCGGATGATGTGGTGGATCAAATTCCAGTGCACACATACGTCGTAGCCGAAAAGCGCCTCGGCTACCCGTTGCAGCGGAGCGCTGGTGCGATCCGCCCCAAGATAGGGCGTGGACTCGACAGCAAAGACCATTGCACAGGCCAGCACCGGCAGCCACGTCCGCATTTGAGCCTGCAACCGCGCGTACCCGCTGGCCGAAGTTGGCGGTGCGTAGACTCCAAAGACCATGGAAGATGTAGACATGATGATCGCTCCCGTACGCCGGCCCATGGATTGGTCGCAAGAAACACGTACTTCACCGGCCGGATAAGGAGCATTTCGGCTCAAACTCACGGGTCTTCAAGAAAATCTTTAAGTATTTGAAATAACTAACCTTGTGCTGTCCTGAAACGAGACACGGGACGCGGCTTACCCGGCAACCACACAGCTCTTTTCTGCCGTCCCGCGCGTTTACAATCGGCTTCACCCAGAAACTGGACACCGCCTCGAAACGGCTGCTGTGCCGTTGAATTGCTATTCCAATGTGTGCTGCGTGTTTGTCCCATGCCCTGTGTGTTTCCCGGCATCTAGCCCTTCGCAAGCGAGTGATAAAGTGAGGGATATGAGTTTGAGCAAGCGCGCGGGTGTGGCTGCTTTTTTCCAATGCTTGACGTTATTGGCTCTGCTTTTCCTCCTGGCCGCTGCCCCTATCGCTGCCGAAGATCCCGGAGCGCACAAAACCGCCAAGGCTGTCGGCGCCGGTCTGCGGGACCGCGACAGCGGCGGCGCTGTGCCTTCCTGCCTGCCCGTCGTGCTCGGTTCGCCCTACATTCCGGTTGATAGCTGGGTCTATCCGGCAGTACTGCGACTCTACTCGCTCGGCTTTGTGGATCATGTCTTTCTCGGCATGCGCCCATGGACCCGAGCCAGCGTGGCCCACATGGCCGAAGAGGCCAGCGCCCGTATCGACGATGCGGATGCCGGAGCGGCCGCCGACGAGGCTCAGGATATTGATGATGCGCTACTGCACGAGCTGCGCAACGATATGGCGGGTTCCTGCGCGCCGTACCAGGGCAACTCCCACATCGAGTCGGTTTACACCGTAGCCCGCGGCATCAGCGGTACGCCCCTGCGCGACAGCTATCATCTTGGCTCGACCATCATCAACGACTACGGACGCCCCTACGAAAACGGATTCAATAACTACACCGGAGCCAGCGGCTATGCCGCCGCTGGCCGCTTCGTGCTCTATGCGCGCGGCGAGTTTCAAGGCGCGCCTTCGGCCGCCGGCTACTTTCCCGCCCTGGCCCAGATGCTCAGCACGGTAGACGCCACAACTTACCTCGACGCCAGCACCGGGCTCCCATACAACCAGGCCACCATCCCCATGGGGCCGATCGTCGCCGCCACCGATGGGCGATTCATCGAGGCCTACGTCTCCGCCCACGTTCTCAACCACGAAATCTCCTTTGGCAAGCAGGACGAGTGGCTCGGCCCAGGGCTGGGCGGCGGCATGGCCTACTCCAACAATGCGGAAAACATCTATTCCTTCCGCATCAACCGCGTCGAGCCGCTTCGCATCCCACTGCTCTCGCGGCTTACAGGGCCCTTCCGTTACGACTTTCTGGTGGGCGCGCTCCGAGGGCACACCTATATGCCCAATCCGGCATATGTTGCCAACCCCTCACCAAATCTGGCTAACGTAATCAACCCCGGCAACCCCTGGGTCCACGTCGAGAAGATCAGCTTTCGGCCCACGGAAAACCTCGAATTCGGCTTCGAGCGCTCCGTAATCTGGGGCGGCGAGGGCCACGCGCCCATCACCGTTCACACCTTCCTGAAGAGCTTTGTCAGCCTGTCCTCCCCCAGCGGAACGGCCAAGAATGGCCGCGACGATCCCGGCGCGCGCTTTGGCGCCTTCGATTTCTCTTACCGGCTGCCCTTCGTCCGCAAATGGCTTACGCTCTACACGGACTCGGAGGTTCACGACGATGTCTCCCCCGCTGATGCTCCCCGGCGCGCCGCCTACCGGCCCGGCCTCTATCTCTCCCATGTGCCCTACATTCCCAAACTGGACATACGCGTCGAAGCGGCATCCACTGACCCGTCCAGCTCTGACCATCCGAGCCAAAACTCATACCCAAGTCACTACGGCCATTTTATGTACTATGAGGCGATTCAGAAGCAGGGCTACACCAATCAGGGCCAGCTCTTCGGCGACTGGATCGGGCGCGAGGACAAGGGCGGCCAGGCCTGGATTACTTATCACCTGAGCGGCAACGAATGGCTCCAAGTAGGCTGGCGCAACCAGAAGGCCACCAGCTACTTCATCCCCGGCGGCACAACCTTGAACGACATCAACTTTCAGGCGGTCAAACGACTGGGCAAGGACTTCGAGGTAAACGGCATCTTCGCTCTGGAACTCTGGAAGGCGCCTATTTATCTTCCCGGCCAGCAGACGGTGACAACGACAACCATCCACCTCACGTGGTTCCCAGGGCGCAAGATCGGCTTCGAGTAAAGGAAACAAGACGGATAAGCCGCGCGCTCAGAAGCACTCCTTCTATCTGGATTTGAATCACAGGAGCCGATATTTCTGGCGAGTTTCTGAAACTTGCCCACGCTCGTCTTTGGGCCATACACTTGATCCATACAAGCGAACCCATTTCAACGTCACATTATCTTTTTGAGGAGAACAATCGTGACCAGAAAAGCCACACTGCTCGATCAATTCAGAAAGCCGACGGGATGGCTGGGCTGGTTCGTTTTGCGGCGAATGAATTCGCGGCATTCCGAGTTGACAGACTGGGGCTTGGCGCACATTTCGATCGGCGAGCACGACACGGTTCTCGATGTCGGTTGCGGTGGAGGAAGAACAGTAAGCAAGTTAGCGGCGATTGCAACGCAGGGAAAGGTCTGCGGAATCGACTATTCCGACGCAAGCGTGGCCGCATCCAGAAAAACGAACGCAAAACGGATCGATTCAGGCCGGGTCGAGATTCTGCAAGGCTCGGTTTCTCAGTTGCCGTTTCCGGACGGCGCATTCGATCTCGTTACGGCCGTGGAAACACATTTCTTCTGGCCCAACTTGCCCGCCGACATGCGCGAAGTTTTCAGGGTTCTGAAGCCCGGTGGCACACTCATCCTCATCGCGGAAGTCTATAAGGGAGGAAAGATGGAGGCCGGAAGGCTTGCCGGAAAATCCTTTTCATTTACGGACATGACAATCCTGAGCGTTGATGAGCATCGCGAACTCTTCACCAATACCGGCTTCTCGGATGTTCAGGTTCTTGAACAGTGCGACAAGGGATGGATTTGCTGTATCGGAAGAAAACCCTGACGCAGAAAGACTCCACTCCTGGTGACACGCAGGAACGAGTCTAATCCGCCCTCTGCTCATGAGATCCAGGGATTGGATTCCTCCATGCGCTGCGGCTATACTGTTCCCCATGCAGAGAGACACAATCACGGATTGGCAGAGCCTCACTCAACTCTACAGCGAGATGAGCGACGGTGAGTTATACGCACTGGATGCCGATATTCTCGATCTAACCGAAGTAGCGCAACAGGTTCTCCGCGACGAAATGACGAAGCGTGGGTTGAGCCGTCCTGATGGGTCAAACCCGGAGTCAAATATCGCGGAGCGCAGTGCGGCTCCGCAATGGGATGGCAACGCTGATGTGTCAACGGCCGAAGGCGAAGCGGAGGAGAGCGATCTACCGCACGAATACACCTGGAAGACGTTGCTCTGCGAATGCGATGAGCCGGAACGTGCAGCTCAAATCCGGGAAGTGTTAAAAGAGGCGGGAATCGAGAGCTGGATTCAAGGTCCGGGCTACAGTGTTGCGCCCGATATGAGCAGCCCCTCGATACTGGTTGCCGCCGATCAGCTCGAACAAGCACGCGAGATTATTGCGAGGCCGATTCCTCAGTCCATCATCGAGCAATTCCAGATGCAAATTCCGGAGTTCGAGCCGCCTGTATGCCCGGACTGCGGCGCTGAAGACCCGCTGCTCGAAGACGTCAATCCGCGCAATGCGTGGCTCTGCGAAAGATGTGGAAAGCAGTGGACAGACCCGGAAGAAGATCCGGATGAGTGTCCGACGGGGCAGGAATAAGCACGCAATGCTCGCTGTGAAAATCTTCCACGATTCCTAGCGCGCCCGCGGATGCGTCCTGTCGTAGACAACTTCCAACTGCGCGGTGGTGAGCTGCGTGTAGCGCTGCGTGGTGGAGAGGCGCTCGTGGCCGAGCAACTCCTGGATAGCGCGCAGGTCGGCGCCTTCTTCCAGCAAATGAGTGCCGAAGGCGTGGCGGAGGGTGTGGGGATGCACGTCGGCGGAGAGACCGCGCCCGATGGCAATGCGTTTGACGATGCGGCCCACACTGCGCGTGGTCAGGCGCGCCTCGCCGCCCGGCTTGCT
>CAYQSI010000062.1:0-18843 GCA_964420185.1 uncultured Occallatibacter sp. | reverse complement strand
CCCAGCTCGAAGTTCTTCAGGCAGAACTTCTCGTTGGGCGCGTGGATGTTGTCGTCGGGCAGGCCGAAGCCCATCATCACGCTGGGCGCTCCCAGGTTGCGCTCAAAATCGCCGACGATCGGCACTGAGCCGCCGGAGCGGATGAAGACCGTCTCCTTGCCCCAAACCTCGCGCAGAGCCTTCGTGGCCGACTGCACGTAAGGGTTGTCGACCCGAATCAGGCTGGGGTCGCCGGAGTGAATCAGCCGCACCTCGACATCCACGCCCGCCGGCTTGATCTGCTCCACGTAGCTCTTGTATTGAGCAAATGCTTTGGCCGGTGTCATGCCCGGAACCAGGCGCATGGAAACCTTGGCCAGCGCCTTGGCGGGAATCACCGTCTTGGCGCCTGCGCCGATAAAGCCGCCGGGCATTCCATGCACATCCAGCGTCGGACGGGCCCAGGTGCGTTCCATCACGCTGTAACCGGCTTCGCCCACCAGTTCCTTCGAGCCCACTTCCGTCTTGCGGTAGTGCTCTTCGTCAAAGGGCAGGCTGCTCCATGCCTTCAGTTCCTCTGGACTGGGAGGAATGATGCCGTCGTAGAAGCCGGGGATGAGGATGTGGCCGTTCTTATCCTTCAGGCCAGTCAGGATCTCCGCCAAGGCAAAGAAGGGATTGGGCGCCGCTCCGCCGTACATACCGGAATGCAGATCCTGCTTGGCGCCGCGCACCTCCAATTCGGTGTAAATCATGCCGCGCAAGCCCACACAAAGGGTCGGCAGGCCGGGCGCAAACAGCTCGGTATCGGAGATCAGGGCAAAATCGCATTTCAGATCCGCCGGTTTTGACGCCACGTAGCTCGCAATGCCCTCCCCTCCCATCTCTTCATCGCCTTCCAGCAGGATGCGGACATTCAACGGCAATTTGCCATTGGCAGCCAGCAGGGACTCCAGCGCTTTCGCCTGCGCCCACACCTGGCCCTTGTCGTCCGCCGTGCCGCGGCCGTAGAGGTTGCCGTCCCGCTCCGTTGCCTCGAAAGGCGGCGTCAGCCACTCGTCCAGCGGATCGACCGGCTGCACATCGTAATGCCCATAGCAAAGCACGGTGGGCTTGCCCGGCGCGTGGAGCCAGTCAGCATACACCAGCGGATTTCCAACGGTTTCAATCAGCCGCGCGTGTTCCATGCCGATGCGCGTGAATTCGGCAGCCAACGCCTCGGCGGTGTGACGGCAGTCGCCCTTGTTCTCGGGCAGCGCGGAAATCGAAGGAATGCGCAGCAAATCCTTCAGTTCATTCAAAAAACGAGGTTGGTTCTGGCGTGCGTAGGTTACAGCGGGTGAAGACATAGGTGGACTCCCTCTCAAAGAATTCGACAGTGGAGAGTATAGTCCGTTGAGGCCCTTTGCGGCAGCGGCTCAACAAGGGAACTCCATCGTGGGAGATCGCGGGGGCAGTCTTCACCGGACGAGAGTTGATCCCGACCAGCCTCAAAACGCAGGCCCATATCTTGCGCGGGAAGCGAAGATCATCGGGGCACACAAGCTCAAAGGCGGCAAGAATTTGCGATGCCCCGCCGCCGTATACAAATTCCCGCAGATCACCCGCTTTTTATGTCTTCTTGGACAAAGAAAGGCAAGTTGGTGATGACCTTCTGCGCCCTTCCCGAGATCTCCTTGGTCCAATAAAACGTCAAAACGCCAGCTTCCACGTTCACCTTGATAGGGTCAAGATATGTGACTGGATCCGAACCGGGCTTGTAGACCGTAATGGTTTGCACGCCGACTCCTTGCCTTTGGATTATAGGACGCCAAAAGGTGGATTGCGTTGCTGCGTGGAACCCGGCAATACATTTTTTTGAAGCACGAACCACGCTTGATTGTCTGGCCCCAACCATCTTTCGGCAGACAGCCATGGTGGCCGCGCCGGCTCCATTTCACCGAGAATCCGTAAATCCCCTGGAATGCTGCTGTGCAACACACTGTACTCTTGGAAGAGATGCCTCCTATTCTCAACGCGCAGTCGGTAACCAAACAGTTCGGCGCCACGCCACTCTTCCAGAACATTTCGCTCACCGTCGAAGAGGGCGACCGGATCGGCCTGATCGGGCCCAATGGAGCAGGCAAATCCACGCTTCTGGCCATTCTTGCCGGGCAGGTCGAGCCAGACTCCGGCGAACTGGCGGTGCGCAAGCGCGCCCGCGCCGCCTACGTGCCCCAGGACTCGCGCTTTGCCCCCGGCCTCAGCGTCCGGCAGGTGCTGGAGCGGGCGTTGGCCGCCGCTCATGTGAACGAAAGCGAACGGGAGGGCCGGTTGCGCGAGCTTTCTGGCCGCGCCGGTTTCGCGGACCTCAACGCTGAGGCGGCCGCGCTCTCCGGCGGCTGGCGCAAGCGGCTGGCGATTACCGAAGCCCTGGTGAGTGAACCCGAAGTCATGCTGCTGGACGAGCCAACGAACCACCTGGATCTGGCCGGCATCGAGTGGCTGGAGGAGTTGCTTACCTCGTCCTCGTTCGCCGCCGTTACCGTCAGCCACGACCGGTATTTTCTCGAATCCACTTCGAGCGAAATCATTGAACTCAATCGCGTCTATGCCGATGGCCTCTTGCGCGTGAAGGGCAATTTCAGCCACTTCCTTGAAGAAAAACAGAATTATCTCGAATCGCAAAGCCGCCAGCAGGATAGCCTGCGCAATCAGGTGAAGATTGAAATTGAATGGCTCAGGCGCGGTCCCAAGGCGCGCGCCGGCAAGTCCAAGGCGCGCATCGGCACCGCCCACGCGATGATCGGCCAACTGGCCGCAATGGATGCGCGCACGGCGGTTTCGACGGCTGGCATCGACTTCGACGCCAGCCATCGCAAGACCAAGCGGCTGGTTGAGTTCAAGAATGTCGCCTGCGACGTGCCGGACGGCGATGATTCCACTGAAGCGAATCCAACGAGTCAAAGCAGCCAGCGGTTGTTTACCGGGCTCAACTTCATCCTCACCGCGGGCATGAAAGTCGGCCTGGTGGGCCCGAACGGCAGCGGCAAGACTACACTCCTGCGCCTGCTGCGGGGTGAGATTGAACCGGCCGCCGGCTCCATTCGCCGTGCTGAAGCGCTGCGCCTCGTCTATTTCAGCCAGACGCGCGAGCTGGATGAGAGTCTCACCCTGCGCCGTGCGCTGGCTCCCGAGGGCGACTCGGTCATCCATCAGGGCCGCGTCGTTCATGTGGCCAGTTGGGCCGCGCGCTTCCTGTTTACCAGCGAGCAACTCAATCAGCCGGTCAGCAATCTCAGTGGCGGCGAGCGGGCGCGCGTGCTCATCGCCAAGCTAATGCTGGAGCCGGCCGACGTTCTGCTGCTCGACGAGCCGACCAACGATCTGGATATTCCTACGCTGGAAATTCTGGAAGAAAATCTTCTCGACTTTCCCGGCGCGCTGGTCCTGGTGACGCACGACCGCTATCTGCTGAACCGCGTCTCCTCAACCGTTCTGGGCCTCGACGGCCGCGGCCACACCGGGCGTTTTGCCGACTATGCACAATGGGAGGATTGGATCAAGGAACAGGACGCGACCGAACAGAATCAATCCGCGCAGAGCAAGAAAAACCGCAAGGCCGACGGCTCAAGTTCCGCCCAGCGATCGGGCACTGAACAGGCGCCGGGCGCGGGAGCGAAAAAGAAGCTCTCCTACCTTGAAGCCCGCGAGTTCGCGGCCATTGAAAAGCGCGTCGAAAAGTCCGATGCGCGGCTGGCCGCCGCCCGCGAACACGTCGAGGACCCCGGCATAGCCACCAACGCCGCCGCCCTCCAGGATGCGCTCAAGGAACTGGACGCGGCGCAGCACGAAAACGACGCGCTCTACGCCCGTTGGGCCGAATTGACAGAAAATGCTGGCTAGGAAACCTCTGAAAGGTTGATGCCTTGGCGGGCGGGGCTATACAAAACCAGGCGGGCTGATGGTTCAACTTGCTCTACCGCTCGCCCCAGCTCAGCTTGTTGCGCAACGCCTCAAAGAACCCGCTCTCACTCATCCGGACAAGGTTGACGGCGTGCGAGGATTTCTGGCAGCGAACCTCATCGCCCAAAAGCAACTCGACGGCCCTCTGGCCGTCCACGGTGAGCAGCGCATGATTTGCGATGCCCTCGACCCGAACGGTGAGCGAGGCGTCGCCGCGCACCACGATGGGCCTGAGCGTGAGCAGATGCGGACAGATGGGCGTGACCACCATCGCATCCACGTTGGGCGTCAGGATGGGACCATTAGCGGCCAGCGTGTAAGCCGTGGAGCCGGTCGGAGTGGAGACGATGACGCCGTCGGCGCGGAAGCGGGCTACGCTCTTGCCCTCCAACTCGACGGCGAACTCTCCCATGCGGGCAACATCGCCTTTCGAAATGACGACATCGTTCAGCGCTTCATAGCAGGAGCGGCGCGCGCCGTCACGCCACAGTTCTGCATGGAGCATGGCGCGCGCATCCAAATCCAGGTGACCGCCGCGCCACTCCTCCAGCGTCGAATAGAGGTCGGCCAGGCGGACCTCGGTCAGGAATCCGAGAAACCCCAGATTCACGCCGAGAATCGGCGTTCCGGTCGAGGCAAAGATCTCCGCCACGGACAGCAGAGTGCCGTCGCCGCCCAGAACGATCACCAGCCCGGGCGCCTGCTCGGGCATCGATGCGCGATCGACGGCCGGCGCTGCCGCGGTGTAGCTTCCCCCCTCGCGGTCCAGGAGCGGCTCATAATCGTGCAGCCGTAGCCAGGCAATCAACTCTGGCAGAAGCTGGACCAGCTCCTTCTTCCGCGGTTTGCAGACAATCGCGACACGAACCATGCGTTTCAGTGTAACGGATGAGGCTGGGAGTCAGGTACGCCTGCCGGCACACCGGTTCATGCCAGGGGACGCCGCGCATAGAGCAGAAACTCCCGGTTGCCTTCCATGCCGGTGATGGGCGATGGAATCGTCTCCACCACCTCCCAGCCGAGCGACCGGACGCAATCAGCCACCCTGTCAATGGCCAGTTGGTGCGCATCGGGATCGCGGACGATCCCCCCTTTGCCGACATGCCCACGCCCCGCCTCGAACTGCGGCTTGACCAGAACCACAGCTTCCCTGAGTCCGGGAGCCGCAGCAAAGACCGGCTCCAGCAGCAGCGTGGCAGAGATGAACGAGACATCCATCACCAGCAGCGTCAGCTCAGGACTTCCCTGCTCACTGGCCAGCGCGCCCGGCTCCAGCAGGCGGGCGTTGGTGCGCTCCAGCAGGCGGACACGCGCGTCGTTGCGCAGCTTCATGGCAATCTGGCCGAAGCCGGTATCCACGGCGGTGACGTGCGCAGCGCCGTGCTGCAAGAGGCAATCGGAAAATCCACCGGTCGAGGCGCCCACGTCCAGGCAGGCGCGGCCCTGGACGGCAATCGGCCAATGTTCCAGCGCCGCGGCCAGCTTGATTCCGCCGCGGCTCACATAAGGAAGATCGTCGCCCAGCAGGCGGATGGGCGCCTCCACGGGGACGGGCGTGCCGGGCTTCTCCACCTTTTGCTCGCGGACGAGAACCCTGCCGGCCAGAATCATTGCCTGCGCGCGCGCGCGGCTGGGAACCAGACCTCGCTCGACCAGCAGTAGATCCACGCGCATTTTCGCTTCGCCGGACATTCTCTCTATCGTTTCACACGCCAGCCGAAACAGCCCCCGCAGTTGCCAAATCGGGCAAAAAACAGCCAAAGGAGCATCCCCTTACGGGAAAACCTCTTTGGCTGTCTTGATCCCTACCGATTCAACGAAATGCCCTATGGTAATGGCGGAAACTGCTGGCAAGCCTTGAGGGTCGCGGTGGCAGCAACACCCGGCTGGTTGCAGGGCTGGCCGTAACCTGGAATTCGGCTCACGTTGTTGTTGTTGCCGCTTGTGCCATTCTGGTAGCTCACGCGCACATCCACAATGTTGCCCGTAACTGGCACAGTAGTGTCCACGGTGTCTGGATTTGTGCCACCGGTGCCGATGATGGTCAGCACGTTGCTGTCCGGCGAGGCCACGTAGACCTTGCCGTAGGTCGAATTCTGCGTCGAAACTACCGTGCGCGGATGACCGGTGACAGGCAGCGTCTTTTCCACCTTGTAGCTGCTCAGGTTCGCGATGGTCACTGTCTGGTCGGTCTGGTTAGCCGTATAAGCGCGGCTGCCATCAACCAAAACGGTAACGCTGGCGGGGCTGTTGCCCACCGGAATCGTGTAGGTGGTGCCGAAGGTCGGGCTGTCGTTGCCGTACTCGTCCAGGCTCACATCGATGACGCTGATGGCATTGCCAGCATAGTCGGCCACGATCAACAGGCTCTTGGCGGCGTTGTACTCGGCATAAACCGGGCCGGCTACCGCTGGAACGTCGTTGTAGGCGTCTTGCGCAAGCCCCGCGGTGGTCGAAAGCGGCAAGGTGGGGTGGCAGGTGTAGGCCTGGTTGGCCTGGTTTACACAGCCGGTGGATGGGCAAACGCATTGGTCCAGCGTGCCATTCGCTGCGTTAATCACCGAGACCGTGTCGCTGCCCCGGTTGAGCACGAAAAGCCGCTGGCTATCGCCGCTCTCGACGGCATAGACCGGGCACTTCCCAACGGGTATTGCCGGCGTGTCAGTCGCATAGCTGGCAACCTCGATTCCTGTCACCTCGCCGAGGGGGGCCGTCGCGGGCGAGCTATTGCACTCCACACCCGTTGGACTGGCAATGTTCTGGCTCACGGCGAAGTAGCGTTGGCCGCGAAGGCCAGGCCCCACCACCATCACCGGGGTGGGCGCCAGCGGAATGGAAAGCAGAAAGGTCTGGGGACTCCCGGTGAAAACATCGGCAGCGCTTTGGCACACGTTCGCGGGGGGGATGGTAGCACACAGATCGGCAGCCCACAGCCCAGACGATGGCGAGAACAGATTCAACGGCTTCGCCTTGCTGGGCAACGTGGTGTAAACCACATTCTTTTCCTGCAGAGAGGTGGAGACGGGGAAGTTGGTCAGGGTGCCGTCGCTATTGATGGTATAGCCGCTGGTACCGGTTTCATCCACGGTAAACGCGGATGGACCGGGACCGATGGGAGCCTCGGCCATGACCGTATCGCCGGCGTAGTCGATGATTGTGGCGATGCCGGCCGCAGCGGTTGAAGGGGCTGAAACCACCGCCACAAGCGACTCCGGCTGCGAGGCGGGGCCGCTCGGGTTGACAGGCGTAACAACGGGCCGGTAGTTGTTGCCGCAACCGGAGATCAGGGCGGCAGCCGTCAGGACCGCGCCCGCCAGAACCAACCGCACACGCGCCTGGCCAAAATTCATGCGAAAAGACCTCATTCAGTTCTTTCCTGCTTACTTCGTGATTGTAAATCAGGCGACCGGGGCACGAGCATTGCCACGGCTTCCACAAACTCGCACTCGATGGCCGGGAATCAATGACCGGCGATTTCCACAATTGCGCTGTCCGGACCGCTCCAGGCTGGATCGCCCTGGCGGGTCAGCTTCTGCAGGCTCTCATCCCAGTGCAGCCGGGTCACGCTGCCCGCGCCTTTCTCGTAGGCGTAGGTCTTGCCGTCGTCAGAAAAAAGCGTGAAATCCGCATCCCCGCCAGGATAAACGCGGACCTGGTCAATCCCTTGCGCCTGATGCGTGCTCTCCACCGGGGCACCAAACGGAACGATCGAACCCGCCCGCACAAACAGCGGAATCGTGTCGATGGGGGCGGCAACTGCGATGGTCTGTCCGCCTTTTATCCGTTCATTTGTCCAGAAGTTGTACCAGTCAGCTCCGGCGGGCAGGTAAACCTGCCGGCTGGTCGCGCCTTGTTCGGTAACCGGAGCCACCAGAAAGGCCGGGCCGAACATGTACTCGTCGCGCAGGTCGGCCACCTTGGAGTCGTTGGGGAAATCCAGCGGCAAAGCGCGCAGGAACGGCGCTCCGGTGAGCCAGGCCCGGTAGCCGAGCGAATAGATGTAGGGCATCAGTTGGTAGCGCAGGCGCAGGTATTTCTCCAGAATCGGCTCGGCTTGTTTGCCGTAGGACCAGACCTCGTTGGCGGAACGGCTGCCGTGAGTGCGGAAGATGGGCAGAAAGGCCGCGTACTGGAACCAGCGTGTGTAGAGTTCCGGGTAGTCGTCATAGCCGCCCACGTTCTGCCGGGCGTCGGATGGGTCAAGCAGCGGCTTGTGGGCCGGGTGGTGCTCTTCGGGCAGATACTGCCAGCCGCCCGTGTCGTTGGACCAGTAAGTCAGCCCGGAGGCTGCGAAATTGAGGCCTGTAGGAATCTGGCGCCGGAGCGTGTCCCAAGTGGGGTAAATGTCCGAGGACCAGAAGATGGTCCCGTTGCGCTGCGCGCCCAGGTAAGCGTCGCGGGAGAGAATCAGGGCTCGCCGGTCCGGTTCGTCCTTGCGGAAGCCGTCATAGAGCGCGGCGGTGTGGAAGAGTGGGTAAACATTGAAGAACTGCGTTCCAGGGCCGATGTGGAAGTAGGCGCCATCAGGAGGCAGGTCGGGCTCGGTCTCGTCGGCCCACAGGGAGTCGAAGCCCTGGCTGATTATGTTGTCGCGGATGGTCTTCCAGTACCACTGGGCTGCGTCTGGGTTGGTGGTGTCGATGTCCGATCCGGCGCGGTCGTACGGCAATCCATCAATCGGCGTGCCGTCGGCCTGGTGGATGAACCAACCCTTCCGGCGCAACTCGGCGTAGTAGCGGTCTTCTGGAACAAAGCGCGGCCAGACGCTGATCATGGATTCGAAGCCCAGGTCGTGGAGTTGCTTGTTCATGGCCGCCGGATCGGGCCAGAACCTGGGGTCCAGGTCCATCTGGCCCATCTTGGTGTAATAGAACCAGTCCAAAACCAGCACGTCGGCTGGCAGATGGCGGTTACGGTAGCCCGCGGCAACGTCCAGCAGCTCCTTCTGGCTGGTGTAGCGTTGCTTGCACTGGATATAGCCGTAGGCGGCCTTGGGCAGCATCGGCGTGGAACCGGTGAGCAGCCGGTAGCCTGCGTAGATCTCGTCCGCCGTCCCGCCGACGATCACGAAGAACGAAACCCGGTCACCTACCTGGGAGGTCCAGCGAGTCTGCTCGTTGAATCCGGGCTCGATGGTGGTCTTTGAAGGGTTGTCCCATATCAGCCCATAGCCCTTGTTGGTGACCAGAAACGGCACGCAGACGCTGGGTCCGGCCGGGGCTAGATAGTCCTGCCAGCAGTGAACGGCGTGGCCGCGATGGTCGAGAAAACCTTCCTGGTTCTGGCCCAGGCCGTAATAGTGCTCATCGTCGGGCGAGGCGAAGGTCGCGCCGACGGTGAAGAACTCGGGGTCCGTGGGACGGCGGTCGCGGGCCACATCGGCGGTACCGTCCTTGGTGTTGGGCACCGCCTGTGACCAACCGGTAAGTTCGAGCAGCGTCTGGCCCTCCGGAGTGCGCAGCGTAATGTGCGCGCCGGGAGCCGAGCCGTTGAAGTACTTGCCGATATCCACCTGGGTCTGAATAGGCGGCTGGGGGCTGGGCCGGTCGCGGTCTACGGTGGCCACGATTCGCGCCGAGCGGTAGACGTCAGCCTGCGGGCTCTGGTTGTAGCTCCAGCCGGCGGCTGCAGGCGCGGCAATGAAGCCATAGCCGGGCGCGGCCAGGGCTGGCGAGCGGGTGAGGCTCAGCGTCACCCGGAGAATGTTCGGAGCATACGGCTCCAGCACGATGGTCTCGCCCTTGCGTTCGAATTCGACGCGTTGGCTGGGATTCTGTGCCAGAACAGCCGCTGTGGTGAAAACGATTCCGGCAAAAACGGCAAGAGCGGGTGACGAGCGTTGCATGAGAAACTCCTGGGCGCAACGAATTCGTGATAAACCGCGACGCAGTTGAGTGTAAACCGATTCACTATGGGACTCCCAACGAGCCGGGCGGCGCGGCTTTCCGGGCCGGCTGACGCCCGCCTTACGGGGAAAGGTTACGATTGAAGCGTGCCTCGAATGAAACTGATTTGGCAATCGAAACTGGTGCTGCTTCTGGTGCTGCCCTTCGCGGGCGCCAGCGTGGTGCTCCAGGCCCACTGGTGGGCGGTGAATTGCTGGCCGGTGGCCGTCTGGACAGTGGGCCTGAGCCTGTTGCTGGGGCTGATCGTCCTTCAACTGCGCGCGGCCACGCCAGGAGCGGCCTTTTCCGGGGCGGCAATCACCGCCTGCCTGATGTTTTCCACAGCGATCTTTACTCCCGGCGAGGCTTTTCCCTATTCCCCGTGGCACACCGCTCTGGCGCCCGTGCTGGCAGTCTTTTTGCTCACCTTTATCGGCACTCGGCTGGGCCGTGAACGCAAAAAGAGGCTGGGCACAGCGGAGAACCGGAATGGGCGAACCGCGGCGCAGGTAGCGGCCAATCTGGGCATAGCCGCGCTGGTCTCCGAGGAAGTGACGCAGTCGTGGCTGGCCGGCAACGGCTGGTTCTCGCATGCCGCCCCCGCGCTCCTCTTTGCGATGGGGCTGGCGGCCCTGGCTGAAGCCGCGGCGGATACGGTCTCCTCGGAGGTGGGTCAAGTCTTGGGCGGATGGCCGCGGATGATCACCACCCTGCGAACCGTCGAACCGGGTACGGATGGCGGAGTCAGCCTTGTCGGCACGCTGGCCGGCGTGGCCGCGGCTGGCGTCGTCGCGGCCGGCGGAACTCTGGCGCTGGGCGGGAACTCTGCGATGTTCTGGATCAGTTGCGCGGGCGGCGTCTTCGGTTTGTTCTTCGACAGCCTGCTGGGGGCAACGCTCGAACGGCGCGGCTGGCTGAACAACGACGCGGTCAACTTCCTCTCCACCGCCAGCGCCGCGGCTTTCGCGCTGGGCTTGCTGGCAGCGTTGCCTCATCCCGGAGTGGGTTAGATTCGCCGGGTTGCCTCAGGATGCCGGGCCCCACAGCCCCCCATTACTCGCCTTCAGGCAGAGCGAGTGCATTACACCCGTCGAGATCGAAAATGTACTTCAGAAACTGCTCTCTCTTCTCCAGGGGCAACTTCGCTACCGCTTCGACGAACTCGGAATGTTTGGCCCGGCAGACTTTTTGCATTTGCAGCGCATAGTCGCTGTGCGGGTCCTGGACTGAGGCCATGGAATAGGCCACATATTCTGGAATCTTCTCCGGCGCCAGAAGAACGGCTCTTGTCAGATCATGCGGTATGCGTTCCCCCACCTGATCCAGCACTTTCATCTCTTTGAAAGACTCCGTACCGCACAGGTGATCGCCAAAACTCATCAACAGGCGATGCTGCTCATCGTCTTTGGGAATGAGATTGAGTAGCAGAACAGCCGCATCGCGCTTCTGCGGATCGAGTTCCAAGAGCCGCGCCGCGTAAACCACCCGCGCACTATAACTATCCCCTGCCTTTAACTTGTTGGCGACTAACTCCGCTGGCGAGATCGCTCGTGCCATCTTCGCCATGGCGGTGATCTCGCCGCAGCCCGGCTTCTGTGCTGACAACAACTTGCAGTGCGCTAATAGCAGCGTGAAAACAACAACACAATTTGCGATCTCATGCGTCTTCTTCATTACTCTCCTGGTCGTCGCCCGCAATCTACTGACAGGTCATTCATGACGCGTTGTGACAGTCCAATCCCCGCTTCAATGCAGATGCAATCGCCAGGCCGTGTAGCTCAGGATCTCGTGGGCGATGCGCTCGGACTCCCCGGAACCACCCTCGACTTCCATGCGGGGCCGCGGCGAGGTGAGCACGTCCAGGCCCTCGGCTGCGCAGATTTCATGAATTCTGAACAAATGCGTTCCGTCGCTGACGATGACCAGCCGCCGCAAGCTGTTGGCGCGGGCAATCACGGCGATGCGGCGGGCCGACTCCTCGGTGTTGCGGCTCTCGGTCTCGGCGATGATGGCGCTCTCCGGAATCCCCATGCCCATCAGGTACTCGCGGCCCACGGCCCCTTCGTTGTACTGGTCGCCGCCGTTTCCGCCCAGGGTGATGAGGAGCGGGGCGATGCCGCGATGAAAGAGCGAGAGCGCATGGTCCAGGCGGGCGCGGTAAACCGGGGAGGGCCGGCCGTCGTACTCTGCCGCGCCGAAAACGACAATGGCGTCCGCTGGAGCGGCTTGGGCAGTCTGGGCAACCTGGGCAACCTGGTCAAGGCCGGCATAGCGCTCAATCTGCAGATAGACCCAGCGGCACCAGCCCCCCCCCCCCACGGCCAGCGCGAGTACCAGCAAGAGCGCGGCGCGCACTGCCCACTGGCGAGCTTTCGGGTTGGTAGTGCGCGGCATGGGAACCTTCGTTTCAGGGATGAGAGGCCAGGGGTCAGTTTATTCCCGATAAACGATCCGTGTGCCAGTTTATGGATCAGTTTACCCGCTATTCGCCATTTCTAGAGCTGTTCTCCAATAGATCTAGCCCTTTTGAGACCGTGCAAGGTGGCTTTTTCTTGAGGGAAAAGCCACTTGGCCGCAGTGGCTTCGGTGTACAGCAATTGGAGAACAGCTATAGTCGATAAGCTCAGGGTCCGCGCTTGATCTCTGGCCACTCACCACTGCTCCCTAACTCCTATTTTCGATGCAGGACCATAACGATTTCGTGGGTTGGAATGGCCCCCTCGCGCAGAATCTCCCAGCGGCCTCCGCCCAGCGAAAGATCCACGATGGTGGTCGGCTGCGCGTGGCCGGTGGGACCGCCGTCGATGATCACCGGAATGCGGTCGCCAAGCTGGTCGCGGACGCAAGCCGCGTTGGTACACTCGGACGCCCCGCGCAAGTTCGCCGAGGTTGCGGTGATCGGCAGCCCGAAGCGCTCCACAACCGCGCGCGGAATGGCCGCGTCAGGCACGCGCAGGGCCACGTTGCCGGTGTTGGCCGTGGAGCGCAGCGGCAGCTTGCAACCGGCCCTCACAATGATGGTCAGCGGACCGGGCCAGAAGCGCTCGGCCAGCTTGTCCAGCAAAGGGTCGGTGTCGCGGGCCAGTTCGTACGCCTGGGCCAGTGAAGCGATCAGCAGGGACAACGGCTTGTGTTTCTGGCGGGTCTTGATCTGATAAATCTGCTCGACCGCATGAAGGTTCACCGGATCGACGGCCAGGCCATAGAAGGTATCGGTCGGCAGGGCCACGACATCGCCCTTGCGCAGACAGGAGACGATATAGTCGATCCGGTCAGGCTGGGGTTCGTCGGGATGGACGCGCAAGATCTCCGCGGACAAGAGTGTCTACCTCAGTTCCCGAGTTCAAATTGCCCGAAAGACGGAAGCTATCATAGCACCGGCCCTGTTGCAAGCTTGAGTAACAGGCCAGGCCGTTGCACTCTTCTGCCCGCCGTCGGGTAAAACGGCTTAAAATCGGCTAAGCGTTAACAGGTTTCGCGCCAATGTCTTCTCGAATTGTACAGAGTAAGCAGAATTCCCGTCTGAAGGAGTTGCGCCGCGCGCTGGCCCACCCCGGCCGGGACGCACGCGGCTTGGTCGGCATTGAGGGGCCGAATCTGCTCGACGAAGCTCTGCGCGCGGGGCTGCATGTCGATTCTGTTTTTGTCGCGCAGCCCGACGAGCACCTGCTGGAAGGGCTTGCGCTGCCGGCGGAAACCGAGGTGCTGCTCCTGCCCAGGGATCTGCTGGACTCCGCGCTGGCCACCGAGACGCCGCAGCCCATTGCGGCCCTCATTGAGCCGCCGGATTGGAACTGGGCCGACGTTTTTCGAGGCCATCCGAAAGCCGCTCCGCTCGTCGTCGTGCTGGCTGGCTTGCAGGACCCCGGCAACCTGGGAACCATTCTGCGCTCTGCCGAGGCCTTCGGCGTTCAGGCCGTCCTGAGTCTGCCGGGAACCGTGAGCGCATGGAATCCGAAGGCTGTGCGCGCCTCCGCTGGCAGCGTCTTCCGGCTTCCGCTGCTGGATACCAGCGTGGACGAGTGCTTTTTCCGCCTGCGCCAGGCCGGAGTGAAGATTTGGACGACCGCCGTCAACGGGGCCGAACCCGCCGATCAGATTGACCTTGCCAGCCCCGTGGCGCTGGTGATTGGCAATGAAGGCAACGGCGTACCAGCAGAGGTAGCTGACCAAGCCGATGGCGCCGTGACGATTCCCTGCCCCGGCGAGGTGGAAAGCCTGAACGCGGCCATCGCGACCAGTGTGCTGCTCTACGAAGCCAGCCGGCAGCGGTCGATCCACAAGCCGTCTGGCAAGGCTACCCACACAAAGAAAACCGGGAGCGTGTAATGGGCCTTTTCGACAACGAACCAGAAGGCCCCCAAGGCACGCTCCGCACCGCTCCTCTGGCTGAACGCATGAGGCCGCGCAGCCTGGAGGAGATGAGCGGTCAGGAGCACCTGGTCGGCCCCGGCAAGCCGCTCAGAATCCAGATCGAGCGCGACGACTCCGGCTCCATGATCCTCTGGGGTCCGCCGGGCGTGGGCAAAACCACCCTGGCCAAGATCATCGCCGAAACCACCCGCGCCACCTTCATCGAGTTCTCCGCAGTCATGAGCGGCATCAAGGAGATCAAGCAGGTGATGGTCGCGGCGGCGCAAGCCTCCCAGATGCACTCGCGCACCATTCTTTTCATTGACGAGATTCATCGCTTCAACAAGGCCCAGCAGGACGCCTTCCTGCCCTACGTCGAGCGCGGTTCGATCCGCCTGATCGGCGCAACCACCGAGAATCCCTCTTTTGAGATCATCTCCGCGCTGCTCTCGCGCTGCCGCGTCTACGTTCTCCAGCCGCTCACCGAGGAGCAGATCACCACGCTGCTCCGCCGTGCTCTTGAAGATAAAGAGCGCGGCCTGGGCGCGATGAATCTGACCGCCGACGAGGACGCGCTGGAACTGATTGCCAGCTACTCCAGCGGCGACTGCCGGAACGCCTACAACACGCTGGAAGTCGCGGCGCAACTGGCCATTGAAAACAAGAAGAAAATTGACCGCGCACTGGCCGGCGAGGCAGTGCAGCAGCGGGTTCTGATGTACGACAAATCCGGCGAGGAACACTACAACCTGATCTCCGCCTTGCATAAGAGCGTGCGCAACAGCGACCCGGACGCGGCGCTCTACTGGCTGGCGCGTATGTTCGCCGCCGGCGAAGACCCGCTCTATCTGGCCCGCCGCGTGGTGCGCATGGCCGTCGAGGACATCGGCCTGGCCGCTCCGGAAGCTCTGAATCTGACCCTTTCCGCCAAGGAGGCCATCGACTTTCTTGGATCGCCCGAAGGCGACCTGGCGCTGGCTGAGGCAGTGGTTTATCTCTGTCTCGCGCCCAAATCAAACTCGGTTTACACAGCCTACGGCGCCGTCCAGCGGGAGGTCGAAGAGACCCGCCAGGAGCCGGTTCCTCTGCACCTGCGCAACGCGCCCACCAAGCTGATGAAGGAACTGGACTACGGCAAGGGCTATCTTTACGCCCACAACGAAGAGGGCAAAGTCGCTGACATGGATTGCCTGCCCGACTCGCTCAAGGGCCGCAGTTACTACCATCCCACCCAAGAGGGCCGCGAAAGACTATTAGCCCAGCGCATGGAAGAGATTCGCCGCATTCGCGCAGGAAAACGCGGCCGGGGCTGATTCCTTCCGGCTATCTCAAACTTGCGCGCCGCAACTGCTACAGAATCGGGACGCATCCTTCAACTTTGCCCCGCATTCGCCGCAAAAACCAAAGTTCTCTTCGGCCCCGGAAACTGGCCTCACAGAAGAGTAGCCATCGTTTCCGGTTTGCCTTTCGGCAGGAGACATAGCGCCTGCTCCAGTCGGCGCATGCGAATCTTCTGCCGAAATGCTGGATGAAATTGCAGCTTTCTTCCCCTGCGTGAGGAGATAGATGTTCCATGCCGCGGCTGCAACCAACAAGGACAATGTCAGCACGAAGCCGACTTCGACGTTGGCCTTGCCCATTCCTTCGGTCGCGCGTTGAATCTGCCCGTCCATGCGCGACGCCATTATGCCAAGCGATACTGCGCCCGCCGCACCGCTGACGACTCCGGCGGCGGCAAGCTTCGTGCCCACCAGGCTAAGAGCTACACCGGCAAGCGCGCACAATCCGGCCACTGCGGCGAAAGGATTGGCATCGGTCTTTTGGGTCTTGGCGGGGCCGAAGACCTGTGGCTCAGCAATCTCCGTTCCGGTCGCTAATTGCTGTCCGCTCAGCGTAAATATCTTTTGCCCTCCACACGACACAGTTACAAATGGAAAGAAAAAGCAGAGCACACTGCCCGCAAAGAGCAGGACTGAGGCGATTGATTTACGATTCCCCATAAACTTCCCATCCTTTTCGGTTGTAGTTTGAATCTGCGCAACATAATACGCCACTGCTTCACAAGCGTGCCGTGTAAGTCAGAAAACAGTCCGGCCACCGGAACTTTGAGCCGGGTGTCCCATCTTAGCTGTCATTCTGAGCAAAGCGCCGCGAAGTCAAAGAACCTGCGTTTCGTTTTTCCTGGCGCAAAGGTGGGATACCTCAAACCCCTTCAGCCCTTCCGCCAAGCACCGACTCGCCTACCATCCACTGCCGAGAATAACCCTCCGCTGGCGCGCACTGATAGGTAGATGGAAACTGAGCGAAATTCCTCTTCCACCGGAGAGACCATGCGCAACGCACCCCGCCAGCCTCGGCCCCGCGCTCTCCACAACTCCGCTGACCACGCTAACCCCGCTAATATTCTTTCGTTTTTACCCGTGAAACTGTGGGGCCGCATCTAACCAATGCAAATTCAATTACTTACGCAAGCATCTAGCATGGAAACACGCAACCTGTGAACCGGTGAAACCGTGGAGCAGTACCTAATATATTTAAAATGAAATATTTACAAGCCGTCACTCCACAGGAACACAAGCATTGTGAATCGGTGCGGCAATGAAGCTCCGTTCACGATCAATGCCATTCCCTATCCGCAACATTTTGGGTCGTTTTGTGTCTATACACTCAGATTTGATGGAGAAATTCATGCGCAAATTCGTTCTTCTCCCGCTCGCGGCGCTTCTTGCCCTCGCTCCAGCCGCTTTCGCCCAATCCGGCAGCTTCATCCTCTCGCAGCACGGCAAGTCCGTCGGCACGGCCAGCTTCAACTTCATCGCCGCCCCCTCCGGCTACGACTCCACCACGCTGGTCCGCGTCAATATGCAGGGCCTCGATTACGCCATCTCCAAAACCGAGCGCCTCTCCCAGGCCAACCACCTGCGCCACGTGCAGTTGAGCGCCACCGTCAACGGCTCGGCCGTCAACGTCACCGCCGCTCCAGGGCCGAAATCTGACGCCGCCCAAACTCTGCTTCTCAACATCTCGGCCAACGGCCGCGCCTCCACCACCACTTTGCCCGCGCACGACGCTGCCGTCTTCCTCCCCGACTTCGACCCCGGCGCCCTTGAAACCCTCCTGGCCCTCGCTGTTGCCCGCAACAACCGCGACATCTGGGCCATCATCCCTAAAAAGGCCGGCTCCATCGAGCCGATTCAGTTGGCCACCTACGCAGATGAGCAGGGCTCCCTCGACGGAAAGCCCATCGTCGTCCATCACCTGGTCGCCACCATCGCCGGCTCTTCCATGGACCTCTTCTCCGGCCCCGAAAATCAGCTTCTCCAGGCCGAACTCCCTCAGCAGGGCTTCGCTCTGGTCCGCAATGGATTCGTCCTCAATCCACCCGCCAAACCCGGTGCCCCACCCGCCGAGTAATAGGCTTCCTCGGCAATTTCACCCAGACGGCTGCGCCTAAGTCCCAACTGTTCCCTGTTCCCTGCCTTTGTTACTCTTTCAGCAGCCGCTCCACCTCGGCGTGGAGCCGCGCCGTGATGGCCGCCTCACTCTCCTCCAGAGAAAAGCGGATGGGCTGACCCAGATGCACTTCAATCCTGCCGGAGCGGAACCAGCCCCGGTGCGCAGCTTTCAGCTCGCCCAGCCCGCGAATCGCCACCGGCAGAACGGCCGCTCCAGACTGCTTCACCAGCATGCCAATCCCTCCCCGGAAGCGCGCCAGCGCCCCCTCGGCCGAGCGCGTCCCCTCGGGAAAGACCAGCACGTTGTATCCGCGGTCCATCGCCTCTCCGGCGTGCGCAAAACTGCGCTGGAAGTTGCGTCGCCGCGGCAAGGGAAATACGTTGAACAGCGCCGTCAGAAGCAAATAAATCAGCGGGCCGGGCAGATAGAAACTCCTCTTCCCAGGCGCGCGCTCGGGATTGCGGAAGTGCCGGTAGTCCTCCAGCATTTCGCCAGACATGGCCACGGCGATCCGCCGCCGCATCGGCCCCGGCAGAGCATACTGGACCAGCGGCCCATCAAAGGTCGTCACGTGGTTGGCGACGATCAGCATCGGCTCATCAGATGCCGGTGGGTACGGGGCCACAACCCGAGGATCTGCCAGCAAACTCACCAGCGGGCGCGCGACCCTTTCGATAAAGGCCGTCCGCAGCCATTGGAAGAGCCTCAGCCACGGCCAGTGCGGGTAGATGTACTTGGCTGGCGCAGCCTCATTCTCCGCCTCCAGTCCGCTTCCATAAGCGGTTCTCGCCGACCCTGTTGCAGTCGTGCGTTCACCATCCAGCTCCTGTGCCCCATCGTTTCGCTCTTTTCCGGGCGAAAGGGCGGGAGCGGAAGCCCGCTCTCGATTGGCCTCTCCAGCCACCAGGCGCCGCAGTTCTCCCAGCGTCCGCACCTCTTCCAGCAGCCCGCTCTCCGGCGTCATCCCCATCCGCTCTTCGATTGCAGCCGCCAGTTGCACCCGGCCCAAGCTGTCGAGTTGCAAATCTTCGCTCAGCCGCAGTTCGTCTCCCGCGCCGGTTGGCGCCTCGCCGGTGATTTCCCCGATCAGCTTGAGCAGCCAGTCCGCCGAGGCCCCAAAGGCGTCCGCGCTAGCCGTTGCGGCAGCGCCCGCGCGAGCCGTCGAGGCCACAGCCTGGATTTCAGCCAGCCACTCCGCCACCGCCTTGCGCCTCACCTTGCCGGT
>CAYQSI010000061.1:0-19703 GCA_964420185.1 uncultured Occallatibacter sp. | reverse complement strand
AGGAGCCCTTCTGCTTTTCGCTGAAGTACTCCTGCGCCTCGCGCACCTCGGTCCGTTGCAGATGGCGCACTTCGAGGGCGATCTTGTCCAGCGTGCAGCCGATAATCGCCAGCGTGGAGATATATGCCGCGTGCCGGTCGCGCTGGATCACCTGCGTGGCCACCAGTGCCGGTTTGAGGCCCAACCGCGCGCAGATGCGCTCTTCGTGCTCCGGCTTCAAGTGGCCAAAGGTCCCCACCGCGCCGGAGAGCTTGCCCACGCGCATATCATCGGCTGCCGCGTCGAAGCGGACCAGATTGCGCTCCATCTCGGCGTACCAGTTGAGCAGCACCAGGCCAAAGGTCGTCGGCTCGGCGTGGACGCCGTGGGTGCGGCCGATAATGGGCGTGTGCTTGAACTCGAGGGCGCGGCGCTTGAGGACGACCAGCAACTCAACGATGCCGGAGCGGAGCAGCGCGGATGCTTCTTTGACTTGCAGAGCCTGGGCGGTATCGACAATGTCGTTCGAGGTGAGCCCATAGTGCAGCCAGCGCGATTCGGCGTCCAGGCCCTGAGCCTTCAGGCTCTCAGCTACAGTGGTGGTGAAGGCAATGACGTCGTGCTTCACCTCGGCCTCGATCTCTTGAATGCGGGCCACGGTAAAACCGGCTTTCTCGGCAATCGCCTCAGCCGCGGCGGCGGGAATCACGCCGTCCTCGGCCAGCACGGCGCTCGCCGCCGACTCGACTTCGAGCCAGCAGCGGTACTTGTTCTCATCGGTCCAGATGCGGCCCATCGCCGGGCGGGTATAACGATCGATCAAGGGAGACTCCTTGCCAGAGCCGCATCGGACGGCCCTGCGCCAACACTTGATTGTACGAGAAATGCCCGGTGCCCCATCCTTTTCGCGCACTTGGCGAAAAGGGTGGGAAACCTCATACCTTGACGGTTCAATCGCGAACAATACCCAAACGCTCGTGCAACTCATCCAGAAGCAGCCCACTGCCCGGCTTGTAGGGCTGGAACCACTCGCCGTCAATCACCAGTTGCGGCACGGCCCGCTTGCCGACGCGGCGCAGCACCTCGGCTGAGGCTGCCGGATCGGCGTCCACATCAATTTCGGTGTATTCAATGCCGTGGGAGTCGAGGAACTGCCGGGCCGCCCGGCAATCCCCGCACCAGGAAGTAGCGTACATTTGCACGTTCATGCGCCTAGTTTACTGCTATCGCCGCTCGCGGAAGAAACTCCGCAGCAACTCAGCAGACTCATCGCCCAGAATCCCCTGCTCCACCTGCATCTGGTGATTCAGTTGGGGATGGTTAAGCACGGAGAGCACCGAACCGGCTGCGCCAGCCTTGGGGTCGGCGGCGGCAAAGACCAATCGGTCCAGCCGGGAATGAATCATGGCACCGGCGCACATGGCGCACGGCTCCAGCGTGACATAAAGCGTGCAGCCCGGCAGCCGGTAGTTGGCAACGGCTAAGGCTGCCGCGCGCAGGGCAACAATCTCAGCATGGGCCGTGGGGTCCAGGTCACGCAGCACGCGATTCTGTCCGCGCGCGATGATTGCTCCCTCGCGGACCGCGACCGCGCCAATCGGCACCTCGCCAGCTTCCGCAGCCATGCGGGCTTCATCGAGCGCGGCTTGCATGGCTTCCTGATCGTCGATCATGCTTCCGATGGTAGCGCGGCCGGGGTCTCCGCAGACGGGTCTTCGTCTGTGGGGTGGGCGGCGGGTTGCTGCTGGGTCATGCAGTGCAGCGTGCCCAGGCCCCACACCAGGTCTACGGAGTGGATGCCGATGACTTCGCGATCCGGGAAGACCTCGGCCAGCGTGTTCAGCGCAACGCGGTCGTTGGGATCGTGGAAGGTGGGAACCAGAACCAGACCGTTGGCAATGTAAAAGTTGGCGTAACTTGCCGGAAGCCGCTGGCCGCGGAAGACGACCGGGCGCGGCAGGGGCAACTCGACCAAGTCAAACTGCTTGCCGTCGAGGGTGCGCGCAGCTTTGAGCCGAGAGAGATTCTCCACCAGCGGCGCGTGGTTGGGGTCGGTCGTATCCGGCTCTACGGCGGTGACAATGGTCGCCGGCCCGACAAAGCGGGTGATGTCGTCAACGTGGCCGTGGGTGTCGTCGCCAGTAATTCCGCGATTGAGCCAGATCACCTGATCGATGCCCAGAAAATCGTGGAAGAATTGCTCCAGTTGCTCGCGGCTGACGCCGGAGTTGCGCTGCTGCACCTCGCTGAGCAGGCACTCCTCAGTGGTCAGCAGAACCCCCTGGCCGTTGGTGTCGATGGAGCCGCCTTCCAGCACGATGCGGTGCGTAGAACCATCCGCCAGCCGAAGCGCAGGCTGCCACTCGGGCAGGCCGAGCAGTTCCGTCACGCGTCCAGGCAACTGGTCGTCGAGTTGCCAGTTGGAGTACTTCGCCCAGCCATTGAAGCGCCAGTTGGTGACGGCCACGCGGCCCTCATGGTTCCTCACAAAAATCGGCCCTGAGTCCCGCGTCCAACTGCGATTGGTGACCCACCGATGAAAGCTCACCCCGTTCAGATTCGCACCGGCCCGCTCCAGGATTCCGAGTGCGCGCCGTTCGGCCTTCGCATCCTCGACCAGAAGATGCACCCGCTCATGCGCGGCCAGCAGGCGCACAATCTCCGCGTAAACCCAGGGAATGGGCTGAAACTTGCCCGGCCAGTCCTCAGGATTGTGCGGCCAGGCCAGCCACGTGGCCTCGTGCGGCTCCCACTCGGCGGGCATGCGATAGCCCAGGTCGCGCGGCGTTGCAGTTGTTGAAACAGGAGCGGACATTTTTACTTGGAATCTCCGTCCGCCGGCCATGCGGTCACCGGATCGAGGTAGCGGCTGGTGATGCCGCCATAGGCATCGATGCGGCGGTCGCGCAGGAAAGGCCAGTTGCGGCGGGTGTCTTCGATGAGGCCCAGGTCGATCTCGCCCAGAAGAATCTCCTCGGCGTCGTGCGAGGCTTTTGCAATGACGCGGCCAAAGGGATCGGCCAGGAAGCTGCCGCCCCAGAACTCGATGCCCGCTCCGGCGGCGCGATTGCCCTTTACGTCGCCATGCTCCATTCCGACCCGGTTTACGCCAGCCACATAGACGCCGTTGGCGATGGCGTGGGAGCGCTGAATGGTCAGCCACGCATCATATTGCGCCTTGCCGAACTCGTCCTTCTCGGCCGGGTGCCAGCCGATGGCGGTGGGATAGAAGAGCACCTCGGCGCCTTGGAGGGCGGTAAGCCGCGCCGCTTCCGGATACCACTGGTCCCAGCAGATCAGCGTACCCACGCGGCCAAAAGCGGTGTCTACGGCCTGAAAACCCAGATCGCCCGGCGCAAAGTAATACTTTTCCTGGTACAGCGGGTCGTCTGGAATGTGCATCTTGCGATAAACGCCGGCAATGGCGCCATCGGCGTTCAAGGTGACCGCCGTGTTGTGGTAAAGCCCCGGCGCGCGGCGTTCAAAGAGCGAGGCGACAAGAACAACGTGAGCCTCGCGGGCCACTTCGGAGAGGCGCGCTGTAGAGGGGCCGGGGATCTCCTCCGAAAGGTCAAAGAGCGCAAGCTCCTCGCGCTGACAGAAGTACTGGGTGCGGAAAAGTTCCGGCAGGCAGACGATGTTGGCGCCCAGCCGGGCAGCCGCGCGGATGTGACCAACCGCGGCGGCAAAGTTGGCCTCCGGGTCCGCGCCCATGCGCATCTGCACGAGCCCCACGTTGTATTTGCGTCTGTTTTCCATGGATCGCGAAATATTCCTCCGCATCGATGCGGCAAGGCCAACCCCGCCGCGCGGAATTGGCCTCCACTGCCCTTGCCGGATGCGCCGGCTATAGCAATTTCAGGGTTGCCGTAATGGAGGCCAATGAACTCAAGTGGCTTTTCCCTTAAGAAAAAGCCACTTCGCAGGACCTTCGCTACGCCACATTAACCCTGAAATTGCTCTACTCTGCCAGAATCAGGACGGCGGCGGCAATCGTAGTGGTCCACTTTCCGCGCTTGTCGCCCACGGCCGACTGCGTGATGTTGCTAGTGCGAACGATCTTGTTGGAGATGCGGTAAATCTCCTTTTTCTCATCCCAGCTCTTGTCCGGATCGAACTCCACGTCCAGAGTGGTGGCCAGCATCTCGGCGGCCAGCTCCTCGGCGTACTCGCCGGCCTGCTCTTCGGTCTCGCCGAAGCTGTGGTGCTCACTCAAATAGCCATACGTATTCCGGTCGGCAGGAATTGCCACGCCGATGCTCGATACCAGCAGCCGGTGCGGCTCACGCGTCGAGTTCTCCGCGATCACCGCGAAAACCACCTCGCCGGGGTTCAGGTAAGTGAGGCCTTCCTTGCGCGTAATCAACTTGCACTGTGGCGGGAAGATGGAAGAGACTCGCACCAGATTCTGCGAGGCGATCCCCGCATCCCGAAGCGCCAGCTCAAAGGAGGTCAAACGCTCCTTGTGTTTGCCTACGCCCTTGGTGAAAAACAGCTTCTTCGGGACCATGCTTTTTCCCAATTTCTATGTGTCCTCCGTGTATTTGAAGATGGTGGCTTTTGTGAAAGGTACCCGCATGAGTTTATCTCATTTTCACGGGTAAAAACAGCATTTCCCGCAATTTCGTTGCAACTCCTGAATCTCGTCTGGTAGCCTCTTGCTCTAATCACGCAGGAGAAGTGGTCATTGAACTCCATGCGAGCCACCTGCAACGGCCTTGGCTGCCCAAAAAAGGCCAGCCGAAGTGGAAATGGTCTACGGCGGTAAGCGCGTCTCTGATGCAACCAGGGTGGGCGCCAGCGAGTTTGCCACCCGCTTCATCGGCAACATAAAAACAAGTCGCAGGCTGGCACTGATCACTGTCTCAACAATTCCCCAAGGAGAGAACAAATGCGCAAGAAAGTCAGCATTATCGGCGCCGGCAACGTCGGCTCAACGGCCGCGCACTGGCTCATGGCCAAGGAATTGGCTGATGTGGTGATGATCGATGTACTCGAGGGCGTGCCTCAGGGCAAGGCGCTTGACTTGCTCCAGGCTCTTCCCATCGAACGATCCGACATCCACATCACCGGCTCGAATGACTACGCCGACACAGCCAACAGCGACATCGTGATCATCACGGCTGGCATTCCCCGCAAACCCGGCATGAGCCGCGACGACCTGCTACACACCAACTTCAAGATCATCTCCGATGTAGTCAAGAATGTGATCGTCTACTCGCCTGAGTCGATTCTCATCGTCGTCTCAAACCCGCTGGACGCAATGGTGCAGGCCGCCTATCGGCTGTCAGGCTTCAATCGCGAACGGGTCATCGGCATGGCGGGAATTCTGGATTCGGGCCGCCTCAAGAGCTTCATCGCCCAGGAGTTGAAGGTGAGCGTGGAAAACATGAGTTGCCTCATGCTTGGCGGTCACGGTGACACGATGGTTCCACTCGTCCGCTACACCACCGTGGCCAGCATTCCCATCACCGAACTGCTCCCCAAGGAACGCATCGACGCCATCATCCAGCGCGCTCGCGACGGCGGCTCCGAGATTGTGAAGCATCTCAAGACCGGCAGCGCCTATTACGCGCCCTCGGCAGCCGCCGTGGAGATGGCCGAGGCCATCCTCAAGGACAAGAAGAAGATTCTGCCCTGCGCGGCTTATCTCGAAGGCGAGTACGGCATCAACGGCTACTTTATCGGCGTGCCGTGTAAATTGGGCGCAGCCGGCCTGGAAAAGATCATCGAAATCAAACTTACCGATGAGGAACACGCCGCACTCATGAAGAGCGCCGCGGCCGTCAAGGAGCTCTGCGACGTGATCGGCGTCTAGGGCGTCTTTCTGCAATCGCATCTTGTGCGCTTCACCCCAAGGGCCATTTCGCTGAGCGGAATGGCCCTTGCCTTTCGTACCCATCCAACGCTTGTGAAGTCCGCATGGCGTTGGCGAGGTTCCCCATCAGCGGATCTGAGCGGGAAGGTGCGAAAATCGATTCATGAAACGTATTTTGTTCGCAATTGCAGTCCTGGCTTTGGCCTGTGCTTCCGTGCAGGCGCAGAAGAGTTACGACCTCCTGTTGAAGGGCGGTCATGTCGTCGATCCAGCCAACCACATCGATGCGGTCATGGATGTTGCCGTTGCGAATCACCGCATCGCCGCCGTGGCTGCGCACATTGACCCGTCGCTCGCCACCAAGACAGTCGATGCCTCCGGACTCTATGTGACCCCTGGCCTGGTGGACATTCACGTTCACGTGTATGCCGGCACCGGCGAAGCCAATTCATACGCGGGCGACAATAGCGTGTACCCGGACGGATTCACCTTCCGCGTGGGGGTGACCACGGTCGCCGACGCGGGCTGCTCGGGCTGGAAAAACTTCGAGGACTTCAAGGCGCACGTCATCGACCGTTCCAGGACGCGCGTGCTCGCATTCCTGAATATCGTGGGAGCGGGCATGCGTGGCCCCGCGTATGAGCAGAACGTAGCGGAGATGGACTCCCATGCTGCGGCAACCATGGCCATGAAATATCCGGGCGTGATTGTGGGCATCAAGACGGCCCACTACGCGGGACCGGAATGGATAGCAGTGGATAAAGCCGTCGAAGCCGGCACGCTGGCCAATATTCCAGTCATGGTGGACTTCGGCACCTTCCGGCCGGAGCGCCCCTACCAGCAATTGGTGCTGAACAAATTGCGCCCTGGCGATATTTCCACGCACATGTATCTGGATTGGGTACCGATGCTGGATGCGCAGGATAAGGTGCTGCCTTATCTGTTTGAAGCCCGCAAGCGCGGCGTGATCTTCGATGTGGGCCACGGCGGCGGGAGCTTTCTCTTTCGTCAGGCCGCACCGGCCATTCAGCAGGGATGGGTTCCCGACTCGATCTCGACCGATCTGCATATCGGAAGCATGAACAACGGGATGCAGGACATGCTCAATGTGATGTCGAAGTTTCTGAATATGGGCCTTCCGCTCACGGATGTCATTCGCGATGCCACTGCGAATCCGGCGCGAGAGATCAGGCATCCTGAGCTGGGCACGCTCAGCGTAGGATCGGATGCCGATATTGCGGTGCTGCGCGTGGAAAACGGCCACTTTGGCTTTGTGGACAGCTACGGAGCGCGCCTGGACGGCCGCGTGAAACTACTCTGCGAGATGACGGTGCGCGACGGCCTGGTGGTCTGGGATATGAACGGAATAACCCGCGACGACTGGACGAAGCTGGGACACTATCACGCCCAGGGATCGCCAGCGTGGAATGGAACCATCACCCCGGACGTGATGAAGCGTTAGCGCGCGAGTTGCTTCCTCCTCGCACTCAATTTGTCATTCCGGGCAGCCCGGCTCGCGCTGGCATCGTCGAAGGAGACGCCGGCGCGATGATCGTATACCGCTGCACAAACTCCACTACCTTGGGCCCAATCTGGGCCGAGCACTGGGTGGGCGCCATGTGGCCGCAGCCGGGGAAGATATCCAGTTCAGACTGCGGCACGAGGCGGTGCATCGTCTCGCCCTGACTGAGCGGGATGATCCGATCCTCCGCGCCCCATACGATCAGCACCGGCATTCTGAGCCCTGGCAGCAGGGTGTCGGTGGCGTCCTGTCCGCTGCGCATGGAATCGAGCGCCCGGCGAATCACCCAGGCGTTCATTGCTGAGTGGCGCAAAATGTCGCGCGCAATGAAGCCCGGTACATTGGGGGGATTGGGAAACAGCAGAGCGTCCAACTGAGCGAGTTCGGCAGGCGTGGCAGGCGTGAACAGCCGCACATCAAACTTGGGCATCTGGTTGAGGCCCACCGCGTCGAAGAGCATCAGCCGGCGCACCCGCTCCGGATGCTTGATGGCAACATGCTGAACCACTCCGCCACCCATCGACCACCCGCCCAGGTCCACTTGCTTCAGCCCTAGCGCATCGAGAAACCCAACCACCGCCCCGGCCTCATCATGCACCGAGTAGGAAAAATCCACGGGCTGTTCGCTTCGCCCGTAGCCCGGCAGATCGGGCAGATAGACGCGATAACCGGCCTTGACAAGATAAGCTGACAGATTGAGCCACTCTTCACTATGCCCGCCCAACCCATGCACCAGCACCACCACCGGCCCATCGCCGGGCCCCTCTGCAAGGTAATGCATACGATGGCCAGCAACTTGAACCGAGCGGCTCTCCACACCCGAAAACCACTCCCTCACATACATCGCCTCGTTGAAGCAACTGACCGGCCGCGCCCAGAAGCCAATCCCGGCAGCCAGAACCAGCACGACCGCAACCCACAACAGCCTCTTGATCACTTTCATCGTCCCTCTCGCTCTTCCTTGCTGATCGCTTGCGCCCTCTGCCAGCCAGCTTCGATGACCCGCACGGTGATCGGGTCAAGGTGGAGCGCGTCCGGAAGCGTATCTTGCTTCTTCCACTCTTCCCGCCCCACCCACCGCACTGCATCGGCGTCAGAGGCTGCCTGCAAAACGCCGCCCGTCACACGGCATATGTAATCCGCAATCACATAATGGTAGCGGACGCGCTCGCCCACGCGATGAATACGGTCCAACAACTCGATCAGCCCCAAGGGTTCAACGGTCAGCCCGGTCTCTTCCCGCACCTCGCGGATCACGCCGTCGCTGAGCGATTCGCCCAGTTCTAACAACCCGCCGGGCAGCGACCAATGGCCTTTCATGGGTTCGTGTCCGCGCCGGACCAGTAGCACTCGGCCAGCCTCTACAATCACTGCGCCCACGCCCATCAGCGGCGCCAATGGATACTCTCTCTGCATGATCCTCCCCACGGCGTAACCCTACTACGATAGAACCCTCGCCGCCCATCCGCGCAACAAGAGTTCGCTGTCCGCGCACCTTTTCCCCCGGCGTATCATCAAAGAAAACAGGAGAAGACGATGGCGGAATTTACGCTGAAAATTGATGGAATGCACTGCGGCGCCTGCGTCCGCCGGGTCAGCCAGGCCTTGACCGCGATTGAAGGGGTGGTGGTCGACGAGGTGCGCGTGGGCTCGGCGCAGATCACTTCCACCGTTGACCCCGCACCTGTCGATCTTGCCGTAGCTGCTGTGGCCAAAGCTGGCTTCGCGGCGCATCTGGAAGCATAGCTCAACCGATGCCCCCTCCTGCCACACAATCCCTCACGTTGCCCATCCTGGGCATGACCTGCGCCTCCTGTCAGCATCACGTGGAAGCGGCTCTGCGTTCAACGGCTGGAGTTGAATCGGCACGCGTCGATCTGATGGCCCATCGAGCCAGCGTGGTCTTCAATCCGGCATTGGCCAAGCCCGCGCAACTGGTCGAAGCCATTCGCGCGGCAGGCTACGACGCCGTGCTTCCCCGCTCCGATGCCTCTGCTGCGAAGAACCCCTCAGACCTGCTCATGATCGGAGCCGAACGCAAGGCTTATGCCGCGCTCCTCGCCGGCGCCGCGGCCATGCTGCTCTCCATGCCGCTCGGCACGCAAATGGGCTCGCTGGATCACGCCCTGATGCGCCTGCTTCCCTGGCTATTTGCGCTGCCGCCGGAGCTGCTTCGCTGGTTTCTGCTGATTCTCACAGCCGCGATCATGGCTTGGGCGGGCCGTGGCATTTACCTGAGCGCATGGCGTAGCTTGCGCCACGGCACCACTAATATGAACACGCTGGTGAGCCTGGGAACCGGCGTAGCTTTTGTCTATTCCGCGTATGCCACGATCTGGCCCGCGATTGGGCGCCAAGTCTACTTTGACGCGGTTTTGCTGATTCTTGGTTTTCTCCTCTTGGGCAAAAGTCTGGAAGGCCGCGCAAAGCGCCGTGCCCTGGCCGCGCTCGACTCGCTCGCCCGGCTGCGCCCGGCCACCGCCCGACGCATCCGCGACGGCATTCAGACCATCGTCCCGCTCGAAGAGATTCAGTCCGCAGACAGTGTCCTGGTCCTGCCTGGGGAGCGGTTTCCCGTGGACGCGACGATCCTCGAAGGCCGCACCACCGTGGACGAATCGATGCTGACCGGCGAGTCTACGCCGCTCGACCGCCCGCCCGGCGGACGTGTGCTGTCCGGTTCGCTCAACTACGAAGGCGCCGTGACCTGCCGCGCCGAGTCGCTGGGCGAGGACACCATGCTGGCGCAGATTGGTCGAATGGCTGCTGAGGCGCAGGGTTCGCGCTGTCCCATGGAGCGGCTGGCCGACCGCGCCAGTTCCATCTTCGTTCCTGTCGTTCTGGCTCTGGCCGCGCTCACTTTTGTGATTTGGATTGCCGCCACTCACTCGCTCCAGATGGCCCTGGCCAACACCGTCGCATTGCTGGTTGTCGCTTGCCCGTGCGCCATGGGATTGGCCGTGCCCGCGGCGCTCACCGTCGCCGTGGGACGCGGCGCCCAGTTGGGCGTTCTCTTCAAAGGCGGCGAGGCGCTTGAGCGTTTGGCCCAGCTGGCCCCGTCGGATGCCATCGTGCTGGACAAAACCGGGACGTTGACCGTGGGCCGCCCCGTGCTGGCCGCAGTGCATCGGCTCAGAGACTCGACCGAGGCCGATTTGCTGCGCCTAGCCGCTGCCGCCGAGGAGCAATCGAACCATCCGCTGGCACACGCCGTAGTGGATGCCGCGCGGTCTCGCGGACTCGTCTGGCAACCCGCGGAAGATGTGCAGGTTTTGCCCGGCCGCGGCCTTACCGCCAAAATCGAAGGCCACGAATGCCTGCTGGGCAACGAAGCGCTGTTTAAGGAATTTTTTGTCCCGCTGCCGGAGACGATGGAGCCGCCGGAGCCGGGCGTGACCCGACTATGGATGGCGCTGGACAATGTTGCCGCCGGTTGTTTCGACGCCCGTGACGCACTGCGTCCCGATGCCGCCGAGGCCGTGGCTGCCTTGCGGCGCGCCGGCCTGCGCGTGTTGATGCTGACGGGCGACTCGGCCGCGGCCGCCGCGCCCATCGGCCAACAAGCGGGAATCACCGAGATCGAAGCCGGCCTCGATCCGGCAGGCAAGCTGGCCCGCATCCGCGCCTTGCAAAAAAGCGGCCTCCGTGTGGCCATGGTGGGCGACGGCATCAACGACGCAGCCGCCCTGGCCCAGGCTGACGCTGGCATCGCCATGGGCACGGGCGCCGATCTGGCTCAGGAGGCTGGCGATGTGCTGCTCCTGCGAGCGCGGCCTGGGGCCATTCCAGCGGCGCTCGATCTGGCCCGCTCGACCCTGCGCGTCATGCGCCAGAACCTGATCTGGGCCGTGGCCTACAATCTGCTCGCCATTCCGCTGGCCGCGGGCGCGCTTTACCCCAGCTTTCACATTCTGCTCAGCCCCTGGCTCGCGGCCGCCGCCATGGCCCTTAGCTCCGTCAGCGTGCTGGCCAATAGCCTGCGTCTGCGAGGCTGGCAGCCTTCAGACACACGAATCGCTCCGGCACGATAAACTAACCTCAGAGCCTGCCCGTGCGCATCCTGACCCGCTACATTACCGGCGAAATTCTCTCCCACGCACTCATCGGCGGCGTGATCTTCACCTTCATTCTCTTCATGAAGGAACTGCCCCGCATCCTGGAGATGGTGGTCCACAACAGTTCCACCTTCACCAGCGTTGTGGAAGTCGTTCTCTTCATGCTGCCAAACTTTTTCATGGTCACCATTCCCATGGCGGTTCTGGTGGGAGTGCTGCTGGGCTTGAGCCGCCTTGCATCGGACAGTGAAATCATCGCCATGCGCGCCTCCGGCATGGGCATCGGCTACTTCGTCAGCATGGCCTCCATCGTAGCCATTGGCGGCACTCTGCTGGGGCTGGTTAACTCCCTGTATGTGGCGCCGCGAGCCAACCAGGCCATCATGGCGATGGACAAGGCTCTGGCCATGCAGGCCTCCTACGAGATTGAGCCGCGCGTCTTCGACGAGGATTTTCACAACTTCGTCCTTTACGTGCAGGACGTGCGCTCGGGAACCGGCGCAGCCAACTGGCGGCAGGTCTTCATGGCCGATACCACGGACCTCACTACCCCGCTGATCACCACCGCCGCCTCGGCTACCGTGTCGAACGATTCCAGCCAGGAACTGCTCATGCGCCTGCGCGACGGATCGCGCCACGAGACCGTGGCTGGCCAGCCGCAACAGTACAACATCTCTACGTTCGACTTTACCGATCTGCCCCTCGCCTCCAGTCAGCAGAACGAAGCGCATCTGGGACGCTTGGACACTGCGATCTACGCCATGCCAATGAAGGAACTATGGGCGCATACCCTCGGTCCGCAAGGCAAACGGTTTCAGATCGAGATGCAAAAGCGCTTCGCCTATCCAGCGGCCTGCCTGGTGCTGATGCTAGTGGGCGTTCCCCTGGGCGTGACCTCACGGCGCGGCGGCAAGAGTTCCGCCTGGGTGGCCACCCTTGCGCTGGTTGTCGTCTATTACTCGCTCTCTCTGATTGGCATCGCGCTGGGCAAGCAAAATTGGATTTCCGCGTTTTTTGCGGTTTGGATGGCCAACCTGCTGTTCACCGCTGGCGGCATCTTCCTGCTGTGGCAAATGGCCTCGGGAGGCCGCGTTCTGAATGCGATCGCCACTTGGGCTTCACGCTTCCAAAAGCCCAGATTCGCCCTTCCGGACAAACCTTTCGGCACCCCGCTGAGCGGTCTGCTGAGCAGGTTTCAACCGCGTCCTCAGCGCACCAAGGCACTCACTGTCTTCCCGCGCATCCTTGACAAGTACGTGGTGCGCGAGTTTCTCAGCACCTTTTTCCTGGTGCTGGCCGGATTTGTCATGCTCATCCTGGTCTTCACCGTCTTCGATCTGCTGAAGGACATCCTGAGCCACGACATCAGTTGGTTCACGGTCGGCGCTTATCTGGTCAACCTCACCCCCAGCATGATCTACCAGATCACCCCGCTGGCTGTGCTGATCGCCGTGCTGGTCACCTTCGGCGTGCTCAACCGCAACTCGGAGATCATCGCCATGAAGGCCTGCGGCATCAGCCTTTATCGGCTAGTGATTCCCATCGTCTCCATCGCCGCCATCCTCTCGGTCAGCCTCTTTCTCTTCGACCAGTACTATCTGCCCCAGGCCAACCGCAAGCAGGAGGCTCTGCGCAACATCATCAAGGGCAAACCCGCGCAGACCGTCCTGCGCCCTGAGCAGAACTGGATCTTCGGCCAGCCGAATCCCGGCGAGCCCGACCGCATCTTCTACTACCAGTTCTTCGATCCGGGCCGCAACGAGTTCGCCAATCTCTCGCTCTTCGAGTTCAATCCCTCCACCTTCGCGCTTTCGCGGCGTATCTTTGCCACACGCGCCTCATGGAACCCCGCAACTGACTCCTGGCGCTTCCTCAACGGCTGGGAACGCGACATCTCGGGCGCCAGCGTCACCGACTACCGCGAGTTCCAGCAGACCTCCTTCGCGGAAATTCACGAAGACCCCGGCTACTTCAAAAAGGAAAAGCTGCAATCGCAGGAAATGAACTTCGGCCAGCTCGATCGCTACATTGGCGACCTGCGCCAAAGCGGCTTCGACACGATGCGTTTGCGCGTTGAATTGTGGCACAAGCTCGCCGATCCGCTCGCCGCCGTCGTGATGGCGGTGCTGGCCATTCCCTTCGCACTCTTGATGGGCCGCCGCGACTCACTCACCGGCATTGGCGTGGCCATCGCCGTAGCGCTTGCCTACTGGGTCGTCGATGGCCTCTTCGGCGCCATGGGCAACGTGAACTACCTGCCCGCCGCCCTCGCCGCCTGGTCCTCGGATCTCCTCTTCGGATTGGTGGGTGGCTATCTGCTGCTGCGAACGCCAACATAAGATCGCGATAAAGCGTGCTGCTTCCGCTATCGCAATGGACAGTTTTTGCCGTTTGCCCGTCCCGGTACAATAGAACCATGTTTCGCGACCTCGCCCCTCTCTTCGGTTACATGCGCCGTTACCGCTGGGGATATCTGTGGGGCACCCTCTCGTGCATTTGCGCAAACGCCGTCTGGGTGCTCTTTCCCCAAGTCATCCAGAGAGCTATCGACGAGATGAGGCAAGGAGCGGGCCGCCAGAGAATCCTCCTCTTCGCTGGCCTGCTGGTCGCCATCGCCCTGGTCAAAGGTGTTTTTCTTTACTCCCAGCGCTGGATTCTCATCGGCATATCGCGAGAGATTGAGTTCGACCTGCGCAATGACCTCTTCCGCCATTTGGAGCGGCAGGATACGGGCTTTTATCAGCGCTATCGCACCGGCGACATCATGGCCCGGCTCACCAACGATCTGAATGCCGTTCGAAATTTGCTTGGCCCGGCCCTCATGTACAGCGCCAATACGGTCTTCTTCACCGTGGGCGCGCTCTACTACTTGCTGCGCATCAGTCCCTGGCTCACCCTGGTGGCCTTTGCGCCCATGCCCTTGGCCAGCATCCTGGTGCAGTACTTCGGAAGCAGAATTCACGACCGCTTCGAACGCATCCAGGCCAGTTTCTCGGATATCTCCTCGCAAGCCCAGGAAAACTACTCCGGCGCCCGGCTGGTGCGCGCCTTCGCTCGCGAGGAATCCCAGATCAGCCTCTTCGAGCAGCTCAATCGCCAGTACATCGCGCGCTCCCTCAAGCTGGTTCAGCTCATGGGCATGCTGTGGCCCACGCTCGAGTTCATCCTGGGCATCTCCATGATCATCACCCTGCTGGCCGGCGGACACTTGGTCCTCGCTCATCGCATCAGCGTAGGCCAGTTCGTAGCCTTCAACACCTACATGGTCCTGCTCATCTGGCCCATCATCGCCGTGGGATGGGTGGTGAACATCTTCCAGCGCGGCACCGCCTCGGTGAAGCGCATCCACGAGTTGATGAGCGCCGAGCCGGCTATCGATGACAGCGCCGCCGATCCGTCCATTCAAGCCGACACAGTGCTCGGCGGCGAGATCGAATTCCGTGATCTGAGCTTCAGCTACGGCGAGACCCGGGTGCTCCACCCCACGGACAAAGACCTGTCCGCGGGGACCCCGGTGCTCCACCCCACGGACAAAGACCCGTCCGCGGGGACCCCGGTGTTGCACGGCATCTCGCTCAAGATTCCCGCCGGCTCCAGCCTGGCCATCGTTGGCCCCACCGGATCGGGCAAGACCACGCTCGTCAATCTGATCTCCCGGCTCTACGAAGCGCCCTTGGGTTCGCTCCTCATCGACGGCCGGCCGGTGCGTGACTATCCCCTGGCGGTGCTCCGGCGCAACATCGGCATGGTTCCTCAGGAAACCTTCCTTTTCAGCGCAACGCTCCGCGAAAACCTTGCCTTTGGCGCGCCCAACTCCAACCCGGAAGAGCTTCTCGACGCGGCCGAGGCGGCTCACATCCGCCAGGAGTTCGAAGAGTTTCCTCAGGGCTTTGAAACCATGGTGGGCGAACGCGGCGTCACGCTCTCCGGCGGACAGAAGCAGCGCGCGGCCATCGCGCGGGCATTGCTGCGCCGACCGTCCATCCTGATCCTCGACGACGCCTTGGCTAGCGTGGATACCTACACGGAAGAGCGCATTCTGGGCGGCCTGCGCAAATACACCCGAGCCGCGACCACCATCTTGATCTCCCATCGCGTCTCAACTGTGCGCCATGCCGACCAGATCGCCGTGCTCGACCATGGCAGGATCGTTGAGTTGGGAGGGCACGACGAGTTGCTCGCCCTCAACGGCTACTACGCCGGCCTCTACGCGAAACAGCAATTGGAAGAGGAACTGACCGTCGCCGGATGAACTGCGCTCAGACCCGTTTCAATCATTGAGAGCATTCGAGCAACCTGCATCAGAGGTCGGCTCACGCATTCCAGCTTGAACCAACCGCTGTGTCCGAGCCGTATTCATCGCTATCCATGCCCCCGTGCATGCGCCGGGATGAGATTGCGGTTATTTGGGTTGGAGATGGATTGACTTCCGGGTTCTTGGCCGCCTGGCGCCATGCATCGCGTACGTTCTTTACGCATTCGATGGCGTGCTCGAACTTCTGCCGCGAGGCCGATTGCGAGGCCTGCAGAATTTGCGCGAAGATCGACGCGTAGAACTCGCTGAGCACCTGCGCGGGCCGTCCGCCCACATCCATGCGCAACCGCGCCTGCAAATGAATGATGATATCCAGGGCCCGCTTCACGGCAATCCGCCGGCCAGCCTGGTCTCCACGTTCCACAGCCGCACTGGCCGCATAAAGAAAGCGGAGAATTCCGTCATAGAGCGCCACAACCAGATCAACTGCCGACGCGCCATCCAATGCATGTTCCTGATAACTTCCCATGGGGCACTGCTCCTTAGCCGTTCGAGTTCTGGTCATAGCCGGTGATCGCCGAATAGAGCTCGTTGATCCCGTCCAGTTCCGTGGGCAACTCCTGCATGACCTCGTTGGCGCTGTTCAGTTCCGCAGTCAGGCTCGATTGCTGCGCGGAGATATAGATGTTTTCCTTGGAGATTTCTGCGTTCAGCGTTGACTCGACGCTGCTATTGGATTTGGAGGCGAGCGACAGAATCCCCGTCGCCGAACTGCTGCCGGCGTTGGTGAGCGTGTTGGAGAAGGTCTGGCCCCAACTGTCCACATTTTGGAAGAAACCCACCACCGAGCTATAGTCCGAGTTCAGCACAGAATCCAGGCTCTCGGCGTCCAGGGTCAGCGACCCATTGTTATTGACGCTGATGCCCAGGCCCGTCAGGCTGTTGATATCCGATGAGTTGGTGTAATTCAGCGTCTTGGTGCTGGTGTTGGTGGTATCGAGAATGCTGGAGGTCACCGTCAGCGTCCCGGCGCTCCCCGCGGTTCCGGAGGTCAGCAAGAGGTGCGTTCCATCACTGTCGGTCACCACCGAGGCCTCGACCCCGATGTTGGCTGTGTTGTTGATTGCATCGGCCAGAGTGGCAAGCGTATTGCTGGATGTGTCCACCGTGATCGTCTGCGCCGCGCCGCTGCCCACCTGGATGGAGATGGATCCGGCCAGCGTATCGTCTTCGTTGGATATCCCGGTCAGAGTGGCGCTTGAGGTCACCGCGCTGGTGTCGGTTGACGTCACCGCGTCGGAGCCCGCCATAACGGAAGCGCTCAACGCCGTGTCGCTGGTGGCGCTGATGCTGGAAGTTACGGTCAACGCGCCGCTGGAGCCGGCGGTTTGCGAGGCCAGTGTAAGCGTCGATTCACCATTGCTGGTCACCACAGAGGCCGTGACGCCGATGCCGGCCGAGGTGATGGCGCTGGCCAGCCCGGAGAGCGTGTTGTAATCGCTCCCCGAACCGGTGTAAATGGTGTCGGCGGCCGCGCCGGAACTCGGCTCTGCACCGATAACAATGTTCTCCGCCGTGCCGCTGCCTACCTGAATCGTCATGGAGCCCGACAAAGTCGTATCCGTAGTGGTGGAAACCGCGGCCAGCGTGCCGTTCGGGTTTTGCAAATTCAGTCCGCTCAGCAACTGCTGTTGCAGCAGCGAAAGTGTGGGAGAGCCGAACAGCGGCTCGGGGGTTCCCGAGCTGTCATTCCCCTCCTGGGTGCTCATGGCGCTGATCAGCGAGTTGTAGTCGCTTACGAATTGATTGACCGTGCTCTCCACATCGGTATTGCCATTGCCGATGATCACCTGCACCTGCTCCAGGCTGGTACCGGCACTGGTGGTCTCGCTTGGGCTGGGGGCCAGTAACTGGAAGGTCACGCCGGGAATCAGATTGGACACCGTGTTCGAGGCGCTGGTCAGGGCCACGCCATCCACCGTCAGTTGAGCATCGGCCCCCGTCACCGACGAGGTATAGGCCAGTGTGCCGCTTGATGTGGTGGCGTCGGCGATTGAATTCGCGCTCGCCGTGATGCCTCCGTTCGCGCCCGAGGTGCCCGAAACCAGGCTCAGCCGCGAGCCCGTGGAATCGGTCAGCACGCTGGCGGTGATGCCCGCACCGGAGGAATTGATGGCCGACGCCAGGCCGGCGAGCGTATTGTCCGACGAGTCCAGCGTGATGGTCTGGGCCGTTCCGCTGCCCACTTTGAGCGTGATGGCGCCGGAGAGCGTGTCGGAGGACTTTGTAATCTCGGCGAGAGAACCGCTTGAGGTCTGCGCCAGGCTCGTCACCGTCACCGTATGCGTTCCCGCAACTGCCGTGGAGTTGGCCGCGGTCAGCGTCAGCACGTTGGTATTGGAACTGGAACCGGTCTTCTCTGCCAGGATGCCTTCGAGGTCGGTCAGCGAGCTCATATCGTTGGAGAGATTGGAGAACAGTGTCCCGAGACTGGAGATCGCAGTGTCCTGACTCTCTAATGTGGTCAACTGGGTCTTCCACGGCGTCTCCACATTCTGCAGATTGCCGACGATCTCGGAAACTGTCGTGCTCACGTCGAAGCCAGCCCCGCTCGTCGGCGACCCGAAACTCAGCCCCACTATGCCCATCGCACCCTCCGCGTTGACTTTGAGCAGTCGCAGAACCACGCGCTGCCGAGACAGATTAAGAGAAACTCACGCCTTTCGCTCTCCAACAACACAGCTTACAAGCTGCCCAATTCCCTTCCAGCCAATCCATTCATCGGCTTTAAATGCATGCGGCTTTAACGCCGGCCTTGCGGAAACCGCGAGCTTTCCGCTGCCCCTTCCAGAACGGCATAAAGAAGGGCGCCCTGACGGACGCCCTTCTTTGGTTGGCGGCTTTTGGCCGGTTCACTCCACCCCAGCGACGAAGACCCCTCGCTGGGGACCCCGGTTTACTCCACCCCAGCGACAAAGACCTATCGCTGGGGACCCCGGTTTACTCCACCCCAGCGACAAAGACCTATCGCTGGGGACCCCGGTTACTGCAACAGCTTGGTCACTTCCTGCTGCATGCTGTTGGCCTGGGCCAGGGCGGAGATGCCGGTCTGGCTCAGAATTTCGTACTTGGACATATCGGAGGTCGCCGACGCATAATCGGTAGCCTGCACGCTGTTCTGTGCCGAAACCACATTTTCCTGCTGCGTGCTGAGTACGGAGCTGACCGAGTTCAGCGTGTTGATCTGCGCGCCGATGTAGCCGTCCTGCGCCGCCACATCGGTGATAGCCGTGTTGAGATCGTTCAGCGCGGTCTGCGCGCTGCCCGCGTCGGTCAGACCGGTACCGCTCAGATTTGCGCCTCCGGTCTGCGCGTAACTGATGGTGGCGGTTCCGCCACTCCCATCCGCGAAGGCAGTGTCAGCACTGGTGGTCGTCGAATCCACCACTGTCGTAGCGGAGAGTTGCATCGTTCCCGCGCTTGCATTGCCGGTTTGAATCGCACCTTGGATCTCAATACCTGTATCGGTAACGCCGTTTGTCGTGCTGCCAGATGCAACACCGGCCGCCGACGCCGTGGTGAAGCTGGCGGTCAAGCCCAGACCCGAGTTGTTGATGGCGTCGATCATCCCGCTCACGGTGTCTGTCTTGGCGGTAATGATTGACGTTCCGGTCGTGCCGTCCGCATTCATATACTTGACTGTCATCGAGTCGTCGCCAGAAGTCAGCGCGTCGGTGGATTGCGCATTTCCCTTGGAGGCAGAGGAGAGGTCGAGGAAGACGTTCTCGCCACCGCTATAACTCACTTTTCCGCCGGTGTTGCCCAAAGCGCTCTCAGACAGCGTGGTAACGTTCAAAGCGTCAACCGACGCGCCCTTTGCGGTGGAGTCGCCGGTATAGATGTTCACAGTGCCATTGCCGAAAACGGCTGAACCGTTGTAGGTGGTCGTCGTACCGATGTTGTCAACTTCCGACAAGATCGATTTGTATTCCTGATTGGCCGCGGTGAACTGCGAACCGCTGAGGGTGCCGTTCGAGGCTTCGGTAGCCAGCGTCACGGCCCGGTTGAGCAGGC
>CAYQSI010000060.1:0-20037 GCA_964420185.1 uncultured Occallatibacter sp. | reverse complement strand
CCGATTTCAGCGAGATTCACGGGGATCGCGCCTTTGGCGACGACGAGGCCGTGGCCTGTGGCATGGCCCGGCTGGCTGGCGAAGAGGTCATGGTCATTGGCAATCGCAAGGGCGGCTCGACCAAGGAGCGCGTGCGGCACAACTTCGGCATGCCCCATCCCGAGGGCTATCGCAAGGCGCTCAGGGCAATGAAAATCGCCGAGAAATTTGGCCGGCCGGTCATCAGCTTCATTGACCTGCCCGGCGCCTATCCCGGCCTGGGCGCCGAGGAGCGGGGTCAGGCCGAGGCCATCGCCCGCAATCTTCTCGAAATGTCCCGGCTGCGCGTGCCCACCATCTCAGTCATCAGCGGTGAGGGCGGATCGGGTGGGGCGCTGGCGCTGGCCGTAGCGGACCGCGTTCTGATCCTTGAAAACGCCCTTTATTTTGTGATTACTCCCGAGTCCTGCGCGGCCATTATGTGGCGAGACGCGGCCCAGAAGCAGTTGGCCGCCGAGGCCCTGCACATCTCCGCCCCGGAGGTTTTCGGGCTGGGGTGCGTGGATGAGATCATCCCCGAGCCGCCGGAGGGCATTCACACCAACCGCGAGGCGGGCACCGGGCTGCTGAGCACCGTCCTCAAGAAGCACCTGGCCGAGCTCAAAGCTGTGCCGATCGACATTTTGGTGGCCGCGCGCCAGGCCAAGTTCCGCAACATCGCGCAGTTCTATACGGAAGGTTGACTCTGGTGGCGCAAAGACCGATGCACTGGATTGGCAACTCCGGCTCTCGGTTGAGAGGGCCGGCTGGGGAGCGCGCTGCCCACTGCGGCCGCGGCTTTGCCGGAGGTTGCCGATGAGTCCTGCCAAATCTGGCAATGGCCGATTGCGCGCCTACATCGAGTTTCTCGCCGCGGTTCTCTACTTCTTCCTGGCGCGGGCGCTGGCCCGGCACGAGGCGGCGGGGCTGGCCAATGAGTTGTGGCAGCCGCTGGTTGAGCAGGCCATATTGCTCCTTTTATTGCTGCTGGGTTATGCGGGCATGGGCTTCGCGCTCGACCGCCAGCAGCATCCGCTGAGCGAGCAGGGACTGCCGAGGCGGCCGGGCTGGCCGAACGAAGCAGGATTGGGCCTGGCAGTGGGTTGGGCGCTGGCGGTGGTCTGCGTTCTGCCGTTGGTTGTGGGCGGCGGAATCGCCATTGTGCTGGTTCTTGAGTCCTCTGCCTGGGGTTGGCTGCTAGCCGACGCCGCATTTTTCGCGCTGGCCGCGCTGGCTGAAGAGGTTGCTTTTCGCGGTTATGGATTTCAGCGCTTCGTGCAATCGGTGGGACCGCTTGGAGCGGCGCTCGGTTATGCGGCCTTCTATGCCATCGTGCAGGCGCTTCTGCCAGGAGCAAGCCATTCGAGCGTTGCAGTCTCTCTGGCGCTCAGCCTGGTACTCTCCACTGCTTACCTGCGCAGCCGCGCATTGTGGGTGAGCTGGGGGATCAATTTCGGCTGGAAGGCCAGTCGCGCACTGCTTTTCGGGCTCACCATCAGCGGTGTCAGCAGCCACTCGCCCGTGGTGCAAGGCAATCCGATGGGGCCGTTCTGGCTCACCGGCGGGGGCTACGGCTTGGACGGCAGTTGGGTGGCGTTCGTCGTCCTGCTGGCGGCGCTGCCGGTGGTTTACCGCCTCACGAGTGAGTTGGACTACCGCTACAACACGCCGGAGATCGTCTCAGGCGGCATTCCGGTGGACCTCAGCGCTGTCGCCCAGCGTCAGCATGAGCACGCCATGGGAACGGCCGCACCCGTGGCTCCGGATCTCATTCAAATTCAGCCGGCTGCGACGCCAGATCAACCTCCTGAGGACCCATTCGTCAGCCGCTCTTGAAATTCTCAGTCGATCTCTCATCCTCCGCTATAATGGCGGACGGGATTTTCTTTGGGACAATTCCGATCCGTATTATGTTTTGTTTGGGGGGTGGGCGGAGATGAGACGAATTTTCTGCGCTTCGGCACTGTTATTTGCGGTTGTTTCTCTAAACCCGCCGGCAACAATTGCGCAAGCGCCACCCGTTGCTGCTTCTCCTCATCGGGAGGCAACTCAGGATTTGATTGCCCGGCTGAGTCCGCAGCAAAAACAGCAGTTCGACAGCGCGTGGAAGGCATACGGCGAACATCGTTATGCAGATGCGGTCGCCATCCATCAGCTTTTGCTCAAGGATTTCCCCGGCGACCCGATTCTCCTGAAGTTCGCCAGTGACGCCGCGCTGAATGGCGGAGACGCGGGCTTTGTCGTAAAGATGATTCAGCCGATTGCGCAAGCCGATCCCGATGATTGGCAAGCTGCCGCAATGCTCACACGCGCATGTGCTGAAACGGGCAATACCTCCTGCCGGGACGCAGGAATAGCCCATATGCTCGATCTGCATCAGCGGGGCATCACGCCGCCGCGCTTTCTGCAATATGCTGTCGAGAGCGTGAAGCTGGGTGAAAACACCTTGCTGATCAGCACCTCGCTGGAGCCGTGGGGTTACTACAAGATCTATGCCAATGGAAAAGTTTCAGACAGTGCAGGCAAATTGTTCTTAAGCATTACGCTGGAAAGCAACGACATCGATCAGCCCGGCTTTGCCAAGGAACATCCCGATGAAGCCGCAAAGGGGATGCGCTTGTTTTCCTTGGATGCCTACCGGGAAACCGGATTGAACGAAACAGGGCAGAGAACGCAGACGCACTACACCTTCAAGTTTTTTGAGGGCCAGCCATCCTACGCGACGATTCGGGAGGAGTTTCTGAAAGTAGCGAATGGAACAACTTCGCCCATGAGCAGCAGATCCGGCCTGATTGTGCCATAAAGCCAAACTACTCCGGGTCAACATTCCTCTTGCCTTTGATTTCGTCGATGCAAATCTCCACCACAGCACACCCCGCGAGGTGTTTCTCCTCCACGGGCAGAAACGGCTTGTCACCCGCGTATCTCTCAACAAGCTGATTCAGCAAGGTGGTCTTTTCGGCGTTATCGGCTACGACGCGCGCGGCTCCAAAGGCCAGCACCGAAGAGTATCGCGTCGAGCAGCCACAAGGGCGATCATGGGAGATCGTGATCTTCTCAACCTTGCTCACTTCAAAGCAGACCCGGCCGTTTTCGGCGATATTGTCGAGTTTTCGCCCCGTCGTTTTGCAGTGAAAGTAGATATTTCCTTCGCGATAGAGATAATTGAGCGGCGTAATGTAGGGCTGCCCGGCTCTGTTGCATGTAGCCAGGCGTCCTTCCGTCTGTGCGGCAAGAAACTCTTGGGCGTCTTTTTCGCTCATCCAGCGAGTCGGCATAGCGATCGGTCCTCCGAAGTTCAAGTTTACTCGGCGGAGAGGCCGTGCCGGCAACCAGCCGCAGTGAGGCGTTACAGCCGTCCTTGATGTAAACTGGTCTGAGCGAGCCGTGCTGCTTCTACGCAATTCTTTTTTGCGGTCAGAGGCCAGCAATTGGCCGCGACGTTGAAGCCGCGCGCAGTTATCTGGCGCGTGTGTGCAGAGACACCCCAAGAAGGAGAAACACCCGACCGATGGCCAAGATTGCAAAAACAGGTGATCGTAAGAAGGTAATGGACACGACGAAGTCAACCGACTGTCCCAAGTGCAGCAAGCCGACGCGCATCGTCAAGCGCGTGAAGGACCGCGAGCGCGGTATCCCCGGCGGCGTCTACATCTCGTGTTCTGCATGCGATTTCTACGAGAAGCTCTAAGCGCTGGTTGAACAGTGGCGCAGGAAAAAGCCCGGCTGCTGCCGGGCTTTTTCATTTTTGGACTACTCTTTGCAAGGAACTTGCTGGCTTCCTCCAGGCGTCTTCCCGGCGCGCCGGATGCGCATGGATCAGGATGCGGCGGCGGAACTTGAATCCTTTAACATGGAGTCTGCGGGAACGGGCTGCGCCGGCTGGCGTTCAGCGCAACGATCTTGAGAACCGCCGGAGCTTTACCCGCAAAGGGCCAACCAGGGAGGGGAAGTGGGTTTGAAGAGCATTCCGAGCTTTATACGCAACTGTGGCTGGGGATTTGTGTTGTTGTTGGCGGCCAGCCAGTGCTGGGCCTCCGAGGTGCATACAAATCCACTGAACCGCGACCCGCTGGTGCGTGAGGCGTATGAGCACTTCTACAACCTGGACTATCCGGGCGCAGTCGAGCGCTTCCAGCGCTTTCATGCCGCGCACCCCGGCGATCCGCAGCCCACGACTCTGCTGCTGGAGGCGGTGGTCTTCCAAGAGCTTTACCGGCTCGACTTGCTGGACACCACTTTCTATGCCAACGACGGCTTTCTGACCGGGCGACACGCGACCGCGGAAGATCCCAAGACGCGGGACCGCATCCTGGGGCTGGCCGACGAGGCCATTCACGAGGCCGACTGGCGCATCAGCCGAAACCCTAACGACATTGACGCCCTGTATGCACGAGGCTGGGCCCGCAGCCTCAAATGCACCTATGTCGCCATGGTGCAGAGGGGCTTCGGCGCCGGGTTTCGGTTGGCCATGAAGGGCAAGGACGACGAGATGCGCGTGCTCCAATTGGACCCGGACTATGTGGACGCCAAGCTGGTCGTAGGGGTCTATGAGTACGTGGTGGGAGCGCTGCCCCTGCCCTTCAAGCTGCTGATCGGATTTGCCGGGATCACCGGCTCGAAATCCAGGGGCCTGGAGATGCTCAATGACGACGGCAAACGCGGTGTGATGACCCGCGTGGAGTCACGCACGGTGATTGCCTTGTTCCTGCGCCGCGAAGCCAAGTACCGGGAGGCGATTCAGGTGGTGCGCGGCCTCAAGAGTCAATACCCTCATGACTTCCTTTTCTGCCTGGAAGAGGCCAACCTGCGCAAGGACGCCGGTGAGGGCATGGGCGCCGTGGCGGCTTACAGGGATGTCATTGCAAACAGCGCCCGACCCGGCTATTTTGCTTCGGCGCAACTGGAATTGGCCTATTTTGGCTTGGGCGACGCCCTGCGCGGCCAGCGTCACTTCGGCGAAGCGGCGCAGGCCTACGAGCAGGCCGCGTGGACCAGGAATGTTGGGCCGGAACTCAAGATTCGGTCACTGCTGGCCGCCGGCGAGTGCCACGACATGAACGGCGAGCGCCAATTGGCGGTGAGAGACTACCAGGCCGCCATCGACGCCGGTCCGAATACTTCGCGTGCCGACACCGCGCGCAAGCGCCTGCGCAATCCCTATCGAGGCATGTGACGGCCAGGGCTGCCTTTTGCCCCGATTCTGAAGATGGAACCGGCGCCGTCCCGCCGCCGTATCTTCACTTGGATAAGGATTTCTGGAGGAGGAATCGACAATGGCCGTCTTTTGTCAACGCTGTGGAACCGGGTTGCCAATGGGTGCGCGGTTCTGTTCCAACTGCGGTGCGGTCGTTCCGGTCGCGACGTACATTCCCGGCAGACCGCTGTTTCGCCCAATTGTGGGCCGCCAAATTGCCGGGGTTTGCCTTGGCCTGGCCCAGGCGTACGGCTGGGATGTCGCGCTGGTTCGCGTCTTCGCGGTCATCGGACTCTTCTTCTCCTGCGGGCTGGTAGCCGTGGCCTATCTGGCGGGCTGGATCGGCATTCCCGAGGAGCCGCTCCCGTTGCCCTAGGACCCGCCTTTTGGCGTATTCTCTTGCTATGAAGGGTGCCTACACATCAGATGGGTCAACATTGACCTTCCGCGACATAGGGGCGGGTTTGCCCGTGGTGTTTCTCCATCCCACGCCACTCGATGGGGAGTACTGGCATCCGCTGACTGAGAACCTGACCAGCGCCCGCGCCATCGTTCCAGATCTGCGCGGGCATGGCCGCTCTGCATTGGGAACCTTGCCTGTGGGAGACTTTACGCTGGTTCCAGATGCTCCTGTGCTGACCATGGCGCAGTTGACGGCCGACATTCTCACACTTCTCGATCATTTGCATTTGCAGGAAGTGGTCTTTGCAGGCTGCTCCATCGGCGGCTATGTGCTGCTGGAACTCTGGCGTCAGGCGCCCGAACGGGTGCGCGGGCTGGCTTTCGTCTGCTCCAAGCCTCAACCGGACACGGTTGCCGATCTCGCCCGGCGCGCCGATATGATTGCCAAGGTGCGAGCCGGCGGCAGTGCGGAAATCTTCGACGGCATGGCCCAGACGTTGGTTGGGACAACCGCTCGTGAGCGCTATCCCGAGATGGTAGCCCGGTTGAGGGCCCGCATGACGCTCACTCCGGAGGCTCTGATAGCTGTGCAGGCTGGTTTGGCCGCGCGGCCCGATTCGCTGCCCACTGTGCCCAACATCTCAGTTCCTATCTTGGCTATTGCCGGCGGTGAGGACCCAGGTGTGACCCCCGCCGAGATGGGAGCCTTCCACGCTGCGCCTGGCGGGTGCGAGTTCCACATTCTGCCCGATGCCGGGCACTTTGCCGCCTATGAACAGCCGCGAAAGGTGGCCGCGTTGCTGACCGAGTGGTTGCCGCAGCTCGACGACTGAGAAACAGGTCAGTTTCCTGCCCTGGCAGGCTTCTTATTCAACCTGGAGCAGCAAGGAAAGGTCAACTTCGTAACGCGAGGAAGCCGTCATCAGCTCCTCAACCGCGGCGACCGGGTGGAGGCCCCCCCTGGCACCGGTTGCCATGCAGTTCAGCGCCGCGGCGGCGCAGGCAAAGTCGAGCTGCCGCTCCAGAGGCCAACCCTGAAGCAGGCCATAAATAAATCCAGCGTGGAAAACGTCTCCTGCGCCGGTCGTATCCATGACCGGAACTCTGTAAGCAGAACAGTGGTGAAGGCGGCGGCCATCCCAGGCCACAACGCCGTCCTCTCCGAGCGTCGCGGCCGTCAGCGCGCAGCCGTAACGCAATTGCATTCCGCGTAACGCCCTCTCCAGGTCCTTTTCCTTCATCAGCCGGGAAGGGAAGTCACGGCTCACGATCAGATAATCCACCTGCTCAATCAGCCGTTCCACGCCGGGGTACAGCTCATCCAGATCGGCAATTACGGGAATTCCAGCAGCGTGCGCCCAGCTAGCCGCCAAGGTGGCAGCGGCCGTATCGTAGCCATCCACGTGCAGTGCGCGCGCATTCTCAATCCAGGCGCGCTCCAGATCTTCGGGTTGCAGCACGAGCCGCTCGTCTCTTCTGCACAGTACCGTCCGTTCGCCGCCACCGTCCACGATAATCAGGGACTGCGGGCTGGCAGCTCCGGGAACCGTAACCAGCCGCGTCTCCACGCCCGCGCCGGCAAATGCTTCACGGTGCAGTCTGGCCGCATCGTCGTCGCCCAGCTTGCCAACATAGCGTGTGCGCATTCCCCAACACTGGCAGGCCATCACTGTGGTCGCCGTCTGGCCGCCGGGCATCACGGTAGCGCCGCGAAACTCAACCTTTGAGCCGCGCGCCGGGTAATCCGGAAGCGGAATCAGCGTGTCCGTGGCGTTCAATCCAACGCCCACCAGGTCAACCATTGGCGGCTTCAACATATTGCCATTGTAACCAGAGCTAGGCCGTTTTCACAGGTGCCGCAGACGGTCACCACCGCTGCAATGGGGCGTTTCCCATTGAAAGCATTACCCAAAATGACACAGAATGGCTCCACGCCTCGCGCAAATGCTGTAGGCTGGATAAAGATTTTTTATGGGGGTTCGTCTTGGCCTTATCTCCGCTTTCTTCGCCGCGTCCTTTTCATTATCCGCAGTCCGGTAGCGCCTTGCACTGCGGCAAGGTCTCTCTGGAAACGTTGGCCAAGCGCCACGGCACGCCGCTTTATGTCTACTCAGCCGACCAAATCGTCGAGCGGCTGAATATGTTTCAAGACGCCTTGGCAGGACGGGAGCACCTGGTTTGTTACGCGGTGAAGGCCAACTCCGCGCTGGCGATTCTGAAGCTGCTGGCGGACCATGGCGCGGGCTTCGACATTGTCTCCGGCGGGGAGTTGGAGCGGGTACTGGCCGCCGCGCCCGAGGCTGTGGACCGGGTCGTTTTCTCCGGCGTGGGCAAGACGACCGCCGAAATCGACTTGGCGCTGAAGGCGGGAATTCTCGAATTCCACGCCGAGAGCGAGGCGGAGTTGGAACTGCTGGCCGCACGCGCCGCCAAGTTCAAACGCAAGGCGCGCTTCGCCCTGCGCGTCAATCCCGACGTCTTCGCCGAGACCCACCCCTACATCTCCACGGGCTTGCGTGAGCACAAGTTCGGCATCGACATCCGGCGCGCGCCGGCGATTTACAAGGCTGCGGCCAACAACCGCTGGCTCGAGGCTCACGGCGTCAGCGTTCACATCGGCTCGCAGATTTGCACTGCGGCCCCGTTTGGCGCGGCCATGGAACGGGTGAACAAGCTGCTTCGCCAACTTGAACGCGAGGGCATCGCCCTCAAGACCGTCGATGCGGGCGGTGGACTGGGGATTAACTACCACGCAGGCAACTTCGATGCTGCTGCCAGGGTGCAGGAGTATGCCGCGGCCATCCAGAACGCATTGCAGGGCTTCGAGGGACGCCTGCTCATCGAACCGGGCCGCTTTATTGTCGCCCAGGCCGGAGCCCTCGTTACGCGTGTTCTTCAAGTGAAGCAAAACGGCAAAAAAACCTTTGCCGTTGTTGATGCAGCCATGAACGACCTCATCCGCCCCTCGCTTTACCAGGCACATCACGAGATCGCGCCGGTTAGGTTGACGGCGGGGAAGTCGAAGACCGTTGATGTGGTTGGGCCGATTTGCGAGACAGGCGATTTTTTTGCGCGCGACCGGAAGCTCGCGCCGCTCGCGTCAGGAGACCTGGTTGCAATTCTCGACGCGGGAGCCTACGGCATGGCGGAAAGCTCGAACTACAACACCCGCCCCCGTCCCGCCGAGGTCCTTGTGGAAGGGGCGAAGTCCAGGCTCATTCGGCGTCGCGAGACCATAGCTGATCTGCTGGCGCCAGAACAGCTTTAGTGGGGTCTGAGTGGCCAAGTGCCAGGCCTAGTGGAATATCAACAATGCCTGATTCTAGGTCGTTGTAGGTAGTGTTGTTTCTTGGATGTGATTCATAATAAATAAGTTATTAAAGTACCAGAAGAATCTACTGTTGCTTCGCCGTTTTCCGGCCTTCTGTTGCGCTATCGCGGAGAGCAAAAAGCAACGATTCGGCGGAACGGTTTGCCTGATGCCGAACCTTCAAGGCTACCCTCTGATCTAAAACCAGATTGAGAGGATGCGGCACACCTTTAGTGGAAAAGAACAAGAGCAAAGATCACACCGGCCGGTAGGGCCAATCCAATGAACAACACCGTTCTGAGCCTTTCTGGAACAAAGACTTTTGAAGTCAGAAACGCTGTGAGCACCGAAAGGTTTAGCAAGGTGATAATCAAAGTTCTGGCAAATCTCTCAGAATCAAGGGCACCCGCACTAGAAAGCAGAACCCCTGCCCCTACGATATACAGCACATCGAAAACGACAAAAATGGCAAAGTTGCGAAGGAATCTAAGCAAGACAGCGCTGGATCCCTTAGCTTCCGGGAGTAATGGCTGAGTGGTCCAGTCAAGAGTCTCAGCCGAAATCTGGCGCTTTTCCAACTCCATTCTCAGAGCATCTCTTGCGTCTGGAACAAGTGAACGCAGATCTAGCACCAGGCGTTGAAGATCTTCGTTAGATAAAGAAGCGTAATGCTTGGCGTAGCTGCTGAGCGCGGCTGTATTCATCTGAGGGATATTCTTAGTCTCGACCTCGCTGCCCTCGGTTACAATTTCGCCACCAAGAACATTGATGTAAAGCTCAAAGGTATGCTTGGATAGTCCTGCAGCCTTGAACGACAACTGCATGAACTCAAGGAGATGATCACGCGGAGCAATCTTCATGCTCGTACACAGCCGGGACAAGAAGGCGACGGAGAAATACTGCACTGGGTTGGTCGAGGGAGAGTCCCATTCGGCCATTTGCCGAACGAGATTGAGGTTCATTATCTTGATTTCGGATTCAGACGGCTTCCTCGCCAGATAGAGCTCCTGTCTCTCGCAAGCCTTGAGATTTGCAAAGCTGAAGAAGCACTCTTTGATTGCATCCTCTTGGTCTTTCGTGGAGAAGTGGATCAGTGGGGCAAGAGTAGGGGGCTCGTTAGGTGGAATGTGAAATCCCGAGTGTATAAAATCCGTCATTGTGTCACAGTACTCGCGTCGTGATTCCAGGTCAGGAAGAATCCAATTCACTGAAGCTATTGCCGCGAAATAGTGGAAGAAAATGGTCTCTTCCAAGAACGCCTTTTGCTGGGCCGCGGTGATGTTCAATGCAAGCGCTGTCACAGACTGGTCAGCTGATCCACAAGCCGTTTGGACGCAAAAGAAAGCAAACAGTTCGGGAGGGATTTTGGGCGCTGATGGTACGCCTGCTTTCATGAACGTGCCCCACAAGCTGAGACTTTGCCTCCCTAACACTTTACAACAGTATCGCTTACACTGCACGTTTGCCGATTGATGCCGATTGTTGTTGCCGAAATTCTGATGCAATGCAATTCTGTTATTGAGGTGAGAGTGCATGATTCGAGCTTTGGAACCTGGGAGATCGAGAGCTGATGACCTCGTGTCAAGAAAACTCTTTGTGGTAATCGAGCCCATGTGCCTAAATGGAACAACAAGCCCAATGAAACAAGGACAAACTGGATTTGCGTATGTTCCTACTGCGGATCCGGTTGAATTGGAGATCGACAACATTGGATACACAGTCGCTCAATCGATCTTCAATCGGGCTACCAAATGGAAGTAGCCTTGCTGAGTTGTGCGTAGACCTTTGATTCGGGAGTAAGCGACGCGGGCAAACCTTAGAACCCGTGGAGAAGCTGGGATAGGCTCATCTTAAAGCCGTCTGCGATCGTCTTCAGGACTCGTAAGCTAGGGTCCTTCTTGCCGGTTTCAATCTCCGACAGGTAGCTCCGATCAACCTGCGTCCAATAGTGCTCCAGCCGTAGAGCGCGGACACGATTTCCGAGACGTACACGAATGCCAGTGGACACCCCATAGCAAGGATCGGCAATGTCCGATAACGTATATTCTGTATACTGGAGCCAAATCGCAGGACGACGCGCCTAACTCTTTGAGGGCAAACCATGATTCCCTGTTTCGTCGGCTGAAAAGAAACGGGGCGTTGTGGCTTTTGGCCTCTTCCCGCCCAGCCTCGGATCAAACTACATCTTGTAATGCCCCAGATCCTCGTCATTCAAGCCTTCGAGCCAGCCACGCAACTGCTCGGCTGTGGGGCCCTCAGGCGGGCCAGAAGTGTTCAGCTTGGCCAACTGCATGACCTCTTCCGTAACGTAGATCGGGCAATCCGCACGCAATGCCAGAGCGAGCGCGTCCGACGGGCGAGCGTCCAGAACCATCTGTTCATCCCCCTGCCGAAGCCACAGAACAGCGAAGAAGGTATCGTCCTTAAGTTCTGAAATAACAACACGTTCTAGCTTAGCGTTTAAGTTCTGGATGAGGTTTCTGGTCAAATCATGGGTCATCGGGCGAGGCGGGGCCACTTTCTCGATCTCGAGTGCAATGGCGTTGGCCTCGAAGATTCCCACCCAGATCGGCATCACCGTCTCGGAAGCGACGTCCTTGAGCACAATAATGGGCATGCTCGTAGCCGGGTCCATCATCAGCCCGCGTATCCGCACCTCAATATCCATGGCTTCCCTCTCTTTCGCCCGCTCTTATCTTAGACGGCCTCGCCGACCAGACTGTTCGGATGCGTAGCAGTAATTTTCACCTGCCGGTAGCTTCCGGGCGCGGGAGCGATTGGCTGTGCGCAGGTGAAGTTCACCGGTATGTTCTGGCTACTACGTCCGATAACTTGCTCTCGCGCCGAGTTAACACCTTCAACCATGACCTCCATCGTCTGCCCCAAGCGCTTCGCGTAATTGACCCTCTGAATCTCTCGCTGGCGATCAAGCACAGCTTGAAGCCGGATGGCTTTCTCGGCCTCGGAGATGGAATCGATCATGGTCAGAGCCGGGGTGTTGGGCCTGCCCGAGTACTTGAAGCCGAAGACGCAATCGTACTCGACTTCGTCGAGAAGGTCCATGGTCCGGATCAAGTCCTCCTCTGTTTCTCCGGGAAAGCCCACGATAATGTCTGTCGAGAGCGAAATGGGCCGGCGCGCTGCCTTGATCCAGGCAATCCGCTCCAGGTACCACTCCCGGGTGTACTCCCGCGCCATTAGCTGGAGTATCCGTGAGGAACCGGATTGCACTGGCAGATGCACGTGATCGCAGAGCGTAGGCACGGCGTCAATGGCCTCGACGATGTCGCGAGTGAAGTCGCGCGGATGGCTGGTGGTGAAGCGAACGCGGCGAATTCCCGGCACCTCGCCCACGGCGGCCAGAAGTTCCGCGAAGCTTCGCTTCCCTTCCGGGTCGCAATAGCTGTTCACGTTCTGACCCAGAAGTTGAATTTCGGTGAATCCCTGATCCACGATGCGCCGCGCTTCCGCTAGGACTGAAGCGGATCCTCGGCTCCGTTCCCTGCCCCGCGTGTACGGCACCACGCAGTAGGCGCAGAACTTGTCGCAGCCCTCGATGATGGTGATGTAGGCGCGATACGGACTCTTGCGAGCGGTAAACTCGGTCTCGAAGGTCTCATCGGTCTGGCGGTCGTCGAGGCCGGTGATGCGGGTTTCTCCAGCTTCCAGACGCGCCAGCATCTCGGGCAATTTGCGATACGAGGCCGAACCCGAGACCAGCGAGACGTACGGCGCCCGCTCGAAGATCTTCTTGCCCTCCTGCTGAGCCACGCACCCCAGTACGCCGAAGCGCTTTCCGGCCTTGTTCTGCCGCTTGTATTCGTCGAGCCGGTGAAAGACCTTCTGCTCGGCTTTGTCGCGGATTGAACAGGTGTTGTAGAGGATCAGGCCAGCATCCTCTTCCGACTCGACCTGCCGGTAGCCCTCGTGCTCCAATGTGCCAATGACCTTTTCCGAGTCATGGGCATTCATCTGGCACCCGAAGGTCTCTAAATAGAAGGTTTTTTCGGTTGCCATGGCAATTTCCAGTATACCGTGAGGGGTTTGTGCTGATTTCAAGCCGTTCCTTCTGCGATGTACTCAGCGCAGCCCGGTATGAAGATAGGCAAGTAGCGCCGCCATCTGCTCCTCAGTAAAGCGGCCGGCAAAGCCGGGCATCATTCCCTTCCCGGCCAGAACATTCTGGCGTACCGCATCGTCCGTCACCGGAATTCCGCTTGGCAGGGTCTTGCGGCCAAAAACGCCACGCAGCGCTGGCGGAACCTTCTTGAGGGCCAGATCGTTGTCCTCGTGACAGTGGGCGCAGCGAACCTGGTAGAGGTGTTTGCCTTCCGTTTCCTGCGAGGTGAGCGGCGGCGCAGCCTGGCAGCCGCCCAGAGCGAGGCCCAGACTGGCTGCCAACCCCATGCAAAGAAACGCCGAAGCTCGAACCAGCCGGCCCATCCAAGTCACGTTCTTCTTACGCCTTCCGCGCAAACTGTCCGCTCACGAAATCCCAGTTGACCACCTGGAAAAAGGCCTTCACGTAGTCGGCGCGCCGGTTCTGGTATTTCAAGTAATAAGCGTGCTCCCACACGTCAACGACCAGCACCGGCTTATGGCCCATGGTCAACGGGCTGTCCTGGTTGGGAGTGGTTTCAATGGCCACCGTGCCGTCGGGCAACTTGACCAGCCAGGCCCAGCCGCTGCCAAAGACGCCCAAGGCCGCGGCGGTCAGCTTGTCCTGAAAGGTAGAGAGCGAACCAAACTTCAGGTCGATGGCCTTGGCCAGCTCACCGACAGGTGCCGCGCCGCCCTTGCCCAGCGTCGGCCACCAGAAGGAGTGGTTGGCGTGGCCTCCGCCTTGGTTGCGCACGGCGGTGCGGGCGGATTCAGGCCACGCGTTCAGGTTGGCGACCAGCTCATCCACAGTCTTCCCTGCCAGCTCTGGATGTGCGGCTACGGCGGCATTCAGGTTGTTCACGTAGGCCTGGTGGTGCTTGTCGTGGTGCAGGTGCATGGTCGCGGCGTCGAAGTAGGGCTCCAGAGCGTCGTAGGCGTAAGGCAGCGGAGGCAGGGTGAAAGGGCCGGTTGGCTCCGTTGGCGGGGTTGCGGCAGCCGCGGCTTGTCCGTTGGGGAGTCCCTTGGCAAGCAGGGTTTTGGTCAAAACCAAGGCGCTGGCTGCGCCGCCGAGGTGCTTGAATGCGGTTCTGCGGTCCATGATGGGAAAACCTCCATTCGGTTCGATGCGCGGGGTAGAACAAAGTCTGCGCGAAAAGAGACAGATTTCCTCACCCATTCTGCGGTTTGCCGTCTCAAGCTATGCTGGAGCCATGGATTTGTCTTCTGAAAAACTGACCCCCATGACGCACGCGGCACAGAACCGCTGCTTCGGCTGCGGTCCGGCCAGCCCTGCTGGCTTGCATCTGGAATTCCTGCTCGCCGAGGATGGGAGCGTCGTTTGCCTGCCAACGGTTTCGGACCTCTTCGAAGGCCCGCCTGGTTATCTGCATGGCGGCATCATCGCCACGCTGCTGGACGAGGCTATGAGCAAGTCCGTCCGGGCGCGGGGGCTGACGGCCATGACCCGTCAGATGGAGATCGGGTACCTGCGCCCCGTCCACTCCGCAACACCCATCCGTCTGGAGGGCTGCCTGGTTCGCAGCGAGGGCCGCAAACACTGGACCGAGGCCAGGATTCTCAACCTCAGAGGTCACGTTCTGGCTGAAGCGAAGGGACTGTTCATCGAGGTGCGCCGCGGACACGTATCTTAAGTGATCCGCTCGCCAAGGCTGCTCGGTCAACCCGTAGATGATTGTGCCTATTGAGTTTCAGGGCGACCCGAAAGCCGCCCCTTTTTCAGATTAGTGAATCATGTTGATGGTTTCCTGGGTGACGGTGTCGAAGGTGGTGATCGCTTTGGAGTTGGCCTCGAAAGCGCGCTGGGCGACAATCAGGTCAGAGAACTCGGCGGAGATGTTGACATTGGAGGCCTCCAGCGAGCTGCCCTCAAGCGTTCCGCGGCCGCCAGCTCCGGCTACGCCCATCGAAGCCTGACCTGAGGCGTTGGTTGCCTGATATTCGGTAGATCCCATGTCAACCATCCCTTGCTGGTTGCTGATCGTGGCGATTGCCAATTGTCCCACGGTTTGGGTCTGGCTGTTGGAGTATAGAGCCGAGACGGTGCCGTCGGAGCCGATCGTGAAACTCTGATACTCGCCGCTTGTATATCCGTTCTGGGTGGGGGACGAGGTCGAATTGGCGGCAGCGGTCTGGCTGATATTCGCAGTGCCGGCGCTTCCAAGCAGATCCCAGGTCATGTTCATCGCCGCCGCTCCGTCGGAGAGCCCAGCAAAGGTAATTCCGCTCACATCTCCAGCAGGGTTGACCAGATTGCCACTGGAATTGAAGGTCAACGTCCCGGTGGTGTTGGCGCTCACTGGATCCTGGACCAAGCTTCCGCTGGTGGAGATATTGGCGCCGGAGATTGTCAATACCCCGGCTGCTGTAGACGAGACCGTGACTCCGCCGGCGCCTACCGTGATACCGGCCGCTCCCAACGCGGTGTTCAGGTCTGTCACATAATCGGCAACCGTCTCCGGAGAACCAGTGAAGGCTGGCAGCCCAGTGGTTGCCGTGCCGCCTGCCGTGGCGGGCGCGGTGATCGTCAGGCTCGACCCTTTGTTGACGGTTGCCAGCGTACCACCGCTCGATCCAAAGTCATAGTTGACCGTTGAGACCCCGCCTACATCGGTTGAGTTGGGGCTCAGTGTGTCGGGCATTGAGATGCTATATGACCATTCGTTGTTTCCCGTCTTCGTGTAATTCACTGTGGCAACATAGCTATTGCCCAACGAGTCGTAGACAGTTACAGGGCCTGAGGCGGTGGTGGAATCTGAGTCCAGATTTTGCGTCATGCTGAAGGTCGTCGTTGCTGAAGGCTCCATTACCTGCCCGGTCGGAATCACAATATCGCTCAACGCCCCGCTGGCATTGATCACGCCGCTCGTCGCGGCATATCCCATGACCGGCTGGCCAGAGGTGGATTCCAGCGTGCCGTCTGAACTCAACTGGAAGTTGCCGTCGCGGGTATACAACTGGCTTCCGCTATTGTCCAAAACAAAGAACCCCGTACCATCGATCGCCGCATCGGTCGAGATGCCTGTCGAGGCAATCGGACCGCCGGTGAAATCGGTGCTGTTCGAGGCCACCTGCACACCTGTCCCGACCTGAATCTGATCCCCGGATCCGGCCGTACCCGCCTGCTGATAAAACAGGTCGCTGAAGTTGGTCGTTTGCGCCTTGAAGCCTGTCGTGTTCATGTTCGAGAGGTTGTTGGCAATGGTGTTTAGCGCCGTCGAATCGGCGTTGAGTCCGCTAAGTGGAATGTCAAAGCTGGGCATTGTGAATCTCCTCTTGACTTCAACTGAAGTTGGCGCTGGTCTTGTTGGCCGGCGGGTAAACAGGTTTTGCCGGACTGCTTTCAGCCCGCGGAATCGCTATTGCAAGCGTGGCTGCCGCCCACTCAAAGACGCAGCCACGCTCTGGGCCGCGGGATTGACCGCGGGAATACCGAGATTGCCGGGAGCCAGTTTGGCTGCCGCTGCGCTGATGGCGCCAGGAACAGTCGTTGCTACGCCGGATGAGGCTGCTTGCGCCTGTGCGCCTGTGCCGGTCACGTTGTTTGTTTCATTGCGGGCCTGAGCTGAGCGCGTACCATTTGAACTCGCAGTCGAACTGCCGAGATCTGTCGTCAGCGTCTGGTTGATCGAGATGAGTTGCTCCAGGCTGTTCACGTTCACCAACTGGTTGATGTACTCGTTGGGGTCGGTGTCCGCCGTCGGGTCCTGGTTCTTCATCTCGGTGACCAACAAAGTCAGAAAGTCATTGGCCGAGATGGTGGCTGAGTCGCTGCTTGTACTGCTCGCCGTGTTGCCCGTAGTGCTTGCTGCGGCTGCCGTAGGGGTTGCAGTATTGCCCGCGAGGGCCTGCGCTGCCGTTGTGTGGTGATTCAAGATTCCCGCTGCTGCTGCCATTTCGCCTCCTGCTTGTTTTGCTCTGGCTTGTGTTCTTCTGCGTCCTTGTTAGCCGGGTTCTTTGCCAGTCATCCGCTGGCTCTCGGGTTTGTCCATGGCTTGATCCTGCTTCAGGCTCAGGCCATCACCGAGATGTGGATGCCCCCCTGCCCTGCTGTTTGTGCGCTTGCGTCCAGCCCCCCAGAGAATGCCAACAACTCCGGCAAAGTGGCTGGTGACTGGATCGATGAGTCTAAAGACGGGCCGGATTGGAAACCTGCATCGGCGCCCTGAGCCGTTCCCTGTCCTGTATGTTGTCCTGCCCCTTGCTGCATTCCCTCTCCCGCGCCCTTGTCGCTGCCCATCCCTGCCCACCCGCTTTCGGGCGCTGTCAGTGTCAGCGTCTCGACCGGCGTATGGCGTTCGGCAAGATAGGCGTTCAATCCTGCCAAATGGCTACCCAGCGCCTGTGCGGCATCGGTGGAGTTAGGCACCAACTCGGCATGAATTCCGCCTCCACTCGCATCAGCCCGGACACCTACCCAACCCAGGGTTGGGTCCTGAAAACCCGCCTCGGCCCGATGCGCACCGGCATGAATCCAGACCGGATTCCCGCTTGCTGCTTCCGCATCGAGTGTCGCAAAAGTTTCGCGGGAATCTGGTCCCGCTGACGCAGCGGTCGAACCTCCCGCAGGCTCGCCGGCCGTGCTGACCATCCCGTGCGCGCCAGCCGGTACTCGCGCCATCGCGGATGCATCCGCGGCAGGACCCGACGGCTGCCCGTCAATGAGACGACTCTGATGCTGGACCGCATCGGAGTTGCTGGTCCCGCGAGCCGACCGCAATGGTTCGGACGTTGAGTTCTTCCCCCCGGCGGCTGGATCATGTTTGCCCTGGATTGATGGAGGTGCGGCCGCGATCTGGTTGGATTGGGCGGCGGCTCTGGCGGCTTGCGGCAAAGGATTCACGCCATCGCTGCCCACTGAAGCTGGAAGTACGCTTCCCCCTTGAGTCGGGATCTGGCTGGGCGCAAGTGCCTCGGTCGAGTTCAGACTCGATGCTTCGGCCTGAGTCCGGCTCTGGTCTGGCGCAGGCGTCTCAAGCGGGTTCCCGCCCTCGACGCGCGCGGACACGGGTGGTGGCGCGCCTTCGCCCACAGCCGAAGATTCTGCTTCGCTGAGGGTTGGACCAAATGAACCACTCTGGCTCGAAACAGGTGAGACCTGGCGTTGCTTCGCAGGCGTTTCAAATTCTTCCGCAGTCTCCTGCACGGCCGCACTTGCTGGTCTGGCAATTTCGCTGGTGCTGGCCAGCTCCGGCGGATGCGAACTCAAGGAGGCCGAAACAATACCGGTTGCCGGGTCGCGAGAGGAATCAGTCTGGACGGATTGCGCCTTTACAGCCGGAAAATCGGTTTGCGCGGAGTGCGTCTTGAAGTCCGCCGCGGGAATAACCGCACTGCTGATCCCGGCCACGGGCACAGTCTGCGGAAAACTCGGACTTGTCGCTGAAACCAGATCCGGCGCCGGCTCTGCCGCGGCTAGCAGCGGCTTGGCGGCTTTGATGGAATGGATTGAACGCGAACTGCTAACAGATTCGCCCTCGGGCTCCGCCGCTGGTTTCGTCTCCTCGGTTTTCGTCGAGGCTGTCTTTATAGTTCCGGCAGCGCGTTGGATCGATATCTTTCCCGTCCCATTGATGGCCGGAGAAAAATTTGCCGCGTCTGTTTCGCCGCTTCCCTTCTCTGACCCTTGTCCCTGTCGCAAATTTGCGCCAGCGGCCAGCGTCGAAGTTGAAACAGAAGATTTCTTAGCAGTCTCTCGGGGCGCCGGACCAGCAGACGAGTTCCCTTGATCCGCCTCGGTCTGACGGAAGCCTTCCATGCTGGTGCCCAGAGAGGCCAGTAGAGATTGCCAGCCGGTGCGAAAGCTCTCCGCCTCCGAGGCCATCGATACCGAAGCCCCTTGAACGACTGCCCCATCCCGCCCCGCACCGGACGCCGCTCCAGGAAGCTTGTCCTGGTCAGGCATCGGAGTTCTCCCGGCTCCAATCTCGATTGCTGCGGCAACGGTCATGGAAAGGGATAGAGCAGAAGGCGTGCCAAAGGGCGACGGGGCTGGGTTAGAGCATTGTCAGAGATGGAACCAGCAATCCCAATTCAGGAAGCAAGGATGCCTTCCATGTGGATTTTTCCTCAAGTTTTCTTATATGCTCACTGAGCGTTCTTGGGGGCCGGCTCGGAAGCAACATCCGCTTGGGGGACGAGATCTATCACTGTGGGTACTGGCGATTCCGCAGCGCTCCCGCCACAGTGCAGCCGGGAGCCATACCAGTCGTCAAGCGTCTGCTGACCGCGCCGCCCGTCTTCGATGGCCTCCCGCGCTTCGGTCTCCTGGATAAGGGTCTCAGCCTGACGGCGCTCCACCCTTCTGGAGAGAAACTCCTGGCGCCGTTCCCTGACTTCTTCTCCCATGGCGTCGATTCTGGGCCCGAGCGCCTCGGCGTGGCGGCTGGCAGAGCGCGTCTCCTCAAGGCCGGCGAGCCGATCCGTCAATTGGCCGGTTCGGGCGCTGGCCTGGACCAGAGTTCGCCCCCGGCGGTCGCGCTCGAAGGTGGCCGCCATGGCGTCTTCCAGGCTGTGAAGCTCGCCGAGCGCGGACTCCAAAGCCAGCCGGCTCTGTTCCTCCTGAAGATCCCGGATGCGCAACAGGCGGCGCAATGCGCGCGAGACGGCCATGGCTCACACCTCCGCGGCCAGCGCGGCAAGCCCGCGCACACAGTCGGCAAAGTGAACCTGCTCATGCGACTCCTGGGTCATGAAAGCCCGCATCGCTTCCCGGCCCCGCAACGCGCGGTCAAGATCGGGGTCCGAACCCGGCTTGTAGGCGCCAATGCGTACCAGATCCTCAGAGCGCGCGTAGACAGCCATCAGCCGGCGCAGAAGCGCGGCATGTGCTCGATGTTCAGGCTGTGTGACAACCGGCATCAACCGGCTAATCGAGTCCAATACCTGGATGGGCGGATACCAGCCTTCAGTAGCCAGCATCCGCGAGAGCACCACGTGGCCGTCGAGCAGCGACCGGACTGCGTCCACCAGCGGGTCCTGCTGATCGTCG
>CAYQSI010000059.1:0-20878 GCA_964420185.1 uncultured Occallatibacter sp. | reverse complement strand
CACGCACGTCTACGTTCACGCGGCCTTCGAAGTTGCGATTGCCGCTCAGCACGCTCACCGCAACCAGCCCGTGATCGTCGATGCTCTTCGAGACGTCGGCAGGCAGCGGTCCGGAGTTGCCGATGCAGGTGGTGCAGCCGTAACCCACCACGTTAAAGCGCAGCTTTTCAAGATACGGCAGCAGGCCCGCCTTGGCGTAGTAGTCCGTGACCACACGGGAGCCCGGCGCAAGCGATGTTTTCACCCACGGCGGCACGGCGAGGCCCTTTTCGACGGCTTTTTTAGCCAGAATCCCTGCCGCCACCATCACCGAGGGATTCGACGTGTTGGTGCAACTGGTGATGGCGGCAATCACCACCGAGCCATGGTCGAGATACCGGTCCGGATCAACGCCGAAGCGGGCTTGAACCGTACTTGGAATGTTTGCCGTGGAGAGCGCCGCATCCGTGACCGCCTCGCGCTCCCACTTGGCCGCAGTGCGCGTCCCCAGCGGCTTGGCCGTGGGCGAGAGCAGCGCGGGCAGTTGCTGGGCGAAGCTGGCCGCCGCATCCTTCAGCAACACACGGTCCTGCGGGCGCTTGGGTCCGGCCACGCTGGGCTCAACGGTCGCCAGATCCAGTTCCAGCGTCTGCGTGTATTCCGCCTCCGGCGAACTGGCGGCATGGAAGAGCCCCTGCTCCTTGTAATAGGCCTCGACCAGCGCAATCTGCTCCTCGCTGCGGCCGGTCAATCTCAGGTAGCGCAGCGTCTCGGCGTCCACCGGGAAGATGCCGCAGGTGGCGCCGTATTCGGGAGCCATGTTGCTGATTGTCGCCCGGTCGGCCAGCGGCAGTTCCGCCACGCCGGGGCCGTAGAACTCCACGAACTTGCCCACCACGCCCAGCTTGCGCAGCGCCTGGGTCACGGTCAGCACCAGGTCGGTGGCCGTCGCGCCCTCGCGCAGCTTGCCGATGAGCCGGTAACCCACCACTTGCGGCACCAGCATGGAGACCGGCTGGCCGAGCATGGCCGCCTCGGCCTCGATGCCGCCCACGCCCCAGCCCAGTACGCCCAGCCCGTTGATCATGGTGGTGTGCGAATCGGTGCCCACCAGCGTGTCAGGATACGCAACCAACTCGCCGTCGATCTCCACAGTAAAGACCACGCGGGCCAGATACTCCAGGTTCACCTGATGGCAGATACCCATTCCGGGCGGCACGGCGCTGAAGTTGCGGAAGGCTGTCTGGCCCCACTTCAGGAAGGCGTAGCGCTCGCGGTTCCGGTGAAACTCCAGCAGCGTGTTGGCGTCAAGAGCGCCCGCGGCGCCGTACTCGTCCACCTGCACCGAATGGTCAATGACCAGCTCGGCAGGAACCAGCGGATTGACCCGCTCCGGATCGCCGCCCAGCACATGAATCGCGTCGCGCATCGCGGCCAGATCGACCACCGCGGGCACGCCGGTGAAGTCCTGCATCAGCACACGGGCCGGCATATAGGCGATCTCGCGGCTGGGTTCGGCCTTGGCGTCCCATTTGGCCAGAAACTCGATCTCCGCCGCGGTTACGTTCACGCCATCTTCGCGGCGCAGCAAGTTTTCCAGCAGAATCTTCAGGCTGAAGGGCAGCCGGCTCAAGTTGAAGCCACACGACTCAAGCGCCGGCAGCCTGTAAATCGTGTAGGAGCGGTTGCCGGAGGTGAGCGTGGCACGGCTGGCAAAGCTGTTCATCCTGGGAAGCCTTTCTTGCCCGCGCGCAGGCGGATGCTGCTGTGAAAAATGGGGTTGCCCCAGAGTCTCTGACACTGAAACCTGGAAGACCAAACAGCAAGCCACTCTGGCCTTGCTTGCGAAAGCTGAAAAAACACTCGTCGACGAAATTAGATTACTCGGCGGGGAAGGCTGCCGGATACCGAAAATTATCTTCTGTGACGGTCAACTTTCCATCAGAAACCGTGTCTACTCCAACAAGAGAGTGGGAGCGGCTGAAATTATGCATGATTTTCAGCTCAAGCCGCGTTCCATGCCACTCCACTCAGATCAGGCAATTCATTCGCGGAAAGCAAACTCAGCAAGACAGAGAGGCATCTGACATGGATTACAGGACGCACGGCAAGCATTTACCCATCGCATTCGTTTTGCTGGCAGCCGCGTTATTGGCGGCAGGCTGCGGCAGTTCCAATACTGTGACCAACAACCCCACGCCGGCGGCAACAGGTTCATCCTTTGTGGTGGGCACCGACGCCCCGATGGCAAGCGTTACATCATTTAACGTACAAATCACAAACATCTGCGGAGTCACCACCGATCCGACTACCAGTCTTTCGGAATGTGTGCCCTTTATCAGCGGCACGCCCACGGTCGATTTCGCCCGGTTTAACGGACTTCAGACTCTGCTGGACATGAACGATGTGGCCGCGGGAACTTACTCCCAAATTCAGATCACCCTGGGCGCGGCAACCATCGGCTACCTGAATGTGCCAGCCAGCGGCGCGCCGACCATTGAGACGGAAGCGGCAACTTATCCCTCTTCCGCATCCACGTACACCTACACGGCAAACCTGGCTACGCCGCTTGTGGTCACCGCGACGGGAGCGCCGGTTGGCCTGCGCATGGACTTCGATCTGCACAAATCCATCGGCGTGGACGGCAGCGGCAACATCACCGGCGCAGTGACGCCGACCTTTGCGATCAGCGCAGTAAAGAACACCGATACCGGCGCGTACATCGACACGCTGGAGGCAGCCGTGGTGAGCGTGAATACGACGGCGCAGTCGTTCGTCGTTCAAGGGCCGCACGGCCGGCAGTTCACCGTGAACGTCAGCGGGACAACGGAGTGGGAGAACAGCGAGAGCCTCGCCAGCCTGACCACCAGCAGTATCGTGGAGGTTTCCGGCGCGCTGGATAAAGCCGACGCAACCCTGGACGCCGACGATGTGGCGATTATCTCCCAGAATGGCTTCTATGCGTCCGGCCAGATCACCTACGTGATTCCTTCGCAATCGCAGGTGGCGCCGCCTCCCGCAACAGTTGACTTGTATGTGCGCGCCCTGCTGCCCACCACCACCGGGCTCACGCTGGGAGAGATTGCGACGGTCGATCTGAGCGGCAATGAAAACTACTTCATCGCCCACATGCACGATCAACTGCTGGCGAAGTTCCTCTTCAACTCGACCCTGCTTGTGCCGGGTCAGGATATCGCTATCGGCGGACCGGCCAGCGGCGCGGCCAGTGCAAGCGGCGTGACCACAAAACGTGTCGTACTGCGGCACTGGGGCTTCAACGGCACAGTCGTGGCCGATGTCGCGAACCAGCCGTCGGGAACCTTCCAGATGCAGATCAATGGCTTTGCCGGCGTGCTGGTGCCGCAGACAGTGACGGTCTACGACCTGACCAATACGGTGTGGCGCGACGGCCTGACCGGATTGAGCGGGGCGACTGTGGGCACAAACGTGCGCGTGGTCGGCCTGTTGCTGAAAGACCCCACTTCGGGTCAAACGGTGCTTCTAGCGCACTACATAGACGCCCTAGAATAAGCGGGTAAATTGACCTTATCCAGGCGCCGGAGCCAGAATCCACAGGCTCCGGCGCTTTTTTTGTGCTCTCGCGGAGCCGGGCGCCGGGTCTCAGACCCCGCAGGCCGCGACCCGCGTGCTGGGCTTCCGCTTGACACTGGCCTCACAAAAAAGCGAAGGTTGGGTGGTGCTCAAATCGAGCGCCTTTAGCGCTTTTTCGGAAATTGTGTAGACCGGAAATTTGGCGGTATCCAACCCATTCCGCAGAAAAACGCGGAATGGATGGGGCACCGAAGTCTATAGCAAAAGCTAAAATGCTTTAGGAGTCCTTCAATGTACTTGCGCGTCCCTCTGCTCTTGCTTGCCGCTACCTTCCTTTCCGGCGTTGCCGCCACCGGCCAGACAAATTCTCCCGCCCCTGCTAATCCGCCCGCTGCACCCGCGCAGGCTGCCGCATGGCCCACCGTGGATGGAATTACCGTGCTGGAAAACTTCCGCTTCGGCACAGGCGAGACGCTGCCGCAGCTCAAGCTGCACTACCTCACCCTGGGAACACCGCACCGCGACGCTGCCGGCCATGTCGATAACGCCATCCTCCTGCTGCACGGCACTGGCGGCAATGCCCACTCCCTGTTGAACCCGCTCTTCTCGAACGTGCTGTTTGGCCTCGGCGCGCCGCTCGACATTACGAAATATTTTCTGATTCTGCCCGACGATATCGGCCATGGCCAAAGCTCGAAGCCCTCCGATGGTCTGCACGCTCACTTCCCGGCGTACGACTACGACGACATGGTGCGCAGCCAGCGGATGATGCTCGACGAGATGAAGGTCGACCATCTTCGTCTCATCCTCGGCACCTCGATGGGCTGCATGCAGACCTTTGTGTGGGGCGAGACGTATCCGGGCTTTGCCGATGCCCTGGCGCCCTTTGCCTGCCTGCCAGTTCAGATCGCAGGCCGCAACCGCATGATGCGCTATATGGCGATCCAGGCTGTCAAGCAAGACCCCGCGTGGATGGATGGCGAGTACAAGACGGAGCCGATTCAGGGCCTGCGCACGGCAAATGAAATCGGCATGATCATGAGTTCGAGCCCGCTCCAGATGCAGAAGCAGGCTCCCACGCGCGAGGCGTCAGAGAAGTATGTTGATGCTTACCTGAAGCGCACCTCATCCACCACCGACGCCAATGACCTGATCTACTACTGGAACGCCAGCCGCAACTACGACCCCAGCCCGAATCTGGCCAGGATCACCGTGCCGGTGCTGTGGATCAACTCCGCCGACGACTATATCAACCCGCCGGAGCTGGGCATTGCGGAAAAGATGGTGAAGCGGATGCCCAATGCGCGCTTCATTCTTCTGCCCATCTCAGACGCCACCAGGGGTCACGGAACCCATACGGCAGCCGCGGTATGGAAGGACTACCTGGAGGAGTTTCTGCGCGCCACGGAACCGAAGCATTAGAGAATCTCCGATTAAGTTCTAATCTCCTGAGCACATTCCCTCAGGGGCTAAAGCCCGCGTTGATTTTGCGTCCTCTGCGGCACGGCTGAAGCCGTGCCCTTTCAAAACAGCGATTTATTCAGAGGTTCCTTAGAGATTTCTCGGAAATAATGTAGACCGGAATTTTTTGGTATCCCACCCATTCCGCTGAAAACGCGGAATGGATGGGGCACGGAAGTTTATAGCAAAAGCCAAAATACTCTAGAATATTTTCCGGGGCCGAGCAGAGTCATAAGGGAATGTAATGTGATTGGAGAAACGCTTTCTATGCGCCTCTTTGTCGGGATACCCCTGGCGGCCGCGGTGATCGACGAACTCCGGGCGTCCTCGGCGCGGCTTCACTCCGCCGGGGACGGGCTCCGCTGGACGGCGCCCCAATCCTGGCACATTACTCTGCAATTTCTGGGTAATACCGGCCGGGAGCAATACGAATGCGTTGTCGGGCGGTTGCGCGGAGTGCGTTCGCCGTCCGTTCCTGTTTGTCTTGAGGGGCTGAGCTGCTTTGAGCGCGCCGGGATTCTCATAGCCCGCGTCAGGCTCACGCCAGAACTGCTCCTGCTTCAGGAACGTGTGACCGCAGCAACCCAGCCCTGCGGCTTCATCCCCGAGGCCCGCGCCTATCAGCCTCATATCACGCTGGCGCGCAGCAAAGGCCATGGGCACGACCTCAGTGAACTCAAAGCCAAAATTAGCCGTCAGACAAACTTCACCCGGTTTGCCGCCCAGGAATTTCTTGTCTACGAAAGCTTCCTCGGCAGCGGCGGCTCCCGCTACGAAGTCCGCGAGCGCTTTTCTCTCGATAGGGGTTAAACTCCATGCGGCTTGATGCGGCCACAGGCTTGGGGCGAAGACAGGGCGAGATCGCAGGAAACTTCGACGCGGCTCTCCGGGGCGCGACGGGATGACGGGGATGCTTTCCCAGGCTTCCGCTGCGCTCCAGCCTGGGCTATTTTCACGTCTTCCCTCCGGGAAGGAAGACTTCACTTGTCCGGACCGGCGGCTGGCAGAACCATCTCCAGCAACAGATGTCATTCATGCAATTGCCCTGGAATTCGTTCCAGTCCGGGGCCATTTCCAGCCCCAATCTGCTATCTTCGTAGGTTGCGTCTTTTAACTTCAAAATCGCCGGCGCTTCCGCGCCCCGAGGATCATCGCCCTCATGCCTGAACCGTCCCGCCGTCCACCCGCATCCGGTCTTGAAACTCCTGAATCAATGGGATTCTTCCATCCATCGAAGCGCCCTTATCGCTTCACCATCCTGATGTTCATCAGCTTGATCGTACTGGGAAGCTATTTCGCCTATGACAGCATCGGCGCTTTAGCACCCACACTTATCGATGCTTTGCATCTGGACCGCAGCACGATCGGGAATCTTTACACGGCGTACTCCGTGGCCGCCATCATCGTCGTGTTCTTCGGGGGTATGCTTTACGACAAACTGGGCCCCCGCAGGGCCAGCCTGCTGCTCTGCATCCTTGTCCTCCTGGGCGCCATTATTGTGGCCGCCGCCCACTCCAAGTGGGAGCTCTTCGCTGGGCGGCTCATCTTCGGTGCGGGTTCCGAATCCCTGATCGCGGTGCAGAGTGCAATCATCAGCCGCTGGTTCAAGGGCAAGGAGATGGCCCTGGCCTTCGGCATCGCCCTCACGATCAGCCGAGTCGGGACCCTGTTCAGCTTCAATACCGAGGAACTCATCTCCCGCTACTTCGGCAGCTACCGCGTGGCTCTCTGGGCCGCTGCCGGCTTCTGCCTGTTCTCCCTGCTGTGCGAACTGGTCTTCATGGCCATGGACTACCACGGGGAGAAAGTGCTCGCGCTTCCGAAACCGGAGGCGGGCGACAAGGTTGTCTTCTCGGATATCAAGAAGTTCACGTCCTCCTTCTGGTTCGTTGTCCTTCTCTGCGTGACCTTCTACAGCGCCATCTTCCCCTTCACGGCCCTCGCCACAGATATGTTCCACGACAAATGGGGCATTCCCCTGGTGAGCTCGAGTTCGGGCGGGTTCCTGATCCAGATCTTTGACAACTTCATTCACATGTTCAGCACGGCGCCGGGGATTACGAGCATCGTCATCTTCGCATCCATGGTCTTCGCGCCCTTCGCCGGCGACCTGGTGGACCGCATCGGGAAGCGGGCCACGCTGATGGTGGTGGGCTCCCTCATCCTGATTCCCGCCCACCTGATCATGGGCATCACCCACTGGAATCCCATTTTCAGCATGGTGGCGCTCGGCGCCGCCTTTGTACTGGTGCCCGCAGCGATGTGGCCTTCAGTTCCCCTTGTGGTGGAGGAGAAACGCGTGGGCACGGCCTTCGGTCTGATGACCGCCATTCAGAATTTGGGCCTCGCGCTCTTCCCTGCCCTGAATGGAAAGCTGCGCGACGTCACCGGAACTTATACTGCGACCCAGTGCATGTTCGCGGGCCTCGGTGTAGTGGGGCTCATCTTCGCCTGGCTCTTGCTGCGGTCAGATCGGCGGCATGGCAACGTACTGGAGCAAGGAAAAAGCCAAGAGAGGAACCTGGCCAGAAACGAAGAGGGCTTGGAACAACACTAGGGCCTTCGACAAGGGAAAGAAGTCCCATCGAGTTCGTGGAGCCCTGGTCTCAAAATCGAGTTCGTGGATCCCCGGTCTCAAAATCGAGACCGGGGGCACCCAATCATGGCTCAAAATCAAGCTGTCAGAGACCTACGAGCCGAACCAGTCCTCTGCGCCACTCACGCCATAGGAGTCCAGCAGATTCCGCAGCGTTACCACGCCTTCCAGCTTGTGAATATCGGCCCGGTGAACCACCGGCAAAACATCCAGGTGGTACGCGCTCATGCGTTCCAGCGCGAGATGCAGCGGATGATCCGTATGGACATGGAGAAGAGGAAGCGCCTCTACAATGCTGTTCAGCGGTTGCGCTCCTCGCCCTTCGGCCAGGGCGCGTTCCAGCGTCTCCCTGGTCAACATGCCCAGGAAGTACTCCTTCTCCGCCACGGGCCAGATGTGAAATTGACTGGAACGGGTCTGCTCAAACGCATCCTGGACGCTCATCCGCGCAGGGAGAATCTGCCGGGGCGCCCGCATGACCTGGGCCACCGTGCGCTGGCTGGTTCCGTGCAGCGTGCCGGGGGTGGGCAGATGGATGCCGTCCTGATGGGCCAGAGCCTCGTAGATGGGCTGCCTCTGAAAACGCCGGGAGATAAAGAGGCTGGTCAGGTTGGCGATCATCAAGGGAACGATGACGGCATAATCCCGCGTCATCTCAAAGATCATCAGCACCGAAGTCATGGGAGCGCGCACGATGCCGGCAAAGACCGCTCCCATGCCCACCAGCGCATAGGCTCCCTGCGTGGCCGTGTATCCCGGCAACAGATGATGAGCCACTGCGCCGATGGCGCCTCCGAGCATGGCGCCGAGAAATAAACTTGGTCCGAAGATTCCGCCCGCGTTGCCGGAGGCGTAACTGACCGTGACGCCGATGAGCTTGAGCGCCACTAGCAGCAGCATCAGCTTGAGCGCCATTGATCCGTTCAGAGCGCTGCCGACGTAGGCGTATCCCACGCCCAGAACCTGGGGCACACACCAGCCCATCAAGCCAACGGTTACGCCGCCCACGACCGGGTGCCACCACCACGTCTTTCTGGGCAAATGCTGAAAGAACTTGCGCATCGTGAGCAAGAGCCGGGTGAAGGCTACCGACAGAAAACCGCCGGCGATACCCAGCACAGCATATATGCCAAATTCCAGCGGATGAACCAGGGTGTACTGCGGCACTTGAAAGAGGGGGTTATTGCCCAGCAACATGCGCAACATCGCCCAGGAAGTGGCGGAGGCCAACACAACCGATCCCAGGATCGGCGCGTTCAGATCGCCCATCACCTCTTCCAGAGCAAAGAGCACGGCTGCCATCGGCGTGTTGAATGCCGCGGCAATGGCGGCAGCCGCTCCCACGGGAATCAGCGCCTTTACCTTTTCCGGACGCAATCCGAGCGCACGGCCGAGCACAGAGCCGATTCCCGCGCCGACCTGGACGCTGGGTCCCTCGCGGCCTAGCGGAATCCCGCTGGCCAGCGTCGCCGCCGTGCAGAAAAACTTGCCCAGAACAGTGCGCAGCGAGATGAATCCGTTTCGCGCAAAGAGGGCGGCCTTGGTTTGGGGCACGCCGCTGCCGCGCGCGCCGGGAAAATAGCGGTAGAGCAGGACGCCCATGGCCAACGAGCCCGCCACTGGGATCAGCACCCGTCTCCACGCGGCGCTGCCCACCGGATAAAGGCGCATTCCCAGCCGCTCCGTGAGCACGATGAATGCCACCACGGCCAGCCCGGTGAGCGCGCCAATCAGCAGCGACAGAAGCAGAAATATCTGCTCCTCGCGCTGTTGAAGCTGCGCGAACCAACGCGCCCCGAGAGCTGCGCGCCAGTTCATTCCGGGTTGATTTCCGTCGCTGGCAGATGCCATAAGAACAGTTTATATTTCATCGCCGGGCGAGCAAGCGCCAGCAGCTTGCCCTCCAAAGGAATACGAGTGCGCTGCCGGACGCAGTGAATTGCGGTATGAATTCCTCATACTTGTGCTAGACTTTTCTTCAGGAGCTATGCGCTATGCCCGCGTCTCTTTGTGAAAAACGGACGGTCAGTTTGCCCAGCGAGCAGGGACGTTACATCGACGGACTCGTAGATTCCGGGGCCTACGCTTCAGCCAGCGAGGTGGTTCGAGCTGGCCTTCGCGCGCTGGAAGAACGGGATGCGGCCGTGGAACGCTGGCTGCGCAAGGAAGTTGTGGCCGCTTACGATGCGCTTCAGGCTGACCCCGGCCGAGCCATTCCCGCAAGCCAGGTCTTCGCCGCCGTTCGCGCCCGTCATCAGGAACGAAAGGCCCGCAAGGCGTGAGACCTACGATTATCTTCACGCCGGAAGCTCAAGACGATCTCCTCGATCTCTACGACTACATTGCAGATCACGGAAGTCCGACTCGCGCGCTGCGCTATCTTGAGCGAATCGAGAAGACATGTATGAGCCTCAGCACTTTGCCAATGCGCGGAACCTGCCGCAACGATCTGCGCCCTGGCCTGCGCGTGATGGGATTTGAGCGCCGCGTTCTGATCGCCTTCCGGGTCAATGCCGACTCGGTCGCAATTCTCCGCGTTCTCTACGGAGGGCGAAGCGTCGAACTCGCTTTTCCGCAAGAAGAGAATTAGTACAGTCAGATTCGCAGACGCGCTGACCTATCGTTGCGGCTCCATGTTGTAGAGGAAATAGGCGCGCAGTTCCAGGTATGGCCCGTGGAAGTCTCTGGGCAGCGGCGGGTAGTTTGAGCCGGTCAGAGCGCCCCATGCCGCGCGGTCCAACGCCACGTCGCCGGAGCGGCCCTCCAACACCAGGCTGCCGTCCATCAGACGGCCGTTGGGCAGCACCTTGAAGCGTATCGCCACCATGCCCGACTTGAGAATGGGCGCGTTAACCTCGTCGGGAATCAGCGGATCCCAGGTCCGCTCCGTCTCCCGGTGCCAGCGCTGTAGCCAGCCATTGAAGTCCACACCCTGAGTGTCGGAGAGAACCTCTATCCCGCCCGTTCCCGCGCCGGGATGCCGCGCCAGTCTATCAGGGGAGAGGTTCCCTGCGCCGCCCGTACCGTTGCCCCGCGACGCGCCCTTCATGGCTTCGCGCAACTGGTCGGCAGGATTTTGCGAGCCCATGGCAAAGTTGGGCCGGGCAGGCACCGCCGCCGGACGAGGCGCTTCAAGCTGCGACTGCTGGCTGGGCGGAATGGGCGGCGGCGCAGGGGCCTGCGCGGCAGGCTTCGGCGCTGACTCCGGCGCGGGCGCAGGCGGCGCGGACCGCTTCATCTCCTCCATCGTCTTTTTGTCGATCAAGGGCTGCTGCGTCGAAAGCGGCTTGGGAGGAGCCTTGGGCGGCAACTGAAACGGCGTGTCCAGATAGGTGAAATCCTTGTGCTGCTTGAGCGCGTCGCTCTGATCGACCACTACCGGCACTTTGAAAACATACTTGGGAATCCAGGTCACCGCCGAAAGCAACGCCAAGTGGATGAGGATGGCAAGCCAGACGCCCTCACGCAGCCGCGCCCAGCGCCGCTCGTCCTCCAACTCGCCGATCATCTCCAGCAGTTCGTGGGTGTCGTAGTCTACCCAGCGCGAACCGCGAACCACGGGGGACACGGACAGGGGCTCGCGCCGCTCCTCGCTCGCTGCCGGAGCGCTCGGATCGAGGTTGGTTCCCGTGGGCCCGTTGGGCTCGTTCACATCGGTTGGCGCTTTTTCGGTGGGCATTCGTTCTTGAGGAGCATCCCTGGGCGCACTCGCACCCGCCGCTCCTTTTAGATCCTTTCTTTCTATTCTCTCATCTCGGCCGGAAATTCGTGTCCATCGCCTCGGCCCGTACAATGGTTCTTGATGGTAAGACGGATTTGCGGGTGGAAGGGGACCCTTTTTGAAGCAGTTTTTTATTCGATTGATGGCCAAGTGGAAACTTGTAGCCCTGTTTCTGGCGAAGTTTGGCATTTGGGGCGTGGGCGCGGCCGCACTGCTGGACTCGTCCACCATTCCCATTCCCATGGACGCACTTCTGGCCGTCTATGTGTGGAACGACAAGAGCCATTTCTGGCTCTATTGCCTGCTGGCCGCGGCGGGCTCCGCCGTGGGCGGCCTGTTGCCTTACGGATTGGGCCGGGCGGGCGGCGAGCTCTTTCTGCTCAAGCGCGTCAACCGCGCGCGCTTCGAGCGGATGCGCACCCGCTTCGAGAACCAGGAATTCCTGGCCATGATGATTCCCTCCATGCTGCCCCCGCCCACGCCCTGGAAGGCCTGCGTCTTTGCCGCCGGCGTCTTTGAGATGCGGGTAGTGCCCTTCATGCTGGCAGTCTTTTCCGGACGGCTGCTGCGCTGGCTGGTGCTCTCGCTCCTGGTGCTCAAGCTGGGTCCGGGCGCGGTCGATGTGGTGGAGCACCACAGACTGGCCGTGCTGGCCATCGTAGGCGGCTTGGCCGTGGCGGGCTTTGCCTGGTGGTGGATACGGAAAAAGCGTGCCGGCAAGCTGCTGGAAGACTAGAGCTTTTTCGGAAATAGTGTAGACCGGAATTTTGTCGATATCCCACCCATTCCGCAGAAATACGCGGAATGGATGGGGCACAGAAGTTTATAGCAAAAGCTAAAATGCTCTAATAAAAAGTAGTCGAAGGCTCGCAATTCAGAGGCCTTTTCGCGCTCAGAATATGGGTACTTGGATTTTTATAACAAACCATCAAAATATGTGCCCAGGTCTCGATATTGAGACCTGGACACACAGCCTAAAAACTACTTTTCAGCCATTACCGTCTGCGTCTGCGCCGCGCTCATCCGCCGCACCAGCACCGGAACTCCGAAGGCCGCCCCGGCCACAATCGCCGTCGAGATCAGGTCGTTGCGATAGAACGGCACAGCGGCGGCAAAACACGCGCCCAGCCCGGCCAGCGTGTGCGGATACGGGAACGCCCAGCCGGTCGCCCAAGCCGCATAGTTCGAGAGCAGGAAAAACGAGGTCGGCCCCAGCAGCGCGCCAGCCGCGACGCGCGCAGTAGTCGTCCGGCTTTTGAGCAGAATCTGCCCCAGCACCATGGCCATCAGATACCAGGCCCAGGTGGGCGCATAGCCCTGCCAGACAAAGCTGTAGTGATAGCTATGGACGGTGAGGAAGTAGTCGGTGGCCATAAGCGCGGCCAGCGGAGCAAGCATCTCCCGCCACGGCCGCCGCGCGCCAAAGTAAAGCAGAGCGCCGCCCACCGCGGTAAAGTTCCACAACCCCGCATGGGGCATAAAACGGCTCAACACGGCAACCAGCAACAGCAGATAAGCGGGCATGAACACCTCGAATTTCAGGATTCCGGCGTCTCTCCAGGAAAAAACACACTCCGGGCGGCACAACGGCACTCTTCTCATTCTGCGGGTCGCGCGCCAGCGGGTCAACCCTGAAACCTTGACGCGATGAACAATTATTTTTATCAGGGGCGATGCTGTTCTACCGCTGCTCCCGCCCGCTCATCGCCTCGCCCGCTTCGTCGCGGCCGTCCACGATATAAACCCATCCGCTCAAAGGCGACCGGCGGGGGGAGCTGCCCGTGTCGAGTCTTATGCCAAAAAAGGGATATTCAAAGCGCAGATCGTCAAATTCGACCGTGGTCCAGGTGCGGTTACGCGGCAGTTGCGGAGGGTCCATCACTCCCGGAGGCAGGCCCGGCACCGGCTCCTGGCCCACATCGCGCACCACAGCCCAGGTGCCCCAGTCCAGAAAAACCTGCCCCAGCAGCGTGCGTTTGGCGGCCTCGGTAGCCGCGGTCGCGGGCGGCTTGAAAAGTACGTCCCGGTGCGGGTCGCTCGCAATCTCCCCAGTGCGGGTGTCGATCTCAGCGGTCTGGTAGTACGCGTCGGTCTCCAGAATGGCGTGCCAGCGAAAGGGGTTGATGGGGTAGGGTTCCAGAGCCATGCGCTTCACCGGAGCCGTGGCGATTGCGGCGTTTTCCACCATCGCTCTTGCCCGCCCTTGCTCCGCCCAGCGCCAGCCCCACAACAGCACCATCCCGGTCAGGGCGAAGATGGCCCATCCACGGCCGCGAAAAGCCTCGCGCCGCGCGCCAATCTCGCCGCCAATCAGCCCCAGCAGAGCCGGGATCACCAGCGCCGACCCCAGCAGAACCCACAGCACCGGCTCGGCGATGAAGACAAGACTGCCCGAGTACCACCGCGCATTGAAGGGGTAAAAGGGCCGCAGACCGTAGTTGTTTGTCCAGTCCAACATCAAGTGGCTCAGCGCGGAGATGAACGCCGTCAAATAAAGCCAGCCCCAGCGGATTTGTTGCGGCACCCGCGTCAGCGCCGGGGGCGCATTTGCGTTCTGGTTGAGATTGTTTGCCCCTCGAGCACGCCGCGCCTTCACCCAGCGGTCAAAGAGCCAAACCATCCCCACCGCTACCGCCGCCATCACCGGCACAGCGACGAAGGTATGCGTAATGCCGCGATGGTGCTTCAGCTCCTCGACCGGCCCCGCCAGCCCCCACAGCACGTCAATATCGGCAGCCTCTGAGGCCAGCACGGCAGCCAGCGTGGCGTACCTGGTTTTGCGGTTCAACCCCGCGCGGCCGATGCAAGCTCCGGCAAGAAAGTGGGTGATGGGTTCCATAGCTACCTGCAAACCATACTAACTGCTCCGCCGCGCCCTTATAATTCTCCCCATGGGCGACAGAACCACCCCAGACTCATCTCAGGCACAGCGCGCCGCGGGACTGCGCGCCGAACTGCGCCGCCACGAGCACTTGTATTACGTTTTGGACGCGCCGGAGATCACCGACGCCGCCTACGACGCGCTGATGAACGAGCTGAAACTCATTGAGTTCGCGCACCCCGAGCTGCTCACCCCGGACTCGCCCACCCAGCGCGTGGGCGGCAAGCCCGCCGAAGGCTTCCGCAAAGTGGCCCACTCGCGGCCCATGCTCTCGCTTGACAACGTCTACTCGGCAGAGGAACTGGCCGCCTGGGAAGCTCGCGTGCGCGAACTGGCTGGCGGGCTGCCGGTCGAGTATGTGGCTGAACTCAAGCTGGATGGCCTGAGTGTGGCCCTTCGTTACGAGCCAATTGTGGACGGCGGTTCACGGCTGACGACCGGCATTACCCGCGGCGACGGCCAGACCGGCGAGGACGTCACTTCGAACATCCGCACCATTCGCAGCGTGCCGCTGACCATCCCCGCGGAACGGCTGAAAGCTGCCGGCCTGCCCCCGGCATTTGAAGTCCGCGGCGAAGCAGTCATGCCCGAAGCGGCCTTCCAGCGCCTCAACGAGGAACGTGAGCGGGAGGGACTCGCCCTGGCCGTGAATCCCCGCAACGCCGCCGCTGGCACGCTGCGCACCCTTGATCCCGCCACAGTCGCCAATCGCCGCCTGGACTTGTACGCCTATTTTCTGCTCGTTGAGGGCGAATTCTGGCCCCAGGGCCAGTGCGCCACACTCGACACTCTGGCCGCCCTCGGATTCCGCGTCAACCCCCATCGCAAACTGGTCACCTCCGTCGAGGAAATGACCCGCTTCATCGATCAGGCCGAAGCCGATCGCGCCACCCTCGGCTACGAAATCGACGGCGTAGTCCTCAAGGTGGATGCCTTCGCCACGCAGGAGCGCCTCGGCTATACCGGCCGCGCGCCGCGCTGGGCCATCGCCTACAAATTCACCGCCAGGTCGGGTATCACTCAAGTCAACGCCATCACCGTGCAGGTGGGCCGCACCGGCAAGCTGACTCCGGTAGCCGAGCTGACCCCGGTCTTCATCGGCGGCACCACCGTCAGCCGCGCCACGCTGCACAACGCCGACTTTATCGAGCGCCTGGGCCTGAAACTCGGCGACTGGGTGCGCGTCGAGCGCGGCGGCGACGTAATCCCCAAGGTCGTCGAGGTCCTCGAAGACGCGGATCACCTGCGTGGCGTCTTCCGCTTCGAATTTCCATCGGTTTGTCCCGAATGCCACTCCGCCGTCGTCCGCGCCGAAGGCGAAGTAGACTTTCGCTGTGTGAACGCGGACTGCCCGGCCAAGCTGCGCGAAAGCCTGCTCCACTTTGCATCGCGTGGAGTGATGAACATCGAAGGGCTGGGCGAGGCGGTGGTGCAGCAGTTGCTGGATCGCAACCTCGTCCGCAGCGTTGCCGATCTCTATAGCCTGAAAAAAGATGACCTGATCGCTCTGGACCGCTTTGCAGAAAAGTCGACAGAGTCGCTGCTGGAAGAGATCGAAACGTCAAAGAAAGCTGGACTGGCCCGCGTGCTCATGGGGTTGGGAATTCGGTTTGTTGGGGAAAGAACAGCAGAGTTGCTGGCGGAGGAGTTCGGCTCCATTGAAGCGCTGAGGGCGGCCACAGCCGAAGAACTGGAGCGCGTGGAAGAAGTGGGTCCGCGCATTTCCCAGGCAATTCTGGAATTCTTCGCCGACAAAGAAAATTGTGACCTGTTGAAAAGACTGGGAGACGCCGGAGTGGACATGACGGCGGAGAAGCGGCAGCGCTCGGCGCAGTTGGCGGGGCTCACCTTCGTACTCACCGGCACGCTGCCCACGCTCACCCGCGATGAAGCCAAACGGAAGATTGAGGCCGCGGGCGGCAAGACCGCCGGCTCTGTCAGCAAGAAGACCAGCTACGTGGTGGCCGGCGAGGAAGCTGGTTCCAAACTCGACAAAGCGCGCGAACTCAGGGTTCCGGTGCTGGACGAGGCCGGGCTGCTGGCGCTGCTGGAGGCCGCACCGGCTACACATTGAGCTTTTTCGGAAACAGTGTAGATCGGAATTTTTCGGTATCCCACCCATTCCGCAGAAAAACGCGGAATGGATGGGGCACTGAAGTTTATAGCAAAAGCCAAAATGCTCTAAGTCAAACTCCATCTCCGCGCGGACGGCGTTCATCCCCGCGCAATGCGCGCTTCGCGCTCCCGTTCGCGCTCCCAGGCCGCGGCGCGCCAGTTGCGCGACGCATAGCGGGGCGGCTCACCGGCGGAGACCACGGCCTCTTCGGCGCGCGGCTTCGGCGGCACGGCAACCAGTTCCATCGGCATCCGGAGCAGAGGCCGCACGGGTGTGACCTGCGCGGGCGTAGAAATCAACTGCGCGGAAGACTCAACCTCGCTATAGGCAGCGTCTGAGGTCAGGCTGGCGTCAGTGCGCGCCGTCTGCTTCTCAACCTCCGCCTCTTTTCCGGCGGCTCGCGGCGCACGCACCGCCAGCGCCCTGGCCATGAAGTCGTCCACCAGCTTATGCAGGCAGGTTTGCCCGCACAGATGCTTCGACCCTGGGCGCAGCCGGGCGCGCGAGCTCCACCCGCTCACCCGCAGTTCCCCACCCTGCTCATAGGCCACAAACCAGTGGTTCGTCTGCTTCTTCTCACTTCCGCAGATGTCGCACGATATTGCCTGCCGGATCACCCTGTCTCCCCCTTTCCGCTCAGTCCTTCCGCAACCTGGCCGATTTCCCGTCTTCCCTTTGTTCCGATGCGGCAGGCAATCGCGAACCGCCGCAAGCCGCGCCCCATGGAGAACTCGTGGAGTTGCCCACTTCCATTTCATCGCGCGCCCGGCAAAATCCATGAGAGATCCGCAGAAAGAATCCGGGGTTGAGGCAAATGGGGACAGCCGCGGGCGGGAATGTCCTGAAACGGAACACGCAGGCAGCTTCGATTGGAAGAGCGAGAGAAAAGGAGGAAATGATGGAGGGATTACGCGGTTTCATGCCAGGCTGGCGCTTTTTCGGAAATTGTGTAGACCGAATTTTGGCGGTATCCCACCCATTCCGCAGAAAAACGCGGAATGGATGGGGCACGAAAGTCTATAGCAAAAGCTAAAATGCTCTGGCGTCTTTTATCCCGCGGAAACCCTCATAACCAAGACGAGGCGCTGCTGTGGCCGCGCCTCGTCTGAAAAAACGAAGATATTCTTTCGCCCCGTTGGGGGCTGTCGATTGCCGCTACTGGCCTAGCGGCCGGGGCGCAAAGTAGCCTTTGCGCGTCCGCACCTGGTAGCGCCGGTCGTTGCAGTAAAGATAGATGGGACGAAACGAACCATCCTCCTTGAAGTCGGCCGGAGTGTAGGTCAGCGCGTACTGGCTGCGCAGCTCTTCTTCGATGCCGTGGAAGCTGTTGGACATTTCTTCGGCTGAAGGCGGAAAGAACACCTGCCCGCCGGTATCCACCGCCATCCGGGTCAGCACCTTATCGCCCTTGCCGCGGCTGGGCGTCCAGTTGGTGCTGATGGCGTAGATGATGGTCTCAGCCCGCTGACATTCCTTGATGGCCTCATCCAGTTCGACGAGGCTCTGGTTGTCTTCTCCGTCGGAGATCAGCACCATCGCCTTGCGTACCGGCTCCTGGCCGCGCGAAACGTCCAACAGCTTGTCGCGACAAGCGGTGTAGACGGCATCGAAGAGCGCCGTGCCGCCGCCGGGACGCATCCGGTTTACGCCCGTCTCCAGACCGTCGACGTTGTTGGTCCAATCCTGAGTCACCGTGGGTGTCGAATCGAAGCCCATCACGAAGGCGCGGTCGCTGCGAGCCTTGAGGATCTCCAGCAGAAACTCGGTGGCGGACTGTTGCTCGAACTGGAAGCGCGAGCGAATCGAGGTACTGGTGTCGATGAGCAGGCCCACCCTGATCGGCAGATTGATCTGCTGATGGAAGGAGTTCACCCTGGCCGGCGCCTTGTGGTCATCGAGCAGAGCAAAATCGCTTTGCTGCAAATTCGAAATATACTCCCCGTGCCTGTCAGTAACGGTGAAGATGAGGTTGACCTCATTGACGCCCAACCGGACGATGGTGGGCGCGTTCAAATCCACCTGCTGATCGGCGGGCTGCTGAACGGCCGGGGCGGGCGCGGGTTGGCCGGCCGACGAGGTGGCCGGAGGGGCCGCGGGTTGCTGCGCGTACAAGCCGGCTGCCGCAAACGCCGCCGCCAACACAAGTCCTGAAAGCTTTCTGGTCATAGCTCTCTCATTCTATCAATGGTGACCCGTCTTCTCGTCAACCCTGAGCAGGTCATTCAGGGCAATTGCATGAAAGAGGTTCAGCGCCGGTGCAGAGTTTCGACGCGACCCTCCGGGGCGCGACGGGATGACGGGGATGCTTTCCCAGGCTTCCGCTGCGCTCCAGCCTGGGCTATTTTCGCGTCTTCCCTCCGGGAAGGAGGACTTCGCTTGTCCGGACCGGCGGCTGGCCGAACCATCTCCAGCAACAGATGTCATTCATGCAATTGCCCTGAGCAGGTCATTCCCCTGGATGGGCTTGCGCGTCTTCCAGGCGGCTCAAAAACGCCTCCAGTTCCGCGGGCAGCGGCGCTTCCAGTTGCAGCAGCTTCCCCGTTCTGGGATGCGAAAACTCCAGCCGTGCGGCATGAAGGAAGTTGCGGCCCAGCCTGAGCCTCTCCGGCTCCGCCTTGCGCCGCGCCGCTTTAGAGGTTGCCGCCTGTGAGGCCACCTGGTCAGTCAACTGGCCCGCGCCGCCATAGAGCGTATCACCCACCACCGGATGGCCGATCGACGCCATGTGAACGCGAATCTGATGCGTCCGGCCCGTCTCAATACGAACTTTGACCAGCGTGAACTTGCCAAAGCGATTCGTGAGCCGCCGGACCACCTCGTAGTGGGAGACGGCGGTGCGAGCATTGTGCGGGGGGTTGACGATCATGCGCGTGCGCCGCACCGGATCGCGGCCTATATCAGCGTGGATGGTGCCCTTGGCCCGCGCGACGGTTCCCTGAACCAGCGCAATGTAGGTCTTCTTGATCTGGTGGCTGGAAAACAGCTCCGCCAGGGCCAAATGGGCGCGGTCGTTTTTGGCCACCACAATCAAACCGCTGGTGGCCTTGTCCAGCCGATGCACGATGCCTGGCCGCAGATCGCCGCCGGTGGCCGAAAGCGCCTTGAACCGGAAGAGCAACGCGTTCACCAGCGTACCGCGGCTGCGCGCGTCCTCATTCTGCCCTGACCCGGCATGAACCATCATTCCAGCCGGCTTGTTCACCACCGCCAGATCGGCGTCCTCGTAAATCACGTCCAGCGGAATCTCTTCCGGCGTGGCTTTGAGCGGCGCCGGATGCGGCTCACCGGTAATGTCGATCCGCTCGCCTCCGCGCAGCTTGAACGAGGCTTTCTCGTGCAAGCCGTTGACCAGCACATCGCCCTGCTCCATAAGCAGTTGCACACGCGAGCGGCTCACGCTCTCCCCTTGCGCGGTCAAAAACTGGGCAATAAATTGATCGAGCCGCTGCCCCTTAGCCTCCGCAAGCACATCGATGGTACGCAGTTCAGCCATTTGCAGCCTCGTCTTTCGCTTCCGGTCCTTCAAAGGGTGGAGAAACAACGGCCTGATCTTTTCCGGCCGAAGATGTCTGCCCCACCACAGGTGGCTTCCGTTTCAGCATAACCAATCCTCCGGCCACCACCAGAGCCACCGCCGCAGCCTGCGGCCCATCCAGCGCGCCGCCCAGCAACGCGCCCCGTCCCTCGGGGTCGCGCCAAAACTCGGTGATAAAAACCGCCACGCCCGCACCCAGCAGCAGCAATCCCGCAACATCTCCAGATTGCCGCCGATACGGCAACCAGAACAACAAAAAAATCGAGAGCGTGAGGAAGGCGAGCGCCGCGTAAGCCTGCACCGGATGCAGCGGAACGCCCAGCGGAGCCCCGCTCCAAATCGCCGCCAGCGGATCAGTGTACGTGACGGCCCAGTGCGCCGCGCTCCCCGTTCCGGCTTCAGTTCCATAGCCCGAGCCGGCGAGCTGTGCGCCCAACTGCTCGAAGGCAAGCCCCAGGGCCAAGGGCGCGGCCAGCACGTCGGCTGTGGTCCACAAAGGCAGCCGTTGCCGGCGGCCATACAAGACAGCGGCCACCGCCGCGGCCAGCGCTCCAAAGCAGGCCAGCAGCGGATGGTGAATCATGGCTAGGCCCAGCAGCCACACCGGATGCAGGCGCAGCTCAGTCCAGTTGAGCGCCACCAGCAGCAGCCGCGAGCCCGCCAGGGCCACAAAGAGCGCCACTACGCACAGCTTCCACACCTGCACGGCATTGAGCCCCGCCGTGCGTGCCGTCCGCTCGGCCAGGAACAACGCCAGCAACACGCCCACGGCGGCCGAGGCGCCATAGGCCGGAATCAGAATCGAGCCGAAATGAAAGAGAACTGGGTACACCAGTGCCAGAATACGGCATTTGAGCTTCTCGGGGGCCCCGATGAACGGCGATTGCTCATTGGGGTAATAGGCACGGCCAGCGCAATTTCGAGGAAAGGTAGAAACCGACCCACGGGGCCGTGGTTAATGCGCTGGTGAACCCTTCCATAGGAAGGTGGAGCTCTCCGCGGTTCATTAGGCATTCCGGACTGGCGGACACGGCACA